>CAMDKD010000001.1 GCA_945901125.1 Bordetella parapertussis
GATGGTTTTGATCCGGTGCTGCGACAAGGCGGTTATGAACTGCTGGCCCTCTCCAATCTGACGCTGCCGCACGCCATGGTCAGGGTGTTGCTGGTGGAGCAGCTTTACCGCGCTTGGTCTATGCTGACCAATCACCCTTACCATCGCGAGTAATGAACCTGCCGCTGATTTACCTCGCTTCCCAAAGCCCGCGCCGTCAACAACTGCTGACGCAAATCGGTGTGTCTTTCGAATTGCTGTTGCCGCGCGACACACACGCCGCAGAAGAACTGGAAACCGCATTGCCAGGCGAACTGCCGTCGGCCTACGTTAAACGCGTGACCTTGCTCAAACTTCAGGCCGCCAAAGCGCAAATGCAGCAGGACCAATTGACCCCAAGACCTGTGCTGTGTGCTGACACCACCGTGGCTTTGAACGACCTCATTTTGGGCAAGCCGCTTGACGAAGAGGACGCCATCCGCATGCTGAGCGTTTTGTCAGGTCAAACACACCATGTTTACACGGCCGTGGCCGTGAGCGCAGGCAAGCGCCACTGGTGCAGTGTGCAGCGCTCCAGAGTGACGTTTGACACACTCAGCCCAAGTGATATTTCATCCTATGTAAAAACTGGCGAGCCCTTGGGCAAAGCCGGTGCTTATGCCATTCAAGGACGCGCGGCTGTGTTCATCAAGCGCATACAAGGCAGCCATTCCGGCATCATGGGTTTGCCGGTGTTCGAAACCAGTCGATTGCTACAACGCATCGCCAAGGACCAGACATGCAACACGACATACTGATCAATTGGTCGCCCCAGGAAACCCGCGTGGCTCTGGTGCAAAACGCCGCTTTGCAGGAAATTCATATTGAGCGTTCGCTGGAACGCGGCCTCGTCGGCAATATTTACACGGGCCGGGTTGTTCGCGTATTGCCCGGCATGCAATCGGCGTTCATAGACATAGGCATGGAGCGATCGGCGTTTTTACACGTGGCCGATGTGTTCACAGGCGTGCATGCAAAACACGCAGATGCAGATGCGCAGCATGCCCCGGTGGTGCCCATAGAAAAACAGGTGTTTGAAGGTCAGTCGCTGATGGTGCAAGTCATCAAGGACCCGATAGGCAGCAAAGGTGCGCGTTTATCCACACAAATCAGCATCGCAGGACGATTGCTGGTGTTTTTACCGCAAGACAACCACGTCGGTGTGTCGCAAAAAATCCCTTTAGAAGAACGCGAAGCTTTGCGTCGGCGATTGGTCAATTTGGCGCACCGCGATGAAGAAAAAGGCGGTTTCATTTTACGCACCAATGGCGAAGACGCCAGCGACGCGCAATTGCAGGAAGATATCGATTACTTGCGCAAGACTTGGGCCAAGGTCAAAGTGGCTTCGCAGCAGCTGGCGCCTAAATCTTTGTTGCATCAGGATTTGAATCTGCTGCAACGCGTGTTGCGCGACATGGTGGATGAATTCACCCAGACCATACGCATAGATTCTCACGAGCAGTTTGAGATGCTGCAAAAATTCGGGCTGGAATTCATGCCCTCGGCGGTCGCCAAGCTCGCGCATTACAAAGGCGAGCGCCCGATTTTTGATTTGTTCAATGTCGACGAAGAAATCAAACAGGCGCTGGGGCGCAAGGTCATGCTGAAGTCTGGCGGTTACCTGATCATTGACCAGACCGAGGCGATGACCACGGTGGACGTGAATACCGGCGGCTTTGTCGGCGCGCGCAATTTTGAAGACACGATTTACAAAACCAATCTGGAAGCCGCCGGTGCGATTGCCAGGCAACTGCGTTTGCGCAATTTGGGCGGCGTGATCGTCACCGATTTCATTGATATGCAGACTTCGGATCACCGCGACTCTGTGTTGGCCGAGTTCAGCAAGCACCTCAAACGTGACAAGGTGAAAACCACGGTCAGCCCGTTTTCCGCACTCGGTCTGGTCGAGATGACACGCAAGCGCACGCGCGAGTCACTGGCTCAACTGCTGTGCGAACCATGTGCGCAATGCCAAGGGCGCGGCATTGTGAATACCGCCAGAACCACGGCCTACAACATATTGCGCGAAATTCTCAGAGAAGCCAGGCAATTCAGTCCGCGTGAATTCCGGGTGCTGGCGGCGCCTGGAGTGATCGATTTATTGCAGGAAGAGGAAAGCCTGCACCTGGCCGGTTTGAGTGAATTCATAGGCAAGCCCATATCGCTGCAAGCCGAGTTCGGCATTGGCGACGAGCAATTCAATATCGTGTTGCTGTAGTCGCGCTCTTAGGCGCTCAGCTCAGCGCTTTGACCCGCTTGACCGAGTCTGAACATGTTGGCGTAGGCGCCATCGGCTTGCATCAATACCGCGTGTGTGCCGGTTTCGATCACACGCCCGGCGTCCATGACCACAATGTGATCGGCTTTTTCAATGGTCGACAGGCGGTGGGCGATGACCAGGGTGGTGCGGCCTTGCTGGAGTTTTTGCAAAGCATCCTGCACCATGCGCTCGGATTCATTGTCCAGCGCCGAGGTGGCTTCATCCAGTATCAACACCGGCGCATCTTTGTACATGGCGCGGGCAATGGCCAGGCGCTGGCGCTGGCCGCCTGACATGCTGGCAGCGTTATGTCCGACCAGGGTGTCTATGCCTTGAGGCAGGCTTTGCAGGTAATCGCCCAGATTAGCCGCCAGCAAACACTGCATGACTTTGTCCCGATCCGGTAACTGACCCAAGGCTACGTTGGCAGCCAGTGTGTCGTTCATGACCACCACGGTCTGGCTGACCATGGCAATCTGGCGGCGCAAATCAGCCAGTTGCCAATCGCGGATGGAAACACCATCCAATGAAATATCGCCTTGCGACCAGTCGACAAACCGGGGCAACAAATTGGCCAGCGTGGTTTTGCCCGAACCTGAACTGCCGACCAGTGCCACCATTTGACCGGGCTGAATCTCGAGGTTGACCCGGTCTAGAGCCGGAGGCAGGTCAGGTTGGTAGCTGACACTGATGTCATTCAAACGGATATGGCCTGTGGCCCTGTCGCAATGAAACTGACCGCCGGTTTCTACCGGGGTATCGTTAATCAGTTCAAGGGCGCGCTCTAAGGCCGCCAGTCCGCGGGTCAACGGCCCGGCCACTTCTGACAAATGTTTGATCGGGTTGACCAACATCAGCATACCGGTGACAAAGGCTGCAAAGCCGCCCACGCTCATGTGGCTTTCCTGGCTTTGCAGCAAGGCGATGCTGATGACCGCCGACAGCGCCACCGCCGACAGCAATTGGGTCAATGGCGTGATACCGGCATTGGCGACGGTGGTCTTGAGCGCCAGGCGCACCATGGACTGGCCACGTTGCCTGAAACGTTCGATTTGCATGGGTTGCGCCGCGTGCAAACGGATTTCACGGTGGGCGAGGGCGGTTTCCTCCACCGCGTAGGACAAATGGTCAGTGGCTTGCTGCGTGTTTTGGGTCAATTTGTACAAACGTTTACTCAGCACCTTCATCAACCAAGCCACAGACGGTATCAGCAGGGCCACGATCAGGCTCAGTTTCCAGTTCAGGTAAAGCAAATAACCAATGAGCGCGACCAGCGTCAAGCTGTCGCGAACCACGCCAATCGCCGAGCCGACCAGCGTCTGTGCGCCGATTTGCACTTCAAACACCAAGGTGTTGCCCAGGGCGCTGGCGTTTTGTTGTCTGAATAAGCCCAAAGAGGCATCCTGCAAACGGTTAAACATTTGCATACGCAGGGTCAACAAGCCGGTTTGCGTGGCTTTGGTGATGGCAACCTGGCCGATGAACATGCCCATGCCGCGCACGCCGAACAAACCGATGAGCGCCACTGGTACCAGCCAAACAGGGAAATCGGATTGCTGGAAGCCTTTATCCAGCAATGGTTGCAGCAATGCCGGCACCATGGGTTCGCAAACCGCCACCAAAGCCATACAGACCACTGCGGTGACCCAGGCATAGGTCGGGTGAATAAAATAATTACCGCAGCGGATCAGGCGGCTGAGAAATCGGGGTTGAAGGCGCATTGGCTACTCAGACTTTGTCAACATTTATTATCACCTTTGCCGCCGGTCTACTGGTTAGAATACAAAAACCCCACTTTATTTGAAAAAACATGTCACGATCTGCTAATTTTTTGTTCACGCTCGTGTTTTTTATTTTTGCAGGCACCAACTTGGCTCATGCCGAATTCAAAGTGGAAATTTCGGGCGTAGGCATCACCCAAATACCTATTGCCGTCTCTGATTTCCGCGGTCAGGAAGCTTCGCCGCAAAAGATTTCCGCCATCATCACCGCAGACCTAGAGCGAAGCGGCCAATTCAAGAGTTCTCCTACCGGTGTGTTACTCGATGAAAACAGCCACCCGGACTTTAATACCATCAAGCAAAACAATATTGATGCTGTATTGACGGGAAGTATCACCAAGTTGGCCGACGGTCGATTTGATATCCGTTACAGATTGTGGGACGCAGTCAAGACCCAGGACCTGGGCGGTCAAAGCTTTATCGCCATGCCCGGGGACTTGCGCTTGGTGTCTCACCGGATTGCCGACCAGATCTATGAAAAATTGACGGGTGATAAAGGCATTTTTTCTACCCGTATCACCTACGTCACCAAACAAAACAACCGGCATATGCTGTGGGTGGCTGATGCAGATGGTGAAAACGCCCAGGCCGCGCTCACCAGTCCAGAGCCCATCATCTCTCCCTGCTGGGCGCCCAACGGTAATGAATTGGCCTATGTTTCATTTGAATCGCGCAAGCCCGTGGTTTATGTACACGATGTCGGTTCAGGCAAACGTCGGGTACTGGCCAATTTCAAGGGTTCCAACAGCGCACCCGCATGGGCCCCTGACGGCAAGAGCTTGGCTATTGCATTGAGCCGTGACGGCGGAACGCAAATTTTTATTCTGGACGCCAAAGGCGGTGAACCCAGACACATTACCCAATCCCCAAGCATTGACACAGAACCTGTGTTTTCGCCGGATGGTTCAAGTATTTACTTTGTCAGTGACAGAGGTGGCTCACCCCAAATCTATCGTGTACCGGTCAGCGGCGGCGCTGCGCAACGGGTAACTTTTTCCGGCACTTATAACGTTTCACCTGCGCTCAGTCCGGACGGACGCTGGCTCAGTTTTGTGTCTCGCGGGGGCAATGGTTACCGGGTCCAGTTGATGGATTTGTCCAATGACAAGCTGACTTCGCTGACAGAATCCTCGCAGGACGAAAAACCAAGTTTTGCACCGAACAGTAAGCTCATTATGTATGCCACCAAAGTTGCATCGCGCGAAGTTTTGATGACGATTACACTTGATGGCAAAATAGGAACCAGATTAGCGGGGCAATCCGCCAATATTCGTGAGCCCCACTGGGGACCCTTTTTGAAACCGTGATTAATGGAGTATTACCCGTGAAAAAAATTATTTGGTCTTTGCTGATCGTCAGCCTGCTCGCAGCCTGCGCTTCGGGTGTGAAACTCAGTGATGTTCCTGTCGAAGACAAGTCCGGTGCACAAGTCAATAATTCTCAGAATAAAGATGCTGACAAGGCCTCCAAATCAGCCAATTCGGCATCATCATCTTCAGCAGGAGTATCATCTTCTTCCAACACTGCTAACAATGGCAACGTCGGCACTGCGACAGCCTCTAACTTGCCTGACGCAAAACAACCAACAGCACCTGCTCCTGTGAACGCACCTACTGCTGCAGATGCCGGTATGGCCGGTCCTGCCAATTCGGCCAAGGTCATTTACTTTGACTACGATAGTTACATTGTTAAACCTGAGTTTCAAGCTGTCATTGAAGCCCATGCGCAATTTTTGAAATCCAGCCAGCGCGCCCGAGTGTCAGTCGAAGGCCATACAGATGAACGCGGCAGCCGTGAATACAACCTTGCCTTGGGTCAAAAACGTGCTGACGCTGTTCGCCAAAGCCTGACCCTGCTGGGTGTAAGCGCTGCGCAAATTGAGTCCGTCAGCTTCGGTGAAGAAAAACCCGCAGTGGCCGGTAGCGATGAAGCTGCATACGCCAAAAACCGCCGGGCTGAATTCTTTTACAAATGATCAAGCGATTTAAGTGGTCCTGCATTTGCCTTCTCCTGCTGAGCGGGGGAATGGTAAACGGCCAGGTTTTTCCTGACAACGAAGCCCGCAGAGCAATTCTTGATTTGCGGGCTGAGGTTAAAAGAATCACTGAAGATATTAAAAAAATCTCCGATGACACAAAAAGATTCTCCGAAGAGAACAAAAAGAACATTGACAAAGTTCAAGCAGAGAAACAAGCCTCTGATTTGGAACTGAAGAAGGCGAATGACATCATCGCCAGACTACAGCAGTCTGTGCGCGACTCGCAGCTTGAAGCCTCCAGGCTGCAGCAGGAAATCGACAAGCTCAACCGTATACAAAACCAGGCCGTGCTTCAGTTGAAATCCGATAACGAAGCTTTGAAGCAGCAAATTGCCGAGTTACGTGGCGAGCGTGAACAGTTAAGCCGCGACATCAGTGTGGTTCAGCGCAATCAAAAAGATTTGACAACCGGAATTGAAGACAGAATTTTCAAAATAGATCAGCGCTTCAGCAAAATTGAACCGGTGATGGTGCAAATCGATGGTCTGGAGTTTCAATCTGACCAGGCCGAGAAAAAAGATTATGAACTCGCTTTGTCCACTTTCAAACGTGGTGAGTACAGCGGTGCAGTCAATGCGTTCGCAGGTTTTTTACGCAAATACCCCAACAGCGGCTTCAGACAAAGCGCTTTGTTTTGGGTGGCCAGTGCCAAATTCGTCAAGGGTGACTATGTTGACACGACCAATCAGCTCAGAGCTTTCTTGAACATGAACGAAGCCCATAACCGCTATCCTGAAGCCATGTTGACCTTGGCCAATGCTCAAATAGAACTCAAGCTGAGCCCGGATGCGAAAAAGACCTTGGAAGATTTGATCCGCGACTACCCTAGCTCTGAAGCCGCCAAAGTTGCGACTGAGCGCCTGGCCAAACTCAAATTACCTTGATTCCGGATTCCTCTGAAGCAGACGTGACTGAACGTCGTTTCAGCGGAATGAGCCGTTTATTCGGCGCTGCCTCAGCCCTTCGCATACAGCAGGCGCATATTGCAGTGATAGGTATAGGTGGTGTTGGTTCATGGGCTGTAGAGGCGCTGGCACGCAGCGGCGTCAATCGCTTGACTTTGATTGACATGGACCATATCTCTGAGTCAAACATCAACCGGCAACTGCATGCGCTGGTCTCCACCTTAGGACAGGCAAAAGTATCGGCGATGAAAGACCGCATACATTTGATCAACCCTGATTGCGAAGTCTATGCAGTAGATGAATTTCTCACTCCGGAAAATATCAACAACTTATTGCACGATGGCCTCGACCTGGTGATAGATGCCACTGACCAGGTCAGCGCCAAAGTAGCCATGGCCGCGCGCGCCATGCGAACAGGTAAACCGCTGGTCATGGCAGGCGCTGCAGGTGGAAAAAAAATGGCTCATCTGGTCGACATGGCAGACCTGTCTGATGTGAGCCACGATCCTTTGCTGGCGCAAGTCCGGCAGCACCTGCGCAAAATGAATTTCTCAGTCAAGCCTGGGACTGCATGCGGTGTTCACGCTGTGTTCAGCAAAGAGACGGTGAAGCGACCTGCTTTAGCCAATAGTCAGAACGCAGACAACACCTTGAACTGTCACGGCTATGGTTCATTGGTGAGTGTGACTGCCACTTTTGGACAATGTGCAGCAGGCTGGGCTTTGAACCATTTTTCTCAATAATTGATATCAGGCAAATTTCAAGAATGAGCAAAAAAACCAGTTATAATTTGTGGCTTCGCTAAGCGGCAAAACTGCAAAGTGAAATGATGGGACGTTAGCTCAGTTGGTAGAGCAGCGGACTTTTAATCCGTTGGTCACAAGTTCGAATCTTGTACGTCCTACCACCCCATTTAAAAAAACCAGTTCAAACAGAACTGGTTTTTTTTTAGCTTGCTGCAGTCGCGCTTTCCAGATGACCGGTCAATTCCAACCATCTGGCTTCAAGCGCAGGTAACTCCTGATCTATTTGTTTTAAAAGTTTGCCTTTTTCCGCCAGCTCTGCGGCCGGCAGCTTGTTCGCCATCACCGCGTGCAATTCATTGCGTTGTGATTCCAACGTTTGCATTTTGGCTTCTATTTGCGCCAATTCTTTTTGCATGTTTTTTAGCGATGGCAGCACGGGTTTGGGCGTGGACGCTTTCACCGGGGCAGCGGCTATCACCGTCGCACCCGATGAAGCAATGGCTTTCAAACGCTTGGCTTCATCAAGCAAAAACTTTTGATAGTCGTCCAGATCACCTTCAAAAGGCTCGATGCCGCCGCGCGAAACCAGCCAGAATTCATCACAGACTGCACGCAATAAGGCGCGGTCGTGACTCACCAGCATCACCGTGCCTTCGAATTCATTCAAAGCCACTGACAAGGCTTCGCGTGTTGCCAAATCCAGGTGGTTGGTAGGTTCATCCAGCAGCAACAGGTTAGGGCGCTGCCATACCAGCATGCACAACACAAGCCGGGCTTTCTCGCCGCCACTCATGCTGCCTACACTTTGCTTGACCATGTCGCCACTGAAATTGAACTGTCCCAAAAAGCTGCGCAAATCCTGTTCACGCGTAGCCTGACCGGACAACAAACTGTGCTGGGTCAAGCGTTTAGCCAATGCAATCATGTGGTCTAAAGGGTTGTCAGCCGGTTGCAGCACATCGAGTTCCTGCTGAGCAAAGTAGCCAATGTTCAATCCCTTGCCTTCAGTGATTTCACCAGCCACGGCTTGCAGGCTGCGCGCCACTGTTTTCACCACGGTCGACTTGCCTTGGCCGTTCGCACCTAATATGCCTATGCGTTGACCGGCCAACACCGAGCGACTGATGTTTTTCACAATCACAGTCGGTGGTTCTTGTTCTCCGTCAGGCGAGGGATAGCCGAAGCTGACCGCTTGCATGGACAGCATGGGATTGGGCAAATGCGCAGGCGGTTTGAATTCGAACTGGAAATCTGCTTCGCTGAGCAAAGGCGCAATTTTTTCCATGCGCTCCAGCGCTTTCACACGGCTTTGCGCCTGCTTGGCTTTGCTGGCCTTGGCCTTGAAGCGTGCAATGAATTTCTGCAAGTGAGCGATCTTGTCCTGTTGCTTAGAAAATGCGTTTTGTTGCAGGTTCATTTGCTCTGCGCGCATGTCCTCAAACTTGCTGTAGTTGCCGCCATAGCGCATCAGCTTGGCTGTATCTATATGCAAGGTGACGTTGGTGACAGCGTCGAGAAATTCTCGGTCGTGGCTGATGACCAGCAATGTGCCCTCAAAGCGCTTAAGCCAGCTCTCCAGCCACACCAGTGCGTCAAGGTCTAAGTGGTTGGTTGGTTCGTCGAGCAACAACAAATCCGAGGGGCTCATCAGTGCGCGCGCCAGTTGCAAGCGCATGCGCCAGCCGCCGGAAAAGCTGTTGACAGGATTTTCTAACTCGGTGGTTTTGAAACCCAAACCCAAAATCAGTGACTGGGCGCGCGACGGCGCATCGTGTTCACCGGCATCTGACAAAGCCATATACGCATGTGCCATGCGTTCACCGTCGTCCGTGGCCTCTGCGGCAGTCACTTCTTCGCGTGCAGCCAGTAAGGCTGTATCGCCGTCGATCACAAACTCTGTGGCGCTTTGTGATGTTTCGGGCATTTCCTGCGCCACTTGGCCCATGCGCCATTGCGTTGGTATGTAAAACTCGCCCGAGTCTTCTTGCAAACTGCGGTTGAGCAAGGCAAACAGTGACGACTTGCCAGCACCATTGCGTCCGACCAGACCGACTTTTTCGCCGGGATTCAAAGTCACGCAAGCTTGATCCAGCAGCAGTTTGGTGCCGCGTCGCAGTGAAATATTCTTTAAGGTAATCATGAAAGCAATGCCTGTCTGGTGATCAACATCACTTGTTCATCGCCTGCGCTGGTAGACAAATACATGGCATCAAGCGCTGGAAATGCGCGGTTGAAATGTGCGATTTCATGACCGATTTCCAACACCAACACGCCGTCAACCGTCATGAACGCAGGGGCTTGCTCGAGCAAGCCACGAATAAAACCCATGCCATCCACACCGCCGTCAAGTGCGAGTGAGGGTTCTGCTAAAAATTCTTCAGGTAACGAACCCATGCTTTGCTGGTTCACATAAGGAGGGTTGCAAACAATCAAGTCATATTTCGCTGTTGCCTGTTGCAGACCATCCGATACCCGTGTTTCTATACGTTGTTGCAAACCATGCCTTTCAATGTTGATCTGAGCCACCGCCAAAGCGTCAGCAGAAATATCTAATGCGTCTATTTGTAATTGTGGATAAGCCAGCGCCAGCAATACCGCCAGACTGCCGCCGCCGGTGCACAAGTCGAGCGCGCGGACACTGTCCGGGTTCAACCAAGGGTCCATGCTGCCTTGCGCAATCACTTCAGCAATCAAACTGCGGGGAATCAAACAGCGTTCATCGACATGAAAAGAAACACCTTGCAGCCAGGCTTCACCGGTCAAATAGGCCAGGGGCTGGCGTGTATCAATTCGTTTGTGCAACAAATCCTGCACCGTTTGTATATCGCTGTCAGACAAAGCTGTATTCAGCGTGGACGTGTCGGTATCTAAAGGAAGTTTCAACGCCCATAAAACCAACCAGGCGGCCTCGTCGTCTGCGCTCAGCGTGCCCTGACCGAAGGCCACCCGGGCTTGCGTCAATTCAGCGCTGCAAAAATCTATCAGTTCAACAGGCGTCATGCACCTGCCGCGCTGTGTGTAAGTCGTTGCAGACGCTGCAAAATGCCAAGATAAATATTTTTCAGGCTATCAATGTCGCTCAAACGCACAAACTCATTGATCTGGTGAATGCTGTCGTTTGGCGGGCCGAATTCAATGACTTGCGGACAGATTTGTGCAATAAAGCGTGCGTCGCTGGTGCCGCCGGTGGTGGAGAGTTCTGTTTTCACGCCAGTGATTTCCAGAATGGACTGTTGCACGACCTCCAGCAAATCTCCAGGCGTGGTGATGAACGGCAAGCCGCCCAAGGTCCACTTAAGCACATAGTCCAGTTGGTGTTTTTTCAAAATACTTTCAAGCCTTTGCTTCAATCCATCTGCGGTGGACTCGGTGCTGAAGCGGAAATTGAAATCGACCACCACTTCGCCGGGAATCACGTTGTTGGCACCGGTGCCGGCGTGTATGTTGCTGACCTGCCAGCCTGTGGGTTGGAAATAGGCATTGCCTTTGTCCCATTCAACCACAGTCAATTCAGCCAATGCAGGTGCCAGCAAATGTATGGGGTTGCGCGCGAGTTGCGGGTAAGCGATATGGCCTTGCAAACCCTTGACGCTAAGTTTGCCGCTCAGCGTGCCGCGTCTGCCGTTTTTCACCATGTCGCCAATTTGATGCACCGAGGTCGGCTCACCCACGATGCACCAATGCAAATTTTCACCACGCGCTTTCAATGCTTCCACCACTTTGACGGTGCCGTCTACAGAAGGCCCTTCTTCATCGCTGGTCAACAAAAACGCCACATTGAAAGACGCAACGCTTTCAGCTTGGGTGAACTCCTCCGCAGCCACCACCATGGCGGCCAGCGATGTTTTCATGTCGCTGGCACCGCGCCCGAATAACTTGCCGTCGCGGTGCGTCGGTGTGAACGGGTCGCTGTCCCATTTGTTTAAAGGGCCGGTCGGCACCACATCTGTATGACCGGCAAACACCAATGTTTTTGCATCCGGCTGATTGCTTCGCTTGATGGCCCACAAATTACTGACACGCGCATTCTCAGGACCATGATCCATGCGCTCGCATACAAACCCTAGCGCATTCAAGCGAGAGGCAATCAGCGTCAGGCATTGCGCATCCTCGGGGGTGACCGAGGGTTGTGCAATCAGTTGTTCGGCCAGGTCCAGTGTCAGCGACATCTTCAATCGCGCAGCAAGTCGTTGAGGCTGGTTTTAGCGCGTGTTTGCGCATCCACGCGTTTGACGATGACAGCGCAGTACAAGCTGTATTTGCCATCGGCGCTGGGCAAATTGCCCGACACCACGACCGAGCCTGCGGGCACGCGTCCGTAAGTGACTTCGCCGGTGGCACGGTCATAAATCTTGGTGCTTTGACCGATGTACACGCCCATGGAGATGACCGAGTTTTCTTCGATGATCACGCCTTCCACAACTTCAGAACGTGCGCCGATGAAACAGTTGTCTTCAATGATGGTGGGGTTGGCTTGCACGGGTTCCAATACACCGCCTATACCGACGCCGCCGGACAAGTGCACGTTCTTACCGATTTGCGCGCAGGAACCGACTGTGGCCCAAGTGTCGACCATGGTGTTTTCATCCACGTAAGCGCCGATATTCACGTAGCTTGGCATCAGAATCGCGCCCTTGGCGATGTAACTGCCGCGTCGCGCGACCGCAGGCGGCACCACGCGCACGCCGCTGGCTTTCATTTGCGCTTCGTCCATGTTGGAAAACTTGGTTTGCACTTTGTCGTAAAAACCGAGGTCACCGGCTTTGACCACATGGTTGTCTTTCAAACGAAATGACAGCAGAACCGCTTTTTTCAGCCACTGATGCGTTGTCCATTTGCCGACAGATTCACGCGTAGCGACACGCAGACGGCCCGAGTTGAGTTCAGCGATCACGTGTTCGACCGCATCGACCAGTTCTTTGGGCGCGGCAGAGGGGCTGTATTGGGTACGGTTTTCCCAGGCAGTATCGATAATGGATTGCAGTTGTTGAGTCATGGTGATGATGGATAGTAGGTTTGAACAAATTGAACGATACGGCGCGCCGCTTCAAGGCACTCTTCGGGTTGTGCGACCAGGGCCATGCGAATACGGCCTTGACCGGGGTTGATGCCGTCGACCTCGCGGGCCAGATAACGACCAGGCAACACAGTGACATTGTATTGAGCCAGCAATCCCTTTGCGAAAGCCTCGTCATCGCCGCCTGGAACACCGGCCCACAAATAAAAACCAGCATCCGGCAAGGCGACATCCAGCACCTGTGCAAGCAGGGGTGTGACCTGCTCGAATTTTTGTTTGTACAAGGCGCGGTTGGCCGCCACGTGTGCTTCATCGTTCCATGCGGCAATGCTGGCTTGTTGCACCATGCCGCCCATGGCGCTGCCGTGGTAGGTGCGGTAAAGCAGAAATGGCTCGATCAACGCGGCATCCCCGGCCACAAAACCGCTGCGCAGCCCCGGCACATTGCTGCGTTTGGACAAACTGGTAAAGCAAACCAGGCGTTTGAAGTCATGCCGACCGGACAAGGCCGCAGCCTGCAAACCGCCCAGCGGAGGCGTGTCGCCAAAGTAAATTTCGCTGTAACACTCGTCCGAGGCAATCACAAAGCCGTATTGATCGCTGAGCGCAAACAGTTTTTGCCATTCGGCCAGCGGCATGACCGCACCGGTGGGGTTGCCAGGCGAGCAGACAAACAACAGGCGCGTGTGCAGCCACACGTCTTGCGGCACGCTGTCCCAGTCAATCGCGAAGTTTTTGGCGGCCACGCTGGGCGCATAGTGGATACGCGCTTGGGCCAGCAGGGCAGCACCTTCATAGATTTGGTAAAAAGGATTGGGCGACACCACCACGCTGTCAGGGCGGCCGTCAAGCACCGTTTGGGCGAAGGCAAACAAGGCTTCGCGCGAACCGTTCACCGGCAACACCTGGGTGGCGGGATCAACGCTGACCGCATAACGCCTTTTCACCCAGTCGGCACAGGCCTGGCGGAAGGCCGGTGAACCGGCGGTGGCAGGATAAGCCGCTAATTCGCCTGAATGTGCTTGTAAAGCCTGCAAAATCAGCGCCGGTGTGGCGTGTCTGGGCTCGCCTATGCCCAAGCTGACGGGTGCCCAATCTGTACTAGGCTTCACGTCTGAAAACAAATGACGTAATCGTTCGAACGGATAGGGGTGAAGACGGGATAAAAGGGGGTTCATGGCTGATATTATCGGTGCCATGTACAGCCACCTTGATCCCGACAGAGCGAAAGATTTCGCCATGGACAACGAACAGATGTTGAATCTGGCGCAAACTTTCGTGTCCAGTCTCGAAAACGACCTGCAATCCGTGCAACAGGCGCTAGCCGCCGAAGACATGGCGGCACTGCATCGACTGCTGCATACGCTCAAAGGTTATGTGACTTTTTTATGCCAGGACGCGCTGGGGCAGCAGTTGATTGCACTCGAAGCCGGCAGTCGTCATGCGGACTTTGCGCAACTCAAGCCTCAGGTGGATGCCATGCTGCCTGCATTGAATGGTTTGCACAGCGAAGTCCTGCACTGGAAAACCACGGTTTTGCAGAATCCGACCTGATTACCCGTCGCTCATTTCCTACCGACTGTTTTACCTTTAGAAAAGGCTGAAAGTGCGTCTTAATTCCATCAAGTTGTCAGGCTTTAAGTCGTTTGCAGATGCCACCAATTTTTTATTGCCGGGACAACTTGTTGGTGTGGTCGGCCCCAACGGCTGCGGCAAATCCAACATCATCGATGCCGTGCGCTGGGTGCTGGGCGAAAGCCGGGCCAGTGAATTGCGCGGCGAGTCCATGCAGGACGTCATCTTCAACGGCACCAACACC
Source organism: Bordetella parapertussis (assembly GCA_945901125.1). Classification (GTDB taxonomy): domain Bacteria; phylum Pseudomonadota; class Gammaproteobacteria; order Burkholderiales; family Burkholderiaceae_C; genus Limnohabitans. The sequence continues at coordinate 14,585 of CAMDKD010000001.1, forward strand.
CGCAAACCGGCCAGCCGCGCCAGTGTCGAACTGGTGTTTGACAACCAGAGTCACCGTGCCGGCGGACAGTGGAACCAGTTCGAGGAAATCGCAGTCAAACGGGTGCTGACACGCGACGGCACCAGCAGTTATTACATCAACAACCAACCGGTGCGCCGCCGCGACGTGCAAGACGTTTTTCTGGGCACCGGTCTGGGCCCGCGTGCTTACGCCATCATCGGCCAGGGCACCATCAGCCGCATCATTGAATCCAAGCCGGAAGAATTGCGCTTGTTTCTAGAAGAGGCCGCCGGTGTCTCCAAATACAAGGAACGCCGCCGCGAAACCGAAAACCGCTTGAGCGACACCCGCGAAAACCTCACACGCGTGGAAGACATACTGCGTGAATTGAACGCCAATCTGGAAAAACTCGAACGACAGGCCGAAGTGGCGCAACGCTTTAACCATTTGCAGCAGCAAGCAACGCTCAAACAGCAGCAACAGTGGTTTTTAAAACGCGATCAGGCACAGTCCGAGCAGACCAACCTCAAACAGCAAGCCGATCTGGCCACCAATGCGTTGGAAGCCAAAAACGCCGAACTCAGCCAGATACAAGCTGCAGTCGAAACCATCAGACAAACGCATTACGAGTCCGGCGAGCAGGTCAACCAGGCCCAGGGTCAGCTCTACCAGGCCAGTGCCGAAGTCGGCCGCCTTGAGGCCGAAATACGCTTTGTGGTTGAAGGCAGGCAGCGCGCTCAGGAACGTTTGCAACAGATTCAACAGCAAACCCTGAGCTGGACACAACAGGCTGAGCAAGCACTTGAAGAAACCGCAAGTCTTGAAGACAAAGGCACGGTATTGCATGCCCGCATGACAGAGTTGCAAACCGATTTAGAAGATCGCCAGGAGCGTTTGCCCGCATTGGAGCAAGCCTGGACAGACGCCAGAAAACAGGTGCAGCAGCAACAAGAATCGGTCAACCAGATACAGCAGCAAATGAAAGTGTTGGCGGCTGAACAACGCGGTTTGCAGGAACAATCCCGCCAACTGGAGCAGCGCCTGGAGCGTTTGCAAACTGACCGTAATGCGCTGGCCGCGCCCGATGAAGCTCAACTGACACAACTGCAACAGCAGCTGAACCTCGCTCAGACTTTGTCCGAACAAACGCAGGCCCAACTCGACGAACTCGAGGCCATGGTTGAGGAGATAGAAAACAACCGCCGCCAAGCCCAGGAAGCCTCTAACCGCGAGTCCGCTAAGTTGGTGGAACTCCAGGCGCGTCAGCAAGCTTTGAAGGCTTTGCAGGAAAAACTGCGCAGCGACGAACGATTGACGCCTTGGTTGAGCAAGCACGGTTTGCAATCACTGCAGCCTTTGTGGAGCAAAGTGCATGTCACGCCCGGCTGGGAGCAGGCGCTTGAATCCGCACTGCGCGAACGGCTTGCCGCGCTTGAAGTTTCCCGGCTTGACACGGTGAAAGCTTTCGGCGCAGATGCCCCGGCGGCCAAATTGAGTTTTTATTCACCTGCGGTAACTGTCGCGGCTCAAAGTGTCGGCGGCTTGCCGCGCTTGTTCGATCAATTGAAATTGAACGATGTCGCATTGAACGGTTTGTTCGGCGATTGGCTGACCGGTTGCTACACGGCCAACAGCTTGGACGAAGCGCTTGCCTGCCGCGCGCAATTACAAGCCGGTCAACAGGTGTTCACTCCGCAAGGTCATGCGGTCGGTTTGCACAGCGTGAGTTTTTACGCGCAGGACAGCGAGCAATCCGGTTTGCTGGCGCGCGCCCAGGAAATTGAAAACCTGGACAAACAAATCCGTGCCCAGTCGCTGATGGCGGAAGAAGCCCGCTTGCAATTGTCACGCGCCGAATCCGCGGCGGCCCAATCGGCGCAGCAACGCACCCAAAAACGTGTGGAAGCCACACAAACACAGTCTCAGGCCCACAGTTTGAACGTGGAGTTTTTGCGTGTGCAACAACTGGCCGAGCAAGTCCGTACACGCCAAGGCGAGCTGTCCGGTGAAGCCGATGAATTGAAAGCGCAGTTCGAGCAGTTACAGCAGCGCGCACAAGCGGACGAAGCCGGTTTCGAAACCTTGGACATGCAGTTGGCGCAGGCGCAAGAGCGCCAGGTCATGCTGGAGGAAAAAGCCGAACTTGCTGAGCAGCAATCCAACCAGTCACGCGAAGCCTTGCGCCAGATCGAACGCCAAAGCCAGGAAACCGAGTTTGAGTTGCGCAGCTTGAACGCCAAAGCTGCCGAATTGCAACGCACACGGGACACAGCGGCTCAGCAAATCCAGCAACTCTCGGCAGAGCACACGCGCCAGCAAGCTGAACTCGACACCTTGTCCGACACCGCAGCGCAAGCCGGTTTGCAGGATGCACTGGCATTGAAAGTCGAGCGTGAAAATCTGCTTGCCGCCAAGCGCTCCGAGTACGACGGATTGACACACCAATTGCGCACCAGCAATGAAGACCGTTTGAAAATTGAACGCGAACTCGATCCCATGCGCCAACGCATTGTTGACTCGCAGTTGAAGGAGCAGGCCGCGCGTCTGGGCTTCGAGCAGTACGACCGTTTCTTGCAGGAAGCGCAAGCCGATGTGGCCGCCATTGAGGCTTCCATTCAAGCGGACCAAGTGAAATTACACGGACTGCAAACCGAGGTAGACCAGTTACAGCGCGAGATTCAATCGCTGGGCGCGGTCAATCTGGCGGCGCTTGATGAACTCGGCGTCGCCAGCGAGCGCAAACATTTCCTGGATGCGCAATCTGCCGACTTGAACGAGGCCATCAATACGCTTGAAGATGCGATCCGCAAAATCGATATTGAAACCCGTGCACTGCTGGGTCAAACCTTTGAAACGGTCAACCACCATTTCGGTCTGATGTTCCCCGAGTTGTTCGGCGGCGGTACCGCCAAACTGGTGATGACGGGCGATGAAATTCTGGACTCCGGCGTGCAAGTCATGGCGCAACCGCCGGGTAAGAAAAACCAAACCATTTATTTGTTGTCCGGTGGTGAAAAAGCCTTGACCGCCATCGCGCTGGTGTTTGCTATCTTCCAACTGAACCCGGCGCCATTTTGTTTGCTTGACGAGGTCGACGCGCCGCTGGATGATGCCAACACCGAGCGGTACAGCAAATTGGTATCGAGCATGTCCAAAGAAACCCAGTTCCTCTTTATTTCGCACAACAAAATTGCCATGGAAATGGCCGAACAATTGATCGGAGTCACCATGCAGGAGCAAGGCGTGTCGCGTATCGTGGCGGTTGACATGGAGTCCGCAGTCTCCATGGTTGAATCTTCATGAAGGCCTGCTCATGAGTAATTTGCAACTGTGGTTGGCGATTGCCGGCGGCCTGGTGCTGGTGATTGTGGTGGCGCACAGCACCTGGACTTCGCGCCAAAGTCAGCCCAAGCAGGCTGAACCCCTTCTGTCTGCCGATGAATTGCAAGCGCTGAATGTGCTCCCCGGCATGGACGGCGACAAGCGCGAACCGTCTATGGATGCCGATCTTCAGCATGATTTTTTAGAACGTGATGTGTCTTCGCAGTTGGATGCATTGATCGATGTGATCGCCACCATGGAACTGGATGCCCCTGTCTCAGGCGAAGCCGCGCTGGCGGCCTTACCGCCGATACGCCGTGTCGGTAACAAACTGTTTGTCGTTGAAGGTTTGAATGCAGACAACGGCAATTGGGAAATCTTGCAGGCCCAGCGTTTTTACAGCGGTTTTCAAGCCGGTATTCAAGTCGCCAACCGGCAAGGTCCGTTGAATGAAATCGATTTTTCCGAGTTCGTGGTCAAAGCCCAGGCGTTTGCCGAAGTCTTTTCAGCCACGCCTGAATTCCCCGATATGCACGAAGCCCTGGCCCATGCGCGTGAACTCGATCAGTTCGCCGGTGCCCACGACGCCCAGCTCAGCTTCACTTTGCAAGCGCGTAAATCGGCCTGGAGTCCGGGTTATGTGCAACAGCAAGCAGCTCGCCAAGGCTTTGTGCCCGGCGTCATCCCCGGTCGCATGGTGGTACCCGCTTCACACACCGGTTTGCCGCCAGTGCTGGTCTTGCATTTTGATGCGCGTGCTGCCATGGCCGAGGACCCAAACCAAGCCGCTTTGCGCAGCATCAGCCTGACTTTGGACGTACCGCAGGTGTCTCAATCAGAGCAGGCCTTTGCCCGCATGTGCGAAGCTGCACAGTCTTTGGCCGATGCCATGGACGGCATGGTCACTGACGACAACGGTCAATCTTTGTCCGAGCAGGCGATTCACATGATCGACCAGGATTTGCGCAAACTCTACGATGAGCTTGCCGCCCGCGACCTGGCCGCTGGTTCTTTGCAAGCGCGTCGGCTTTTCAGCTAAAGAAAGACATGCGCGAGAGGCTGGCCCGTCTGAGGCAACAACTGCAATCGGCAGGTCACCATTACTACGTGCTTGATGATCCGCTGATGCCGGATGCCGAGTACGACCGGCTGTTTCGAGAATTGCAGGCACTGGAAGCCGAGCATCCCGAATTCATCACCCCGGATTCGCCCACGCAGCGGGTTGGCGCAGCGCCCATGGCTTCATTCACACAGGTGCGCCACCGCGTGCCTATGCTCAGCATTCACACAGAAACCGATATCAGCGAGCAGGGCGCGGTGCAGTTTGACGCAAGGGTACGCAAGCAATTGCAACTCAGTGAAACAGATTCGCCTGTGGACTATGTGGCTGAATTGAAATTTGACGGATTGGCCATCAGTTTGATGTACCGCGACCACTTGCTGGTGCAAGCCTGCACCCGCGGCGATGGTGAAACCGGCGAGGATGTGACCCACAACATACGCACCATAGGACAAATACCTTTGCGACTTCCGGACATGGCACCCGCAGACATGGAGGTTCGCGGCGAAGTCTACATGCGACGCGATGATTTCGAAAGCTTGAACGCGCGCCAACGCCAGCGCATCGCCAATGGCCTGAAGAACGAAAAAACTTTTGTCAACCCGCGCAACGCGGCGGCCGGTGCGGTCAGGCAACTTGACCCCAGGATTGCCGCGCAACGGCCTTTGAGTTTTTTTGCGTACGCGCTGCACTTTCACCTGGATGCCGCTCAAACATTGAGTCCGGTCGAAGCCACTTTGAACGGCTTACAAATCTACGGCAGCCATATGCAGGTGTTGCTTGCCTTGAAAAGCTGGGGCTTTCCTGTGTCTGAGCACAGCAAAAAAGTGCAGGGCGCAACAGGCTTGATCGCTTTTCACCACGACATTGCTGCGCAGCGCGACAGTTTGCCGTTTGACATTGATGGCGTGGTCTACAAGGTCAACGACATCAACATGCAAGCGCGCATGGGCATGGTCAGCCGCGAGCCGCGTTGGGCGGTGGCGCACAAATACCCGGCGCAAGAAGAGCTCACCACCGTACAAGCGATTGAAGTGCAAGTCGGGCGCACCGGCAAGCTCACGCCTGTCGCCAAACTCGCGCCCGTGTTTGTCGGCGGTGTCACCGTCACCAATGCCACGCTTCACAATGAAGACGAAGCCAGGCGCAAAGACGTGCGTGTCGGTGACACTGTCATCGTCAGACGCGCCGGTGACGTGATTCCCGAGGTGGTGTCAGTCATGCTTGAAAAACGCTTGCAGGACGCGCAGATATTCACCATGCCAAGCCATTGCCCGGTGTGCGACAGCCTGGCTTTGCGCGATGAAGGTGAAGCGGATTACCGCTGCACCGGCGGTTTGTTTTGCAGCGCGCAGCGCAAGCAGGCTATTTTGCATTTCGCCCACCGACGTGCCGTGGAAGTGGATGACTTGGGTGAAAAACTGGTGGATCAATTGGTCGATGCCGGTCTGGTCAACACCTTGCCCGATTTGTACAAGCTGGGTTTCAGCCAACTCGCTGTGCTGGAGCGCATGGCCGAGAAATCCGCCAACAATTTGCTTGCCAGTTTGGAGCGTTCCAAACAAACCAGCTTGCCGCGTTTTGTTTTTGGATTGGGCATACGCCACGTCGGCGAAGCCACGGCCAAGGAACTGGCGCGTCACTTTGGCGGCATGGATGCCATCATGAATGCAGGCATTGATCAACTCTTGACCGTCAACGATGTCGGCCCCGTGGTGGCGCAAAGTCTGCGGACCTTTTTTGACCAACCGCACAACCGCGAGGTGGTCGAGCAATTGCGCGCTTGCGGGTTGCACTGGCAAGAGTCCGCACCCGGCGCCAGACTGGATCTGCCGCTGGCCGGTCACACCTATGTGATCACTGGCACCCTGCCCACACTGTCGCGCGAGCAGGCGCAAGCCCTGTTGGAAGAGGCCGGCGCCAAAGTGGCAGGCAGCGTCAGTAAAAAAACCACCGGTGTGATTGCCGGTGAGGCTGCTGGTAGCAAACTGGAAAAAGCGAATGCCCTGGGCATACCGGTGCTGGATGAATCGGCTTTGATGGCTTTGGTCAAAGCGCCATGAGTCTGCAATTCGGTTTTGATCTGGGCGGCACCAAAACCGAAATCGCCGTCATTGATGCAGCCGGTGACATTGTTTTTCGCCGTCGCCTGCCCACACCGGCCGACAGTTACCCGCTGGTATTGAAAAACATTGAACAACTGCTTCATGCAGCTTGCACAGACTTGGGCACAGACAAACCGGGCTGTATCGGCATAGGCATGCCAGGCTGCCTGGATGTGGACACACGTTTGGTCAGAGGATCAAACACACAGGTGATGAATCACCAAGCGCTGCAAGATGATTTGCAAGATTTGCTTGGCTGTGAAGTGCGATTACAAAACGATGCCAATTGCCTGGCTTTGAGCGAAGCGGTTGATGGTGCAGCCAGCGGCTGCCAGGTGGTGTTCGCTGCGATTCTGGGCACAGGTTGCGGAGGCGGCGTTGTGGTGAACCGGCAGTTACTGACGGGCAGGCACGCGATTGCAGGCGAATGGGGGCACAACCCGCTGCCATGGCCGACGGCAGATGAACTCCGGGTTCCAGCTTGCTGGTGCGGTCTGACCGGTTGCCTGGAAACCTGGCTCAGCGGCACGGCATTTGCGCAAGACCATCTGAGGCACACAGGACATCACTTATCGGCACAAGCCATAGTGCAAGCCATGCGCCATGGCGATGCGCAAGCTTTAGAAACTTTCGACAGGTATGTGAATCGCCTGGGCCGTGCGTTAGCGCAAGTCATCAATTTGATCGATCCGGATTGCATTGTGCTCGGCGGCGGCATGAGCAATGTGCAGGAGATTTACCCGCGCATAGGCGAAGAAATTTCAAAATACAGTTTCGGTGTCAAAGCAACGATGCCTGTACGCCAGGCCGTGCACGGCGATTCATCCGGCGTTCGCGGGGCTGCCTGGTTGTGCCGCTGACACGGTTCAAGTGCCGCCGAGAACGGTCAACAATTGTGTTTCCAGATCGATCTGCGTGCGGTTGTGCTGCAAGGCCGCGCCATCAATCAAAAAAGTATCTTCTACGCGCTCACCCAAGGTGCTGACCTTGGCCAGCAACACATTGATCTGGTGTTGCGCCAGTATTTGCGCCACACCATAGAGCAAACCAGCGCGGTCGCTGGCGGAAATGCTGAGCAGCCAGCGCTGCGCTTTTTCATCGGGTTGCAAACGCACACGCGGTGCCACCGGAAAACTTTTGACGCGTCGCGATACCCGCCCACCTTGGCGCGGTTTGAGCAAGGGGCCGCCGTTTTCAATCGCTTGTTTCAAACCGTTTTCCACCATGGGCGTGAGTTCGCGGTAATGCACGTTCAACATGGGCGTGACCACCTGGAAGGTGTCTAGCGCGTAGCCGTTTTTCGCGGTATGCACCTTGGCGTCCAGAATACTGAATTCGGCCTGGTCGAAATAACCGCAAATCCGCGCGAACAAATCGGTTTGATCTGGCGTGTACACCAGGACTTGCAAACCTTCGCCCAGCGGTGACAAACGCGCTTTCACTGTCACGCCTGTTGGCACGCCTTGCGCTTTGGCCAAAGCCAGCGGTCTGGACAACTGCCTGGTGTGCCAGGCGATGTCGGCTGCTTCGTGGCGCATGAAATAACTGACGTCGAGTGTGTTCCATAAATCTTTGTGCGACTCAAACGGCATGGCGTACAAGTTCAGCGTTTCCAGCGCCTCGCGCTTGCGCATTTCAACCAAGGCATGCGGGTCGTGCGCCTGACCGCCCAACACAGCGGCGCTGGCACGGTATAAATCCTCCAGCAACTTGCCTTTCCAGGCGTTCCACACCTTGGGGCTGGTGCCGCGTATATCTGCTACCGTCAGCAAATACAAGGCACGCAAATAACGCTCGTTGCCTACGCTTTGTGCAAATGCATTCACCACGTCCGGATCGCTCAAGTCCTGCTTTTGCGCCACGTTGCTCATTGTCAGGTGGTGTTTGACCAGAAATTCAATCAACTTCTGATCGGCCTTGGAAATACCATGCTGGCGGCAGAACAAACGCACCTCGTGCGCGCCCAAATCTGAATGGTCGCCGCCGCGCCCTTTGGCAATGTCGTGAAACAGCGCCGCCACGTACAAAATCCAGGGCTGTTCCCAGCCGGCAGCGAGTTGCGAACAAAACGGGTATTCATGCGCGTGTTCGACGATAAAGAAGCGCCGCACATTGCGCAGCACCATCAAAATATGCTGGTCGACTGTGTAGACGTGAAACAAATCGTGCTGCATTTGGCCAACGATGCGTCTGAACACCCACAGGTAGCGGCCCAGCACCGAAGTCTGGTTCATCAAGCGCATAGCATGCGTAATGCCTTGCGAGGTTTGCAAAATACGCATGAACATGGCGCGGTTGGCCGGATCCCGCCTGAAGGCCGCGTTCATCAAGCCTCTGGCGTTGTAGAGCGCACGCAAGGTTCTGGCAGACAAACCTTTGACGCCTACGGTTTCCTGGTACACCAAAAAGGTTTCCAAAATGGCGTGCGGTTCGCGCTGGTACAAGTCATCGTCAACCACTTCCAGCATGCCGGCTTTGTCGATAAAACGCTCGTTCAGCTGGCGCGGCGGGTGCGACTGAGTTTGTTGAAACAACCAGTCTTCAATGTTCAAGTGAATGATCTGGTTCAACTGGGTGACCGCTTTGGCGGCCCAGTAATAACGCTTCATCAAAGCTTCGCTGGCAGCTCTGGCCATGCGTGCGCCGCCGCCGTCGGGTGACAGGCCCAGGCCAAGCGCTAGCAATGTTTGTAAATCAAACACCAGGCGGTCCTCACGGCGTCTGGCGCTCCAGTGCAAGCGCCAGCGCAGCAACGACAACAGGCTTTCGTTGCGCTGTAATTGCCTCAATTCCAAAGCCGTCACCATGCCACGCGCATGCAAGTCTTTCCAGCTGCTGCCCAGACCGCTGGCCTTGGCCAGCCAGAGCAGCATTTGTAGATCACGCAATCCGCCGGGTGACTCTTTGCAGTTGGGTTCCAGCGAATACGGTGAGTTCTCAAACTTGTTATGCCGCTGCTGCATTTCCAGCGTTTTGCCGGTGAAAAAAGCCTTGGCCTCCAGCCTGGCGTTAAAGCTGTCGCTGAAGCTTTGCATCAAGCGGCGGTTGCCGGTGAGAAAACGCGATTCCAGCATGGCGGTTTGCACCGTGATGTCGGCGGCGGCTTCGTTAATGCAATCTGTCAGATTGCGCACGCTGGAGCCGATCTCAAGTCCCGTGTCCCAGCAACTTCCTATGAATGTCTCGATCTTGTTTTTCAATACTTCATCGGCTTCAGCGCTGGTGCCGTCAGGCAGCAACACCAGCACATCCACATCTGAATAAGGAAACAGTGCTTGTCTGCCATAACCACCGACCGCCAGCAGGCAGGTGGTACCAGGCATGTTTGCCTTTTGCCACAAGCTGTGCAAAGTTTCATCGCATAAATCGCTGAGCAGCTTTAAATGGGCGTGGACGCGGGAGGCGCGCGCCAGGCTTTGTTCTGCGGCGCATTGGGCCAGCAGTGCAGATTTACGTTGTCTGAAGTCAGACGCGGCGTGGTTCACTCGTCAGCACACCGTGGTGGTGACAAAAGCGGGCAGGGCGGGACTGCCTTCAGACAGCGTCAGCACTTCATAGCCGGTCGGTGTGACCAGCACCGTGTGTTCCCATTGCGCAGACAGCGAATGGTCGCGCGTGATGATGGTCCAGCCGTCGCCCATTTCTTTGATATCGCGTTTGCCGGCGTTGACCATGGGCTCAATGGTGAAAGTCATGCCGGGTTTGAGCTCTTCCAAGGTGCCGGGCTTGCCGTAGTGCAGCACTTGCGGCTCTTCGTGAAACACCTGGCCTATGCCGTGGCCGCAGAATTCGCGCACGATGGAAAAGCCGTGGTTTTCAGCAAAAACCTGAATCGCGTGGCCGATGTCGCCGAGCCGGGCTCCCGGTTTGACTTTGACAATGCCGTGCCACATGGCCTCGTAAGTCAGCTGGCACAGGCGTTTGGCGGCGATAGAGCCTTCGCCGACGATGAACATGCGGCTGGTGTCACCATGCCAGCCGCCTTTGATGACGGTGATGTCAATATTGACAATATCGCCCTTTTTCAAGGCCTTGTCGCTGGGGATACCGTGACACACCTGGTGGTTGATTGAGGTGCAAATCGACTTGGGGTAAGGGTTGTTGCCGCTGGGGTTGTAGTTCAGCGGGGCCGGTATGGCTTGTTGCACCTGGGTGATGTAGTCAAACGCCAGTTTGTCCAGGTGGTTGGTGGTGACACCCGGCTGCACATGCGGGGTCAGGTAATCCAGCACTTCAGACGCAAGTTGGCCCGCAATGCGCATGCCATCGATGCCGTGTTGGTTTTTGTATGTGATGCTCATGGCCGAATTATCTCAGGCTGACGCGGTCTGTTCTAAGCGGCCCGGCAGTGCCGTTAAAATTCATGTATGACATGCTGTACCCGTTCACAGCTAAGCCCTCTTAAACCCAAGGCCACCCCGTGACCCTTCAGATCAGTAATTTTCAGGGCGGCCCCGCCTTCAGCAGCTTTAAAACCCGTCGTTTGCTCAGCAGATTGCAATCTGTTTGTGCAGCCATTCAATCACTGCAAGCCACGCATGTTTACTTGCTGGCGGTCGACCGGCCGCTGAAAGCCGCAGGCTCCGCACGTTTGGCGCAACTGCTGGACGCTGTGGATGACAAGGCCTTGCCTGTTGCATCAGCTGACACGCTGACCCTGGTGGTCTCGCCGCGCCAGGGCACGGTGTCTCCCTGGGCCTCCAAGGCAGGTGATATTGCGCGCAATTGCGGTTTTGCGTTGCACCGCCTGGAGCGCCTGACCGAGTACCGCTTGGTGTTGAAGAGTGCTTCTCAACCATCTTCCATCGAACTGGCAGGGATTCATGCTTTGTTGCACGACCGGATGACCGAGTCTGTCTGGGCGGATCGCTTGTCAGCGAGCGTGCTTTTGCAAAATCTGAATGCCGTCGACATGGTCAGCGTCGACGTTTTGAAGCAAGGGCGACAAGCGCTGGTGCAAGCTAATATCGATAATGGTTTGGCGCTGGCAGACGATGAAATCGATTATTTGTTGCAGGCTTTCACCCGCCTCAAGCGCAACCCCACCGATGCCGAGTTGATGATGTTCGCGCAAGCCAACAGCGAACATTGCAGGCACAAAATTTTCAATGCCGACTACATCATTGACGGTCAGGTGCAGACACACAGTTTGTTCGGCATGATCCGCCACACCCACAAAACCAACCCTCAACACACCGTGGTGGCGTATTCGGACAACGCCGCCATCATGCACGGGCATCAGGTGGAGCGATTCAGCGCTGCGCTCACCGGCTATATGCCGCGCTACGACAAAGCCAGCGGCGTGCAACACATTCTGATGAAGGTCGAGACCCACAACCATCCGACCGCCATTTCACCTTTTCCGGGTGCGGCTACCGGTGCCGGCGGCGAGATCCGTGACGAAGGCGCTACCGGTCGCGGAGCCAAACCCAAGGCAGGCCTGACCGGTTTCAGCGTTTCCAAACTTTGGGGAAGCAGCATAGGACAGGCTTCGCACATGGCCTCTGCTTTGCAAATCATGACCGAAGGCCCCTTGGGCGGCGCAGCTTTCAACAACGAGTTCGGCAGACCGAATCTGCTGGGCTATTTCCGCGAATACGAACAAGTGGTCAATGGTGTGCAACGCGGTTACCACAAGCCCATCATGCTGGCCGGTGGCCTGGGCGTGGTGCGCGAAGAACTCACCCACAAACTGCTTTTCCCCGCCGGTACCTTGTTGATTCAACTCGGTGGCCCGGGCATGCGCATAGGCATGGGCGGCGGTGCCGCCAGTTCACTGGCCAGCGGCAGTAACGCGGTCAATCTGGACTTTGACTCGGTGCAACGCGGCAACCCCGAGATTCAACGCCGCGCGCAAGAGGTGATCAACCATTGCAATGCATTGGGCAAAGACACGCCTGTATTAGCGATTCACGATGTAGGCGCTGGCGGTTTGTCGAATGCGTTTCCCGAACTGGTCAACGACGCCGGTCGCGGTGCGCGTTTTGATTTGCGGCACGTACCGCTGGAAGAAAGCGGTTTGTCACCCAAGGAAATCTGGAGCAATGAAAGCCAGGAACGCTATGTGCTGGCGATAGCGCCTGAGTCATTGCCGCAGTTTCAGTTTTTCTGCGAACGCGAACGCTGTCCTTTTGCGGTGGTCGGTGTGACTACCGAAGACCGACACCTCACCGTCAAACACACAGACACCGCAGATGCTGTGGACATGCCACTGGATGTGTTGCTGGGCAAGCCGCCGAAAATGCTGCGCGATGTGCAACGCCTGACGCGCGACATCGAATCCTTTCACACCGACGGTGTCAGCCTGCAAGACGCGGTGCTTAAAGTTTTGTCGCACCCCACGGTGGCCAGCAAACGTTTTTTGATCACCATCGGCGACCGCACGGTCGGCGGTCTGAGCCACCGGGACCAAATGGTCGGGCCATGGCAGGTGCCGGTGGCCGATTGCGCCATCACCTTGGCCGATTACAAAGGCGTGGCAGGCGAGGCCATGGCGCTCGGCGAACGCACACCGCTGGCCGCTATCAACGCAGCTGCCTCAGGGCGCATGGCAGTGGCAGAAGCCATCACCAATTTGCTGGCAGCGCCTGTCAGTCTGGAACGGGTGAAGTTGTCTGCCAACTGGATGGCGGCTTGCGGCGAACCCGGCGAAGACGCGGCTTTGTTCGACACGGTCAAAGCAGTTGGACTGGAGCTTTGCCCGGCGTTGGGTATTTCTATTCCTGTCGGCAAAGACAGCTTGTCCATGCGCACCCGTTGGCAGGCCGATGGCCAATCCATGCAAGTGACTTCACCGGTCAGTTTGATCGTCACCGCGTTTGCCACCTTAGACGATGTGCGCGGCAATTTCACACCGCAATTGAACGCCACCGAAGCCGATACCAGTCTGATTTTGATAGACCTCGGACACGGTAAACAGCGCATGGGCGGCAGTATTCTGGCGCAGGCGCTGGATCAGGCGGGCGGCTTGGTGCCTGACCTTGACCACGCGGACGATTTGAAAAACCTGGTGCTCGCCATCAATGATTTGCGTGCCAAGGGCTGGGTCATGGCCTACCACGACCGCAGCGACGGCGGCTTGCTGGCCTGCGTGACCGAGATGGCGTTTGCCGGTCACGTTGGCGTGGCATTGAATGTGGACTTGCTGGTCACCGAAGGCGACGGCATCAGCGACAGCCGGGCTGACCACGGCGACAGCAAAAACTGGTCGCAACAAGTCAACGCCAGACGCGACGAACTCACGCTCAAAGCTTTGTTCAACGAAGAGCTCGGCGTGGTGATTCAGGTGCGCACTGAAGTGCGCGACCAGACCATGCAATTACTGCGGCAGTTCGGCTTATCGGCTTGCAGCCATGTGATCGGTAAAACCCGGCCACCGTTCAGCGTCATCAACAAAGGCGTGGGTGAACTCAGCGTCTGGCGTGATGCCAAAGAAATTTTCAGCGCCAGCTTGTTTGATTTGCACCAGGTGTGGGACAGCGTCAGCTGGAAAATTTGCCGCGAACGCGACAACCCGCAAACCGCAGATGCTGAACACGCTGCTGCCGGACAGCCCGCAGACCCGGGTTTGCATGTGCATTTAATACCAGGTGCACTCGACAATGTCGCTGCCCCCTATATCAACAAACAACGCCCGCGTGTGGGGGTGTTACGCGAGCAAGGTGTGAATTCGCACGTAGAAATGGCGTATGCATTTACCGAGGCCGGCTTTGAAGCCTATGACGTGCACATGACCGATTTGCAGTCAGGCCGCGCGCATTTGAAAGACTTTCAAGGAATGGTTGCCTGCGGCGGTTTCAGCTACGGCGACACCTTAGGAGCGGGCAAAGGTTGGGCGCGCAGCATCACATTCAACACGGCTTTGTCCGATCAGTTTCAACAATTTTTTGACCGGAAAAACACGTTTGCACTTGGTGTGTGCAACGGTTGTCAGATGTTTGCCGAATTGGCGGTGCTGATTCCCGGCGCGCAAAATTGGCCGCGTTTCACTGACAACCAGAGCGAGCGTTTCGAGGCGCGTTTGTCGCAGGTTGAAGTGCTGGAAACGCCCAGTTTGTTTTTCCAAGGCATGGCCGGCAGCCGATTGCCGATCGCCGTGGCGCACGGTGAAGGCTATGCGGATTTCAGTGAACGCGGCAGCGCTGACAAAGTGTTGGCTGCCATGCGTTTTACCGATCACCACGGCCAAGCCACCGAAGCCTATCCGTTCAACCCCAATGGCAGCCCCGGCGGCTTGACGGCAGTCACCACCGCCGACGGCAGGTTCACGGCCATGATGCCGCACCCGGAGCGCGTGTTCCGTCAGTTGCAATTCAGTTGGACGGCGCAAAGCAATTTCCAAAAATCCACCGACTTCAGTCCTTGGATGCGGATGTGGCGCAACGCCCGGCGTTGGGTAGACTGAGCAGCGCGTATAGCTTTTTTTAACAAACAACAAGGAAGTACCCATGAGCTTGACCAAAGACCGTGACTTGGCTGATTTGCTCTACAACAGCTACGGGGATCTTTCATTGCTGCTGGCTGACCTGAGCAGTCTGGCCGAACACCAGGCCAAACATGCAGTGGCAGTGCAAAACCACGACCACGACAAGAACGGCCATGAGTCACATGCACCAGCACCTACCGAGGCTCAAAAAACGCTGACGGGTGCACAGCAAAAAACCGTGGCCTTGCAGCAGCATCTCGTGCAAATCATCAAGCTGTTGATTCAAAACCATACCGACGCCGGCATCATCATCAATGAGTTTGAAAAAATACGCACCACCAAACTATTGATGAGCGAGACTTTCTCGCTCGCCCATGTCATACCCGTGAATGCAGGAATTAATTCAAATACCACGCCTTTGTTGAAATAAGCCGGATCACCATAAAAAAAGCCCTCTTCAGATTGAAGAGGGCTTTCGCATATCAAACGCCAGAATGATTATTCAATCTTGGCTTTTTCGCGCAAGGACTGTTGGTATTCACCCAATTTGGCTTGTTGCAATTGCTGCAGGATTTGCGGCTTGACATCATCAAACTTGGGCAGTTCCGCGCTGCGTATATCGTCCAGGCGAATGATGTGGTAACCGAACTGCGACTTGACAGGTGTGGCAGTGGTTTCGCCTTTTTTGAGCGCGGTCATGGCCACAGAAAATTCTTTGACGAAGCTGTTGGGGTTGGCCCAATCCAGATCGCCGCCCTTAGCGCCTGAGCCTGGGTCTTTAGATTGTTTTTTGGCGATGTCTTCAAACTTGCCGCCTTTTTTCAAGCTAGCCAAAACAGCTTTGGCTTGTTCTTCCTTGTCAACCAGGATGTGACGGGCTTTGTATTCTTTGCTGCTGTTGGCAGCTGCGAATTTGTCATATTCAGCTCTGACGTCCGCATCGGTGACCGGACTTTTACGCTGATAGTCGCCAAACAGTTCACGGATCAGCAGGCCTTGGCGGGCCAAGTCCATCTGAACTTTGAATTCTTCGGTGGTGTCCATGCCCAGGCTTTGCGCTTCTTGCATGAATATTTCACGCAGTATGACTTCTTCACGCAGTTGCTGCTCCATTTCCGGGGTGACGGCCCGGCCTGAACGCTCGAGTTGAGCGGCCAATGCCTGTACTCGCGCCTTAGGAACAGCTTTGCCGTTGACGACGGCCAGGTTTTGAGCCTGAGCTGTCAGACTGGCGCAGGCTAACAAGCCGGCGAGCAGGGGATTGATCAAAGAGATTTTCATGAAAAAACTTTCAAAAGAGTAAGTCGGGTTGAAAACAAACCCGTGCATCAAGCTGGTAAGTCGACAATTTCAATGGCCAAGGCATGCAAACCCGAGTCGGTGAATTGTTGCAGGGAATCATACACAAGCCGGTGCTTGGCCACACGGCTCAAACCGTTAAATACCCCTGCACCGATACGTACACGGAAATGCGTGCCGTGTCCGCTGCCGTCAGCACCTGCATGACCGGCATGGGCGGCACTTTCATCCTCGACTTGCAAAAAAAAGGGCTGTAAATCGGTTTGTAAGCAGGATTCGAGTTCTTGTGCCGTGATGTTCATGGGGCGTCCGCCGGTTTGTCTGTCTCTTCCAACTGTATGTGTCGCCCCAGGTAGACCGCTTGCGCCAGCACGAACACCAGCATCAGGCCCATGCCGCCGAACAATTTGTAGTTAACCCAGGTGTCGGTGTCGAAATTGAAAGCCACCCAGAGGTTGGCCAAGCCCATGAAAGCAAAAAACGCCACCCAGGCAAATAACATGCGAAACCAAATCGGATCCGGCAGTCTCATTTGCGCCGACATGAGTTTCATCAACAGATTGCGCTTGAAAATCAATTGTCCGACCAGCAATACACCGCCCATCAGCCAGTAAAGAATGGTCGGTTTCCATTTAATAAAGGTTTCGTCGTGGGTGAGCAAGGTGGCACCACCGAACAAGGTAATGATGGCCAGACTGACCCATTGCATGGGCTCGACCTTGCCGTGTTTGAAATACAGCCAACCGATTTGTACCAAGGTGGCGACCATGGCCACTGCGGTGGCCACATAAATGCCGGCCAGTTTGAACGCGATGAAAAACAGCACGATCGGGAAAAAATCCATCAGCATTTTCATGGCTTGTCTTTCTCAGGCTCGAAGGATAAGGCCGCTGAATTCATGCAATAGCGCAAGCCAGTAGGGGCAGGGCCATCGGGAAACACATGGCCTAAATGGGCTTTGCACACAGCGCAAACGGTTTCGGTGCGCGTCATGCCGTGGGCGCGGTCAACCCGTTCTTCGATGGCGGTGTTGTCGCTGGCCTGGGAGAAACTGGGCCAGCCGCAACCGGCATCAAATTTGGTGTCGGAGCTGAACAATTCGTTGTCGCAACACATGCAGCGGTACACGCCCTTGGCCCAATGCGCTTCATAGCGACCGGTGAAAGGGCGTTCGGTCGCAGCATGCCGGGTGACTTCGAAGGCCACTGGTTCGGCGTTTTTGGCAGCCAGATGGGCTCGCCATTCGGCACTGTTTTCGGGTAATTTCATGAGGAACAACTGATGGAAATGGAAGAAGCCCAATCGGGCGGAAACCCGGCCAGGTGATGAAAATCCGGGTGCTCGTCAAACGGCGTTTGCAAAACCTGCAACAAATCAGCGACACCGGAAAAGTCGCCTATTTTCGCCTGTTGTATGGCCTGCTCGCCCAAATGATTGCGCAACACGTATTTCGGATTGGTTTGCAGCATTTGCGAGGAAGTTTTCAGCAAGTCCTGGCCCTGTAGCCTGAGCACATAAGCGGGCAGCCAGTTGTCCCAGCCCTCATGCTGCATAAACAGGTCGCGTACTTTTTCAAAAGCCGCCGCAGGCGCCTGCGTTGCCAACAAAGCTGTTGCGAGGCTCAGGCGACGCCAGAAAATGGTGAAGTCGGTTTTTTCAGCCGCAAGTATTTTCAACAGCGATTCAATCAACTCATGGTCGCCAGACTGTGAACCGGCAAGTCCGAGTTTGGCGGCAAAGGCCTGATCGGCCAGCACCGGGTAATCGGTTTTAAAGCTTTCCAGCGCCGCCACTGCCATGTCCTGGTCTTCAATCAGCGGCAGCATGGCTTGACCCAGACAAAACAAATTCCAATAGGCGACTTGCGGTTGTCTGGCGTAGGCGTAACGCCCTTGGTGGTCTGAATGGTTGCAAATATGTGCCGGGTCAAAACCATCCAGAAACTGAAACGGTCCGTAGTCAATGGTCAAGCCCAGCAAGCTCATATTGTCTGTGTTCATCACACCGTGGCAAAAGCCAACAGCCTGCCATCGCGCCAGCATTTCAGCGGTCAATCGGGTAACGCGGGCCAGCAAGGCGGTGTAACGCTTTGGCCCCGCTTCAACCGACAGCAGATGAGGAAAATGCTTTGCGATGAAATGGTCAACCAGCAGTTGCAATGATGCGGTGTCACCGTTAGCGGCGAAATGTTGCAAGTGGCCGAAACGCAAAAAACTGGGTGCCACGCGGGTCACCACGGCGGCGGTTTCCAGTTCCTCGCGCAGCACGCGATCCGGCGAGCCGGTCAGGCACAGCGCTCTGGTGGTTGGAATGCCAAGGCCGTGCATGGCTTCGCTGCATAAAAACTCGCGGATGCTGGAGCGCAGCACCGCGCGGCCGTCGCCCATGCGCGAATACGGTGTCAAACCGGCACCTTTGAGCTGAAATTCCTGAGGGCCTATGGCGGTGTCTAGCAAGCCCAGAGACAAGGCCCGCCCGTCGCCGAGTTGACCGGCCCAGACTCCAAATTGGTGACCGCTGTAAACACTGGCAAAAGGCTGGCTGCCGGGAAGGACAGAGTTACCTGAAAGAGCTGAAAGTAACTTTTCGCTATCCCACCTATGTACCGGCCAGCCCAATTGCTCGGCCAAGGCGTGGTTACGCGCCACCCAATGCACATTGCTCAAAGGTGTGGGCTGAACGCCGGTGTAAAAAGCTGTCCCCAAAGCGTCATAGGGATGCTGCCAATCCAAGGTGAATTCAATGGTTTGTGAAGATTGCATCGCCTGATTGTGCACAATACGCGAACAATAGGCGCTGAAGCGTCATTTAAAGACTTACCAGGAGATACCCATGTTGGGATTGATGCAGCAACAAAAACTTTTGATTTCAGACATGATCGAGTTCGCCGAAAAGCATCACGGCGACACCGATATCGTTTCTAGACGTGTCGAAGGCGACATACACCGCAGCAACTGGGCCACCATAGCCGCCCGCTCGCGCCAGGTGGCCAATGCCCTGGATGGCTGGCAGATCCCGGTCGGCGAAAGAGTCGCCACGCTGGCCTGGAACGGTTACAGGCATTTGGAGTTGTACTTTGGCGTCAGCGGCAGCGGACGCGTGTTGCACACCTTGAATCCGCGTCTTCATCCCGAGCAAGTGGTCTGGATCGTCAACCACGCCGAAGACAGCGTGCTGTGTTTTGACATGACTTTTCTGCCTATCGTGCAGAAAATCCACCAGGACTGCCCCACGGTCAAGCACTGGGTCGCAATGTGCGACGCAGACAAATTGCCGACAGGCAGCGGCGTCCCCGGCCTGGTCAGCTACGAGGCCTGGATGTCTCAACTTTCAACCGGCTACGCCTGGCCCGAACTCGATGAAAACGCCGCCTCTTGCATGTGCTACACCAGCGGCACAACCGGCAACCCCAAGGCCGCTGTCTACAGCCACCGTTCAACTTTGCTTCACGCCTACGCCTGTGCTTTGCCCGATGTCATGTGTTTGTCGGCCCGCGACAGCGTGCTGCCCGTGGTACCTATGTTTCATGTGAATGCCTGGGGCATTCCGTACAGCGCTGCCATGGTCGGTTGCAAACTGGTGTTCCCCGGCCCGGCGCTGGACGGCAAATCCGTTTACGAGTTGCTGGAAGCAGAAAAAGTCACGCTAGCCGCCGGTGTACCCACAGTCTGGCAAATGCTGCTCGGCCACATCAAGGCCGGAGGTCTGCGCTTCAATTTCCTCAAACGCACCGTCATCGGCGGTTCGGCTTGTCCGCCCGCCATGATTCAGGCTTTCAATGACGACTACGGCGTTGAAGTGCTGCACGCCTGGGGCATGACCGAGCTCAGTCCGCTGGGAACCTTGTGCACATTAAAGAACAAACACTTGGAATTGCCGCCCGACGAGCAGATGAAAATCCGCTTGAAACAAGGCCGTGCCATCTTCGGTATCGATTTCAAAATCGTGGATGAACTGGGTGTGGAGCAACCTAACGACGGCAAGGCCTACGGCGACTTGCTGGTCAAAGGCCCCTGGGTGATACGCGAATATTTCAAGCAGGAAGGCCCGTCACCGCTGGTCGGCGGCTGGTTTCCCACCGGCGATGTGGCCACCGTTGACCCCGAAGGCTTTATGCAAATCACAGACCGCAGCAAGGACGTGATCAAGTCCGGCGGCGAATGGATCAGTTCCATCGATGTGGAAAACATCGCCATGGCCCACACAGATGTCGCCATGGCCGCCTGTATAGGCATGGCGCATCCCAAGTGGGATGAAAGACCAGTGGTGGTGGTGGTGAAAAAACCCGGCAGTGCGCTGACAGCGGCGGAGTTGTTGAAATTTTACGAAGGCAAAATCGCCAAATGGCAAGTGCCTGATGATGTGTTGTTTGTCGAAGCGATTCCATTGGGAGCCACCGGCAAAATGTTGAAAACGCGCTTGCGTGAGCAACTTGCCGACTACCGCTTGCCGTCATAATTCAACCGGGCATTCACTTGCAGGTATAACCCTGACTTTACTTAATTCTGGTTGATGAATTTCTAGGAGATAAAAATGGTGTTTAGCAAAACCGGTTTGGCTTTGTTGCTGGGTAGCTTGTTTTCTGTGGCTGCTTTCGCGCAAAAAGGCGAAACAGTCAAAATTGCATTTATCGATCCCATGTCCGGTTTGATGGCGCCTGTGGGCACCAACCAGCTTAAAACCCTGCAATACCTGACCGAGGAATACAACAAATCCAACCCGGCTGGTGTGAAATTTGAAATCATCGGCCTGGACAACAAGCTCAGTCCGGCCGAAAGCCTGAACCAGTTGAAATCCGCCCTGGATCAGGGCGTGCGCTACATCACCCAAGGCGATGGCTCTTCAGTGGCCGGTGCCTTGGTCGATGCAGTCAACAAGCACAATGAGCGCAATCCGGGCAAGGAAATTGTTTACCTTAACCACTCCGCAGTCGACCCTGACCTGACCAACAGCAAATGCAGTTACTGGCATTTCCGATTTGATGCAGACACCTCCATGAAAATGGAAGCCATCACCACGTTCATCAAAGAATTGCCTGACGTGAAAAAAGTGTATTTGCTTAATCAGAACTACTCTCATGGCCAACAAGTCGCCAAGTTCGCCAAGGAAACGCTGGCTCGCAAACGCCCGGATATACAAATCGTCGGTGAAGACCTGCATCCCCTGGCGCAAGTGCGCGACTTCGCTCCTTATATTGCCAAGATCAAGGCCTCAGGTGCAGATTCTGTGATCACCGGCAACTGGGGCTCTGACCTGTCATTGCTGGTCAAAGCAGCCAACGAAGGCGGCTACACAGGTAAGTTTTTTACTTACTACACCGGTGTCAGCGGTACACCCACGGCCCTAGGCCAAGGCGCTGCCGGTCGTGTGTTCCAGGTTTCTTACGCTCACTACAACATGAGCGGACCTATGGCGAAATACCGGGACGGTTTCAAAGCCAAATTCAATGACGATTTGTACACCGCTTCCATGATCAGCATTTTTGATTTGCTGACCGGTGCCATGGCACAGGCCAAATCCACCGACCCTGTCAAAGTGGCTGCCGCTATGCACGGTTACAAATTCAAAGGCTTTAACGGTGACATGGAAATGCGCAAGTTCGACCACCAGTTGCAGCAAACCCTGTTCATCTCAGTTTGGCAAAAGGCGGATAAAAAATATCCTTACAGCCCGGAAAACACCGGCATGACCTTGGCTCCTGTGAAAACCTTCGAGCCCTATGTGTCCAGCACACCGACCAGCTGCCAGATGAAAATGCCCTGATGTGAAGCAAAAAGTGCGTTTCGACTATTCATACAGCCCGGCAACAAGCAGCATCGGTACCTGAACCATGGAGTTTTTCGTCATCTCCATGCTCAATGGTTTGAGTTACGGCCTGCTGTTGTTCATGCTGAGTTCAGGCCTGACGCTGATCTTTAGCATGATGGGCGTGCTGAATTTCGCCCACGCCAGTTTTTATATGCTGGGCGCTTATTTCGGCTATACGCTCAGCGGTGTCTTCGGTTTCTGGCCTGCTCTGATTTTGGCGCCTGTGTTGACCGGGGCTGCCGGTGCGGTATTTGAAAGTCAGGTGCTGCGCAAGGTTCACAAAATGGGCCACGTGTCTGAATTGCTGGTGACCTTTGGTTTGTCCTACATCGTGCTGGAACTGGTGCAACTGATTTGGGGCCGGGTCGCGGTGGAATTCAATCCCCCGGCTTTTTTGCAAGGACCTATGTTCACCCTAATCAATCATTCGCAGCAAGGCTTGTCGCTGGTCAGCGGGGAAGCAGGCGCGCTTTGTCAAGCTGCTGAGGGTGTGCGTGTGGTCTGCTCACCGTTTCCGGCCACGCGCGGATTTGTCATGTTGACTGCGATGTTGATGGTGGTCAGCTTGTGGTGGGTGCTTACAAAAACCCGTGTCGGCTTGATCATTCAAGCGGCATTGACCCATCCTCAAACAGTTGAAACCCTGGGCCACAACGTTCCGCGTATTTTCATGCTGGTGTTCGCCATGGGCACAGGTCTGGCCGGACTGGCCGGTGTGATCGGCGGCTTTACCTTCATCACGGAACCGGCCATGGCCGCCACCGTCGGTTCGGTGGTGTTCGTCGTTGTGGTTGTCGGCGGCATGGGCTCGCTCAGCGGTGCTTTTCTGGCATCACTTGTCATTGGCATAGTACAAACTTTTGCGGTGGCTGTGGATTACTCGCTGATGCAATTACTTACGGATGCCGGCCTTGTATTTTCCGATCACTGGCAAGACAACACAATTTTGAAGCTGTCGATTTCGCAAGTGGCACCTATTCTTCCTTACCTGTTGCTGGTGTTGATTTTGATTTTCCGTCCGCGCGGCCTGTTAGGTAAGCGGGAGACCTGATATGCCGACCATACTTGCGAATAATGATTCTTTAAAGCTGACGTTGTGGTTGGGTTTTGCGCTGGTCTTGCTGGTGGCGCCTTGGGTGTTCACCAGCAATTTGTCCATGACCATGTTGTCTCAAATGGGCATAGCCATCATTGCCTGCCTGTCTTACAACCTGTTGCTGGGGCAGGGCGGCATGCTGAGTTTTGGCCACGCGGTTTACAGCGGCATGGGCAGTTACCTCACCATTCACGCACTTAACGCAGTCAGCCAAGGCAACTTGCATTTGCCTGTTACCTTGCTGCCTTTGATCGGCGGCTTGGCTGGTATGGCTTTCGCTGTGTTGCTGGGTTTTGTTACCACACGCAAATCTGGTACGGCGTTTTCCATGATCACTTTGGGCATGGCAGAGTTGGTGTTCGCCATGTCTTTGATGTTCTCCGAGTTCTTCGGCGGCGAGGCCGGGGTGTCCGGCAACCGGGTGGCCGGTGAAGTCTTTCTGGGCATCAACTACGGCCCGCAGCGGCAGGTGTATTACCTGATAGCGGCTTACACCTTTGTCTGCGTGGCGCTGCTTTACGCGCTGACACAAACCCCTTTGGGCCGTATTTTGAACGCGGTTCGCGACAACCCGGAGCGCGTGGAGTTCATTGGTTACAACACCCAGCAAGTGCGTTACCGAGCTTTCATCATTGCCGGCTTTTTTGCAGGCATTGCTGGCGGACTTGGCGCCTTGAATTTCGAAATCGTCACGGCCGAAGTGGTAGGCCCGGCGCGTTCCGGTGCTTATTTGCTGTTCACTTTTCTTGGCGGGGCCACCTTCTTTTTCGGCCCTATTCTGGGCGGCATTCTCATGGTGCTGGCTTTTGTGCTGCTCTCCGAATTGACCAAAGCCTGGTTGCTTTATCTGGGCATGATTTTTCTGTTCATGGTGGTGTATGCGCCCGGCGGTTTTGCCGGACTCATCATGATGAATGTTCGGGTCATCAAAGTCGGAGCATTTGCACGCTTGCGCCTCACTTATGCAGGGCTTTTTGTTGCTGCGCTGTTGATGCTGGCCGGGGCAAGTTCCTTGATAGAAATGATTTACCACCTGCAATTGAATGCCGGCACAGGCTCGGTGCTGATTTTTGCAGGCATGGCCCTTGACACCAGCAGTTCTAGCACCTGGATCAGCGCCGCGCTGGTCTTGCTGTTAGGGCTGTCCTTTTTTGAATGGGTCAGACGGCGTTTTGTCACGGCATGGGAACAAATACAAACCGAACTGGCGCAGCAGACGGCACGCAAGGAGCTTGCATGAGCCAAGCTCATTCGCTGGTCCTGACAAATCTGCACAAGCAGTTCGGTAAAACGGAAATCATCCGTGGCGTTGACCTGGCCGTGAATGCCGGTGAGCGCGTGGCCATCATCGGTCCTAACGGTGCCGGTAAATCCACTTTGTTTAACCTGATCAGCGGACGTTTTGCCCCTAGCAGCGGTGAAATCCATTTGCACGGGCAACGCATAGACGGATTGAAACCTTTCGAGATCAACCGCCAGGGTTTGTCGCGCAGTTTTCAAATCACCAATATTTTTCCTAAGCTCAGCGTGTTTGAAAACCTGCGCTGCTCTGTTTTGTGGAGCCTGGGTCACCGCTACAGTTTCTGGTCGTTTCTCAGTCGTCTCAAGGACGCGAACGAGTTGGCGAACGAATGGATGCAGCGCATACATTTGGCGCACAAAAGCGAAGTGCTGGCCATGAACCTGACTTATGCCGAACAACGGGCGCTGGAAATCGGTATCACCATGGCCGGTGGTGCCGATGTGGTCTTGCTGGACGAACCCACGGCTGGTATGAGCAAAAGTGAAACAGAGCGTTTCATCGAGCTGATCAAAACTGTCACCCGCGGCAAAACCTTGCTCACGGTTGAGCACGACATGGGCGTGGTGTTCGGTCTGGCAGACAAAATTGCCGTGCTCGTCTATGGCGAAATCATTGCCTTTGACACGCCGGATGCAGTTCGCTCCAACCCCCGCGTGCAGGAAGCCTACCTGGGCAGCATGGAAGAACAAGGCCATTGACCATGTTGCAAATTGATCAACTCCACGCGTATTACGGCAAAAGCCATGTGTTGCAAGGCGTGAGTTTTGCCGTCGGGCAAGGCGAAATTGTGGCTTTGCTGGGGCGCAACGGTTCCGGGCGCTCAACCACCGCCAAAGCCATCATGGGTCTGGTGGAGTGTGAAGGAGGCATGAGTTTCAAAGGCCAAAGCCTGATCAAACGCAAGCCCTTTGATATTGCCCACATGGGCCTGGGCTATGTGCCGGAAAACCGGGATATTTTTCCAAAGCTGACGGTGCATCAAAATCTGTTGCTGGGCTTGAAAGGCGACAAGCCCGCAGGTCGCTGGGATTTTGAGGACATGTACCAGTTGTTCCCGCGATTGCGCGAACGCCAGCACACCGAAGCCGGTGTGCTCTCAGGCGGTGAACAGCAAATGCTGACTTTGTGCCGCACGCTCATGGGCGACCCTGAACTCATCATCATTGACGAGCCCACGGAAGGTCTGGCGCCCAAGATTGTCGAACTCGTCGGTCAGTTTCTGCGCGAACTGCGAAATCGCGGCGTGTCGGTGCTGCTGATTGAACAAAAGCTGACCATTGCCATGCAAATCTCCGACCGGGCGCTGGTCATGGGTCACGGCAATATTGTGTTTGAAGGCACCCCGGCGCAGCTCAGAGAAGACGTGGGTGTGCGAAAAGAATGGCTGGAAGTTTGAGCCTAAACGCTTAGCTTGCGTCTACAATCGTTTAAAAAAGAACGACCGTTCTATTTTTATATTTTGTTTTCATGAAGGAACACCCATGAGTGCTGATTACGCTGTCCACGGCGATGTCGCTGTGATCACTTTGAACAACCCGCCGGTCAACGGTTTGGGATTGTCAACCCGTCAAGCCATTGTTCAAGGTTTGAGCCAGGCGCAGGCGGATGAGGCGGTGACATCGATTGTGATCACCGGCGCGGGCAAGGCTTTCTCCGGCGGTGCGGACATCAAAGAATTCGGCACGCCCAAGGCCACCCAGGAACCGCATTTGCTCAGCGTGATCAACGCGATTGAAAACTCAGGCAAACCCGTGGTCGCAGCGATTCATTCTGTGGCCATGGGCGGCGGACTCGAACTCGCCCTGGGTTGCCATTACCGCGTCTGCGCACCTGGCGCTGATATCGCCTTGCCTGAGGTCAAGCTTGGTTTGATTCCAGGTGCCGGTGGCACCCAGCGTTTGCCGCGCGTGATCGGCGTGGAAGCCGCGCTCAATATGATCGTTAGCGGCGAACCGGTGAAAAGCGAGATGCTGGCCAAACTGCCGGGCCAGACATTGTTTGATTTGATGACTGCGTCCAAAGACAGTTTGCTGCAAGAAGCGGTTTCTTTTGCCCAATCCGTGGCTGGCAAGTCACCGCTGCCGCTGATTCGCAACCTGCCGTGCAAGCACCCGAATGCAGACGCTTTCTTCAAATTCAGTTTGAACATGGTCAACGGCATGACCAAAGGCAAATACCCTGCGCCGTTGAAATGCGTTGAGGCTGTGCAAAACGCTGTCAAGATGAAATTCGAGCAAGGCATGACAGCCGAACGCGAAATCTTCACCAACCTGATGTGGACGCCCGAGTGCCGCGCTCTTCGCCATATGTTTGTCGCGCAACGCGCAGCCTCCAAGATTGACGACGTGCCTTCTGACACGCCGCAACGCGAAATCAAGTCGGTGGCAGTCATTGGTGCCGGCACCATGGGCGGCGGTATCACCATGAATTTTCTGAACGCCGGTATCCCGGTGAAGATGCTGGAGATGAAGCAAGAAGCGTTGGACAAAGGCGTAGGCGTATTGCGCGGCAACTACGAAGCGCAAGTCAAAAAAGGCAAGTTGAAAGAAGACAAGTTCAAAGAGCGCATGGCTTTGCTCAGCACCACCTTGGAATACGAAGAATTGAAAGACGCAGACCTGGTCATAGAAGCTGTGTTTGAAGAGATTGGCGTGAAAGAGCAAGTCT
Organism: Bordetella parapertussis; assembly: GCA_945901125.1. Classification (GTDB taxonomy): domain Bacteria; phylum Pseudomonadota; class Gammaproteobacteria; order Burkholderiales; family Burkholderiaceae_C; genus Limnohabitans. The sequence continues at coordinate 41,669 of CAMDKD010000001.1, forward strand.
TCAAAAAGCTGGATGAAGTGATGAAACCCGGTTCCATACTCGCTTCCAACACCTCCACGCTGGACGTGAACGCGATTGCCCATTTCACACAGCGCCCGCAGGACGTGGTCGGTTTGCATTTCTTCAGTCCCGCCAATGTGATGAAACTGCTGGAAGTCGTGCGCGGTGCTGACACGGCCAAAGACGTGATGGCGACTGTCATGTCAGTTGCCAAAAAAATCAAAAAGACAGCGGTGGTCTCCGGTGTTTGCGATGGCTTCATCGGCAACCGCATGATCGAGCAGTACAGCCGCCAGGCCGGGTTCCTCATCGAAGAAGGTTGCACCCCGCAACAGGTCGACAAAGCCATAGAGAAATTCGGTTTTGCCATGGGCCCGTTCCGCATGGGTGACCTGGCAGGTAACGACATAGGCTGGGCGATACGCAAACGCCGATACCTTGAAAAGCCTGACATGAAATACAGCAAAACCGCTGATTTGCTTTGCGAAATGGGCCGCTTCGGCCAAAAAGCAGGCAAGGGCTGGTACGACTACCTGCCGGGTAAACGCGATGCGATAGCCTGCAAGGAAGTCGAAGACATGGTGACCGCGCACCGTCAGACGCTTGGCATCACCGCACGCAAAATCAGCGACGACGAAATCGTGCAACGCCTGGTGTTTTCGCTGGTGAATGAAGCAGCGCATTTGCTAGAAGAAGGCATTGCCGCACGCGCCAGCGACATAGACATTGTTTACGTCACCGGTTACGGCTTCCCGGTTTACCGTGGCGGCCCCATGATGTACGCCGATCAATTCGGCTTGTTCAACATGGTGCAAGCCATGAACCGATTTGCACGCAACCCGCACGACGACGCATCATTCTGGCAACCGGCACCGCTGCTGGCCCGTTTGGTCGCCGAAGGTAAAAATTTCAACTAAGGACACACCATGACAAACGCCGTCATTGTTTCAACTGCACGCACGCCGCTGGCTAAAAGCTGGAGAGGCGCATTCAACATGACCCATGGCGCCACACTCGGCGGCCACGCGGTCAAGCACGCGATTGCGCGCGCCGGTATTGACGCCGCCGAAGTCGAGGACGTCATCATCGGTTGCGCCAATCCCGAGGGTGCGACCGGCGCCAACATCGCGCGCCAGATCGCGCTGATGGCTGATTGCCCGATCACGGTCAGCGGCTTGACGGTCAATCGCTTTTGCTCCTCCGGTTTGCAAACCATTGCCTTGGCTTCACAACGCGTGATTGCCGGTGAAGGCGATGTGTTTGTGGCAGGTGGCGTGGAAAGCATTTCGTGTGTGCAACAGGAAATGAACCAGCACATGCTGTCGGATCCGGCGTTGATGAAGAAAAAGCCGGAGATTTACTGGAACATGTTGCAAACTGCCGAGCAAGTCGCCAAGCGCTACAACATCAGCCGGGATCGCATGGACGAATACGGAGCCGCCAGCCAGCAAAAAGCCTGTGCCGCGCAGGCCGCTGGTAAATTCAGCGATGAAATTGCAGCCATCACCGTGCAAGCCGGTGTGATCGACAAAATCATGGGCATGATAACCAAAGAGGTCACCGTCAGCGTTGACGAAGGCTTGCGCGAAGGCACCACAGTCGAGAGCATTGCCGGCATCAAACCAGCGGTGCCCGGTGGCGTGATCGCAGCCGGTAACGCATCTCAGTTTTCCGACGGTGCAGGCGCTTGTGTGGTGACCAGCGAAGAATACGCAGCCAGACACAATCTCAAACCCATAGGCCGTTTCCTGGGCTTTGCCGTCGCTGGTTGCGAACCGGATGAAATGGGCATAGGCCCGGTCTACGCCATCCCTAAAGTGTTAAAGCGCCTGGGATTGACAGTTGCCGACATCGATTTGTGGGAATTGAACGAAGCTTTTGCAGTGCAAGTGCTGTACTGCCGCGATAAGCTCGGTATTGCGCCCGAATTGCTGAATGTGAACGGCGGCGCGATTGCCGTTGGCCACCCTTACGGCGTCAGCGGTCAACGCCTGACCGGACATGCTTTGATTGAAGGCAAGCGCCGGGGAGCCAAACGCGTGTGCGTCACCATGTGTATCGGTGGCGGCATGGGCGCGGCCGGTGTGTTTGAAGTGCTTTAAAACAAACGCAGTTTGGTTCATTGATCAAACCGCTTTTTAACTACAAAAAAACCGGCATTGCCGGTTTTTTTGTTTCAGGCTTTGTAACGCGCCAGCATTTCGCGGGTCACGTAGCGGTAATCCCCCGGGTTGGTCGGCAGCAGCCATTGCTTGAACCGGGTCAGTGCATCCATGGGCAGCTTCATGTCTATGAGCAGTTCATCAATATGGTGAAGCGAAAACGGAATGATGTTGGTGCCCTTGGAATGTTTGCCTGCGGTGCGCTCGTACATCCAGGCCAGTCTGTCGGTGATGGTTTGGTTTTGCACTTGTTCTGAAGGAAGTTTCAAACCGCCGCTGATGGTGTCAATCAGCCACAGTGCGCCTATTTCACAATTGAGCTGGCTGAAGAAGGACGAGTTGTAACCGTTGAAAGCCAGGCGCGGCACAGCCACTGGCGTCATAGAGCGGTACAGACGGAAATTGCCTTCGCTGTCGGTGATGCGACTCATCAGGGCAGACGATAAAAACGGCACTGTTTGTTGCCAGCCGGTGCCGCAAACGACAACGTCGGCAGCCACTTTTTCACCGGTGGCGAGTTCGGCAAAACGCCCGTCAGCGCCTGCGGACAAACGCGTGATTTGCGTGTTTTTGTTCACTGTGATTTTTTTTGCCGCCACACTCTCGAAAAATCCATCCGTCACCAAACTGACCGTGCTGCGCGCAATCGTTTCAAACGGCTGATCGGGCAATAAATCGAGTTGTCTGAGTTTGCACTGCGTGGTGACCACCCATTGCACTTGCGAAATCATGGAATTGCGCATGGGTTTACCGACGCCGTGCAGGAATTTTTCAAAACCGCTGAGCGTGATGTACTTGAACAAACCTTCGCCCATGCGTGTCAGCAAAAGGTATTTGTAGTTCAGCACATTCATCAGCATTTTGGGCACTTTCCAGATCAGTTGCCTGACCACCACCCGGGTAGATGCCGCTTTTTCGCAGACCGCCTGCGCCACGTCGCAAGATGATTTGCCGTAGCCGACCACCAGCACGTGTTTGTTGTTGACTGAACTTAAATCGGTCAATTGGCTGGTGTGACAAATGCGACCACCGGCGGCCAGAAACTCATCTTCACCTTGGTAATGAGGCACCGCAGGCTGCGAAAAAATGCCGTTGCAGACCACCAGGTAATCAAACTGATGCGTCTGCTCCTGGCCGTTGCTGCGGGTTTTGACCTGCCAGATCAGTTGTTGTTCATCGAGTTGCGCGTCAAGCACCTCGGTATTAAGTTGAATGGACTCGTCCAGCTTGAAATGGCTGGCATAACTGGCCAGGTAGCGCTGTACCTGTTCGCCGCTTGGCCACTCGGGGTAGTCTGCGGGGTAGGGGTAATCTGACAAAGCATAGGTGTCACGCACATTCTGTGTGGTCAGCCCCGGGTAACGTCTGGACGCGCTCCAGACGCCGCCTACATCTGCCTCTTTTTCAAACACGCTGACCTGATGGCCAAAAGACTGGAATACCTTGGCGGTACTCAAACCTGCAAAACCTGCTCCGATGATGGCGACTTTCATGTGCATTTACTCCATTAATTTGGGAATGGCAGGAACATAAGATTCCGGACCCATGGCGCTGTAACCGCCGTCCACAGCGTAATCGGCACCGGTGACGAAACTGGCGTGGTCGGAACACAAAAACAAAACCACTTGGGCCACCTCATCCGGGTCACCGACGCGGCGGGTCAAGTGAAACGGCGCAGCGACCGCATCCGTCTTGGTGCGGTTGCCTTCAGTCAACTGGTCCATGATGGCAGACCAGGTCCAGCCCGGCGACACGCTGTTGACGCGTATGTTGTCCGGTGCCAGGTCCATGGCCATGTTGCGGGTCAACTGCACAAGCGCGGCCTTGCCAGTGGGGTAAAGCCATCGACCGGTTTGCGCCACTTTGGACGAGATGCTAGTGAAATTCACCACGGCACCGCCACCGGCGGCTTTCAAATGCGGCAGGGCGGTTTTCAATAGCATGGCAGCGCTGGCCACATTCACGTTGAGCGAGGTCATCCAATCGGCGCGCGAGGCGTTCAAGCCGTCGTCTACATAACTGCAAGCCAGGTTCACCAGGATATTCAAGCCGCCGAAGCGTTTCGCGGTTTCATCTACGCAGGTCTGCAACTGGGCGTCATCCGTGATGTCGGTGGCGCTGAACCACACGCCTGCACCGCAGGAATCGGCCAAAGCTTGTCCGCGCTCGCGGTCAATATCGGCGATGGTGACTTTGACACCTTCCGATTGCAACGCTTTGACAACAGCCGCACCGATCAAGGTCGCGCCGCCTGTGACAATGGCTGTTTTGCCTGCCAAGCCTTTGAACATGGTTTATCCTTTTGAGAAAAATAAAAAGAGTTGCTATTTCCTCAAAACCAGTGAAAAAACGACTGGTAATTGAGCAATATTGGCATATTAGGTCGTTTAAACAGTGCGGGCCGTCATGACTTACCCTTCTTTCGAAAGCCAGCAGCGCTGGTCGACACTGTCATCCATGTGCCAGCATCAGGACTTAAACGCAGTTACATTGGCTTTTTAAGCATTTACCCATGCAATTACGCCAACAAACAGACTTTCTTTTATACGAATGGCTTCAGATCGAGCAACTGAACCAACGTCACCGTTTCAGCGACCATTCACGCGAAACCTTTGAAGCGGTGTTAGATACCTGTGAACGCATAGCCCGCGAAAAATACGCGCCGTTCAATCGCACCGTAGACATTGAAGAACCGGTTTTTGATGGTGAAAAAGTCATTTTGCCGGCCTGTACACAGCAGGCGCTAAACGCTTATGCCGCCAGCGGCATGCTCAGCGCCGCGCAAGACTACGACATAGGCGGCATGCAATTGCCTTACACCGTGGAAGCCGCTGCGAACGCGTTTTTTGCCTGCGCATCGGTCAGCATTGGTGCGAGCATGTTGACCGTGGGTAACGCCAATTTGTTGATGGCGCACGGCAGTGAATTGCAAAAACAAGTGTTTGCGCTGAACGAATTTTCCGGGCGTTTTGCGGGCACCATGTGTTTGTCCGAGCCGCAAGCGGGTTCATCGTTGTCAGATGTTGCTACTCGCGCCACGCCCGATGGCGATGACCATTTAGACGACCCACTGGGTGCGCGATACCGACTGCGCGGCAACAAAATGTGGATCTCCACCGGCGACCACGAATTGACAGAAAACATCGTGCATCTGGTGCTGGCGAAAATTCCCGGCCCGGACGGCAAAACCATTGCCGGCACCAAAGGCATTTCGCTGTTCATCGTGCCCAAACATCTGGTGAATACACATGGTCAATTGACGGATGAGCGCAACGACGTGGCTCTGGCCGGTTTGAACCACAAACTCGGCTGGCGCGGCACGGTCAATACCTTGCTGAATTTCGGCGAAGGCCGCTATCCGGTGCGCGGCGCTGCGGGCGCCATCGGTTATCTGGTTGGCAAGCCGGGTGAAGGCTTGCGGTGTATGTTTCACATGATGAACGAGGCGCGCATAGGTGTAGGTATGGCAGCCACCATGCTGGGACTGGCCGGCTATTACGCTTCGCTTGACTACGCGCGCACCCGCACCCAAGGCAGACCGGTCGGGCCCGCAGGCAAAGACGCTTCTCAGCCACCTGTGCGTTTGATTGAGCATGCTGACATCAAGCGCATGCTGCTGGCCCAAAAGGCCTATGGCGAAGGCGCGCTGGCGCTGGCTTTGTACTGCGCCCGTCTGGTCGATGAATTGCATACCGGCGAACCGGCGCAAAAACACGAAGCGCAATGGCTGCTGGAAGTGCTGACGCCGATTGTCAAAAGCTGGCCCAGCGAATGGTGTTTAGAGGCCAACAGCCTGGCCATACAAATCCACGGCGGTTATGGCTACACACGCGACTTCCCCGTAGAGCAATATTGGCGCGACAACCGCTTGAACATGATCCATGAAGGTACACACGGTATACAAGCCATGGATTTGCTGGGTCGCAAAGTGTTGTTGGACAAGGGCTTGGGCTTGCAACTTTTGGGCAAGCGCATCGCAGACACATGCGAACGCGCTTTGACGGCGTCGCAACATCAGCAAGCTCAAGCTTTGCAAAACGCCTGGTCTGGCGTGCTTGATGCAACCCGTGACGCATGGCAAGGCGACAACCCGGCTTTGTCATTGGCAAATGCAGTGCCTTATATGCAAGCCTTTGGTCACACCGTGCTGGCGTGGATATGGTTAGATGTGTCTTTGGCTAGCCTTGGCAATGACGCTGCCAATCATGGACGAACACAAGCCTGTCAGTACTTTTTCAATTACGAGTTACCGAAAACCGGTGCCTGGCTGAACGTGGTGCAATCACGGGATGCCACTTGCGCCGATATGCCTGAAGACGCTTTTTGATCCACCTTTTTTGAACGGAAACACACCATGACACGCACAGTGAAACAACTTTTTGATTTGACCGGCAAAACCGCACTGGTCACAGGCGGCTCACGCGGACTCGGACTTCAACTCGCGCAGTCGCTGGGCGAGGCGGGCGCGCGCATCATGCTGAGTTCGCGCAAAGCGTCCGACCTCGAAGCCTCCGCTGCTGAATTGAAAGCCGCAGGCATTGATGTGCAATGGATTGCCGCTGATTGCGCCGACGAAAAAGACATACACCGTTTGGCCGCTGAAACACTCAAAGCATTCGGCCATGTCGATATTTTGGTGAACAACGCCGGTGCCGCCTGGGGCGCACCTGCCGAGGACCACCCGATTGAGGCCTGGGACAAAGTGATGAACTTGAATGTGCGCGGCTATTTCATCCTCAGCCAGTACATAGGCAAGCACAGCATGATTCCGCGCCACGCCGGCAGCATCATCAATGTGGCGTCTATCGCAGGCTTGGGCGGTAACCCCAGCGGCATGAAAACCCTGGCCTACAACACCTCCAAAGCAGCGGTCATCAATTTCACCCGCGCCCTCGCAGGCGAGTGGGGCGAACACGGCATACGCGTGAACGCGATTTGCCCCGGCTTTTTCCCCAGCAAAATGACTGCCGGTTTGATGAAAAGCCTGGGCGAAGAAGCACTGGCAGCGCACGCCCCGCTGCGCCGACTGGGCGACGATGAAGACCTCAAAGGCCTGGCCTTGTTGTACGCATCTGATGCAGGCAAACACATCACCGGCCAGTGGCTGGCGGTGGACGGCGGTGTCAGCTGCATATCCGGCGGTTAATCCCAATTCATATCACTTTTTCAAAAAAACACTCAGGAGATACATATGCCGCACAACCTACAAATCCATCTTGTCAGCCGCCCCAAGGGTGAACCTCTGGCCGAGAATTTTCAAGCCTTGACGCTTGACACGCCGGCCTTACAAGACAACCAGGTGTTGGTCAAACACGAATACCTGAGCCTCGACCCCTACATGCGCGGGCGCATGAACGACGTCAAAAGCTATACCTTGCCGCAACCGCTCAACAGCGTGATGATCGGCGGCACCGTTGGAGAAGTGGTGGAAAGCCGGCATGCCGGCTTTGCGGCCGGCGACAAAGTGGTCGGCATGGGCGGCTGGCAAACCTATAGCGTGGTTGACGCCAACACGCCCGGCGCTCTGCGCAAAATAGACACCACGCATGTGCCCATCAGTCATTACTTGGGTGCAGTCGGTATGCCCGGCGTCACCGCCTGGCATGGTTTGGTGCGCATCATCGAACCCAAGGCCGGTCAGACATTGACAGTCAGTGCGGCCAGCGGCGCGGTCGGCAGCGCATTCGGCGCATTGGCCAAAGCGCGCGGTTGTTGCGTCATAGGTATCGCAGGCGGCAAAGACAAGTGCGATTACGTCACCAATGAACTCGGCTTCGATGCTTGCATAGATTACAAACAACATACCGATTATTTGTCGCTGTCCAAAGCTTTGAAAGAAGTCTGTCCTGATGGCATAGACGGTCATTTTGAAAATGTCGGCGGCATGGTGCTCGACGCTGTCATGTTGCGCATGAACCATTTCAGCAGCATTGCGGTCTGCGGCATGATTTCCGGCTACAACGGCAACCCGATTCCCATGACCAATCCTTCATTGATTCTGGTGAATCGCATGAAAGTGCAAGGCTTTATCGTCAGTGAACACCCGGCCGATTGGCCTGTGGCCTTGAAAGAACTCGGCGAACTCGTGGGCAGCGGCAAATTCAAACCGCGTGAAACCGTGGCGCACGGATTGGCGAATGCGCCAGAGGCATTTTTCGGTTTGCTCAAGGGCAAAAATTTCGGCAAGCAAGTCGTCAAGATCTGAGCTCACATGATTCTTCACCATTACCCCACCTCGCCGTTCGCCGAAAAAATCCGGCTCATCTTCGGCTACAAAAACATTGCCTGGCAAGGCGTGCACATTCCCATGGTCATGCCCAAGCCGGATTTGATACCGCTGACCGGCGGTTACCGCAAAACACCGGTGCTGCAAATCGGCGCCGACATTTACTGTGACACCGCTTTGATTTGCGATGTGCTGGAACACCTGGTGCCCAGCCCTTCTCTTTACAACGCCGCGCCTAAAGGACTGGTTCGCAGTCTGGCGCAATGGGCCGACACTTTGCTGTTTCCCGTGGCCATGGCTTACAACTTTCAACCCAAGGGTGCGCAACACGTGATGGCCGGTATGCCTGAAGACCTGGTCAAAGCGTTTGCACCGGACCGCCAGGCCATGCGCGGCGGCGCTGCCCGCATGCCAGCCGCCGATGCCACCGCCATGTACAAAAGCCATTTGCGTCGCATCTCCAGCATGCTGGAAGATCATTTATTTTTACTGGGCGACACACCTTGTCTGGCGGACTTTTCTGTTTACCATTCGATTTGGTTCACCTATGCCAAAGTGCCGAACATAGACAGCATTCTGGATGCCACGCCTTTGGTGCGCGCCTGGGCCACACGCATGGCTGAGTTCGGTCATGCAGAGCACGAGACCATCTCGGCAGCCAAGGCGATTGAAATTGCAATGCATGCCCAACCGCTGCCGTTGACCGACGATGTGTTTCAGGACGAGCACGGCTTACCCCTGGGCACACAAGTCACAGTGGCCGCCGACAGTTTCGGCACCGAACCAACCGCCGGCAAACTGGTGGCCGCCACCCGCACACGCCTGACACTCGAGCGCAGGGACCCGTTGACCGGCACGGTTCACGTGCACTTTCCGCGCATGGGCTTCATCATGAAAAAGGTGGACGCATGATCACGGATTTCAAAGGCAAAACAGCTGTATTGACCGGCGGCGCTTCCGGTTTCGGCTTGGAATGCGCGCGCATAGGGGCGTCACTCGGCATGAACCTGGTGCTGGTCGATGTGCAAAAAGACGCACTCAAAACCGCGCATGACGAAATGCAAGCCCTGGGCGTGCAAGTCATGGCCAAGCGGGTTGACGTGTCGAACGCCGAAGACATGCAAACCCTGGCCAATGAAGTGAAAGCGCGTTTCGGCGCACCGCATTTTGTGTTTAACAACGCAGGTGTTGGAGCCGGTGGTCTGGTCTGGGAAAACACTTTGCAGGACTGGGAATGGTTGCTGGGCGTGAACCTGTGGGGCGTGGTTCACGGCGTGCGTTTGTTCACACCGATGATGCTGGAAGCGGCCAAACACGACCCGCATTGGCAAGGCCATATCGTCAACACCGCCAGCATGGCGGGCTTGCTGACGCCGCCCAACATGGGCATTTACAACGTCACCAAACACGCCGTGGTGTCGCTCACAGAAACCCTGTACCAGGATTTGAATCTGGTCACTGATCAGTTGAGCGCGAGTGTGTTGTGCCCGTATTTCGTTCCCACCGGCATCAACCAGAGCGAGCGCAATCGCCCCGGTCATTTGGCCGCCGCTCAACCTACGCAAAGCCAACTCATAGGCCAAGCCATGAGCGACAAAGCGGTCGGCAGCGGCAAGGTCAGCGCCGCGCAAGTGGCGCAAATGGTGTTTGACGGTATACGCCTGAACCAGTTTTATATTTACAGCCACCCCAAAGCATTGGGCAATGCGAAGACCCGGTTTGATGCCATCGTGGCCGGCACCAACCCGCCGGATCCGTTCGCAGAACGCCCTGACATAGGTATTCAATTAAAGCAGGCTTTAAGAGGGTAGTTGATGCTGTCTATTGAAAACCAGCTCGCTAACGAGCTGAAGGTACGCCCTGAGCAAGTGAAAAGCGCGGTGGCGTTGCTGGATGGCGGCGCGACTGTGCCTTTCATTGCGCGTTACCGCAAGGAAGCTACCGGCAACTTAGACGATATTCAACTGCGCGAACTCGAAGCCCGGCTTTCCTATTTACGCGAATTACAAGCGCGGCGCGATACGGTGATTCAAAGCATTCAGGAGCAGGGCAAACTCACACCCGAATTACACAAAGCTTTGTTGATGGCCGCGACCAAGCAAGAACTGGAAGATTTGTATTTGCCTTACAAGCCTAAGCGCCGCACCAAAGGAATGATTGCCCGTGAAGCCGGACTTGAGCCTTTGGCAGACAAATTGTTCGCCCAACCGCAGCTCGATCCGGCGCACGAAGCGCTGGGTTTTGTGCTGGCGGCTGATGCGATTGAAGGCGCAGATTTTTCTACCGTACAAGCGGTGTTGGACGGAGTGCGCGATTTGTTGTCCGAGCGATGGGCAGAGGACGCAGGCTTGATCCATGTGGTGCGCGAATGGCTGTGGCAAGAGGCGGGTTTGCACAGCAGCCTGGCCAAGGGCAAGGATGAAAACAGTGCGGATGTGGCCAAGTTCAGAGATTATTTTGATTACGAAGAAGCCTTGTGCAAAGTGCCGTCGCACCGCGCGCTGGCGGTGTTTCGCGGACGCGCGCTGGAGTTGCTGGACGTGAAACTGGCAGTGCCGCAAACCGAGCCGCCGCCCGACAGCAAAGCCAAGCCCGAGTCGCTGGCCATAGGCCGCATCGCAGGCCATTTGAAATGGCGGCACCAGAACCGCGCAGGCGATGATTTTTTGCACAAATGCATAGACTGGACATGGAAGGTCAAACTCAGTTTGTCGTGTGAACGTGATTTATTGACCCGCTTGCGCGAGTCGGCCGACAAAGTCGCGATCAAAGTGTTTGCCGACAACTTGCGCGATTTGCTGCTGGCCGCACCCGCCGGTCCGCGCGTCGTCATGGGACTGGACCCAGGCATACGCACCGGCGTGAAAGTGGCGGTTGTCGATGCCACCAGCAAACTGGTGGCCACGCACACGGTGTATCCGCACGAGCCGCGTCGCGATTGGGAAGGCTCGCTTCACACGCTGGCGCAGTTGTGCGTCACGCACGGCGTGAGCTTGATTGCCATTGGCAACGGCACGGCGAGTCGGGAGACCGACAAACTGGCCGCTGAATTGATACAACGCTTGTCCAAATTGCCGGACGCCATCGCCATACAAAAAGTGGTGGTCAGCGAGGCGGGTGCTTCGGTGTACAGCGCGAGTGAATTGGCCAGCCAGGAAATGCCCGATGTCGATGTATCGCTGCGCGGCGCGGCCAGCATCGCGCGGCGTTTGCAAGATCCCTTGGCCGAGTTGGTCAAGATTGATCCGAAATCCATAGGCGTAGGCCAGTACCAGCACGACGTGAACGCCTTTGATTTGAACCGCAGCCTGGATGCCGTGGTACAGGATTGCGTGAACGCCGTCGGTGTGGATTTGAATACCGCCAGCGTGCCATTGCTGAGTCAAGTCTCCGGTTTGAGTAAGCATCTGGCGCAATCGGTGGTGCGCTGGCGCGACAGCCACGGCGCGTTTGGCAACCGCAAACAATTGCTGGATGTCACCGGTCTCGGCCCCAAAACATTCGAACAATGCGCCGGTTTTTTGCGCATACGCGGTGGCGACAACCCGCTGGACATGACCGGTGTGCATCCGGAAAGTTACCCGGTGGTCGAAAAAATACTGCAGCACAGCGGCAAGCCGATTGAGAGCCTGATGGGCCGCGCCGATATGCTGGCGGGTTTGCGTCCTGAGTTATTTGCCAACGACAGCGTTGGCGTGATCACCGTGCGCGACATTCTGAAAGAAATCGAAAAACCCGGTCGTGATCCGCGACCTGCATTCGCAGTGGCTCGTTTCAATGAAGGCGTGGAAACCGTGGCTGACCTCAAACCCGGCATGATGCTCGAGGGCACTGTCAGCAACGTGGCTGCGTTTGGCGCATTCGTCGATATTGGCGTGCACCAGGACGGTTTGATACACGTGAGCCAGCTCAGCAACAAATTCACCAGCGATGCGCGCGAAGTGGTGAAAACCGGCGATATCGTCAAAGTGAAAGTGCTGGAAGTTGATATTGCACGACAGCGCATCAGCTTGTCCATGAAAACTGATGCAGCACCTCCAGCGACATCACATCCGGAAAAGCGAAATGCGCACACAGGCCGGGATAACCGCCCACGCGGCGGTAGTAGCTATGCCGCTGCACCCCAAGCTGCAAGCGGTTCGGCCATGGCAAGTGCGTTTGCCAAATTGCAAGGGCTGAAAAAGTGAAGGCGCTGCGCATTCACGCTGGACCTGTTGCTTTGGCACACATCAAAGCCAAGGGCTTGAACCCCCAGGACATCAGCGTGATTCCCGGCGCGGCCGGCGGGCCCAAGGGTTTGATACTCGGGCCCATAGACCGCTATTTGTTCGACCAGTGGCTACCGCGCAGCAACCAGCCTATCGATTTGGTCGGGGCATCCATAGGTGCGTGGCGCATGGCCACGGCGTGTTTGCCGGACCCGCGTGCCGAACTGCTGGCCCTTGAAGAAGCTTATGTTCACCAGGATTACCAACTGGCACCCGGTCAAAACAGGCCTACTGCGCAACAAGTCAGCGATGATTTCTCTGCCAATTTGCACCGTTTTTACGATGGCCGGATTCACAAGGTGTTGCAGCATCCCCGCTACCGTCTGCATGTGATGACGTCGCACGGACGCGGCATCTTGCACCGTGACACGCCCATGCGTACTGCGCTGGGTTATGCGGGCGCGTACCTGACCAATGCCATCAGCCGCCGCGCCATGGGTTTATGGCTGGAGCGCGTGGTGTTTTCGTCCGCATTTCTTGGTCATCCGCAAGCGCTGCCGTTTCACACCAAGGACTACAGAACAAAGCATCTGGCTTTGTCTCAAGAGAATTTTCTGCAAGCGGTGTTGGCCAGTTGTTCCATACCGTTTGTGTTGAAGGCAGTGCACGACATAGACGGCGCACCTGGCGGCGCTTACTGGGACGGCGGCATCACCGACTACCACTTGCACCTGGACTACAGAGCTGCCAAAGGCCTGACGCTATACCCGCATTTTCAAAAACAAGTGGTACCCGGCTGGCTGGACAAAAAACTCACGCGCAGGCATGTGGCCACGCCATTTCTTGACACCACCATCGTCTTGGCGCCAAATCCGGAATGGGTGAAAACATTGCCCAATGGCAAATTGCCGGATCGCAGCGACTTCATGACTTACAAGCACGATCTGTCCGGGCGTGTGAAAGTGTGGCAGACCGCGATAACTGAATCAGGCAGACTGGCCGATGAATTGGCAGAATGGTTGCTCAGGCCGGACAGCGCTCAGGTTCAGGCCTTGTGATAACGCATTCAAAATAATTCCGCTCTTTAATCACAAGCCGCGAATCACAATCGGATGAACATCTCCACATGCTCCATGTCCGCTTCTTGAAACACTTCGCCGCGCCGAGTAAAACCTTGTCGCTTGTAAAAATTCTCAGCAGAACATTGCGCGTGTATCACCACTTCTAAGTCGCCTCTTTTGCGGGCAGCTTCAAGCAAGCCGCTCAATACAAGATCCCCCAACTTCAAGCCGCGCAGTTGTCGCTTGACTGCCATGCGGCCTATTTTGGACACACCATCTACGGCAGGCAGCAGTCGACCTGTCGCCACAGCCAAGCCCATGCGGTTGCGCAATACAGCGTGCAAACTGCGGCCATCGAATTCGTCCCATTCCAGTTCCTGACTGATGCCTTGTTCTTCGATAAATACTTCGCTGCGCAAGCCACTGGCAACGTTTTTCAAAGCACCCCAGCTGCCGAGTTGCAACTTGACCATGGCCTCGTCCTGTTCGTAGCCTAGCAAGGTGTCGCGCAGTTCCTGCGGCACAGGTTTGGAGGTTTGTGTGGCCGGGTTGGCGTAAACATACACAAGCTCGCCGGTGACCAGCACCTGGTTGCCGCGAAAAGCGCAGGCTTGGAAAGTGATGGAGGAATTGCCGATGCGCTGGCAGCGCATGCCTATGTGCAGCAAATCATCGTAAACAGCCGAGGCTTTGTATTCCAACGAGGACTTGACCACGTACAAATCGCCGCCTAAGTCGTGCATGGTTTGCTCGTAGGGCAGCACCAGGTTGCGCCAGTAATCTCCGACCGCTGTGTCAAAGTACATCAGGTAGTGGCCGTTGAAGACGATTTTTTGCATGTCGACTTCCACCCAGCGCACGCGCAGCGGGTGAAAGAATCGAAAATCCTGTCTTTGCATAAGTGTCTGCCGGAGTCCGTTAAAGTCGCAGCATCCTACAACGCATTCGAGGCAAAGCACATGTCCAGCATTCTCTACATCACCCAAATCCATATCGAGCCCGGCGCTCTCAAGCGACTCGCCGAGGAATGCCAGCGCAACCATATCAAGCGCCCGCTGATCGTCACCGACGCCGGCATCAAGGCCGCCGGTCTGCTGCAAAAGGCTTTGGATGCCTTGCCCGGTGTGACTTGCACGGTGTATGACGGCACGCCTTCCAACCCCACCGAAGCTGCGGTACGTGCCGCCACCGCCTTGTGCCACGAACACCAGTGCGACGGCTTGATCGCTTTGGGCGGCGGTTCGTCCATGGACTGTGCCAAAGGCGTGGCTATCTCGGCCACCCACCCCGGCCCCTTGACCACGTACGCCACCATCGAAGGTGGGTCCGGACGTATCACCGACAAGGTGTTGCCGCTGATCGCCATTCCCACCACGGCCGGTACCGGCAGCGAAGTGGCGCGCGGCGCCATCATCATTGTGGACGACGGACGCAAACTCGGTTTCCATTCTTGGCATCTGGTGCCCAAAACCGCTTTGCTGGATCCAGACCTCACATTGGGCCTGCCGGCTTTGATGACCGCAGCCACTGGCATGGACGCGATTGCGCATTGCATGGAAACCTTTATGTCGGCGGCCTTTAATCCGCCGGCCGACGGTATTGCCATCGACGGTTTGCAACGCGGTTGGGCGAACATTGAAAAAGCCACACGCAACGGACAGGACCGCGAAGCACGTTTGCAAATGATGAGCGCGTCCATGCAAGGCGCATTGGCGTTCCAAAAAGGTCTGGGTTGCGTGCATTCGCTCAGCCACAGCCTAGGTGGTATCAACCCGCGCTTGCACCACGGCACTTTGAACGCCATGTTTTTGCCCGCCGTCATTGCATTCAATGCGCCCGCCGAATCCATGCAAAAAGAAAACCGCTTGGCTCGCATGGCGCAAGCCATGGGTCTGACGCCCGGCAGTGACCCGGCAAAAACTTTGGGTGATGCCATCAAACACATGAACGCGGCTCTGGGTCTGCCCTCAGGCCTTGCTGCCATGGGCGTGACTGAGGCGCAGTTTGACGACATCATCAAAGGCGCGCTGGCCGACCATTCGCACAAAACCAATCCGCGCGACGCCAGCGTGGCGGATTACCGCGCCATGCTGCTGGCTGCTATGTAAATGGTTTAAATATCGTCGCGCAAAGCGTAGGGCAGGGGGTGTAGCGTCAGCACACTGCCTGTGGTTTCTGCCGGGTATAACTCGCCTTCTTCAACCGACGAGGTTTGCAGGCAGACAAGCGCCCAGTGGCCGTGCTGCGTATGTGAAACCGCTTGCACCACTTGGCCTGCCGGTTGACTGGCATCGCTGGAATGGAAAATTTCCTGTGCGGCTTGCAGGGGCAAGGTGCTGCCGGCCAGGTAGGTGCGGCGTTTTAATATGCCTCTGAACTGGCTGCGCGCCACGACTTCTTGACCGGGGTAGCAGCCTTTTTTGAAATTCACGCCGTCCACCGACTCGTAGTTCAGCATTTGCGGGACAAAGGCTTCGAAGGTCGCGGCTTGCACGTCGCCAACGCCGCTGAGTATGTCCGAGAGCAGCCAGTCAGACAAATCCAAGCCGCTGTCAGCCAATGGAGATTCTGAGGGAGTGAGGCATAAAAACCGAGCCACGCCGGAGGCAGGGTAAAGCGATACCGACCAGCCACTGTCGTCATGGCTTAACTTCCAGGGACTGGGTGCTTCCACTTTTTTTGCCAAGCGCCCGAACACCGTCCATTCAGCCGATGCATCGCTCAGTTTGACTTTGGAGCGCATCACAAACATGCTTAAGCGTTTCAAGGTTTGCGGCAATAAATCGGCGCGCATGACCAGCAGGACTTCTTCAGCCGAGGTTTTGAAGCCCACCATACTGGCTTGCATGCGACCCTTGGCATTGCAAAACGCTGCCAGGCGTGCGTGCTGCATATCGAGCAGCACAAAATCCTGTGTCAGCTGGTTGTGTAAAAAATGCGCGGCCTCGGGCCCGCGCGCAGCAATGACGCCCAGGTGAGGCAGGGCGCAGGAACCGGTATTCGGCAACAGTGGCAAAGCTTGATCGGTGTGAGTAGACATCATGCCTCTATTATCATGTCCGCTTTAGCTTTTACTCAGGACAGGCACGTGATTACTTGGTTTTGGCGCATGGTCAGTCTGTTGCTGTTGACCGCTTTGGTGACCCTTTCGGTAGCGGCATGGTGGGTTTGGCGGCCGCTGCCCCTGAGCGCAGCTTCGGTCGATGTGTCCATAGAACCCGGTCAGTCGGTGAAAACCATCGCTGCATTCACGGCGCATTCCGGGGTCGAGGTCTCACCTACTTTGCTGTATTACTTTTTCAAGCTCAGCGGCCAATCCCGGTTGATACGCGCCGGCAGTTATGAAATCACCCAAGGCAATTCAGCCTATGACCTGCTCAACAAACTGGTGCGTGGCGAGGAAAACCTGAAGAACCTGACCATCGTCGAAGGCTGGAACTGGCGGCTGCTGCGCCAAGCCATGGACAAATCAGCGTTTCTCAAACACGATTCCGCCAGCCTGAGCGATGACGAAATCATGAGCCATCTGGGCAAGTCCGGCGTCGCACCCGAAGGCCGGTTTTTCCCCGACACCTATAACTTCGGCAAAGGCAGTTCCGACCTTGAACTCTTGCGCCGCGCCGCCCGGGCCATGGACAAACGTCTGGAAACCGCCTGGGCTAACCGGGATATGGGACTGCCGTTGAAAAATGCCGAAGACGCCTTGACGCTGGCCAGCATTGTTGAAAAAGAAACCGGTCTGAGCAGTGACCGGGGCATGATTGCCAGCGTATTCCACAACCGCTTGCGCATCAATATGCCTTTGCAAACCGACCCGACCGTGATTTACGGCCTGGGCGCATCTTTTGACGGCAACCTGCGCCGCGCTGATTTACAAACCGATCACCCTTGGAACACCTATGTGCATCGCGGCTTACCGCCTACGCCTATTGCCTTGCCCGGCATGGCTGCCTTGCAGGCTACGTTGCATCCTGCCACCAGCAAAGCCTTGTATTTTGTGGCGCGCGGCGACGGCAGCAGCCAGTTCAGCGAAAACTTGGCCGATCACAATGCAGCGGTAGACCGCTACCAGCGTTCTGTCTCGCCCGGCAAGGCACAATAAGCCTTATGCATCAAGGCATTTTCATCAGTTTTGAAGGAATTGACGGCGCTGGGAAATCCAGCCACATACAGGCGGTGGCGGACGCTTTTCGCCTGCAAGGGAAAACCGTGGTCCAAACCCGCGAACCCGGCGGCACCGGCTTGGCCGAAAAACTGCGTGACATGGTCTTGCACGATGCCATGGACCCTTTGTGCGAAGCCCTGCTGGTGTTCGCCGCCAGACGCGACCATTTGCAACAAGTGATTGAACCGGCACTGGCGCGCGGCGACGTGGTCTTGTGCGACCGTTTCACCGACGCCACCTTTGCCTACCAGGGCGGCGGGCGCGGTTTTGACTTGCAAGTGCTGGCTCAACTCGAACAATGGGTGCAAGTCTTGCCGGGCGGCGGTTTGCGACAACCCGGGCTGACCTTGTGGTTCGAGCTTGATCCCGCCATCGCCGCGCAACGCTTGGCTCAGGCCAGGGTGCCGGACCGTTTCGAGTCACAACCTCAGGCATTTTTCCGGCTGGTGCACGATGCTTACGCGGCGCGTGCCCTCGCAGATGCAAACCGTTTTGCCCGGATTGCAGCCGATGCGCCCATGGATTCGGTCAGGCAAGCGGTATTGAACGCCTTGCGTGAACGCGGTTTGCTGGCAGAGGAGCTGACATGAGCGCTCTTGCCCCCTGGTTGACCCCCCAATTGCAAAGCCTGATGCAGCGTTCAGGCCACGCCTTTTTGTTGCAAGGCCCGTCAGGATTGGGGCAGTACGAGCTCGGTCTGGCGCTGGCGGCTGCATGGTTGTGTCAGCAACCGACCGCGCACGGGGCTTGCGGCACTTGCCCGAGTTGCCACGGCATAGAGGTGCGTGCGCATTCCGATTTGACCGTGCTGATGCCCGAGACCGGGATGCTGGAACTGGGTTGGCCTTTGTCTGAGAAAGCGCAAAAAGACATAGACGAGAAAAACCGCAAGCCCAGCCGTGAAATCCGGGTCGAGTCCATGCGCCAATTGCTGGGCTTTACCCAAACCACCGGTGGCACTGACGCTGGCAAGGTGGTGTTGATCAGCCCGGCCGAGCGCATGAACACCATCACCGCCAACACCTTGTTGAAAACCTTGGAAGAGCCGCCCGGCAATACCCGCTTCATACTGGCTTGCAACGCGGCGCACGAGTTATTGCCAACCGTGCGCAGCCGCTGCCAAAGCCACAGCATGCGTTGGCCGTCTGTTGATACAGCTTGCGAATGGCTGACGTCGCAAGATGTGCCCGCGGCGCAGGCACAGGCCTTGTTGCAGGCAGCCGGTGGCAGACCCGAGGATGCGCTGGCCTTGTTCCAGGCCGGGATTCAAGCCAACCACTGGCGCGCTTTGCCGCAACAACTCAGCCGGGGAGACGCCGGTGTGCTGGCAGACAACCCGGCGGCGCTGGTTTTGTCGAGTTTGCAAAAGCTATGTCACGACATGCTGCAAACCAGCGTAGGCGGTGCGCCGCGCTATTTCCAGCCGGGCGATTTGCCCAAGGGTGCCAGGTTTGAGGCGCTCAGCCAATGGTCGCGCGAACTGCTGCAAAGCGCTAAAACAGTAGATCACCCATACCAGCAGGGCTTGTTGGTCGAGGCCTGGGTCAACCGGGCGCAAGTGGCTCTGAGCCCGGGGCGCTGAAGCATGTATACCGATTCCCATTGCCATTTGAACTTTCCTCAGCTGCAATCCCGCATGAGCGAGATTCGACAGGACATGCAGACGGCACAGGTCACGCGCGCCTTGCTCATTAGCACCCAGTTGGAAACTTTCGAGGATGTGCATGGTCTGGCCATGGCCTATGACAATTTCTGGTGCACCGCAGGCGTGCATCCTGATGAAGACCAGGTGCAGGAGCCGACGCTGGACGACTTGCTGCGTATTGGTCAGCGCTCCAAAGTGGTCGGCATAGGCGAAACCGGTTTGGACTATTACCGGTTGGGCGATCGTTCAGTGGCTGACATGGAGTGGCAGCGCCAGCGTTTCAGGCTGCATATCCGCGCAGCCCGCCAACTCGATTTGCCGCTGGTCATTCATACCCGCAGTGCCAGCGCAGACACCTTGGCGATATTGAAAGAAGAGGGCGAAAACGGCTTGGCTGGCTCGGTCGGCGGCGTATTTCACTGTTTTACCGAAACCGCAGAAGTGGCAAAAGCTGCACTGGAACTCGGGTTTTACATCTCTTTTTCCGGTATTCTGACGTTTAAAAATGCGTCCGACTTGCGCGACATCGTGAGTTGGATGCCGTTGGATCGCATGCTGATTGAAACTGACAGCCCCTACCTGGCACCTGCACCGCACCGTGGCAAAACCAATGACCCGTCGCTGGTGCCCTGGGTGGCCAGACAAATTGCCAGTCTGCGGCAGTTGGAAGATCATGAGATCGGGGCACTGACATCAGCCAATTTCGACCGCTTGTTTAAAAGGGTTTTAAGTTGAGATTTTACTTTAAATTATCTCTGTATCTGTATGTTTTAATTGGATTTAATGTATCCATAGCGGGTTCTTACGCCGATTTTTTCAAAGCCATTGAAATGGACCAACCCGAAGTCGTCAGCAACCTGTTGGCACGCGGTTTTGACCCCAACAGCCCCAGTCCAAAAAACGTACCCGCCCTGATACTTAGCTACCAGAAAAAATCCATGAAGGTACTGGATGTACTGATAGACAGCAAAAAAACCAATTTAAACGTCATCAGCGCAGACAGCGAAACTTTGCTCATGCTGACCGCCATTAATAACCAGTTGTCTTTGGCCGATAAATTGATCAGCAAAGGTGCAGATGTCAACAAGCCCGGTTGGACGGCTTTGCACTACGCCGCCAGCAAAGGGCATATAGAAATGATCCGCTTGTTGCTGGACCAACAGGCTTATTTGGACGCTGAGTCCCCCAATGGCACCACGCCTTTGATGATGGCTGCCAGTTACGGCAGTGCCATGTCTGTGAAATTGCTGTTGGAGGAGGGCGCAGACCCGCGCATCAAAAACAAATTGGGATTGACTGCGCTGGACATGGCCAAACAGCCGGAAAAAGAAGATGCCAAGCGCTATTTACTGGCATTCACGACGGCTTGGAACCAGAAATACAGCCCACAGGCTGTTCAACAAGCAGCGAGTGAGTTAGCCGCTATGCGTGAAAAAGAAAGAAAAGAAGAAGCTGTTGTGGAAGAGCCAGCTCTCGCAGTTGAGGAAAAGATGGCTGAACCGCCGGTAGAACTGGAAAAAACCGTAGAGAAAACAAGCACTCAAGCGCCTGAAGAACAAGCTGAAGTGGTTTCCCTAGAGCCAATGCCAATTCCAGCGCCAGTGACTGAGCCTGTCACACAAAACGAAGATGAATTGCAGGAAGCCGTCACTGGTCCGGCCATGCAAATCAGCAACATTGAGAGCAATCCGGTTCAACCGGTGTACAAGAACCCTGTGTTGCAGGCACTTGAAAAGCCGGTTCAGGCAGGCCCGGTTTTAAAAGACGCCGAACCAAACTTAGATGAAAAGAAAACGACAGAAAACAAGGCTGTGATCAGGCCAAGCAATGAAAGCACAGCAGTGATCAGGGTCAGGCCGTTGGAACCGAATGCCAAAAAAACGCCTTATACCAAGCAGTTACCGAGCAGACGGGTGGTTACCGTGGATATTATCGAAGTCAAAACTGATGACGATAAAGCAGATCAATGAGACAACAAGCGCGTGACAATGACCGCGCCGCGTAAATCACCGGGTTTGTAATTGATGGCCTTGTCGTTCGGATAGAGTTTGCTGAGTTTTTCTTTCACCTCAGGACTGATTTGTTCCGGCGTGCCATGGCAGGCTGTGCACATGGGTTGCAACACTATCGGCTTGGCATAGCGCAATTCCAAGTCATAAGCGCCGCTTTTAACCACTTCCACATACTCAATGTCGTAAGGTTTATCGCCACCGGCAAGCCGGGACTGGAATTTTTCAAGTGCCTTGGTTTGCCATTCGTTAGGCACGCCCATGTCAGGATTGCGGGCACGCGTGCCCACGCGTGACACCTGAACCTGGTGCTTCATGGACAAAGACATGGCGATTTCAGGTGCTTTGGTTTTGCACACGCCGATGGCATTGATTGGGCCGCCATCTGCCATGGCAGCTTGCAAAGTCTGGCTGAGTTCCTTGAGCATGGCTGCGCCAATGTCACGCGTTTCCTGCATGGCGGATTCGTTTCTGGCAGGACCGGGTTGTGCAGATACAAAGGCGCATGTCAGCAGCAAGGGTAAAAGCAGAGCTTTGGGGAAAGGTTTGGAAACAGTATTTTTTTGACTTAACATAATATGCATCGTATTAAATGGAGTTGATGGGTGGATCAGGCTTTTTCAGCTGGTTTGAGTTGAATCGCCTTGTGCTCAAGGAACTCTTCAAAGCCGAATTTACCGTTTTCCCGACCGTTGCCGGATTGTTTATAGCCGCCAAACGGCGCATTGCCGTTGAACGGCGCGCCGTTGATATCGACCTGGCCGGTGCGCATGCGACGCGCCACCGCGATGGCGTGTTCGTCGGAGCCGCTCCAAACGCCGCCGCCCAAACCGTAAATCGTGTCGTTGGCAATCCGAACCGCTTCGTCTTCGTCCTTGTAAGTCAGCACCACCAGCACCGGGCCGAAAATCTCTTCCCGTGCCAAGGTGTCGTCCGGCTTGACCCGCAATGCTGTGGGTTGCACAAAATAGCCATGGTCAAAGGCCGGTTTGTCTGTGCCGCCTGCAATCAATTCAGCGCCTTCCTTCAAACCTTGCTGGATAAAACCCAGCACGCGCTCGCGTTGCGTGGCGGTGATCAGCGGGCCTAAACGTGTGGTTTCATCCAGGCTGGGACCCAACGGGTATTTGGCGATGCCGGTTTTTAACAAGGATTTGACCTCGTCGTAGCGGGATTCAGGCACTAGCATGCGGGTATGCGCCGAACAAGTTTGGCCGCTGTTGAGAAAGCATGCCGCCAAAGTACCTTTGACCGCGGCTTCCATGTCGGCGTCCGGCAACACAATGCTGGCCGATTTGCCGCCAAGCTCCAAGGTGACGCGTTTGACAGATTCAGCCGCCAGTGCCGCCACACGTTTACCTGCCCGGGTTGAACCGGTGAAGCTGACCATATCGACTTGCGGGTGGCTGGCCAGCACTTCGCCGACCACGGGTCCGGCGCCGTTGACCAGATTGAAAACGCCTGGTGGCAGACCGGCGTCGTGAATGATTTCAGCCAGAATCATGGCGTTGACCGGGGCGATTTCGCTGGGTTTCAACACCACCGTGCACCCTGCGGCCAAGGCCGGTGCCACTTTCAAAGTGATCTGGTTCAAAGGAAAGTTCCACGGCGTGATGCAACCGACCACGCCTATGGGCTCGCGCACCACCATGGAATTGCCGACTTTTTCTTCGTAGTGGTAAGCGCGGGCGACTTTGGCGGCGTTGCCCCAGTTGAACACCGGGCCGCCGACTTGAACCATTTTTGACAGCTTTATCGGCATGCCGACTTCACGGGCAATGGCGGTTGCCATTTCGTCTGAACGGGCTTTCAAGCCAGCGACGATTTTGTCTATGTACTGGCAACGTTCTTCCACGCTCAAAGCTGACCATGCCGGGAAAGCCTTGTGTGCCGCCAACACTGCTTGAGCGGCCTCTTCCACCGTTCCTTGGGGTACCGTGGCCATGACTTCTTCGGTACTGGCGTCATGCACCTCGAAATGAGCTTTGGATATGGCCTCTTGCCAGGCGCCGTTGATGTAGTGTTTGGTGTAGCTGATCATGTGGACTTTGCGGTTTGTTTACGTGCTCAAAGCATTGTAGATGCGGCAGGAATTAAGCCTTTCCTAAGGAAATGCAGTCGGAGAAAACTGCGAACGGACGACGACATGGCGGGCGGGCCGACCATCCGGATGTGTTCGCATTCCGGCGGTTAATATAAGACACGCTTTGGCCGACCATCCGGATGTATTGGCATTCGTGCAGTTCATTGAAGACACGCTTTGGCCGACCATCCGGTGCGATTTTTTTCTGCGCTTTCGCTTGAAAAAAACGCCCCCTCTGTCGGCCTTTGTTATGTATTTGGTTGAAGCTTGGTTTCTTTAACCGCAGGAAAGCAGTCGGAGAAAACTGCGAATGGACGACGACATGGCGGGCGGGCCGACGCGAACATTGGCGCGAAGCGGCAGTGAGAGGCGACCGTCCCGGCGTGGCGTGAACACCTCACTTCGATGAAACATAAAAGCGACCGAACCGGCATGGCGTGAACACCTTGCTTAAAACCGCACCGGCATGGCTTGAACACTTCACTCGAATTGAAGACACGCTTTGGGGCCGACCTTCCGGTGCGATTTTTTTCTGCGCTTTCGCTCGAAAAAAACGCCCCCTCTGTCAGCCTCTGAGATGCTTTTGGTGGTAAGAATACATTCAGTGCGAATGATGTCCTTGATGAACCCACAACAAGAACGCCTCGCGCCCTTCCCTTAGCAAACTGACTTGACGCCCGACCGGCAAACACAGCTTGGTCGCCACATGACCGAACGGCAAACCGGTCAATACAGGTACCTTCACCTGAGACCGCAACCATGCGACCACCGAATCGAGTTTGAAACCTTTGTCATGCGGTGTCAGCTTGAAATCCGTGAACTGCCCAAGCACAATCGCCTGCTGTTTGGCCAGCACACCGGCATGCAGCAATTGCGTCAACATGCGCTCTATCCGGTAAGGATGCTCAGCCACATCTTCCAGAAACAACACACCTTTGTCGATGACCGGCATATAAGGCGTGCCAAGCAAGCTGCACAACACACTCAGATTGCCGCCCCACAACACGGCATCTTCGGCCAGCATGGATCGTTTGGGCAAATGCGCCAGATCAGATGCAGGCAAACGCCAACCGGCGCCCTCCCCCCTGCCCTGCGCCATGTCGTCAAAACAATCCTGAGTGATGCCGTCCACAGACAAAGCGCCGAAATCCGCGCAGGCATGCGGCCCAGCCCAAGTGCGAGCACCGGTCTTGGCCAGCAAGCCCATTTGCAGCGCCGTGAAATCGCTGTGCCCAACCCAGCGACTGCCCTGCTTGATAGAACTTGCAATGGCTTTGTAAGGCAGCTTTTTCATCAGCCGCGTGATGCCGTAACCGCCGCGCGACAGCATCACCACATCGGCACCGCTGGCTGCGGCCCGGGCAATGGAAAGCAAACGCGTGTCGTCGTCACCAGCAAAGCGTTGTTCGCTGCTCAATGCGTCCGGGTCAAGCTCTACATCGTGGCCTTGTTTAGCCAGTTGTTTGACGGCGCGGCGCAATGCAGCTTTGTCGCGCACCGCGCCTGAGGGTGAGTAAATATAAATATGCATAAGTGTTTGAATGGCTTGTTTGTCAATGAAAGCGGCTGGCTTGAATGTACCGCCAAGCCACCAGCCTGCTAAAGCCAGACCTTATCAACAAGCGCGGTCAGAAGCCAGCTAAAGCCAAGGCGTACAGCGTCGCCGTGCCCACCTGACCGCCTTTGAGCAGCACTTCTTTTCCGTGAATATGCGGGTCAGAGGACACCAGACTGGCGAAATGCGCGTTTTGTGTGAAATGGCTGGCCTTGATTTGCAAAGCCTCTGCGCCCAGCGCACGCATGGTGAAGCTAGATGAATCGCCGCCTGCGACCACCAGCCTGGTCAAAGCTGTTTCCTTGAAAGCGCGGCCTGCCAGTTGCGCGAAACAATTTCCTATGCTTTGCGTCAACTCAGCGGAAGACCAGGTTTCGGTCAATTGTCTGAGTTGCTCGGTATGCGGGTCTTGCGGACCCTCAGCAGTGAAAACCACCACACTTTGCCCGGCTTGCAATGCTTGTAAAGTCTTTTGCTGTAAGTCGGCAAAAGCGGCTGCATCCTGACCCGACAAAATGTTGTTGCTCAACCTCATGCATAAAAAACCGGACTGCCGGGCCGCATCGATTTGCGCCGCCGACAATGCCGAGCAACTGCCGGACAGCACCAGCAAGCGGTCGGTAGCCGCCAGTTGTTGCACAGGTGTATCGGCTGCCAATTGCCCGCTTTCACGCAAATACTGACCCATGCCGTGGGCCAAACCCTGTGCAGCCATGGCACACACCTGGCGCACGCGCGAGAGCCGCCAAAGCACGGCCGCCGTGGTCACCGCTTGAGACTGGGTATAGCCATCCAACACAGCGCTGTCGGCTTTCAGCAATGCCAGAGCCAAGTCTTCGGGGCAAGACTGGTATTGGTCCAGCATGCGCAAATCTATGAGGCGTTCGGGTTTGAAGCCTTGTTCATTCAAAACCATAGCCAAATCTGATTCGTGCATGGGCGTCACAGGATGCACCGACATGACCGGGTGGCGGTCCAACCGGTACACCTCATGACCTGCGCGGGCAAAGTGGTTGCCGAACAAGGTGTACCTGCCAAATTCCGGCGTGGCTGCGTGTACCGGCACAAAGCATTCCGGCCAGACCTGGCGCATCAGGCCTATGGCGTGCCCCAGGCTGCCGGTGTGTGCTGCGCTGTCAAACGTCGAGCAACATTTGTATTGCACCAGCGGCACCGGCAAACGGGCAAAGTCTTGCAACACCGGCAAGAGTTCAGCGGTCATGCCGGCTGTGTCCAACGAACGCGCCGTACCAGCCACACCGACCACATCGCAGTCTGTCGCCGCAGTTTGCAAAGTTTGCCAACCTGGATTGGTGAAATACAAACGGGTACGCAAGCCGTGGCGCGCGTACTGCGCGGCGTTGTCGGATGCACCGGTGAAATCGTCGCCGTAAAACAGCACACGGGCGCGGATTTGGGTTGGCTCCATGGTCTTCAAAATTAAGGGCCGAAAGTGGCGATGGCTTCGCGCAATTCACGATGGCTTGTTGCCGCCTGTTGCAAAGGAACGCCGGCCATGGCCGCGTCCCAGGCCTGACGCAATGCGCTGACACCTGACGCTATACCGCCGGGATGGGCAAACAAACCGCCTCCGGCCAGAAATATCAAGTCCGGCGATTGCAGTCGCTGCCAGGTCGGTTCTGCCTGCATCACCGTCTGACCCGAAGAAAACACAGGCATCACCGCACAAGGCTTGTGGCTGAACAAGGGCTTGAGGCAGGCGCGGGCTGAAGCAATCACGCTGTCGTCGTCTTCTTGAAATTTGTTGGCGATGCCGTTGACGTGCATGTGATCCACACCGGCTAAGCGCCAGAGTTTTTGCCAGGCGACATATGACCAGCCTGTTTGCAAATAGCCCCAGCCGTTGCGGTGTGCGTGAATAGGCAATTGCGTATGGCGACGGAATGCATTGAAACCGCTCATGCCGACCGAGTTCAAGCTCAACATGACGGCTGTACCGCCCTCGGCTATGACCAGGTCGTGCCGACGGCGCATCTCATCGAGTTCCCCCGTCAGATTGAATGCATACATGACCTTGCGGCCGCTGCGCTCGGCGTGTTTGCGTATCACTTGCATGCACAGTCGCACGCGCTCGTCGAACGGACAAGCAGGGCCATCGGCCTGCAACTCGTCGTCCTTGATGAAATCTATACCGGCGGCGCATAACTGTTCGACCATGGCTGCTGTGTCAGCCGCACTCAAACCCACCGAGGGTTTGATGATGGTGCCTATCAACGGCGCTTGCGGCACGCCGGTCAAGGCGCGGGTACCGGCTATGCCAAAGGCCGGGCCGGGGTAGGCATCGGCGAATGCGCGTGGCAGATCAAAGTCAAGCAAACGCAATGATTTGACAGGCCGTAACTCGTACAAGTTGCCAGCCATGGTTGCCATCAGATTGGGCAAAGACGGGCCGATATTGGCCAGCGGCCAGGACAGCGTCAGCCGGTAGTGGCGCACATCGCCTTCAATCGGCTGATCTTCCAAGGCCTGTATGTCGTAAGTGGCGGCAGCACGCGCTTTCAGCGCTTCGTCTTCACCGGGAATGGCGATGAAGGTGCCACTGGACTGTTCTCCGGCAATCAAGGCAGCAGTACGTTGCGGGTCAGCCGACGTGCTGAGTTGGTAGCTGGCGTTAATGCGGTCACTCATGCGCATGCCTTGTGTAGGTTGGTGTTGAAAAACTCATAAGCCGCGCGCGCCGCTGGACAGAAAACCGCCGTCGACCGGCATGGCTATACCTGTGATGTAAGACGCTTGCGCCGATGCCAGAAACTGCACGACGGCTGCGATTTCGTCCACATTGCCGTAGCGCTCCATAGGAATGGCTTTGGCATATTCCTCACGGAATTGCGCGCTGTGCAGCTTTTGCGTGAGCGGCGTGTCTACCGGGCCGGGGCAAACCGCATTGGCGGTGATACCGTGTTCGGCGAGTTCCACGGCCATCTGGCGGGTCAAGGCAATCACCGCGCCTTTGGACGTGCCGTAAGCAGTGCGCCCGCTGCCGACCGCGCGCATACCGGCCACAGACGCAATATTGATGATGCGCCCCCATTGGTGTTTCACCATCAGCCGCGCCGCGTGCTGGCTGCAGAGCAGCGTACCGGTGACATTGATGTCCATGGTGCGTTGAAATTCTTCCAGCTTGAAATCCAGAAAAGACGCCACCGTGGCCACACCGGCCGAATTCACGAGAATATCGCAGCGACCGGCGAGCTGTTCAATCTCTGCAAACGCAGTCGCAATCGATGCAGGCTCACTGACATCCATGGTGACGGCGTCGGCCTGGTGACCAAGAGCTGCCAGTGCTGCAACGGTGCGATCGGCTGCCGGCCTGTCGCGGTCGGCGATGATGACCCGGTGACCCGAAGCCGCCAGATGTTGCGCCGCTGCGCCGCCTATGCCCATGGCCCCGCCGGTGATCACGGCGACACGAACTGTGTTGGAACTATCGGGTTTCACTGCCTGTCTCCTGCTGAGTCTGAATTGAAAAATGTCTGTAAGGCTTGCACGGCGATGTCGTGGCCGTGTTCTTGTACAAAATGTCCTGCTTGCGGCAACACCACGGGTTCGGGGCAAGCGCGAATGCGTTGTTGCAAGTCACGCATCACCGCTTCGCCGAGTACCGGATCTTGTTTACCTATAAACATCAGGCTGCGGCCTTGCCATTCTTCCATCCAGAAGGCCGCAGCATCGCGCGAAATTGCTGCGCCGGGGCTGTCAACAGAAGACGGCACCATCGGCGGAAATGCTCGCAACGCAGCGCGATGACCGGCATCCGGAAAAGGCGCGTTATAGGCGGAGCATTCATCTGCACTCATTTGCGGGTTGCCGCGTGCAAACAGCTTGCCCACGTCGAACATGGGTTTGTCGGCGCACATTTGCCGCCAACCTAGAAACCCTTGGCTTAACGGCTGCTCGCCTGTAGCCAGCAAAGTATTCATCACCAGCAGCGACTGGTAACGCCAGGGCTGCGCCATAGGCAGTGTCAATCCAAGTATGCCGCCCCAGTCTTGCACCACAAGTTGAATATGCCTGAGGTCCATGGCTTCAATGAACTCCAGCAACACTTGGCGATGCCATTCAAACGAATGCACGCTGTCTTTTTTAGGCTTGTCGCTTTTACCGAAACCCGGCATGTCAGGCGCAACCACGCGGTGACCGGCGGCCAGAAAAACGGGAATCATGTGCCTGTACAAATAACTCCAGGCGGGGTTGCCGTGCAAGCACAGCCAAGTCACTTGGGCGTCGGCTTGACCTTCGTCCAGGTAATGCATGCGCAAGCCGTTCAATGCGGGCAAATCGCTGATGTAATTCGGCTGCCACGGGTACCCGGGTAATTGCTCAAAGGTGCTATCGGGCGTGCGCACCGCGTCATCCCGCAAGCGTGTGGCTGCAGCCTTGGTTTTTTGTGCGATTCGTTGTTGTTTGAAAAATGTTTGCAAAGGCAGTGAACACGCTTGTGACAACACATGACCGTGGCTCAGGGTTTGGTGGTTGAGTTCGGGGGTTTCAAAGACATTGAGTACCGACCCTGAGGCACCGGTTTTAGGTTCGGGCGCGCCCCAAACGACGCGCGGCAAGCGGGCATTCAAGATGGCACCGGCGCACATGGTGCAAGGCTCAAGCGTGACGTACAAGGTGCAGTCGTCAAGCCGGTAGTTGCCGAGTTTGGCAGCAGCTTCACGCATGACCAATATTTCCGCATGGGCGCTCGGGTCGTGTTGCCCAACAGGGGCGTTGTGCGCGCGGGCAATCACCTGCCCTTCACGCACCAGCACGGCGCCAACAGGCACTTCTCCGGCCGCCAATGCCAGCTCGGCTTGCGCCAGGGCAAGTTGCATGAAATCTTCGTCATTCATGCGCCGCAATGTAACCCATGCGGGCCTGAAAATCAGTCGCGTTGGTAGCTGAGGAAACGGCCGCGGTAAGGCGTTTCATCCTGTAAAGGCGTGAGTAAATCGGTTTGTGTGAGTGCAAAGCCGTTGTTGTGCATGGCTTTGTGAAACGCTGCGCGGTTGCCCCGGTTCGGATCAATGATCAACACTTGCGCATGGGATGCGGCGTGGCGCTGGATAAACCTGGCGAGTTGCAGCGGGTGATCGCGTTCGTACAGCACATCGCTGCCAATGATCAGATCGAATTCGCCCAATAACGGATTGGCGCGTTCCCAATGGCCGCTGACATAAGGCAAGGTATGCATGTCATTGAGCAGCAAATTGGCTTTGAGGAAGCGCTCTGTGTACGGGTGGTAATCTGAGGCGGTGACTGCACCTAAGCGCCGGTGAATCACCAGACTGGCCAGACCCAAGCCGCATCCGATTTCAAGAATACGCAGATCGGCAATCGGAAAAGTTTGCATCGCGTCGGCCATTTTCCGGGCAGAAGGCCAAACCAGGCCGAACAAAGGCCAAGTGGCGGAAGAAACGCCTAAAGCCAGGGCTATGCCTAGCGGGTCGTGAAACTGTTGTTTGTCCAGTAACGAACGTATGTTCAAGTCGGCACCGCCGTCGATGGCAATGCACTCCTGCTTGACCAAATAGCCCAATCCGGTGTCGGACGGGCCGGGGGTCAAAACCGTCTGCGACGTGGTCCGCTCGGGCCCTTGCCTTCGATATGTCTAAAGGTGATACGACCTTTGGTCATGTCATAAGGAGAGAGTTCCAAGGTGACTTTGTCGCCGGCCAGAATGCGGATGTGGTGCATGCGCATCTTGCCTGCGGTGTAGGCCACGAGTTCGTGGCCGTTGTCCAAAGTGACACGGTAGCGCGAGTCGGGTAGAACCTCGCGCACCATGCCGGACATTTCCAGCATTTCTTCTTTGGACATCAGCTGCCTTTAAGCTTGCGGCTTAATCGGCGGATTTGATGTTGGACGCTTGCAGGCCTTTGGGGCCGGTGGTCACTTCAAAGCTGACGCGTTGACCTTCTGCCAGGGTTTTGAAACCTTGGTTCTGGATCGCGGAAAAATGAGCGAACAAATCTTTGCCGCCGTCTTCGGGTGTAATAAAGCCAAAACCTTTGGACTCGTTAAACCATTTCACTGTACCTGTTGCCATTTATTGCATTTCTTAAAAAAAAGGGAAGCCCCCCTCGGGGTCGAAGGTCAGAAAAGGCGATGAGACGAAGGGAGAAATACCTATGAGGGCAGAACTAAAAACGAACTACAACAACATAAACTGATAATCGAGGCCTGACTATGCACTGTTTTGGCATATAAAGCAATCTTTATTTCAGTTATCGGCTAATATCCCGCAAATGAGTGACATACGCGTACTGAAACAGGTGTTGAAACAACACCGCACCATTGCTGTGGTTGGTTTATCCGCAGACTGGTTCCGCCCTTCCTACTTTGCTGCCAAGTACATGCAAGCCCATGGTTACCGCATCGTGCCGGTCAACCCCAAGTACCAAAGCATCCTGGATGAAACCTGTTATGCCAGCCTGGCAGACATACCTTTTGCGGTGGATATCGTCGATGTGTTTCGCAAACCGGCCGATACCCCGGCGATTGCGCAACAGGCCGTAGACATTGGTGCCAAAGTGCTTTGGCTGCAACTCGGTGTGGTGAATGTTGATGCAGGTCGCATCGCTGAACAAGCCGGCCTCACCGTCATCATGGACCGCTGTGTCAAGATAGAACACGCACGCCTGTTCGGCGGCCTGGGCTGGTTCGGTGTCAACACCGGCGTCATCTCGGCTCAACGTCAAATCCCACCTCAGTAAAAAAATGGCAGATCGCAATTTCGGTTTTGACACGCTCAGCCTGCACGCCGGGCAAATCCCGGACGCCGCCACCGGCAGCCGCGCAGTTCCTATTTACCAGACCACCTCGTATGTGTTTGACAGCGCTGAACACGCCGCCAGCCTGTTCAACCTGCAAACTTTCGGTAATGTGTATTCACGCCTGTCTAACCCTACGGTCGCGGTGCTGGAAGAGCGCATTGCTGCACTCGAAGCCGGTCGCGCAGCAGTAGCCACAGGCAGTGGCATGGCGGCGCAAATGATTGCCTTGCTCAATGTTTGTGAAGCAGGCGACCAAATCGTTGCGGCCAAGACTTTGTACGGCGGCACGCACACCCAGCTTGGCGTGAATTTCAAAAAACTGGGCATTGAAACTATTTTTGTCGACGCCTCCGACCCGCAAAATTTCGCTCGCGCCATCACACCCAAAACCAAAGCCTTGTATGCCGAAACCCTTGGCAATCCGTCGCTGAATGTGCTGGATATAGAAGCTGTCGCTGCGATCGGTAACCACGCCGGCGTGCCACTGTTTATCGATAACACCTTTGCCAGCCCTTACCTGTGCCAGCCCTTCAAATGGGGCACGGCCATCAGCATTCACTCGGCGACAAAATTCATTGGCGGACACGGCACGACCATGGGCGGCGTCATCATTGAATCAGGCAAATTCCCCTGGGACAACGGCCGTTTTCCGAGCATGACCGAACCGTCCCCCGGCTACCATGGTGTGCGGTTTTATGAAACTTTTGGCGACTTCGGTTTCACCATGAAATGCCGCATGGAAGGCATGCGCACTTTCGGCCCGGTACTCTCGCCTTTCAATGCATTTTTGTTGCTGCAAGGCGTAGAGACTTTGTCTTTGCGCATGGACAGGCATTGCTGCAATGCGCTGTCGGTGGCCAAACATTTGCAAAACCACCCCAATGTTGCATGGGTGAACTACCCGGGCTTGGCAGATCACCCGGATCACGAATTGGCAAAAAAATACCTGCCGCGCGGTGCTGGTGCAGTATTGACTTTCGGGGTCAAAGGCGGGGCTGCGGCGGGTCAAACTTTCATTGAGAACGTTCAGTTTTTATCTCACTTGGCGAATATTGGAGATGCGAAAAGCTTGGTGATTCACCCGGCTTCTACGACGCACAGGCAACTGTCTGAAGAACAGCAGATTGCAGCCGGCGTGCCGCCAGACTTGATTCGCCTGAGTGTGGGCTTGGAGACGCTGGACGATATCATTTGGGATATTGAGCAGGCATTGGATAAGACCTGATTTCTGACATGCGGGTTTAGCTTTGTGCAATCAGTTCACGCCATGCCGGCTCGGTCGTTGTCACGTTTCGAAAAGTAATGTGTTCACGCCATGCGGGTTTAGCTTTATGTAGTGTATTCACGCCATGCCGGTTCGGTTTTAAGCGAGGTGTTCACGCCATGCCGGCTCGGTCGCCGCTCACTGCCGCTGCGCGCCAATGTTCGCGTCGGCCCGCCCGCCATGTCGTCGTCCGTTCGCAGTTTTCTCCGATTGCATATCTTCGGTTTGATGAACCATTAATCTTTGTCAACGAAACAGCGCTCGTACCTAAAACATCACATAGGCCGACAGAGGGGGCGTTTTTTTCGAGCGAAAGCGCAGAAAAAAATCGCACCGGATGGTTGGCCAAAGCGTGTGTTTAATTCGAGTGAAGTGTTCACGCCATGCCGGTTCGGTCGCCGCTCACTGCCGCTGCGCGCCAATGTTCGCGTCGGCCCGCCCGCCATGTCGTCGTCCGTTCGCAGTTTTTTCTTCGATCGAGTTTCTGCTGTTCAATAGCTCAATAAGCACTTGAGCTCAAAGGTAAACAACGCCCAACACTATGAGAGCGATCAAACTGTATTTGGTCAGCTTGTACACCTTACGATTCCAGTTCTTGAAAACCTTGCGCTTTTCATCTACCAAGAAATGCCAATGCGTCAGTTTATTGATAGCCCCGGTTTGATCCCCTGCATCATTCGGCGAACTCGCCGCTGACATCACCACGCGGCTGAACCAGCGGTTCAAAGCCGCCACCCAGGCAAACTTTGAAGGCCGCTCCACATCGCAAAACAAAATGATACGGTTATGCGCGCTCTTGTTATAAGCCTCGTGTATGTAGGTTTCGTCAAACACCACCCCCTGCCCGTCACGCCAACTGTGCCGCTCTCCGTCTACATCGATATAACACGCGTCGTCATTCGGTGTGACCAAACCTAAGTGATAGCGCAATGAACCGGCATAAGGGTCGCGGTGCCGGTTGAGTTGGCCGCCCGGCGGTAACTCTGCAAACATGGCAGCCTTGATGGTGGGAATGCTTTTTAAAATCGCCACGCTTTGCGGGCACAATTCAGCCGCAGACGGGTGTGCCGCGTCATACCATTTCAAATAAAACCGCTTCCAACCGTACTTGAAAAATGAATTGAATCCAATGTCATCGTGCTTGTCCGGTGCCTTGATGCGTTGCAATTCAGACAGATGCAAAGCCTCTGCGCGAAACACTTGCCAATTGTCTTGAATCTGTTGTAGCTCCGGCAATTCGTTCAAAGGCACATAAGGTTTGGTGGTGACTTTGGAGCACAACACCATCAAGGCATTGATGGGAGCTAACACAGCTGAGTGATCCAGAAACACTTTTTGCCATGAGGCCCTGACCCGTCCTCTGTAGTGACCGTAAAGAATGGCGGTCACCCATAGCGAAATCACAAACCATTTCATGAAAATTTGCTTCTAAAGAATGCCACCGGCTTGTAAAAATCATGCCGCAAAGGTTTTTTCATAGTATTGATACAGGTCAACGCGCAAGAATGCCAGGGGGAAACAGCGAAGTCAGACGGCTTTTTAATCTGAGAATTCGATGATAACAGCGGCCACGGGTTTTAAAACCGGCTCGCCAGAACTTAAAAAAACAATAAATATCATCAACTTGGAAGGGACATATTCCTAGTAGATACACCTAAACACAGACTGTGGTTTGCTAGTTATTCTGAACGTTTACCAGATTGAGCATACATGTCTTCTGACCTCAAGCAATCCATCATGTCCGGCCAGGTTGTCGCCGGTGCCATGGTGTTCGAATTTTTTTCTCCGGGCCTGTCCAGCATTTTGCACAACGCGGGTGCGAAATATGTGATTTACGACATGGAGCACACCGGCCTGGACATGGAGTCTTTGAAAGGCTTGTTCGCTTCCTGTCGCGGTTTGCCTATTGCGCCCATGGTGCGCGTACCTGTGGGCGAATACACATGGTTAGCCCGCTCATTGGATATCGGCGCACACGGCGTGATGATTCCCATGGTCGAGTCGGCACAACAAGCAATCTCTATTGCCCAGGCCTGCCGCTATCCGCCCTTGGGTAGACGTGGCGCGGCCTTCGGTTTCGCACAATGCGACTACAAAGCCGGCGACATCATTCAAAAAATGCGCAACTTTCATGACCGAAACTTGGTCATCGCCCAGATCGAAACCGAACGCGGACTCGAGCAGGTTGAAGCCATTGCGGCTGTCGACGGCATAGACGTGTTGTGGGTCGGCCATTTTGATTTGTCCAATTTCATGGGCATACCCGGTCAGTTTGATCACCCATTGTTTTTGGCCGCTATGAAACGAATTGCAGATGTTGCCAAAAAACACGGCAAAGTCGCTGGTTTCATGGCCACCGATGCCGCTTGGGCCGACAAGGTCATGGCCATGGGCTACACCATGATTGCCACGGGCACTGACACCGGCATGTTGCAACAAGGATTCAGCCACTTGATTCAGCACGTGGAAAAGCGGGGCTGAGCATGGCATTCAAACTCGGTCTTTCCAAAGACCTGCTAGACGCCAGCGGCAAACCCAGTTTTGGGCCCGGTCCCATGGACATACTGAACAAAGAAGTCGGTATCGATTATGAATTTCTGCCTGAATCGGTCAGCGAAATCACGCCTGACATCATGGCGAGTTATGACGGTTTGTACGTCAACAGCCCGCAAGTCACGGCGCATTCAGTGTCACGCGCTGATTGCAGGGTCAAGATTGTGGCCAGGCACGGCGTCGGCTATGACTCGGTCGACGTCAAAGCTTTGGCCGACAAAGGCATCATCACCACCAATACGCCGGTAGCGGTGCGTCGTCCGGTGGCAGTGGCAGCGCTGACCTTTGTGTTCGCCTTAGCCGGTCGATTGATCACCAAAGACAAGTTAACCCGTGAAGGCCGTTGGCATGAGCGCACCAGCCACATGGGTCTGGGCTTGACCTCGCGCACGCTGGGTGTGATCGGCGTCGGTGGCATAGGCCAGGAGTTGCTGGCCTTGGCCAAACCTTTCGGCTGGCGCATGCTCGCTTCTGACCCGCATGTCGCCACTTCGCGCATAGAAGCTTTGGGCGCAGACCACGTCAGCACCGAAACCCTGCTCAGCCAAAGTGACTTTGTGGTTTGCAGTTTGATTTTGAACGCTCAGACCCGCCATTTTTTGAATGCGAAACGTCTTGCCTTGATGAAAAAACAGGCTTACCTGATCAACATGGCACGCGGCCCTGTGGTTGACGAAGCTGCATTGATTCACGCGCTGAAATCCGGCGCGCTTGCCGGGGCTGCGCTTGATGTGTTCGAGCAAGAACCCGTGGCAAGTGATAACCCGTTGCTGACAATGGACAACGTGTTGCTAGCGCCGCATTCTCTGTGCTGGACCGATGAATGCTTTGACCATATCGCGCGAGAAGGTTTGGGGTGCATCGTGTCGTTTGCCAACGGACGCATGCCTTTATCCATAGTCAAAGTTTGAACACAAAAGGAGGAAAACCCATACCTGTCAGTTGTTGTCGTTTGAAGGTTGACAGTCAGATCAGCTGCACTGTCTGTTTTTTTGTAAGTTTCTATCCACGAAAAGTATGAAGGAGACCAATGTGAATTTTCATTTCAAAAAACTGCACTTGAGTTGTATGACAGCTTTGGCAACCGCCATGCTGTTGACTGCAGGCATGTCGCAGGCGCAAAGCACCGCTCAGCGTGCTGTTGACGCTGCCAAAAAAATGTGTAACGGCAAGACCATTACCGTTGTCTGGGAAGCCGGACTGCAATCGCTAGACCCTAAAAACTTCTCCGGTCCGATGTGGGAAAAGCTCACCAGTTGCAAGATCAACGTGATTGAGGTCCCGACCGCAGAAATGTTCACCAAAATCATGCAGGAATACCGCGCCGGTACCGGTGCTTATGACGCATTGAACGTGATTCCCTCTTGGATGCCTGACTTGGTTCAGGCTGGCGCACTCGAGCCGCTGGACGCCATGGTGGACAAATACGCTTACCGCGACGAGCTGCAAAAAATCGCGCCCACCTACCGCGATAACCAAATGAAGGTCAACGGCAAGATCTACGGTTTTCCTGATGACGGTGATGTCTTCATCATGTATTACCGCAAAGACATTTTTGCCGATGCCGCATTGCGCAAAGATTTCAAAGCCAAGTTCAACTATGAACTGGCACCGCCTACAACTTGGAAACAGTTTTCAGAAATCGGTCAGTTTCTGACTGAAAAACTCAAAGCCAAAGGTACATTCGGCGCGTCTCAGTTTCGTGAACCCGGTTACGGCAACTTCATGTTTCAGGAACGTTTCCGCAATGAAGGCGGCAAATTCTTTGACAACAATATGAAAGCGCAAATCAACGGCCCAGCAGGCGTCAAGGTTTTGACCGACTGGCGCAATGAAAATAAATTCATGCCCCCGGGCGTGGAGAAATTCGGCTTTGTAGAAAACCTGGCTGTTTTCCTCAAAGGTGAAAGCGCCATGACTATTTCATGGCCGCCCTATGGTCGATTCGCTGCCGGTTACATCAAGGATGAAGCCATGAAGTGGGTGCCCGAGTCCAAGGTGGCCGGTAAAGTCGGTTACGCATTGCCACCAGGCGGTCATCCTGAACTCGCGGCCGGATTCGCTTTGTCTGTGACCTCCAACAGCAAGAACAAAGAACTTGCGTATTTGTTCATTCAGTGGCTCAACAGCGAAGAGATTTCCATGCAACGTGTGCAACTGCCTTACACCTTGCGCGACCCCTTCCGCGATTCACATTTCACCAGCAAAGAGTACATGGCGAAATGGCCAGATGCCAAAGACTATTTGGCTGCGCTGCAAGCAGGTTCTAAAACCGGTTTGCTCGATTTGTCTTTGATCCAAACCGACAAATACGAAGAAGCATTGCGCCAGGGCATCAGCCGCTTGTGGGCCGGTGAAGATCCCAAGAAAATTCTGGACAATGTTGCCAAGTCATGGGATGAAACCACTCAAAAGGTCGGCGTAGACAAGCAAAAAGCTGTTTACAACGCCTGGGCTGCCAAAGGCGGCGCTTATCCTAAATAAGCTTCAAGCCTCTTTGTAGATATAACATCATCAGCGCAGCGCCGTTCTCACGGCGCTGCCTGTTTGACACCTTGCATTCATTGTTCATCCGGTAGACCTTGTCTTGAGACATTCTGTTGCAACCCCCTCTATCCAAGACCAGCAAAAGCTGTTCGCACGCTTGCTGATCACGCCAGCCATGCTGGTGCTATTGCTGGTGGCTGTATTCCCTCTGATTTACATGATCCTGGTCAGCTTCCAGGGCATCACCATGATGGACAACAGCTCAGACTTTGTCGGGTTGGTGAATTACCGCGCTATTTTTAAAGACCAGCGGCTATGGGAAGCCGTCATGCATACCTTGATTTTTCTAGCCATTGCTTTGCCGTTGGAGTTATTCATCGGTTTGTTGATGGCGCAACTTTTTTTGAATAAATTGCCGGGTCGGCAAATCATGATAGGCCTGTTGGTACTGCCCGTGGTGGTGTCGCCCGTTGTGGCCGGGGCCATCTGGTCTTTGATGTTTGACAACCGCTTTGGTCCGATCAACCAGGTGTTGGGTTGGTTATTCGGACAAGAGATGACCATACTGTGGACCATCAAGCCGGAACTGGTGTATCCCGCTATCCTGGTGGCAGAAATATGGCAATGGACGCCGTTCATGTTTTTGCTGCTGTTAGCCGCGCTGGCAAATGTTGATAAATCTCAACTAGAAGCTGCCGCTATTGATGGTGCGGGTTACTGGCGCATATTTTTTCTGATTGTTCTTCCCTCTATCTGGCCGGTAATGGCGATTGCGCTGCTGATCCGCATGCTGGATTTATTTCGATTGTTTGATGTGGTCTGGGCTTTGACTCAGGGCGGCCCGGGCACCATGACAGAAACCATTTCTATATTTACTTACAACCAAGGCTTCAGGCAATTTGAGACCAGCTACACCGCGGCTGTGGCTTTGCTGATCGTGGTCATGCTCAGTGTGGTGCTGATGTGGGCTTTAAAGCGTGTGGGATTGTCAAGATGAACCGTGTACCGCTCTCCTCCCGTATCAGCCTAGGGCTGCGCTTTTGCGCTGCCGTTTTGATCACGCTTGCGTTTTTGTTTCCCGTGTATTGGCTGGCGATGAATTCATTCAAAACCGCCGACGAGATTTACGCCTCTCCGCCTGTGTGGTGGCCGGCCGCACTGCAATGGAGCAACTATCTGGTGTTATTCAAAGACGGCGATGCCGTCTCGGTTTTTAACAGCCTGGTGGTCGCCACTGTGTCCACCGTGCTTGCCATGAGCATTGGCACGCTGTGCGCCTACAGTCTGGCGCGGTACAAAACCGGCGGAGACGATTTGTCCAACTGGATCATTTCACAGCGCATGGTGCCGCCGATTGCCGTGGTGTTTCCGATTTTTCTGCTCTATGTTTACCTGGGTTGGGTAGACACCTATGTTGGCATGATTTTGCTTTACACCGCGTTCAATCTTCCTTATGTGATCTGGATGATGCGCGGCTACATACAAGATATACCACGTTCACTGGAAGAAGCCGCTTTGGTTGATG
Organism: Bordetella parapertussis; assembly: GCA_945901125.1. Classification (GTDB taxonomy): domain Bacteria; phylum Pseudomonadota; class Gammaproteobacteria; order Burkholderiales; family Burkholderiaceae_C; genus Limnohabitans. The sequence goes on from CAMDKD010000001.1 coordinate 81,394, forward strand.
GCTGCACACCGTGGGAGGTGTTTTACAAAGTGGTGCTGCCCATGTGCAAGGGCGGTTTGTTTGCCACCGCCATTTTTGCTTTCATCTTTGCGTGGAATGAATTTTTATTTGCGCTGGTACTCACCCGCACCGAGGTCACCACATACACGGTACAAGTCACGCATTACTTCGGTGGTCAATCCAATTTCTGGACCAAAATCGCCGCCATGTCGGTACTCGGCACCTTGCCTGTGTTCATTGCGGTGGTCTTCATGCAACGTTACCTGGTCAGAGGCATTTCTCTGGGCGCGGTCAAAGGATAAAAACACATGGCAGATTTGCTTATCCAAGGGCTTCACAAATACTACGGCAACAACCATGTGGTCAAAGGCATAGACCTGTCCATACCTGCCGGGGAATTCACGGTGCTGGTCGGCCAATCCGGTTGCGGCAAAAGCACATTGCTGCGAACCATTGCCGGACTCGAATATGCCGATCAAGGCAGTTTGTCTATTGCCGGTCAACGTGTGAACGACATGCCGCCTAAGGACCGCGACATTGCCATGGTGTTTCAAAACTATGCGCTCTATCCTTACATGACGGTGTTCGACAACATCGCTTTCGGACTGCGCGCGCGCAAAACCCCGGCGGCCGAGATACCGGGCAAAGTACAGCGCGCCGCCGACATGCTGGCCATCAGCCACTTGCTGGACCGCTATCCGCGTCAGTTATCCGGCGGTCAGTTGCAGCGCGTAGCCATCGGTCGCGCGGTGGTGCGGGATGCGCGTTTGTATTTGTTTGACGAGCCCTTGTCCAACCTTGACGCACAACTGCGTGACGAGATGCGCGGCGAAATCAAGCGACTGCACCAGGAACTGGGCAAGACCATGATTTACGTCACTCACGATCAAATCGAAGCCATGACGCTGGCTGACCGAATTGTGTTGATGCGCGAAGGCCAGATAGAACAACAAGGCGCACCGCTTGAATTGTTTGAGCATCCGCGCACCCGTTACGTCGCCGGTTTTCTGGGTTCACCGTCCATGAATTTCATTCCTGCGGTGCTGCACTCAGACAGCCATGGCTTGAACGCGCAGATTGCACCCGGTTTATCGCTGACACTGCCCCCAGTGCGTTTCGGTCATTTGCAAAACAGAACTGGCACGGCCATAGAACTCGGCATACGGCCTGAACACATGCGCAAACAAGCGTCAGAGCACGAAGATATTGCGCGAATCAGTGTTGATATTGAATTGGTGCAGCCCACGGGTTCACGCACTTTTGTCGAATTCAAACTCGGCAATACCGCGACCGTTGCTGAGTTACTCGCCCGCGATGTGCATCGCAGCGGCGAGCGATTGGCATTGGAGATAGATATGAACCGCGTCATCGTCATCGATCCCGCCAGCGGCTTGGTGATTGCGAATGGCGTAACTGTTTGATTTTTTTCAGGAGCACACCATGGCATTGGCTGAACCTTCCTCATTGATCAAAACCACTGGCACCTTGGAAGCCGACACAGCGGGCAAAACGCTGGTAGCAGGTGCGCTGTCCGTCGAATTTGACAACGGCAATTTGCGCTACATACGCCTCAAAGGTGTCGAGGTATTGCGTGCCCTCTCCTTTCTGGTGCGGGATGAAAATTGGGGCACTTACACGCCTGTGTTGCGTAATCTTTCTGTCAAGCAGCAGCCCAGTAGCTTTGTCATCAGTTACCAGGCCAGTTGCACACGCCAAGATCAATCGATTGACTACGAAGCGCATATCGAAGGCCATGCAGATGGCTCATTGATTTTTCGCGGCAAGGCCATACCGAAAACTGATTTTCTGACTGCGCGCACCGGTTTCGTTGTATTGCATCCGCTCACAGGCGTGGTCGGCCAGGCGCTCAAGGTTGAGCACGTAGACGGCACGGTGACAGAAAGTCAATTTCCTGAACAGGTCAATCCCGACTGCCCGTTCCGCAATATCAGAGCGCTGTCACACCAAGTGTTGCCCGGTGTATGGGCGCGTTGCGTCATGCAAGGCGATGCGTTTGAAATGGAAGACCACCGCAACTGGACCGACGCGTCTTTCAAAACCTATGTGCGCCCGCTCTCGCGCCCCTGGCCTTACACCTTGCCTGCCGGTGAGGCGATTGAGCAATCGGTCAGCCTGCATTTTTCAGGACCGGTTCCCGGGCATGCTTCTTCAGCCAAAGCCGCGCCTTTGAAAGTTCGAATAGGTTCGGTTTCTGACACCGTGATTCCATCCATAGGTCTGGGCGTTCCCGCTGAGGAAGCGGGCAACGCACTGTCTAAATTGTCATTGATGAAAAATCTGGCGCCCCAATTTCTGGTGTGCTTCTTCGATCCTCGCCAACACCACGGCGAGGCCTTGCTGCGTCAATACGCACAACTCAGCCGCGAGTTGCGTGCACAAGTGATGCTAGAAGTGGTGGTGCAAAGTCTGGACGGTTTTGCAGCCGAACTCTTGCAGGTAGCTGCTCATGCGCAGGCGGCTGGTTTGCAACCGGATATGGTGTGCGTATGTCCTGTGGGGCATTTAAAGTCTGTGCTGCCTGGCGGCATTTACCCGCCAGCACCTGAGTTGCATTCGCTTTATCTGGCGGCGCGCCAAGCTTTTCCGAAGGCACGACTTGGCGGTGGCATGTTTTCGTTTTTCACTGAGCTCAATCGCAAACGCCCGCCTTGCGAAGCCTTGGATTTCATCACCAATTCCACCAGCCCCATCGTGCACGCTGCCGATGACCGCTCGGTCATGGAAACGCTGGAAGCCTTGCCTTGGCAGATTGAAACCGGCCAACATTTCTCCGGCGGCAAACCGCACCACGTGGGACCCAGCGGCATAGGCGCGCGCGACAACCCGCATGGTGCGCGTTACTCGGACAACACTAACAACAGTCGAGTTTGTCTCGCCAAAATGGACCCACGTCAGCGCGGTTTGTTTTCAGCTGCATGGACACTGGGCTATGTCAGCACGCTGGTTCATGCCGGGGTGGCGCGCATCAGCATGGCCGCACCTACAGGTCCGCTGGGTGTGATGTATTCCCGCCAAGCAGATCAAGCTCAGCCGTGGTTTGATGGTCTGCCAAACCCAATGGCAGCGCACACGGTGTTTCCGGTGTTTCATACCTTGAGCTCTTTGAATTGCGCTTCAGGACACAAACTGCTGAATATCAGCAACAGCGATTCGCAACGGCTCGCCAGCCTGGGTTGGCAAGACGCCCAAGGCAAACGCATTTTGTTTGCCAACTTGAGCGCTCAAGCCTTGAAGATAGACCTGAGCGGCCTGAGCAAAAAAGCCTGCGCAGGCGTATTGGATGAACAGAGTTTTGTGCAAGCCTGTACGGATTCACACGCATTCCGTCTGGCCAGCCATTGGCTTGACAGCAAAAAAGGCTTGACCCTGGGCGCGTACGCCGTGGCCTGTGTGTTTGATCCAAAAGGCTGATGGCTTGTCGGTGAAACTCAGTCAAAGCGGCAGAGTTTTACCGTCGTAATTCAAAAATGCACCCGATTGTTTGAGCGTCAAGCCACGGAATCTGGCCAGCAGCCCGGCAGCGCTTTCCTGCGGACTGATGTCTGCACCAGCGCCACCCATGTCGGTACGTACCCAACCGGGGTGAAATGAAGTCACGGTGATGCCGGAAGATTTGAGTTCATGCGACAAAGTCACCATCAAATTGTTTGCACCTGCTTTAGATGCGCGGTAAAAGTGTGCAGATGTACCCTCGTGCTGTTGGCTTCCCATGTAGGAAGAGATGATGGCGATGCGCGGGTTTTTGCTGGTCTTGAGCTGGCTTAAAAAAGCCCGGGCAGTGAAAAATGGTCCCGCCATGTTGGTCATCAAGACCTCTGAAATAGCGGCTGCGTTGTTGTCGGTGTCTTCGATACCGCCGCGAGCACTGATGACACCGGCGTTGCACACCACCACATCGATAGAGCCTTTGACCTGAGCGGCAATCGCATTCAGCGCTGCCTCGTCGCAGGCGTCGGCGGCATACACCACGCCAGCTCCTTTGGATGCTGCAACCAATGCATTCAATTCGGTGGCCTGCGCAGGCTGACGGCAAATGGCGATCAAGCGGTCGCCGGCGGCGAGGATGCTCCGGGACATTTCTAGGCCGATGCCACGGTTGGCGCCGGTGATGAGGTAGGTGTCTGACATTTTTTCTCGATCCATTGGTAAAAAGATATTTCTCAAATGTAACCAATTGAAAACACAGTCTTTTCATGATTCTTTAATAAGCAGTGGCAATCATCAATAATGATGCAATAATGCATCAATTTTTAAACTTAAAAGATCATTCCATGCGAACAACTGTGACCATTGATGACGAGCTTTATGCCCAGGCGCTGGAAGTAATTGATCCAGATATTGAAAAATCAGAACTTTTTCGCGAAGCACTGAAAGTATTTGTTCGCGTGGAATCAGCAAAGCGGCTAGCCGCCTTAGGCGGCATGGCACCGGCAATGAAATCCATACCCCGAAGACAAGCCAAACCAGCTTTGAATTCTTGACATGGTGTTAGTGGACACCTCGGTCTGGGTACAACACTTCAGACAAAACAACCCCTATTTAGGCCATTTATTAAGCAATGACTTGGTACTGTGTCATCCCTTTGTTTTGTTGGAAATCGCTTGCGGCTCGCCGCCGTCGCCGCGACAACAAACTTTGGCATACCTCGGCAAATTACAAAAGATAAAAACAGCGACCACGACAGAGGTTTTGAATTTCATTGAGTCGCAAGACCTGTACGAATCAGGTTGTGGGGCTGTAGATATCTCTCTGCTGGCATCTGTGCTTATCACGCCAAATGCAAAACTGTGGACATTGGATAAAAAATTACATGCACTAGTCATCAAAACCAAAGTAGCGTTTGATACTTTGACGCAGTGATTTTAATTTGAAGAGATGATTATTCCCACTCAGTAGTTACTTGAATAAAATAGTCAATAAAATCAATAGGTTGCGTAACTTAAAAAACAGCGTGTAAGTTTTGTGCTACTTTTTTCATTTTTAACCCTTTAGTTCAACTAACGTAACCTATTCTTAATCAACGCTTAAGTGCCGCTTAGGTTACACAGGCTGTTGTGGGAAAGTGCTACAACGAAAAAACACAAGCGCTCTTAATTATTTGCCATCATACACGTGACATAGCACGCCATACAGCTTAAAATTATTTCTAAATTTTAACAGGATTTTTGCTAAATGAAATATAGAAAAGAGATAGACGGACTGAGGGCGTTAGCTGTATTACCCGTCATCTTGTTCCACGCAGGCTTTACAACTTTCAGCGGTGGCTTTGTAGGCGTTGATATCTTCTTCGTAATTAGTGGCTATCTAATCACCACAATCATCGTAGATGAGATGGATAAGGGTTCATTTTCACTTCTTAACTTTTACGAACGAAGAGCCCGAAGAATCTTACCAGCCTTATTTTTTGTAATCCTGTGTACGCTTCCATTCGCTTGGTTTTGGATGTTACCGCAAGACTTGAAAAGCTTTTCACAAAGTTTAGTAGCCGTTCCACTCTTTGCCTCAAACGTTCTTTTTTGGCTTACAAGCGGTTACTTTGATACTGCCTCTGAGCTTAAGCCTTTGCTTCATACTTGGAGCTTAGCTGTTGAGGAACAGTACTATGTCTTGTTCCCACTATTCTTAATGCTTGCTTGGAAATTAGGTAAAAAGTGGATTATTTCCTTACTAATAATAGTTGCTATTGTTAGCGTATCTGCCGCGCAATATGGCTCAACAAACCATCCATCATTCACCTTTTATCTGTTACCAACACGGGCTTTTGAGATACTTATTGGAGCCTTAATATCTTTGTATATTAATCACAAACAAAGTATAATTTCAGTCAGTCAGTCAGTCAGTCAGTCAGTCAGTCTGGCTGGTTTGGCACTTGTTCTTTACGCAATATTCGCTTTTGATAAGAACACACCATCCCCAAGTTTATACACACTTATACCAACAGTCGGCGCTGGTTTAATTCTAGTATTTGCGAACAACAAAAACATAGTTGGCAAACTACTGGGAAGTAAAGTAGCTGTAGGAATTGGTTTAATAAGTTATAGCGCTTACTTATGGCATCAGCCATTGCTAGCCTTTGCTAGATTAAGAAGCATCAATGAACCAAGCCATTTATTGCTTGGACTATTAGCAATGCTATCAATTTTGATGGGTTACTTAAGTTGGAAATATATTGAAACTCCATTTAGAAATAAAAATACAATCAGACGTAATTCAGTCTTTGTTTGTAGCGTTACAGGAAGTATTTTTTTTATAGCTATTGGGCTTTATGGACATCTTACAAAAGGGATTCCAAACAGATTGCCCGCAAGTTCAGCTTCCATTTTCTTTGCCGTTAATGATAAAAACCCAAGGCAAGCCGAATGTCATTTTGGAACAGAAAAATTTCCTAAACCTCAAGATTCGTGCGTATTAGGAAGCCTAGATAATATACAAGGTGCTCTGCTTGGAGATTCACACGCTGATGCTATTTCCTATGAGTTAGAGAAAAATCTTGAACTAAAAAATTTAGGATTTTTGAGCCTAACTTACTCTGGATGCCCACCCATACAAAATGTTTATCGAGTAGATGCTCCAATAACAAATAAATGTTATGAATATAACGAACAAACATTCAGATTTTTACTACAAAATCCAAAAATTCATTACGTAGTTCTATCAGCTAGATGGACTTTATACCTCGAAAAAAATAGGTACAACAATACTGAGGGAGGTATTGAGGATGGGGAAGATGCGTTTATTGATGTCGTTAGTAACGGCAACAGAAAAATTAATGATGAATTAACTAGAAAAGATTTAGTAAAGAAAAGTTACCGTACAACAATTGAAAATTTACTACAAGCTGGTAAAAAGGTAATCGTTGTCTACCCAATACCAGAAGTAGGATGGGATGTTCCAGTTAGACAATTAAAGAAAATATTATTTAACGAGTCAAATGTTGAACCTATAACAACATCCTATTCATCTTTCCAAGTTAGAAATGAGTCAACAATAAGGGCGCTTGATTCAATTCCCAGCAATGTAAATCTTATACGAATAAAGCCAGAAAAAATTCTTTGTAATAGCTTTATTAAAGATAGATGTATCACTCAAATTGACTCTAAAATTCTCTATTATGATGACGATCATTTGTCGAATGAAGGAGCTAAGCTGGTAATTAACGAGGTAATGAAGTTTGTAAAGTGAAAGTAATTTAATCAACAAAGGAGAAGGCTATGAATCGCATTGAACAGATTAAGTTAGAACAAAAGAAGTTGGCAGACGAACTTGAAAGCGAGATGCTAAAAGAACGTGCCAATGTACTTGCGAGGATGAAGGAAGACATTAAGTTGTTTGGCTTTAAGACTAGTGACTTTAAGGGTGTACTTGCTACACGCAAAAAACGTGGCACAGCGGTTAAGAAAGTTGTAGCTAAAAGTAAACCTTAAACGAAACAGGTACAACTATGCCAGCTCCTAAAATTCCTCGTAAGCCCATTCCTAAGTTCACAAAAGCTGAACTTAATAGAGCCAATCTTTGTGCTGAAGCACTTTGGTATGGAGTGAATTTTAAGACTGGTGACTTGTACCCTATCAGTGACGCAAACTTAATGAGCAGATTTGCGTTTAACTTTTACCATTACCACAAGAATAAGAAGAAGTTCCAGCCCGATATTTTTGTGGCTGATGTTCGTGAATTAATCTTAGCTTGTGGCATTAAGATGCTATTTCGCGGTATAGCTGAAATGGACTTAAGAAAAGGAATTAACAGTCTGTATAAAGACGTTTATCCGCTCTTTCAAAAGTCACTTAAAAGTCCAAGTAGAGTTAGCTCACATCAAGTCGCGGTTAAGTGTTTAGAAAGCTTAAGCAAAGGGCTTGTTAAAAACCCAGCCGCAAATCGTCTTAATCTTGCGTCACGCATACTGTTCTTCTTATTGCCAAACATACAGGCGTTTAATATGAATAATAGTGTTGCTATATTTTTCGGTTTACAAACACGTCCTCATCATCATTACACTGAATACTTTGAGTTGTTTAGCAAGGGATTGGTTACTAACCAAACTAACTTAAGCAAGTACAAGATGCCACCAGCACGTGATGATTTAGACGTAGTAACTTGGAATGAAGCAAGCAGAACTGATTGGTGGAAAAGACGTGTGCTGGACTTAGCTGTGCTACTACACACAAGTCCAAACATATCTGTGTACCCTAATCTACGCTATATGATTAAACAGCAGATTAAAGCTGACAAGCTAAGCCAACCTTAAATTAGCTCAATCGCTTTCCGTTTCATAGCGTCGTTGACGTCTATATAGCATTGTGTTGTGCTGATGTTAGCGTGTCTAGCAATGCTTTGTAATACCCTAACTGACACGCCTTTGTCAGCTAAATTGGTAATCGCCGTACGACGCGGTGAATGTGAACTAGCACCATCAATCCCAACATTGCGGAATAAGTGATGGAAGAATTGGCATAGCGTGTTGCTATTCCAACCTTCAATTGGACGCTTTTGTGAATAAAACAGCTTGTCAGTAATTGATTTATACGGCACAGCTTTAACGTAAGCTTGTAGCTCTTTGCGTAGCTTATCGCTTACAAATACTGTCCCAGTCTTGCTACCTTTAGTCTGTTCTGCGCTTAAGTAAATCTCAGCTTTAATCTTGCCCTCAGTGTCTAATACGTCCGCATAACGCAAGCTAGCACATTCCTTAACCCTTAATGCGGCATACAGCATTGTTAAAAACATTGCCCTATTGCGTTCTGCGTGTGGACGTGTTGCCACGTAGTCCAATACCCTACGTGTTTCTGTGGCTGTTAGCGTTTTAGCTTGTTTAGACATTAGTGCTCTCCTTAATGTAAGCTTTTCAATGTCTAAAGTGTATTTTCTTTGTTTCTTAATTCCTACCGATTTTTTGTCAAGCTGTGTCAATTAGAAATCCTCAATGATTACGCCAACTTAGCGTATGAATAGCAAAAAACCAAAGCTTTTACTTATTAGCTTTGGTTCTGTATTTATTGGATTTTGAAGCTGATTGCGTGATTTTTAAGCAGACTTACGTATAAGCCCTACACGCTGTTTTAAGCTAGCCCAGCTACCCAAGCTTAGCTCAGCTTGCTTTAAGCGTTTGTAGCTTGTTTAATTCAGCCTACTGTAGCTTTGCTGTTGTAGACACGCTCAGTGTTAGCTTTACTCTGTTACTTTAAGTTTAAGTTTTGACTGTTTCAGTGTTAGCTTTAAGTGTTTACTAGAATTTAGACAAAGCTTCGCCAATTAAAGCTAACAAGCTTTATTAAAATCAGCAAGATCCAAACGTGGGCGTTAGTGCTGTTAAGCTAAGTGCCAAAGCACGTTATCCGTGTCTTTAGTACCTAGTTCTTTTGTGATGTATTCCATCCAACCGCTATCTGTAATATCAACCTTATGCTCAGCGTCAATATGTTCAACGTGTAGTTTCGCGTTTGTAACAAGCGTATCAAATTGATTAAACTTAACGTGACTTGGTAAACCGCCAATAGCAAAGTGTAAGTGTAAGTTTTTGCTACTACGCTCACCCTCAACTACTGGTAGATACATAAGCGTGTATCCAAACTTGTCAGCGTTACGCTTACCAAATACTTGTCTGTTTAGTTTTTGTGTAAAGCGTTTAGCAATACGCTCACAGTCAGTACGTGTCAGCTTACGCTTATACGTGCCTCTGTCAGTTGTTTCTACAATAGTCTGCTTGAGTGTTAATGTTAGAGCTAGCGGAAATTCCTTACTCATACCACTTAACCACGTGCGTGTTGCCGCCTTTTGCGTCGGCAAGGCGTTTGGGTTATAGGCTGTACGAATGCGTATTTCTTGTAGTTTCATACTAGTATTTAGCAAGAACCAAAGGAAACAAGATATTTTCCTTTAGGTTGTCCTTAACGTAATCTGAAACTACAGTACAAATTCCTTAACTAAACGGAGATTTGTATGTCAGTTATTGCCAAACTAAAGCTTATTGCTAGCAAACGCGAGCATAACCATAACCCTATTATTGTTCGTCGCAATAAACTTGCTTTGAAACTAGATGAACAACTAGCACTTTGTACAGCACAAAAAGAAGGACGTTTGTACGCACCTAAGCGTATTAAGACTGTGACTAACGCTGATGGTGAACGTGTAAGTGTTGAAACTACCAAGCGTGTTAAAGAATGGTTTTGGACTACGAGCACAGGCAAGATTAACTTGGCTGTGCGCTATGGTAGCAAAGTGCTGGAGCTTAGCAAGGGTAAGAATGCGATTGAATTGAGTACGGGTGAAGAGCTTATCGCCACTTTGAGTTTGCTTAAAGATGCTGTTATTGCTGGCGAACTGGATGACGCTATTACTAACGCAAGCGATAAGTTACGTTCTGGCTTTTCTAAATGATTGATTAAGGACTGGCTACCAATAGTCAGTCCTTGTCTTCTATTCTCGCTAAATATAAGAATAGGAGACAATTATGCGGATTAGTGAGATAACAGACGCACAAGGGCAGTTGGAGTTACTACGCACAGTAATTGACAACACTTGGACAGCAATAGCACAGCAGGCGGAACAAGAGAAACGTGCTGAGGCTGAACGTAAGGAAAAAGCTAAGCTTAAGCCACGTAGTCATAAGCCTATATCCATTCCTAAAGCACCTTCACCACCCCCACTTAAAAAGCCTAAGCCACCCCTAAGTAAACAACCAACCCCCACACCTAATGTACCCAACCCTAACAAAGCAAATACCATAACTCCTGTACGTAGCACAACAAAACCTATACCCAATTTTCAACCCCAAGCTAACCCCCAACTTAAGCCCTTACCTAATAACGCACCTACGTCAGTACAAAACACGCCTAATCCGCCAAAAGATGGGTATTTAGACAAGAATATAGGCGTAATTAAAAAAGACGAACGTGGGGATGAAAGGCATAGTAAAAATGGTATACGCACTCTTAAAAAATTACCGCGCAATTTTCAGTACCCAAGTACTTAAGCTTTTGGGGTGGTGATTTTTTACCTATACCCCCACCTTATAGCTTACTTAGGAATCAGTAAGCCATCTTTGTAATAGTACTGTGGCATAGCGTTTTCTATCATCTTGCGTTCTGTCGTATGGTAATAAGTCTTCTCAATTTGAGCCGTACTTGTTCCACAAGTTTCAGCTACTTGAGTTGGTGAAGCGCCCTTATTAATCATATCGGTAATGAAGTAGTGGCGGAAACTATACGGCACTAAATCTCTCACTTCTCTATTCTCAATTTCACAGCGTGTGAGTATCTCGTCAAAGTGGTAAAGGATTACACGTGGAGTTAAAGCACTTAAGCCGTCCGTACTAAACGCTAATGTTTTGGCAAATGGCGTTGCTTTCTTGTTGTCTTTATGCGCCTTAGCGTATCTCGTATGTAGGAATGTGTATAAGTCACTAAAGTATTCCCAATCCTTTATTACAAAGCTCCTCGTCTTCCTAACCTTAGTTGTCTTGCCTCTTACCGTTATCTTTACTAAGCTGTAAGGATTTCCGTCTTCTTCCCCTTTAACGTGCTTTTCCATCCAGCTAATGTCAGCCCAAGTTAGCTGTAATTGCTCCCCTCTACGTAAGCCAGTAATGATTGCTATAAGCAAATAATAGGCTGTAATGACTTTATTAAGATTGCCATACAAGCTTAAGTCTTGCTTGGCTTCTTTAATATAGCTTTCAAGCTCAGTCTTAATGGCAACTATTTCTTCGTCTGTAAATGTGTTGCGCCTGTTCTTTTCATCACCTGTATCTACTTTAGGTAGCTTCTTAAAGTCAAATGCTTCAATATAAGTTTCGCCACGCTTATGTAGCCAACTCATCATTGCGTTAATCGTACTTTGTTCGTTAAGTATGGTTGTACGACTGACTGGTAATTTCTTTTTATTCTTCGTACGTTCGTGAAAATAGTTCTCACAGTCTGTACGTTCCATCTCCTTAAGCTTGGTGTCTTTGCCAATAAACTTAAGCCAATGCTCTAAGTGTGTTTTGATAGTGCTAAGCCTACCTTTAACGATTAACTCTGCTTCAGCATCTTTAGCTCTTTGCTTAACGTACTCCTCTACACCTTGCTTAGATGTCATTGAAAAGTACGTCTTGCCTGCTAATTGCTGTGCCATTAGCTCGTGATAGTACTTCTTAGCCTTTGCCTCTGCTGTATCTCTATTTCTTGTTCGTAGACTGAAACGTGCGTACTTCTTTTCCTTAGCCAACCACATACGCATCTGCCAATACTCACCTCGTGTGTAGATTAAGGCTTCTTCGTAAATGGCTATTTCATTGGGCTTTAATGATGGTTTTTTTAGTGGCATATGGGATTAAAGTTACCTACGAAATTGAATAGCTACAGTTTTGTGTAGCTTTACGTGTAACTTTAATTCCACTGCCTAATAAAATCAAGCACTTGTTTGACTTGTGAAAGTTTTGTGTAACTACAAAACCTATATAAATCAAGTACTTATATAAAGAAAACTACTCCCACTCTATCGTCGCCGGCGGTTTGCTGCTCACATCCATCACCACCCTGTTGATACCGCGCACTTCGTTGATGATGCGCCCCGATACTTTTTTGAGCAAACCATAGGGCAATTCAGCCCAATCTGCCGTCATAAAGTCGCTGGTGATGACTGCGCGCAAGGCCACCACGTAATCGTAGGTGCGGCCATCGCCCATGACACCGACAGACTTCACCGGCAGAAAAACAGCGAACGCCTGGCTGGTGGCTTCGTACCAATTGCGTGGCGCTTGCGTGCCGCCGAATGCCACGGCTGACACATCGCCAGTGAACGGCGTGTTTCGCAGTTCTTCTATGAAGATGGCATCTGCTCTGCGCAGCAAATCTGCATATTCAGATTTCACTTCGCCGAGTATGCGAACGCCCAAACCAGGCCCGGGAAACGGATGGCGGTACACCATGTCGTAAGGCAGTCCCAGTGCCACGCCGAGTTCGCGCACTTCGTCTTTGAACAAATCGCGCAGCGGCTCTAACAATTTCAAACCGAGTTGCTCAGGCAAACCACCGACGTTGTGGTGGCTTTTGATGGTGACAGCTTTTTTGCTTTTCGCGCCGCCGCTCTCAATCACGTCAGGGTAAATCGTGCCTTGCGCCAAGTAGGTGGCGCCCTTGTGTCCGCCGTCCCCTGCTTTGAGTTTGGCCGCTTGCTCTTTGAACACAGTAACAAATTCAGCGCCAATGATTTTGCGTTTGGCCTCGGGGTCGCTGACACCTGCGAGCTTGCCTAAAAACAATTCGCTGGCATCCACACGTATGACGCGCGCATGCAGTTGGCCTGCAAACATTTGCATGACCGCATCGCCTTCGTTCAGTCGCAATAAACCGTGATCGACAAACACGCAGGTCAGTTGATCGCCGATGGCGCGGTGTATCAAGGCCGCAGCCACCGATGAATCCACGCCGCCGGACAAGCCCAGAATCACTTCTTCATCGCCGACTTGTTGACGGATACGCGCCACGGCTTCATCCACATAACCGGTCATCACCCAATCGGCCTTGGTGTGGCAAATATCCAGCACAAAGCGATGCAGCATGGCTTTGCCTTGCACCGTGTGTGTCACTTCAGGGTGAAATTGAACACCGTAAAAATGCCGCGCCTCGTCGGCGATCCCAGCGATTGGACAACTGTCGGTGCTGGCCATCAGTTTGAAGCCGGGCGGCAACTCTGTCACTTTGTCGCCGTGGCTCATCCACACTTTCAGCATGCCGTGGCCTTCAGGCGTGGTGAAGTCTGCAATGTCTTTGAGCAAAGCTGTGTGGCCGCGCGCGCGCACTTCGGCGTAGCCGAATTCACGCTGATGCCCGCTTTCCACTTTGCCGCCGAGTTGCTGCGCCATGGTTTGCATACCGTAGCAAATGCCAAGCACCGGAATGCCCAACTCGAACACCAATGACGGCGCGCTGTCTGTGTCGTCTTCATAAACGCTTGCGTGGCTGCCGGACAAAATAATGCCTTTGAGCATGCCGTCAGCAGCGTAGTCACGCAGCCATTCGTTGGTCACATCGCAGGGATGGACTTCGCAATACACATGCGCTTCGCGCACTCGCCGCGCGATCAGTTGCGTGACTTGCGAGCCGAAATCAAGAATCAGGATTTTGTGGTGTGCCATGGAAGTTCTGAAATGCAGACAGTCATGTCAAAGGGAAGTCAGTCCGCGCGGTAATTCGGCGCTTCCTTGGTGATTTGCACATCGTGCACATGGCTTTCGCGCATGCCAGCTGCTGAAATTTCAACAAACTCGGCGCGGTTGCGCATGTCGTCAATGCTGGCACAGCCGCAGTAACCCATGGCGGCGCGCACGCCACCGGCCATCTGATAAACGATGCTGACCATCGAGCCTTTGTAGGGCACGCGACCTTCAATGCCTTCTGGCACTAGTTTGTCGGCATTCGGGTTGCCCGTGGTAGCCTCTTGAAAATAGCGGTCGGCGCTACCCTGCTGCATCGCACCTATGCTGCCCATGCCGCGATAGCTTTTGTAGCTTCGACCCTGGTACAAAATGATTTCACCCGGCGCTTCTTCGGTACCGGCGAACATGCCACCCATCATGATGCTCGATGCCCCTGCTGCAATCGCTTTGGCGATGTCGCCGCTGTAGCGAATGCCGCCGTCGGCAATCAGCGGCACACCGCTGCCGTGCAAAGCCATGGCCACGTTATCAATCGCGGTGATTTGCGGCACGCCGACACCGGCGACGATGCGCGTGGTGCAAATCGAGCCCGGGCCGATACCGACCTTGACCGCATCCGCACCGGCTTCAGCCAATGCCAACGCAGCCGCACCCGTGGCGATATTGCCACCGACCACATCGATGTCCGGGTAGTTTTGTTTGACCCAGCGGACCCGTTCGATCACACCGTGGCTGTGACCATGCGCGGTATCCACAACGATGGCGTCAACCCCGGCGCGAACCAGGGCTTCCACGCGCTCTTCGGTGCCCGGGCCTACACCCACAGCCGCACCTACGCGCAAACGCCCTGCGCTATCGCGCGCTGCATTTGGGAAACTGGTTTGCTTGGTGATGTCTTTGACGGTGATCAGGCCTTTGAGCTCGAAAGCTTCGTTGATCACCAGCAGGCGCTCCAACTTGTGTTTGTTCAACAGCGCTTTGGCTTGTTCGGGCGTGGTGCCTTCAGGCACGGTGATGAGCCTCTCGCGCGGCGTCATGATGTCTTTGATTTGCAAGTCGTAGCGCGACTCAAAACGCAAATCGCGGTTGGTGACGATGCCGACCACTTTGCCCGCGTCGCACACCGGGAAACCGGAAATGCCGAGTTCGTCCGACAAGGCCATGACCTGGCGCACCGTATGCTGCGGCGTGATGATGACAGGATCAAGCACCACACCGCTCTCATAGCGCTTGACTTTGGCCACTTCGGCGGCCTGCTCAAGTGCTGTCAGGTTTTTGTGGACGATGCCCATGCCTCCCTCTTGGGCGATGGCAATTGCCAAACGGGCTTCTGTGACCGTGTCCATGGCGGCGGACACCAGCGGCAGATTCAGCGAAATGCGGCGTGAGAACTGAGTGGAAAGGCGGGTGTCCTTGGGCAGGACCTGGGAGTATGCGGGGACCAGCAACACATCGTCGAAGGTCAGCGCTTTGCCGAGAAGGCGCATAAGGTAGATCTCCAAAAAATAGATTCTACCGATCCTGTAGTCATCACATTTTAAAAATGCTCCAGCGCAAGCGCAATGAATAGAAAAGCATGCGGTTTTGTGCTCAATAACCGGGTTTGGCGCCTGCTCTGCGTTTGGCAAACAAACCGGCGGTTTTGGCGCCCTGCTTTTGAAAACGTTCACGACGCGCCACTTTGGGGTCGACGCGCAAAGGCCTGAGTACTTCTAGACGGTCACCGTCTTTCAGTACATGCAAAGGTTCAACCGGTTTACCCCAGACCGCGGTTTGCCAATCCAGGCTTGACTGCGCCGCAAACGGTTCAGACTGTGCGCATAAAAATTCCAATGCAGCTTCGACTGTGGCCTTGTCGTCTGTCTGCCATTCGTGCAAGTCAAGTTGTCTGGCAGCCAAGGAAATCGCTATCTGTATTTTCATCGCTGGTACACCGCTTCCGCACGTTTGATAAAGGCATCGACCAGGGTGGAAGCGATTTTGTCGAACACCGGTCCAACGATGGCGCCGAACATGGAATCGAAGCTGTAAGAGAGTTTCAGCTCGACGCGGCAGGCTTGCTCTTCGCCCACAGGGATAAAGTCCCACACGCCAGAAAGATGTTTGAAAGGCCCGTCGATCAAATCGAGTTTGACTTGTCGCCCGTCAATATGCGTGTTGGCAGTGGTGAAACTTTTGTGCAAACCGCCGAACGCCATGCCTATGCGCGCTGTCATGCCGTCGTCTGTGGTGGTGAGAATATCGGCCTTGTCGCACCAAGGCAGAAACTGCGGGTACGAGGGCACATCGACGATCAAATCGAACATTTCCCGGGCGCTGAACCAGATCAATACAGACTTCTCAACGGTTTTCATAGAATGCAGTTCATGCCACACTGGCGTTGCGGGCGATTGTAAAGACCCCGTTGTATCCAATTTCCCTCTTATGGCCAGCAAAACTGCACCCCAAACCCGTATCGCGGACAACAAAAAAGCCGCCTTCAACTACTTTTTCGAGGAACGCCTGGAAGCAGGCATGGTCTTGGAAGGGTGGGAAGTCAAAGCTGCGCGCGAGGGAAAAGTGCAGTTGACCGACGGCTACGTGGTGATTCGCAGCGGCGAGATGTACGTCATCGGTTGTCAAATCAACCCCTTGAAAACCGCGTCCACCCACGTGAACCCGGACGCCATACGCTCGCGCAAATTGCTGCTTCACAAAGAAGAAATCCGGCGCTTGATCGGCAAGGTCGAGCAAAAAGGCTATACGCTGGTGCCGCTGAATTTGCATTGGAAGAACGGACGCATCAAATGTGAAATCGCACTGGCAAAGGGCAAGGCCGAACACGATAAGCGCGACACCATCAAGGACCGTGAAGGCAAGCGCGAAGTCGAACGCGCCATGAAACAACGCACCCGCTGAAGCCGCTCAATCCACCCAGGACGCGCGCCCTGCCTGCATCATCAAACGCCGCTCGCAGCGCTTGGACAAAGCCTGGTCATGAGTGACAAGCACCAGCGTGGTACCCAATTCTCTGTTTAACTCAAGCATCAACTGCATGATGGTCTCGCCGGTGGCGTGGTCCAGGCTGCCGGTGGGCTCGTCTGCCAAAAGCACTTGCGGCTTGACCACAAAAGCGCGCGCCAGTGCCACGCGCTGCTGCTCGCCGCCACTCATCACCTTGGGGTAATGGTTTAAACGCTCCGCCAGTCCGACACGCACCAAGATGTCTTTGGCCACGGGTTTGGGGTCGGGATGAGCAGCAAGCTCCAAGGGCAGCATGACGTTTTCAAGCGCAGTCAAGGCCGACAGCAATTGAAAGCTTTGAAACACAAAGCCTATGTGTTGAGACCGTAAACCAGCCCTGTCGTCTTCGTTCAAGGCAAACATATCCTGGCCGGCCAGATGCACCGTTCCTTGCGTCGGCGTGTCCAGTCCGGCAATGATGGCCAGCAAAGTGCTTTTGCCCGAGCCTGAAGCGCCGACGATGGCCACAGTTTGCTGAGGATCTAACTCGAAATCGATATCGCGGAGAATGTCCAAGGTACCGGTGGCATCGGTGACCGATTTGTACAAATGAGAGACAGCAATCAGTGGTGAGGACATTCAGTGAGATCCGTGTTGAGACGCAGAGACTTTAACTTGCAAGCCTTAAGCCTGTGCGCTTCGGGTCTATCGCCCGCCGTGCTGCGGGCCGCAGAACGAAAAACCATGTTGATCGTCGGCGACTCTTTGAGCGCCGAATACGGCATCGCTCGCGGCAGCGGTTGGGTGGCCTTGCTGGCCGCTCAACTTGCCAAAGATAAACCGCAATGGCAGGTGGTCAATGCCAGCATCAGCGGCGACACCACTGCCGGCGGACTGGCTCGCCTACCGGCTTTGCTGCAACAACACCAGCCGTCACTGGTGGTCATTGAACTCGGCGGCAATGATGCGTTGCGCGGTTTTTCATTGAAGATGACTGAGGGCAATTTGACAGGCATGATCACTGCCTGTCAGAAAATCAAAGCTTCAGTTTTGTTAATCGGTATGCAGGTGCCGCCCAATTACGGCGAGGGTTATGCCAAGGATTTCAGCCGTATGTTTCAAACCATCAGTCAAAAACAAAAGACATTGCTGGTGCCTTTTTTGCTCAAAGGCATTGCCGATGCAGCAGACCCGACAGCCTTGTTTCAAGCGGACCGCATACACCCCAAGGCCGAAGCGCATCCGCTGATACTGGCGAATGTCTGGCCTGTGTTGAAGAAGATGCTCTGATGGCAGCTCGCCCTATCACTGCCCTTCAAGCCATAGAGCGCATGGCCTTGCCATCTGAGAATGGCGGATTCAGTTGCATCATCGACGCGCGCACAGAGGACGAGTTTGCGCTGGACCATTTGCCCGGCGCTTTGAACTGGCCCTCGTTGACGAATGAAGAACGGATTCGTGTCGGCACCTTGTACAAACAAGTCAGTCCGTTTGAAGCCAACAAAGTCGGTGCCTCTTTGGTGGCCGCCAATATTTCGCGCCACATAGACCGCCATGTCATGCCTTTGAGCAAAGAATGGCAACCGCTTATTTACTGCTGGCGCGGCGGCAAACGCAGCGGCTCGCTGGCGCTGGTGCTGGGTCAGATTGGCTTTAGGGTCTGGTTGATTGAAGGCGGCTACAAAGCATTTCGCGCTGAAATGATCCAAGACATTGCGCGACTGTCTCCTTTGCTTCATTTCCAAGTCATCACCGGCCCTACAGGCTCAGGCAAAACACGTTTACTTCAAGCGCTTTCCCATTCAGGGGCTCAGGTACTCGATTTGGAAGATCTGGCGAAGCACCGCAGTTCGGTGCTGGGGCGTATTCCGGGGCAGCCGCAGCCCAGTCAAAAGCATTTCGATACGCTGGTGTGGGACAAATTACGCAGTTTTGACCCGCAGCGCACCGTGTTCGTCGAGGCCGAAAGCAAGAAAGTCGGTAATCTGGCGGTGCCTCAGTCTTTGATGGATGTGATGCGGCAAAGCCCGTGTATCGATCTGCAACTGAGTGACGATGAACGCGTGAAATTGCTGCTAGACGACTACGCTTTTTTCGCAGATGACCTTGGTTTGTTCAGCGAGCGGCTGTCGATGTTGACCGAATTGAAAGGGAAAAACGTGGTGAACGCATGGCAGCAACAGTTGGTTAGCGGAGAGGTAGAGCAAGTGGTGCGAGACTTGTTGATAAACCATTACGACCCGACTTATGCCAAATCTGTAGCCCGCAATTTTGTGCGTTACCCGCAAGCTACGGCAGCACCGTTGGCAGACAGACATGCGGCTTCCATGCAAGCCTTGGCAGAAAAGCTCGCGGCGCAATTCGAATAAAAAAACGCTGTCTGAAAGAATTCAGTTGATAGCCGCTGAGTCAGCCCATGGAGGACAAGGCTTGCGACAGGTCTGCGATCAAGTCTTCAGCCGATTCAAGTCCGATAGCGAGGCGCACAAAGCCGGCTTGCAGCAGTTCAGCAGGCGCGTACTGGCGCATTTTTTTCAAATCGTAGGGAACCACCAGACTGACAGGCCCGGCCCAGCTAAAGCCCAGCTTGAACAGCTTGAGTGAGTTGCAAAAGCGGTCTATCTGCGCCTGACTGAACCCGGGATCAAAACGCAGACTCAGCAAGCTGGCCGCTGCCCCGCCACTGTGCACCTCAGCGTCAGCAGCGACACCACCGGCACACAAATCCCGCCAATGCGCATGACCTGGCGAAGCAACAATCGCAGGGTGCAAAACTTGGGCAAAAGCGGTCTGTTGTAAACACCATCCGGCCAGTTTGCGGCATGTCTCATCTTGCGTTTTGTAACGCAATCCTATGCTTGGCAAAGACCGCAACACCAGCTCTGCATCATTGCCGGCCACACCAAATCCCAGGCGCATATGACTGAGCTTTAAACTGCGCGCCAATTCATCGCTGCAAGTGGTGACGCTGCCCATCAGTACATCGCCGCCGCCACTGGGGTATTTGGTCAGAGCATGCACGCAAACATCGACGCCGAGCCGGCTACCGGCCATCTGAGGCAATAAATCAAAGGGCTGGAATGCCACACCGGCACCCCAGGTGTTGTCCAAGGCTGTGAGCACTTGTTTGTCGCTGCAAAGCTTCACCAGTGCAGGCAAATCAGGAAATTCCAAAGTCACAGAGCCGGGCGCTTCCAGCCAGACCAGACGCGTGTCAGCTTGTAGGTTGTCGGCCAGCGACTGCGGTTCCATGGGGTCGTAATACCGGTGGCTGATGCCCCACTGCTGCAATTCACCTTCTGCCAGAGATTTCAAAGGTCCGTAAGCATTGTCCGGAATCAAAATACCGTCGCCGGTTTTCAGCAAAGCCAGATTCACCTGCGCCAAAGCCGCCAAACCGCTTGGCAGCAAGACGCAATGCTTTGCGCCTTCGAGTTGGCAAATTCTTTCTTCCAGCGTGAATGTCGTCGGCGTACCGTGCAAACCGTAGGTATAGCCGGTTTTGTCCAGCCAGTTGCGCTCGCGCATGGCTTTGACATTCGGAAAAAACACGGAAGACGCTTTATGGACGGCTATTTGCGGGGACGCGAAATCCCCAGGCGGCTGGTAATCGTGGTGTATGAGCGCGGTATCAGGCTTCATGCCTCAAACCCGCCATTTCTCCAGCAACTGCAAAGGACGCATGGTGTCGTAGGCCTCGAAAGGCTGGTGTATCCAAGGGTTGGTTGACAGGTATTCGACTGAAAAATCGGGGGTGAAAGCAGACACACCTTTGGTCCAGATGACTGCACTGCGCAACTCGGTGATAGGTGCGTAATTGTTTTTCAACAAGTCCATCACAGCGCTCAAGGTATGGCCGGAATCGGCCAGGTCATCGACCAGCAGCACGCGCCCGGCAATTTCGCCCTGAGGTGTGGTGATGTACCTGGCTATGTCCAAATGGCCTTGCACGGTGCCGCCTTCGGAGCGGTAAGAACTGGTGGACATGATGGCCAGCGGTTTGTTAAATATGCGGGACAACACATCGCCGGGGCGCATACCGCCGCGAGCCAGACACAAAATAGTGTCGAACTCCCAGCCTGATTGGTGGATTTTGATGGCCAGTTTTTCGAGCAGGTTGTTGTACTCGTCGTAGGACACGTACAAATGTTTTCCATCTTCAGTCAGCATGGCAATGCTCGCAGTTCAAGGTTGAAACGGGTCACGGATCAGGATGGTGTGATCCCTGTCCGGGCTGGTGGAAATCATGTGGATAGGAACGCCGGTGACTTCTTCAATGCGCTTGAGATAAGCCTGCGCTTCAGGCGGCAGCTTGTGGTAATCGGTGATGCCCACCGTACTCACGCTCCAACCGGACATGGTTTCGTACACCGGCCGGCAATCGGCAATGTCTTCTGCACCGTTGGGCAGGATGTCTGTGTGTACGCCGTGCAACTCGTAGCCGGTACACAGCTTGAGTTCGCTCAAACCGTCGAGCACATCCAGCTTGGTGATGCACAAACCGCTCAACCCATTGACTTGTGCGCTGCGTTTGAGCAATGCCGCATCAAACCAGCCGCAACGGCGGTAACGGCCCGTGGTTGTGCCTTTTTCAGCCCCGACCGTGCTCATGTGCCAGCCCGGAGTGCCCTCTACCGCCCAATCGAGTTCAGTAGGGAAAGGACCGCCGCCTACACGCGTGCAATAGGCTTTGGTGATGCCAAGGATGTAATGCAAAAAGCCGGGGCCTACACCTGAACCGGCGGCAGCATTGCCGGCCACGCAATTGCTGGAGGTGACAAACGGGTAGGTGCCGTGATCCACATCCAGCAAAGTACCTTGCGCGCCTTCAAACAGAAGATTTGAACCGGCGGTGTGTGCGTCGTTCAACTCGCGCGACACATCGGCCATCATGGGTTTGAGCAAAGCGGCATGCCGCATGGCTTCGTCGTACACCGGTTGAAACTGCACTTCACCGTTGTGGACATAAGGGGTTAAGGCATCGCCGAAAGAAAAGCTGCGCGAACCCAGAAACGTCGTCAACACATGGTTATGCAGCGTCAGTAATTCACGCAATTTAGCCGCAAAACGATCGGGGTATTTCAAATCCTGAACCCGCAAGGCACGCCGGGCGATTTTGTCTTCATAGGCCGGGCCGATGCCGCGACCGGTGGTGCCGATTTTCTCTGCGCCGCCCTGCTCGCGTGCGGCTTCACGTGCCACATCAACGGCTGCATGAAAAGGCAAGATCAAGGGGCAGGCTTCGCTGATACGCAGGCGCGAACGCACTTCGACACCGGCTTTTTCCAAGCCTTCAATCTCTTCAAACAGTTTGCCGGCCGACAAGACCACCCCGTTGCCTATGTAGCAGCGGATACCGGGACGCATGATACCGCTGGGGATCAAATGCAAAGCAGTTTTGACGCCGTTAATGACCAGGGTGTGGCCAGCGTTATGACCGCCTTGAAAACGCACCACGCCTCGCGCGCGCTCAGTCAGCCAGTCGACAAGCTTGCCCTTGCCCTCGTCACCCCATTGGGTGCCAACCACCACCACGTGTCTTGCCTGCTTGGTACTCATAGCTTTATCGTCTTTGTCTCAGTTGGTTTTCAAGGGGCGCAAAGTCCATTTGCCCTGGTGTTCAAACAATTCACGGTCGCAGTGAAATTCGTCAACTTCACTTTCGTGACCCGGCAACATACAGACCACCGTATGGCCTTGTGACCTCAATTGCGCAATGGTCTGGCTGAGCGCCTCGTCCTCGCCCCAGGGGGCGCGTATCGCCGCTTGGGGTTGCGGGTGTGCCAGCAAGCTGACCAGTGCTTTGATATCCATGCTGAAACCAGCGGCCGGCCGTTTGCGGCCGAACACAGCACCGACTTCGTCATAGCGGCCACCGCGCGCCAATGCATCGCTGGTTTCAGGCACGAACACCGAAAAACGCGGGCCGCTGTAATAAGCAAAACCGCGCAAATCGGCCAGGTCAATGCTGACCGGATGCTTGACATGCGAGGCCAGCCATTCAAGCTGATCTAAGGCATGCACCACTTCAGGCCACTTTGAAAACTCTTGCCTGGCTTGTGCGAGAACGCTGATATCACCATACATCTGCACCAGCGCCTGCAAAGCTTTGGCAAGCGGCTGGGGCAAATGCTTTCCAAGTTCGCGCATGCCGCTGACATTTTTATGCGACAAGGCATTGCTGATGGTTGCCGACATTTCAGGGCTGAGCGCATGACCTTTAAGCAATGCGGGAAGAATGCGTGCATCACTCAGGTCAACATGGAAATCTGCAAGTCCGGCGGTACGCAGGCTTTGCAAGGCCAGTTGAAGTATTTCCAGATCGGCTTCAAGGCCGGTGTGGCCGTATATTTCAGCGCCGAACTGCAAGGGCTCGCGGGTGGCATAAGGGCTGGCAGGCAGGGTGTGTACCACCGGGCCGCAATAACAAAGCCGGGTGACTCCGCTGCGGTTGAGCAAATGCGCGTCTATGCGGGCGACCTGTGGGGTGGTGTCTATGCGCAAGCCCAGACTGCGGCCGCTTAACTGATCCACCATTTTGAAAGTTTGCAAATCCTGCGCGCTGCCGGGGGCAGACAGCAAGGAATCGACATGCTCTAGCAAAGGCGGCATGACAAGCTCATAGCCAAAGCCTCTGGCCGTGTCCAGGCACAATCGACGTAATTCTTCGATGTGCCGGGCCTCTGAAGGCAAAACGTCCGCAATATGATCCGGCAAAACCCAGGCAGCCATGAGTGTGAAGTGCTGTTAAAAAAGAGATTCTACCGGTCTGTGACAGCCGCATGCCGGTCGCGGCTGCCAACAGGCGACAGCATCACAACAACCATTCCAAAAGAAGTATTCCTATCAGGACGCAGCCCAGTCCGATAAAGCGGATCTGGCCGTCATTCAATTGCATCAATTGCAAAAAAGTCTGACGCCAAGTGCGCGGAGATATAAACGGCAGCAAGCCCTCGACAATCAAGACCAGTGCAACTGCAGTCCACACACTGTGGCTGTCCATGAGCTAGTGCAAGCGCTTATTTCTTGGCGGGCGCAGACGATCCGCTGCCGCGCATGGCCTTGAAGAAATCGCTGCTAGGGTCTAACACCATGACATCGGATTTTTTATTGAAACTGGATTTGTACGCTTCAATGCTTTGGTAGAACTGCGCAAACTGAGCGTCTTTACCAAAGGCATCGGCATACAAACGTGCAGCTTCAGCATCGCCCTCGCCCTTTATTTTCTGAGCGTCACGGTAGGCGTTCGCCAATGTGACTTCGCGCTGGCGATCGGCATCGGCACGGATTTTTTCTCCCTCGGCCCCACCGGTAGAACGCAATTCATTGGCCACGCGTTTGCGCTCGGCTTCCATGCGGCGATACACAGACTCGGTGATGGTGTCCACATAATCTGCGCGAGTGATGCGCACGTCAACCACGTCAATACCCCACGGGTTTGAGCCTTTGACGATTTCGATCACTTCGCGTTTCACGTCCACCATCAAATCCTCACGCTTGAGTGACAGCAGATCTTTGACGGTTCGTTTATTAATTTCTTCTTGGAAAGCATTGCGAACAACGCGGGTGAGTTGCTGTGCCCCGGCTTTTTCATCCAGACCGACGTTGCGGATGTACTGTGACGGATCGGAAATGCGCCAGCGCACGTACCAGTCAATCACCATGCGCTGCTTCTCAGCAGTGAGCATGGGTTCGGAGTCAACGTTGTCAAGGGTCAGCAAGCGCTTGTCAATGAAGTTCACGTTTTGCAGCGGCGGCGGAAGTTTGAAATTCAGACCGGGCTCAGTGATGACTTTTTTGATCTGACCCAATGAATAAACCACACCGAACTGGCGTTGGTCTACTACAAAAATGGTGGAACTGAAAATCAGCAACGCCAGCAACAGGGTGGAAATGTAAAAACCTATTTTGTTCATATCGATATCACCTTAGCGTAGGTCGCGGTCACGTTGGCGGCTGTCACGTCCTCTGATGTCGCCGCCAGGGGCAACAGGCAAAGCGCCGGATGAAGAAGAGTCACTGGAGGGCGGGGGCAGCAGGGGGGCCTCCACCGCATTCACGCCGTTCATTTGCATGATCTTGTCAAGCGGCAGGTACAGCATGTTGGAGCCCTGTCGGGTCTCCACCAGCACCTTGGTAACGTTGCTGTACATCTCTTTCATTGCATTGATGTACAAACGGTCGCGGGTGACTTGCGGGGCTTTCTGGTATTCGCTGTAGAGCGATCGGAAACGTTGAGCATCACCTTGCGCCTGCGCCACGATGCGGGACTTGTAGGCATCGGCTTCTTGTTTGAGGCGCGAGGCGGAACCGACAGCGCGGGGAATCACGTCATTGGCATAGGCTTCTGCTTCGTTTTTGGCACGTTCGCGTTCCTGACCGGCTTTGAGCACATCGTCAAACGCGGCTTGCACCTGCTCGGGCGGACGCACACCGCCTTGCTGCAAGTTGATACCGACCACTTCGATACCGACGTTGTAACGGTCGAGTATGGTTTGCATGATTTTGCGAACACGGGGGGCGATTTGCTCACGGTCTTCCGACAAAGCCGCATCCATGCGCATCTTGCCAACCACTTCACGCACCGCTGTTTCGGCCGCTTGCATCACCGCGTCCGTCGGGTTTTTGCTTTCAAACAAATAAGCGCGCGCATCGGTTAAGCGGTATTGCACAGCGAATTTGATTTCGACAATGTTCTCGTCTTCGGTCAACATAGCCGATTCGCGCAAACCGGTGGCCTTGATGACGGTATCGCGTCCGATGTCCAATGATCGAATCTGCGTGACAAACACTACTTCGTGGCGCTGAATCGGGTAGGGCATGCGCCAGTTGAAACCGGCGCCCGCAGTGCTGTGGTAACGGCCGAACTGGGTGATAACGGCTTGCTGACCCTCTTGCACGATGAAAAAACCGGTCGCCAGCCAGATCAGCGCCAACACGCCTGCTACCAGGCCCACACCTAAACCGGCGTTTTTAAACGGAGGCTGAAAACCTCCGCCTGAGCCCGGAGGGCTGCCGCCGGGCCCGCCTTTGCCGCCGAACAATTGACCGAGTTTGCGGTTCAAATCCTGCCAGAGTTCGTCCAAATCAGGCGGACCTTTCGAAGGCGGCGGACGGCGGTTGCCTTCAGGAGGAGGTGTGGGTTGCCCGGGATCTGAACCGTTCGCGGTATTGTGCGGTTGGTCTTCGCCACGGCCCCAGCGGCCATCATTCAAATTAAACATACCCAGAAGGCGCAGCCAAACGGCGACGCAAACCGAACGCATCCAAAGGACAAACCACTGCAGGTGGGATAACCAGTTTGTCGTGGGCCAAGCCCGAGTTTTATTGTTCATGTGCAATCGGTCAAAAAATGTTGCAAGACGGTATTGTGCCTAAAGCGGCAAAGGGCGCTGATTCTTCATACAGGTTCATCAGCGGGAAGAAGGGTTAAGCGTTCATCGGTGTGTTGCTGAGCGTGCTGCAGCAAACGCTGGCGCAGGCTGTCCAGATTCAAACCGGTGCTCGCACTCAGGAAAATGCGGGGAATAGCCAAGCCATCGTACAGGTACATGTCCTGCATCAGGCGCGGCAGTTGTTCCGGGGGCAATGCATCGATTTTGTTGAACACCAGCCACTGAGGCACTTCGCTGGCGCCTATATCTTTCAGCACCGACATGACTTGTTCGATTTGCTCCGGGTAACCGGGGTGTGAGGCGTCCACCAAGTGCAACAGCAAATCGGCCGAGGTGGCTTCCTGCAAGGTGGCTTCAAACGCATCGACCAATCCGTGCGGCAGGTCGCGGATAAAGCCAACCGTATCAGACAAGGACAAATGGCTGCCACCGCCGCCGTCGTGCGGCAAATACAGCTGTCGTGTGGTGGTGTCCAGCGTGGCGAAAAGTTGATCGGCAGCATAAGCGCGCGCCTTGACCAGGGCGTTGAACAAGGTGGATTTGCCCGCATTGGTATAGCCGACCAGAGACACGTTGAACACCTGGTTGCGCTGGCGCTGCTTGCGCTGGGTATTGCGCTGGCGTTTGACTTTGGACAAACGTTCTTTGGTGCGTTTGATTGATTCGCCGATCATGCGTTTGTCGAGTTCGATTTGGGTTTCACCGGGGCCACCGCGGTTGCCGATACCGCCGCGCTGGCGTTCAAGGTGGGACCAGCGCCTGACCAGCCGGGTGCTGAGGTACTGCAAGCGCGCCAGCTCCACCTGCAATTTGCCTTCGTGGCTGCGGGCGCGCTGGGCGAAAATTTGCAGAATCAACATGGTGCGGTCATTCACCGGCAAGCCCAGGTGACGCTCTAAGTTGCGTTGCTGTGCCGGGGACAGCGATTGGTCAAACAACACCTCTGTGGCGCCGTGTAACAAAGCAAGTTCTTTGATTTCCTCGGCTTTGCCGGAACCAACGAACAAAGCGGCGTCAGGTGCTTTGCGATTACAGGTTAAGCGGGCCACAGGCTCAAGACCGGCGCTCAAGGCGAGTTGGGCCAATTCATCGAGTTCTTTATCGAAATGCGGTAAACCGAAATCGACGCCAATCAGCAACGCCGTGGCCAGGGGAGCTTGGTCAGTATTCGTCAACGGATTGGATAAAGGGGTTGAATATCAAAGCATTAATCAGCAGATTCAACGCCATCGGCCTGGGCGAAATTCACCGGGCGGCCGGGGACAATGGTGGAAATCGCGTGCTTGTACACCATTTGCGTCACGGTATTTCGCAGCAAAACGACGTACTGGTCAAACGACTCGATCTGGCCTTGTAACTTGATGCCGTTGACCAAATAAATGGACACAGGCACATGCTCTTTGCGCAGTATGTTGAGGAACGGGTCTTGTAGAAGTTGCCCTTTTTGATTCACGATATTCTCCGTGTTTGATGAGGAAGTTCATAACATACCACAGCTGAAATAGCCGGGGTTTGTAACGGGTTGCTACTCAATCTTTATCCGTATAAGGATTGGTCGAGGTTTTCATTTCAATGCGCAGCGGCGTGCCTTCAAGGGAGAAAGCCTTGCGAAAACGCCCTTCTAGGTAGCGTTTATAGGAATCGGTGACGTGTTCCAGCGAGTTGCCGTGCACCACAATGACCGGTGGATTCATACCGCCTTGATGGGCATAACGCAATTTGGGTCTGAACATGCCGCCACGCTTGGGTGCCTGAAACTGCACCGCCTCAAGTAACAGGCGCGTGAGCACAGGCGTAGACATTTTGCACATGGCCGATTGATGCGCTTGGGCAATGGACAGCCACACCGGGCCCAAGCCCTGACGCTTGGCGGCTGAAATATGGTGGAGCTTGGCAAATTTCAAAAAAGCGAGCCTGCTTTCAATCGAGCGTGCCAGCAATTCGCGCTGGTAAGCGTCGACCGCGTCCCATTTATTGACTGCCAGCACCACTGCGCGACCGGTCTCAAGGATGTAGCCTGCAATGTGCGCGTCCTGGTCGGTCACGCCCTGGGTGGCGTCGAGCAAAAGCAGAGCCACGTTGGCGGATTCAATCGCCTGCAAGGTTTTGACCACAGAAAATTTTTCTATCGCCTCAAACACTTTGCCGCGCCGGCGCAGACCGGCGGTGTCTATCAATTCAAACTGCTGGCCGTTGCGCTCAAAGGGAATGCTGATGGCGTCCCGGGTGGTACCCGGCAGATCAAAGGCCACGAGCCTTTCTTCGCCCAGCCAAGTGTT
The DNA here is from genome assembly GCA_945901125.1 of Bordetella parapertussis. Taxonomy (GTDB): domain Bacteria; phylum Pseudomonadota; class Gammaproteobacteria; order Burkholderiales; family Burkholderiaceae_C; genus Limnohabitans. Next base: position 110,169 of record CAMDKD010000001.1, read on the forward strand.
AATCAGCGTGGATTTGCCGACGTTAGGGCGGCCGACCACGGCCAGCTTCATGGGCTTCAGGGTGCCGTCGTCCAGTTCTTCCTCGTCCTCGTCGGGCAAATGCAAGGGTTCGAGGGCCGCCTCAATCATGCTGCGTATGCCCTGGCCGTGAGAGGCCGACACAGGCATGACCTCGCCCAGGCCAAGTTCAAAAAACTCGCCCAACTTGACGCCGTTTTGCATGCCTTCAGCCTTGTTGGCCACCAGCAGGCAGGGCTTGCCTAATCTGCGCAGGTAATTGCCAATGTCGTGGTCTTGCGCCGACACACCTTCACGGGCATCAACGACAAAAATGACGACATCTGACTCGGCCACAGCCTGGCGGGTTTGTTTGGCCATTTCCTTGAAGATGCCGCTTTCGGCATCTGGCTCGAAACCACCGGTGTCAATCACGATGAACTCGTGCTTGCCGTGTTTGGCATTGCCGTAGTGCCTGTCGCGCGTCAATCCTGCATAGTCGGCGACGATGGCGTCGCGGGTTTTGGTGATGCGGTTAAACAGCGTTGATTTACCGACATTGGGACGGCCAACAATGGCCAGTACAGGTTTCACAGAATTTCCCGCCGCTCAGGGCAGTTGGTAGGCCAGCAACAGACCATTGCGGGCAAGAACCACAAAGCTTCCGTTATCCAAGGCGGTCGGGGCAGAAGCAAACCCCGTGGCGGGGGTTTGCAGTCGGTTAAGCAGGCTGCCGTCTTTGCCGGACAGCACATACAACCAGCCGCCTTCATCGGTAATGACCACGCCTTTGGAGGTCCATAAGGGTTGACTCAGGTCACGGTATTTAAGCCGGTCAGTGTCCCAGAGTCTTTCGCCATTGCCACGGTTCCAGGCTCGCACCACGCCATTGGATTCGGCACCCACCAGGGTGGTTTCGTCGCCGCTGATACCTTTGGTGCCGACTGAAGCCCGGCTCCAAATCAGCGAACCCCGGACAGCATTCACACAACCAAGTTGCGCCTGAAAGGCACGCACGCACACGGTGTTGTTGAAGCGCGAAGCGGTGCCGACCAGATCAACCAAGCGCTCAAGGTCGTTCAGCCCGCGCGGATTGGCAATACCGACATCCCAAAGCACCTGACCATTGTCCGGATTGAGGGATACGAAACGACCGCCCAGGCTGGCCAGCAAGGTGTTCTGAAAAGGAAGTAAGACGCCGTTTTGCTTAAGCACCAGGGGTTCGCCGGGGCGTTGTTGTGTCCACAGACGCTTGCCGTCGGCTTTGTCAAAAGCCACCACAGAGCGGTCGGCCAACAAAACAAAAACACGTTCACCTGCTAACACCGGGTTGGTAAAAGATTGCGCAGGCAATCGTTTTTGCCAGATTTGTTTACCATCCTGCACGAGCGTAAGTTCGTTGCCAACGCTGACCACGGCGACGCTGTCACCGTCAAAACCGGCGCCAGTTTGCAGCGGTTTGCCAACATCGATTTGCCAAACCGGTTTACCCTGGCTCAAATCGACCAGTGTGACCTGTCCGGTAGCACCCGACACGGCAACTTTCTGGTTGATGACTTGCAAACTCTGGGTCAACTGAACAGGCGCGGATAACTTTAGCGTCCATGACGGCTTGATTGGCTGAAGTACTTTGACCTCGCCTATAGGTGGCGCAACCGGTCTGGGTGAACCGGAGCCACAGCCTGTTAGAAAAATGAGGCTACTTGCCCAAACAATCAAGACAAGGGACTGACGCGAGCTGAACTTCATGAGCCTGATTCTTTGGGATTGACGCCCAATGCAGCCAGCTTGATCTCTATCAGGCGGCGGTATTCATTGGTTTCCTCCATGCCTTTCCAGGCTGCCAGGAAATGCGTTTTCGCGTCATCATTTTTCTTTTGCAACACGGCGATGTCCCCCAGGCGGTCTTCAAACAAGGGTTGAAAACCGGCAGGCGCTTTTTGCCCCTGAACCAGGGCGACTGCCTTGTCCAGATTTTTGCGCTCAATTTCCAAGGCAGATAAACGTAAACGCGCAACTGCAACGAAACCGGGATCGCGGTCTTGCGTGATCACCCATTGCAAGGATTTTTCAACTTCAGGCAACTGGTTTTTGTCAGCATAAATGCGGGCAGCCAGCAAGGCGGCTTGTTGGGTGACGATTGAACGGGCGAACTGGTCTTGCAAATCGGACAAAGAACGGGCCATCAAAGCGTCGTCTTTTTCGCGCACGGACTTTTCGAAAGTGTCGTACAAAACTGCGGCTTGCGTGGCCTGGCGCTGCTGCCAGTAATTCCAGCCGTTCCAGCCTGCATAAATCAATAAAACAACGGTGAGCAAGCCGGTGATCAGGCTGCCCCAGCGGTTCCAGAAATGTTTGAACTGGTCAAGTTGTTCTTGTTCTTCAAGGTCAAGAGGCGTAGACATGCGTTTCCAGATGGACTGTGGTCAAAGAGGTGATTGTAGGCTGTGGCCCCAACCGCTAATCTGTTCGAGTGCTTCGGTGCGTTGTGCGCCCTCGCCGTCACGCAAGGCCTTCACAGTCACCAGTTGCTGCGCCAGTTCGTCCGGGCCGAAGATGAGTGCAAAACGCGCTCCGCTGGCGTCGGCTTTCTTGAACTGAGACTTCATGCTGCCCATGCCGCCTGTGGAATCCGCAGGGGCATGCATTTGCACAGAAACACCCATGTTGCGCAAAGTTTGCAGCACCGGTGTGACCAAGGGCAAGGAGTCTGCATCTGGAATGATGGCGTAGGCATCTGGCGCAACTTCAGGAGAGGCGCTGCCCTGCTCTTTGAGCAACTCAAGCACGCGTTCAACACCCAGCGCCCAACCGACTGCCGGGGCGTGCTTGCCGCCGATTTCGCCTATCAGGTAATCGTAGCGACCGCCGCCGCAGACCGTGCCTTGTGAGCCAAGCCGTTCGGTGATGAACTCAAACACGGTGAGGTTGTAATAGTCCATGCCGCGAACCAGTCGCGGGTTGATGCTGTAGGCCACGCCGTTGGCATCCAAAATGGCGCGTACTGCATTGAAATGCGCCAGGCTCTCAGCGCCTAGAAAGTCCAGCAGCTTGGGCGCGGCTTCGTTCAAGGCTTTCATCGCCGAGTTTTTGCTATCCAATATACGCAAAGGGTTGGTGTGCAAACGACGTTTGGCGTCTTCGTCCAACTGGTCGGCGTGTTGCTCAAAATAGGCGATCAAGGCGGCACGGTGTTGCAAACGCTCGGGCGGTTGACCTAAGCTGTTGAGCTCGAGCCGCACGTCCTGCAAACCTATGGCTTGCCATAAAGCGCAGGCCAGCAAAATCAACTCGGCGTCCACCTCAGCACCGCCAAAACCCAGGGCTTCAGCGCCTATCTGGTGAAACTGCCGGTAGCGGCCGCGTTGCGGGCGTTCGTGGCGGAACATAGGCCCCATGTAATACAAGCGCTTGCCGCCTTCGTACAACAGGTTGTGCTCGACGACCGCGCGCACCACACCGGCGGTGGACTCGGGACGCAGCGTCAATTGCTCGCCGTTCAAGCGGTCTTCAAAGGAATACATTTCCTTTTCAACGATGTCGGTGACTTCTCCCAAGCCCCGCACAAACAAAGCAGTGGGCTCAACAATGGGGGTGCGAATATTGCGGTAGGCATGCAGTCGCATGACATCGCGCACAGCGGTTTCCAATGCCTCCCAGCGCGCAGACTCGGGCGGCAATATGTCGTTCATGCCTTTGACGGCGGTTAATTTATCAGCCATGGTTTTCAGCAGCAGTCAGCACTCAGGCCTTGACCGCATATTTCTTGTGTACGTAATTTTCGACGATGTCGTGGAATTCTTTGGCGATATTGTCGCCGCGCAAGGTGACGGCTTTTTCGCCGTCAATAAACACCGGCGCAGCCGGGGCTTCGCCATTACCCGGCAGGCTGATGCCGACGTCGGCATGTTTGCTTTCGCCGGGGCCATTGACGATACAACCCATGACCGCAACTTTGAGGTTTTCCACACCGGGGAATTGTTTGCGCCACACCGGCATCTGGTAGCGCAGGTAGTCGTCAATTTGCATGGCGAGTTCCTGAAAGGTGGTGCTGGTGGTGCGACCGCAGCCAGGGCAGGCGGTCACGCTGGGCACAAAACTGCGCAAGCCCAGCGCTTGGATGATTTCCGTGGCAATCAACACCTCTTGCGTGCGGGCTTCGCCGGGTTGCGGTGTCAAGGACACTCGGATGGTGTCGCCTATGCCCTCTTGCAACAACACGCCCAGAGCCACGCTTGAAGCTGCCGTGCCTTTGGTGGCCATACCGGCTTCGGTCAAGCCCAGGTGCAAAGGATGGTCGGTACAGCGGGCGAGTTCGCGGTAGACCGCGATCAAATCCTGCACGCCGCTCATTTTGCAACTGAGGATGATTTGCTCGCGGGCCAAACCCAGGCGTTCGGCCAATTCTGCGGACTCCAATGCGGAAGTGACCAGCGCCTGGTACATCACCTGCTTGGCATCCCAAGGGTTGCTGCGCACAGCGTTGTCGTCCATCAAGCGGGCCAACAGTTCCTGGTCCAAGCTGCCCCAGTTCACGCCTATGCGTACCGCCTTGTTGTAGCGTACGGCGGCTTCAATCATCTGGGCAAACTGTTTGTCGTGCTTGTCGCCTTTGCCGACGTTGCCGGGGTTGATGCGGTATTTGGACAAGGCCTTGGCGCAGTCCGGAAACTCGGTCAGTAAACGGTGGCCGTTGTAATGAAAGTCGCCGATGAGCGGCACATGCACGCCCATTTTGTCCAACTGTTCACGGATATAAGGTACAGCTTTTGCGGATTCGGGTGTGTCTACGGTGATGCGCACCAACTCCGAACCGGCCAACGCCAACTCTTTGACCTGAATAGCCGTACCTATGGCGTCCGCCGTGTCTGTGTTGGTCATGGACTGCACGCGCACAGGTGCGTCGCCGCCAACGGTGACCACTTGTTCGCCCCAGCTGATGCGCGCTTGCAGACTGCGGTGACGATGCGGCTTGGAGAAAGGAATTGGTTGATTCATGACTAGATTTTGCCGTAATCAGGCGTGTATACGTATGGTTTTGGCGCGTCTACCCGCAATGTCTGTGCGGTCTTGAATGTCTCCTGCCAACTGTCCGCAGGCCGCAGCGATGTCATCGCCGCGCGTTTTGCGGATGGTAGTGATGATGCCTGCGTCCGACAGCACCGAGGCAAATGCCTTGACCCGCTCCGGCGTTGAGCGCAACAGGCCCGAGGCCGGAAACGGATTGAAGGGGATGAGGTTGAATTTGCAAGGCAGCGGTTCGCCGTGCAACGGGCGCACCAGCGCCACCAGTGCGCTTGCTTGCACATCAGAGTCGTTCACGCCATCGAGCATGCAATATTCGAATGTGATGAAGTCGCGCGGCGCATAAGCCAGATAGTCGCGGCAGGCTTGCAACAGCTCAGCCAGCGGGTATTTCTGATTCAGCGGAACCAGGCGGTCGCGCAAAACATCGTCCGGCGCATGCAAGGAAACCGCTAAAGCCACCGGGCAGTCTTGGCTGAGTCGCTCGATCATGGGAACCACACCGGAGGTGGACACGGTAACCCGTCGGCGCGACATGCCGTAAGCGTGGTCGTCGAGCATGGTTTTGAGCGCTGGCACCAGCGCACTGTAGTTTTGCAGCGGTTCGCCCATGCCCATCATCACCACGTTGGAGATAACGCGTTCATCTGTATTGAATTCGCGGCGCAAAGTGGTTTCTGCAAACCACAGTTGAGCAAGTATCTCTGCGGTGCTGAGATTGCGGCTAAAGCCTTGTGCGCCGGTGGAGCAAAACGGGCATCCCACGGCACAACCAGCTTGCGAGGAAATGCACAGGGTGCCCCGGTCGGTTTCAGGAATGAAAACGGTTTCTATGGCGTTGCCCTGGCCGACATCAAACATCCATTTGATGGTGCCGTCGGCAGAGTTGTGACGCGAGACAACCGGCAAGGCGCGAACCTCGGCCTTGTCTTGCAACATCAGGCGCAGGCTTTGCGCCAGATCGGTCATTTGCCCGAAGTCGGACACACCTTTGTGGTGTATCCAGCGGAACAATTGAACTGCGCGGAATTTTTTTTCGCCCTGCGCCTGGCACCAGGCCACCAAACCGTCGAGATCGAAATCCAGCAGATTGGTTTTCATGGGCAGGCGGGGCGAGCCGCCATCAACGGTTGAAAACGTTCAGGCCGGCAAAGAAAAAGCCGATTTCGTGCGCTGCGGTTTCAGGGCCGTCAGAGCCGTGCACCGCATTCGCGTCGATGCTGTCGGCAAAGTCAGCGCGGATGGTGCCTTTGTCGGCCTTTTTCGGATCGGTAGCGCCCATCAGATCGCGGTTTGTCAGGATGGCGTTTTCGCCTTCCAGCACTTGAATCATGACCGGGCCGGAGATCATGAAATCGACTAAGTCTTTGAAGAAAGGACGCGCTTTGTGAACACCGTAAAAAGCTTCGGCTTCGCCACGGCTGAGATGCGCCATGCGCGAAGCGATGATTTTCAAGCCAGCGCCTTCAAAGCGGCTGTAGATTTGGCCGATGACGTTTTTGGCGACTGCGTCGGGTTTGATGATGGAGAGTGTGCGTTCGATAGCCATGAGAAAAGTTTCCAGAAAGTTGACAAAAATAATGGCGAATAGCCAATATCAGCTGATTTTAGCCCTGCGCGGTAAAGCCTTTTTACGTGAGGCTTGTGTTTTTTGGTCGCGCCGCTGTCTTGACAGGCTGTCGGCGCCGATGAAATCGGGTTTGGCTGCGGCAACCGGGTTGTTCGAACGGGTTTTACGCGCCGGGGCGGGTGCGGGCGTGGATTGGCGTACGCCGGCAGTTTTGGCAGACACCCGGCCCAACCCGGCGCTGCGGATCAACTGCTCGGTGTCGGCACCGTCGAGTTCCATGCATTCTCCGCGTTTCAAGCCGCGCGGCAGTAACATTTTTCCGTAGCGTATGCGAATCAGCCGGCTGACCGCATGACCTACCGCCTCCAACATGCGTCGCACTTCCCTATTACGGCCTTCTTGGATCGTTACCCGGTACCAGCAATTGGCACCCTCGCCGCCGCCCTCCTCCAGGCTGCCGAAACGCGCTTCCCCGTCGTCCAGTTGCACGCCTTCTAAAAGCTTGGCTTTTTCGATATTGCTCAAATGTCCGAGCACGCGCACTGCGTATTCGCGCTCGAGGCCGAAACGCGGGTGCATCAATTTATTAGCCAGCTCACCTGAATTGGTAAACAGCAACAGTCCTTCGGTATTCAAGTCAAGACGGCCTACAGATTGCCATTTACCGGTTTGTAAACGCGGCAATTTACGAAACACCGTCGGGCGGCTTTGCGGGTCATCGCGGCTGACGATTTCACCGGCCGGCTTGTGGTAGGCAATCACGCGTGGCGGCGGCGGTTCAATACGCACAAACAGCGGTTTGCCATTCACTTTGATGCGGTCGCCGTATTGAATGCGTTGACCGACGTGGGCCGGCTCGTCATTCACCAGCACTTTGCCGTCGGCAATCATCTGCTCCATGTCCAAGCGCGAGCCCAGCCCGGATTGGGCCAGCACTTTGTGCAGTTTGGGTGTGTCGGGTTGTGCGCTGAGAACGCGTTTGACGGGCTCAGCATGTGCGGGGGTTAGCGCCTGATCGTCGTAGGCGCCGGAGACTATTTCGTCAAACTGAATACCGGGTTTGGTCACTGAGTTTTGTCCGCTTGGTGGTCAACTTCCTGGGAAGTGGTGTCGGTCAAAGGCAAGTCCGCAGACTGCGCCTCGACGTCCGTGTCGTCTGCGTCTAAAGACATGAGCATTTGGGCCGGGTCGGCTTCGTCAGCCACCGCCAGTTGTTCAAAAAATCCTTCGCTCGCGCCTTGGGTTTCCAAAGGCGGTAACTGGTCCAGCGAGGCAATGCCCAGATCGTCCAGAAACTGGCGCGTGGTGGCATAAAGCATAGGCCTGCCTACCGTTTCGCGGTGTCCTATGACTTCCACCCAGCCGCGGTCTTCGAGTTGCTTGATGACCAGCGAATTCACCGTCACGCCGCGTATGTCTTCCATGTCACCGCGTGTGACCGGCTGACGGTAAGCAATGATGGCCAGGGTTTCCATGGCGGCGCGGGAATATTTAGGCGGTTTTTCGGGGTGCAGCCGGTCGAGAAAATCCCGCATTTCCGGTCGGCTTTGCATGCGCCAGCCGCTGGCCACGTTGACCAGTTCAAGCCCGCGCTGCTGCCAATCATGCTGTATCGATTCGAGCAGGTGTTTAAGAGTGTCAGCGCCTAGTTCATCATGAAACAGTTGACGCAATTCCCGCACCTGTAAGGGCTGGGAGGCGCACAACAAAGCCGTCTCGAGGACACGCTTGGCATCCAGGGTGTTCATAGTCTTATTCCGGGGGAAATCAACCGGCTATTCTAGCTGAGGGGGGGTAGTGCAAGCCCATACCGGCCAACGCAGCTTGCATGTCGGCTGGCAGAGCGACCTGAAAATACAGGGATTCCGCACTGAAAGGGTGCGCAAAAGCCAGGCTGAACGCATGCAAGGCTTGGCGGTGTATGTCCGGGCTGCCCGCGCCGCCGTACAAACCATCTGCCAGCAAGGGCAGCCCAATGGCTGCCATGTGAACCCGGATCTGGTGGGTGCGGCCCGTATGCAAGGTGCAGTGCACCAGGCAGCCCTGGTCGTTGTTGTCCAAGCATTCCAGGCTGGTGTGGGCGGTTTTGCCCGATTGGCGTTCCAGGTCAACCACCGCCATGCGCAGCCTCTGTCGTGGGTCTCGCCCAATAGGTAATTCAACTTCACGGTGTACCTCGCCGCGCCAGGGGCGCTGGCTGATGGCCAGGTATTCGCGCGCTACCTCGCGTGCGGCAATCATTTGCACCAGCGCATCCATACAGGCGCGGGTGCGCGCCACCACCATCAAACCACTGGTGTCTTTGTCCAAGCGGTGAACAATGCCGGCGCGCGGCACCTGCGCGGCAGATGCGTCAAGTGCCAGCAAACCATTGAGCAAGGTACCACTCCAATTGCCAGGCGCCGGATGTACCACCAGCCCGACCGGCTTGTGAATCACGCGCAGGTGAGCATCCTCATACACAATATCCAGCGGCATGGCCTGCGGCACATAAGCCTGCGACATGGCGGTCGGCTGCAAACGCACGGTGATGGTTTCGGCCGCCTTGACCAGGTAGGCCACCTTGGAAATCGGTACTGCCAGTGCATTGCTGCTGACACAGGCTTGCTCTATCAGGTGTTTGAGGTGATTGCGCGAAAATTCGGGCATTAACTGCACCAGCGCGCGGTCCAAACGCTCGCGGTGTAAAAGCGGCGGGATTTCCAGTCGGCGTTCTTCTGCCTCGGCATCCAGTTCGTCGGCGTCCACCTCTGCTGCAATCGGCGAAAGGGTATTGCTGTGGGTGTCAGGATGCATCGTTGATAATCGGTTCAATTCAATGTTCTAAGGTTCAATGTGTTGAGATTTATTTCATTATCCTTCTTGTTAACGGGTCTGTTGCTTGCCGGTTGCGCTACCGAAGAAAAAGACCCCACAGCCAAAATGACGCCGGAGGAAATTTACGCCGAGGCCAAGGACAATATGCGCGGCAATTTGTACGACAAGTCCATCAACTTGTTTGACAAATTGGAAGGCCGCGCGGCCGGTACCGTGCTGGCGCAACAGGCGCAACTCGACAAGGCTTATGCGCAATTGAAAAACGGAGACCGCATCGGTGCCCTGATGACGCTGGATCGCTTCATTAAGCTCAATCCTGCCAACCCGGCTGTTGACTACGCGCTTTATCTCAAAGGCACCATCAATTTCAATGACGACATGGGACTGATGTCCAAATGGTTCAAACAAGATCTGGCAGAACGCGACCAAATGGCAGCGCGCGATTCTTTTGAAGCCTACAGGGAATTGGTGACTCGCTTTCCTCAGTCTAAATACGCGGAAGACGCCTCTTTGCGCATGCGCCACATCATCAACCTGCTGGCCAAGTCCGAGTTGAAAGTTGCCAGGTTTTATTACAAAAAAGGCGCTTACGTTGCAGCGGTCAATCGTGCCCAGGCCACCTTGAACGACTACCCCAACAGCGAAGCCGCCGAGACTGCTTTGATCATTCTCATCGAGTCCTACCAGGCGCTTGGCTTGACCCAATTGCGTGACGACACACAAAGGGTATTGCAAGCCTCTTTCCCTGAGAGCAAATTCTTTCCCAAGCCGGCACCTTTGGTGCCAGTGGAGAAGAAAAGCTGGTTTAAGTTCTGGTGATACTTTCCAACGCCTGTATCAATTGCGGTAACTGATCCAGGCGCTTCATCGGCGGCAAACCGGCCAGCAGTCTGCGTCCATAAGGCGTGCTGACCAACCGGTTATCGCAGACCACCAAAGCGCCCCGGTCTGATTCACGGCGTATCAAACGACCTGCCCCTTGTTTCAAAGACACTGCCGCTTCGGGCAAAAAATAATCATTGAAAGAACTGCGCCCTTGTGACTCAAGACGCTGGCTGCGCGCTTCGACCAAGGGATCATTCGGCGGAGGAAACGGCAGCTTATCTATGACCACGGCCTGCAAGGCGTCGCCGGGTACATCAAATCCTTCCCAGAAACTGGCTGTCGCCACTAAAACCGTACCTGTCCCGCCGGGCTCTATGGCTTGACGGAAACGCTGCATCATTTCGCGTTTAGGGTGTTGACCTTGCACCAGAATCACCAATTCACCGCTGTCGCCGATAGCGGCTTGCAATTGCTCCCCTATGGCCCGCAAAGCACGGGTGGTGGTGGTCAGCACCAGCGTGCGACCGCCAAGCGCCCGCGCCACCAACAGCGACAAATCTCCAACTTCCGCGCTGTGGCCCGGGTCTTTGGGCGAGACCATGAGGCGCGGCACATACATCCAAGCCTGGTTTTCATAATCAAACGGGCTTTGCACCCGCAATACCTGTGCGTTTTGCAAACCGCAGGGCTCGGTGAACCAGCTCAAAGTGTCATCCGTACCCAAGGTGGCCGAGGTGAAAATCCAGCTGCGTGGCAAGGCGACAGGCTCGCGGTCTGCGTTTGGCACGGTCAGCACTTGCGAATCGAGTAATTTGCTCTGCACCACATCTGCAATGTCCAGCGGCGCTTCCATGCAACGCAGTTGTGCCCCGACATCCAGCCAGCGCACAGAACCGCTAACGCAGGCTTGGGAAAAATGGTCTATCAATCCTGTGACTTCTTCCAAGCGCTCATGCAGACGTTGAAAATCCGGTGCAGCATCTATCACCGTTTCCAAGGCTGATTGCAAATTGATGGCGGCATTTTTGACGTCCTGCAAGGCCTGTTGCCAGTCTTGCTCATCCAGGCCCTGAGGTTGCGGCTGGTTCCAGCGTAGTTTGGCATTGGCAGGCTGCTTGCCGACCACCAAGCGCCAGTCGCGTAGGGTTTTTTCAAATGCACCGGTGACCGATTGCCAATCCACCAGACCGCGCGCGAGTTGCAGTCCGGCGGTCAGCACATCCCGCGTCAAATCCAGCAGTTGGCCGCTGCCAAGCTGCTTGCCCAAAAACTGTATGCCGGTTTCGTTCAACTGATGGGCTTCGTCAAAAATCACCACGCGCACTGTGGGCAGCAGTTCGGACATGCCGGATTCACGCACCGCCATGTCGGCAAAAAACAAATGGTGGTTGATGACCACCACATCGGCGGCCATGGCTTCGCGACGTGCCTGGTTAACGTGGCAATCCCGCCAGTGGGGACACGGCGAGCCGAGGCAGTTGTCCCGGCTGGAGGTGATCAATGGAATCAGTGGCGAACGCTCATCCAACGTCGGCACCTCGGCCAGATCGCCGTTCATTGTGGTGCGCGACCATTTCTGCACTACCGCCAGGGTTTTGACCGACTGGCGATCCGGCAAAGTGGCCGATTGCAAAACCAGTTCAAGCCTTTGCTGACACAAATAACTGCCCCGACCTTTGAGCATGGCCAGCTTCAGTGGCAGGCCCAGCGCCTTCAAAACATCGGGAATATCCCGGGCAAACAATTGGTCTTGCAAGGTTTTAGTGGCGGTTGACAGCAAGACACGCTCGCCGCTGAGCAAAGCCGGCACCAGGTAGGCAAATGTCTTGCCAACACCGGTGCCGGCTTCGACCACCAGAGAGCCGCCGTGTTCCAGCGTATGGGCAACGGCCAAGGCCATGTCAGTTTGTCCTTGTCTCGGTTGAAAAAAGGCGGTGGCGCGCGCCAACGGCCCCTGCGGGGTGAACATTTCCCGCACTACATCGCTCAGACTATCGGACAAGGCATTCCCCCGTCATTTGGGCATGTCTTCTGGACGGGGCTTAGACATCGGCGGCTCAGGTGGTTGCTTGCGGTTTGCGCCATCGACTTCGATTTGTTGACGGTGTTTTTCAGCTTCATCCAATTTGCGTTGGTAATCAGCGCGTTTTTTGGCTACCTCGGCTGCTTTTTCCTGCTGTCTGCGCTGCCGTTCCTTGATTTCTTGCATCCGTTTTTCAAACTTTTCGCGGTTGGCTTCAATCTCTTCCTGTTGCTGCAAGTGTTTTTCATTTTTATCCAGGTTTTCTTGTAACTTGTCCAGATAGATATTGCGAAACTCCATGCGCTTTTCTTCATCATCGATTTGCTTTTCGACGCTTTGTTTTTCTTCAATTCGCTGCAAGGCTTTGTCAGTAATTTGCTGGCGCTGGTAGGCATTAAGCAAAATCTCCTGGCGACGCAAATCATTGTCTATTTCAATTTTTTTCTGCTGAGCGTCCATCTTGCAATTGCTCACCACGATTTGCTGATAACACGCTTTGACCGTGTCTTTGTATTCTTTTAAAGCTGTATCCCGGGCGGTTTTGATACGCGTACGCTCTTCTTCGACATTAACGCCTTGCAGGCTTTGCTCAGCGGGAAGTACGACCGGGGTATTGACGGCCTGCCAAGCTTGCAATGGAAAGGCAATGCCCAGGCAAAAGCCAGAAAGAATCAGCGTTTTTTTCATATTCAAGTTCATGCTTATGTCAATGAAGTATCTACCATACGGCGTCCCAGTGCCAAAAAACCGGCCGACTGCATTTCACGCAAGCGTGAAGCCGTTCGAGGGAATTCGTGAGACATCGGGCCTTCGGTGTACAAGGCCTCGGGTTCAACCTCAGCCTGAATCACCAGTTTGACACGTCTGTCATACAAAACATCGATCAACCAGGTAAAGCGCCGCGCCTCGGAAGACATGCGCACTTCCATTCGGGGCACGCCGCTCAGAAACACCGTGTGAAACTGGCTGGCAATCTCCAGAAAATCGTTTTGCGAGCGCGGGCCGCCGCACAACACCTTGAAATCAAACCAGACCATGCCACCTGCCCGCCGCTTGGCCCACAATTTTCGCTCTTCAATGGTTAACAAGCCGTCCTGATCCGGGGACTCTGCCAAACGGTTGAACGTGTCCTGCATCAGTGCCTCGGTGTTTTCGTTGCAAGGAGTTAAGTACAACTGCGCCTGTTCAAGCATTCTTCCCCGGTAATCGACCCCGTTGTCTACATTGACGACATCCAAGCTGGCATTGAGTAAATCAATGGCCGGCAACAACCGGTCACGGTGCAAGCCGTCAGGGTATAGCTCATCCGGGCGGAAATTGGATGTGGTAACAAAACCTATGTCGTTGCGTTGCATGGCCATCAGCAGCCGGTGCAGAATCATCGCGTCTGTGATGTCGGCTATGTGAAATTCATCAAAGCAAATCAGCTTAAAGCGCTTTGCCATACGCACGCCGAGTTCATCCAAAGGGTTGACGGTGCCCTGTAATTCACGCAATTCACGATGTACTTCGCGCATGAATTCGTGAAAATGCAAACGGGTTTTGCGCTCTATCGGTACTGCCTGGTAAAAACAATCCATCAAAAAGCTTTTGCCGCGACCGACACCGCCATACAAATACACCCCTTTTGGTAGGTTCGGGTGATTGATCAGCTTTTTCAGCTTGTTACCGCGTTTATGTTTGTATTCAGCCCATTCAGTGGCGCAGCGATCAAGCACCGACACCGCACCCATTTGGGCCGGATCGGCAATAAATCCCCGGTTTTTCAGTTCCTGCTGGTAAGTTTCAAGTACGGACATGGCCTTCGTATTGTGCCCTTTAATGGATTTTGACTAAATATGAGGCACTTTCATACTCCTTCAATTACTGACTTAAGGTGGAATTGATCTAAGTCAATACAAATAAGAATAATTCGCAGTTAGAATAAACGAAATAGATACACATCATCGGAGCAAACACCATGTTCTTATTTATGTTTCGCCGACTTGTTCTGATAAACGCGTTCGGGATAGCACTATCAGTTGTAGGATTAAGCAGTCTGCACGCCCAAGAATTTGAAAAGACCTTGGTCATCAAAAATCACGTATTTGAACCCGACGAATTGAAAGTGCCGGCCAATCAAAAAATCAAATTGATTGTGCATAACCAGGACAGCAGTGCAGAAGAATTTGAGAGCAAAAGCCTTAAGCGCGAAAAAATTATTGCAGCAGGTGCCAAAACCACCATAGTCATTGGCCCGTTAAAGCCGGGTAAATACGAGTTCTTCGGGGAATTTAATCCCGCAACCGCCAAAGGCGTGGTCATCGCTGAATAAGCAAGGAGAACAAGATGCTGGGTACCGGAATCATTGTTTTCAGGGAAACGCTGGAAGCCGCTTTGTTCATCGGCATCGTGGCCGCTTCAACCAAGGGCTTGGCTAAGCGCACACGTTGGCTGAGCTTAGGTGTGACCATGGGCTTGCTCGGTTCTCTGCTGATGGCATCCGCCATGGAAAGCATAAGCAACTGGGCCGAAGGCTTTGGTACCGACCTGGTGACAGCTTGCATTTTGATTCTGGCTTTGGCGATGCTGGCATGGCATTGCATTTGGGTATCTGCGCATGCCCAGGACTTGGTGAAGGATGCTCGCTCAATTGGCAGCAATGTTGCCAGCTTCAACTGCTGTTTTATGTAAGCACTGTGCTTGTGATTTATTTTGCATCCAGACTTGTTCTTCAGCGGGTCAACAAACCGCAATTAAACCCTGCTTAAAAAAGCTTAGGCCAGATCTACTCTCAATTGAAGCTCACGCCTCTTGGTATCAATCTGTGTTCATAGGCCTGGCGTGTCAGTTCTTCGCGGTAATCCGGGTGGGCAATAGATATAAGGGATAAAGCCCGCTCAGGCACGGATTTGCCCTTGAGGTTGACGATGCCGTATTCGGTGACCACGAACATCATGTCGGTGCGCGGCGTGGTCACCATGTTGCCCGGCGTGAGAGACAAAGCGATACGGCTTTTGCGCTCGCCGCGTTTTTCAAACGTTGACGACAAGCACATGAAAGACTTACCGCCTTCGGAAGCATAAGCGCCTCGTACAAACTGTAGCTGGCCGCCAGTGCCGCTGATATGACGCAAACCGTCAGACTCGGACGCCGCTTGTCCTTGCAAATCCATTTGCGTGGTGTTGTTGATGGCGACCACACGTTGGTTGCGCATGATGACATGCGGCAAATTGGTGTCAGCGACCGGCAGGCAAGCCATGTCTGGGTTGCGGTGCAAGCTGTCGTAGTAAGCCTGAGAACCCAGACCGAATGAAAACGCCATCTTGCCAGCGTGCACTTGTTTGCGGGCATTGGTGATTTTTCCTGCGAGGTAAAGCGCCATCATGCCTTCGGTCAGCATTTCAGAATGCACGCCCAAGTCTTTGGCGTTGCTGTGCAGCAGTTGTTCACACACGGCATTCGGCATGCCGCCGATACCTATTTGCAGACACGAGCCGTCTTCAATTTCTGCGGCTATCAATTTGCCCACCGCGATGTCGACTTCGCTGGCCGGTGGATTTGGCAGCTCAGGCGCGGGCTGGTTGTCGCCTTCGATGATGAAGTCCACTTCGCTGACATGGACGCCGTTGTCTACCCCGAACACATAGGGCAAGCCGTCTGTGATTTCCACCATCACTACGCGGGCGCGCTCAATGATGTCGCGGTGCCATAAATTGGCGGCGCTGAAATTGAAATAACCGTTCTCGTCCATCCGGCAAGTCTTCAGCACAACAATGTCTACCGGCGGGATAAAACGCTTGTAATAGTCGGGAATCTCGCCCAGATTCACCGGTAAGTAATGGACGCGACCTGCATCATGCATTTTGCGGTCGTAGCCGGAAAAATGCATGCTGAACAAATGGAAATGCTTGCCCTCGGGGTCTTGGTCCAGTACCGCGCGCGGACGCATGGTGATGCAGGAGCGAAACTTCACGTCATGCAATTCTTCTTTTCGCAAAGCCAATGCGTGATCAAAAACATCTGGTTGACAAAGCGTTGCTCCATAGTCGATCCACATGCCTGACTTGACCATGGCGGCGGCCTGATCGGCTGAAATGGTTTGGGCCGCTTGCGGGGCTTGGCGCAAAGACATGGTCATTAACTCAAGTTACATCGATAGCAAGGCTTAAAAATTTAACGTTCTTTTGTCAACCGCCAGTGCCGCCTCTTTGGTGGACTCACTCAATGAAGGATGCGCATGGCAAATGCGCGCAATGTCTTCGGCACTCGCTTTGAACGCCATGGCTACCGTCGCCTCTGAAATCAATTCACTGGCTTGTGGGCCGATGATGTGCACGCCCAGTATTTCGTCGGTGTGTGCATCGGCCAGCATCTTCACCATGCCGGTGGTATCACCCAAAGCGCGCGCCCGGCCATTGGCTAAAAACGGGAACGTGCCGGATTTGTAGGCCACGCCATCGGCCTTGAGTTGCTGCTCGGTACGCCCGACCCAGGCGATTTCGGGACTGGTGTAAATGACCCAGGGCACCAGATTGAAGTCGACATGACCATGTTGACCGGCAATGCGTTCAGCAACGGCCACGCCCTCTTCTTCGGCTTTGTGGGCCAGCATGGGGCCGCGCACCACGTCACCTACTGCCCAAACGCCGGGCACATTGGTTTTGCAATCGCCATCGACGGCAATCGCGCCCCGGTCGTCGAGTTGCAAGCCAATCGCTTCGGGGTTCAAGCCTTTGGTGTTCGGCACTCGACCAATGGACACGATCAATTTGTCCACATCCAATGTCTGCGCTTCGCCCTTGGCGTTGGTGTAGTTCACGCTGACGCCTTTTTTGCTGCTCTTGATGTCGCCGACTTTGACGCCGAGTTGGATATTCAAACCTTGCTTGTCAAAAATCTTTTTGGCTTCTTTCGCAATTTGTTCGTCCACGGCACCGAGAAATGTAGGCAGTCCTTCCAGAATGGTGACCTCCGCGCCCAAACGACGCCAGACCGAGCCCATTTCCAAACCGATCACACCCGAGCCTATGAGAGCGAGTTTTTTAGGCACTGCACCAAGTTGCAAGGCACCATCGTTGGAAAGAATATTTTCTTCATCAAAAGCAGCACCCGCCAATGCACGCGCACTGGAACCGGTGGCGACGATGATGTGCTTTGCAGTCAATGATTCTTCTGCTTTGCCGGACACTTTGATTTCGTAACCGGCTTCGGACTTGCTGGCGAAACTACCACGGCCATGGAAAAACGTGACCTTGTTTTTCTTGAACAAATACAAAATGCCGTCGTTGTTTTGTTTGACCACCGTGTCTTTGCGGGCGAGCATTTTGGCCACGTCCATCTTCACGCCTGTGGCGCTGATGCCGTGCTCGGCGAAATGGTGGTTGGCCTGCTCAAAATGCTCAGACGACTGCAACAATGCTTTGGACGGAATGCAGCCCACGTTGGTACAAGTGCCGCCGGGAGCCGGGCCGCCGCTGGCGTTTTGCCATTCGTCGATACAAGCTACGTTCATGCCGAGTTGGGCTGCGCGTATTGCAGCGATGTAGCCGCCGGGACCTGCGCCAATGACGATGACATCGAATTGTTTGCTCATAGGGTACTCTGATAAGAAAAGTGGTTTGGCAAATCAACTAGGCTGAAATTTGCTCAAAAGAAAAGGTGGGGATATCTGCACGTTCGCGCGCATGCTCCATCGTGATGGCACAGACCTGACCTTTGTCATCTAAATCGAGCAAGGTGTTTTCATCCAGATCTTTGGTTTCTGAAATAGGACCTTGTTTGAATTCAATGTACAAAGTGTCAGTGTCTTGGAAATACTTGATCTTCATGGTTTGAATCCTCGATCAAAAAAAACATTGTGTGAACTTCAATGTCAATCAAATATCAAACAACAAACGCGCTGGATCTTCCAACGCTTCTTTCATGGCCACCAAGCCCAACACGGCTTCGCGGCCGTCGATGATGCGGTGGTCGTATGACATGGCGAAATAGTTCATAGGACGCACTACCACCTGGCCGTTTTCCACCACCGCGCGGTCTTTGGTGGCGTGCACGCCCAAAATGGCCGACTGCGGCGGGTTGATGATGGGCGTAGACAGCATGGAGCCAAACACGCCGCCATTGCTGATTGAGAAAGTGCCGCCGGTCATTTCTTCTATGCCGAGTTTGCCGTCGCGCGCTTTGACGCCGTATTCGGCAATTTTCTTTTCGATTTCGGCAAAACTCATCTGGTCTGCGTTGCGCAGAATCGGCACCACCAAACCGCGCGGTGAACCGACGGCAATGCCGATGTCGAAATAGCCGTGGTAAACGATGTCATTACCGTCCACTGAGGCGTTGAGCACCGGGTATTTTTTCAATGCATGCACCGCAGCCTTGACGAAGAAACTCATGAAGCCGATCTTTACGCCGTGTTCTTTTTCAAATTTTTCCTGGAAGCGTTTGCGCATTTCCATCACCGGCGCCATGTTGATTTCGTTGAACGTGGTCAGAATGGCATTGGTGGATTGAGATTGCAGCAAACGCTCGGCCACACGTGCCCGCAAGCGGCTCATGGGCACGCGTTGCTCAGGGCGCTCACCCAAGTTCACAGACGGGCCATCGACTTGCGGCAATACTTTGGTGGGTACGCCAGTAGGAATGGCGACAGGTGCGGGTTTGACACCCGCAGCCACCGCACCGAGCACATCGCCTTTGGTGACGCGACCGTCCTTGCCGGTGCCAGCCACCGAACCGGCAGCAAGTTGGTTATCCGCCATCAATTTGGCCGCGGCAGGCATGAGCACATCAGACTTTGAGGCCACAGCAACAGTTGCCGCAACCGTTGCAGCAGCAGGCTTAGTTACAGCCGGGGCTGGCGTGGTGGCAGAGGCTGTGGCAGTCGTGTCTATACGCGCAATCAACTGATCTGCCATCACGGTGCTGCCATCCGCGCAAAGGATTTCAACCAATACGCCTGCCGATGGCGCGGGCACTTCGAGCACGACTTTGTCGGTTTCGACATCAATAAGGATTTCATCGGCGCTGACTGATTCGCCGACTTTCTTTTTCCATTGCAACAAAGTGGCTTCGGCCACCGACTCGGACAACTGGGGGACTTTGACTTCTACGATAGACATGTTGAATTCCTGAATAAATGACAGACACCAAGCAAGCGCTGAAAAGCGCCCGTGCTTATTTGGTCAATATGAAACCTTTGAGACGGCCGAAGGCACCATCGACCAGGGCTTTTTGCTGCTCCTGGTGCAAGTGCGAATAGCCGACGGCTGGCGAGGCGGAAGCGGCACGGCCGCTGTAACCCAGTTTCTGTCCGGCGGCCATGTTTTCAAACAGGTAATGCTGCACAAAAAACCAGGCTCCCTGGTTTTGCGGCTCGTCCTGACACCAGACCACTTCGGTGGCGTTGGCGTATTTTTTCAACTCGGCGGCAAACACTTTGTGCGGGAACGGGTACAACTGCTCCAGGCGCAACAACACTGTGTCCTCGTGACCGCCTTCTTCGCGTCTTTTGGACAAGTCGTAATACACCTTGCCAGAGCAAACCACGATGCGTTTGATCTTGTCCGCCTTGAGGTCTTTGGACTCAGGGATGATGGTTTGAAAACCGCCCTTGGTGAACTCGGACACCGGCGAGGCCGCATCCTTGTGGCGCAGCAGCGACTTGGGCGTGAAGATGATCAAGGGCTTACGAAGGTTGCGCACCATCTGACGACGCAGCACATGGAAGATCTGGCTGGCGGTAGTCGGTTGCACGATTTGCATGTTGGTGTCAGCGGCGAGCTGCATGAAACGCTCGACCCGCGCTGAACTGTGTTCCGGACCCTGACCTTCGTAGCCGTGCGGCAGCATCAAGGTGATGCCGTTGACCCGGCCCCATTTCACTTCGCCTGAAGCAATGAACTGGTCAATCACCACTTGCGCGCCATTGGCGAAATCGCCGAATTGCGCTTCCCAGATCACCAAGGTGTTCGGGTCGTTAGAGGCATAGCCGTACTCAAAACCGAGTACCGCTTCTTCGGAAAGAATGGAGTCGATGACGGTGAAAGTAGCCTGGTTGTCGGCCGCGTTCTGCAAAGGTATGTAAGTGCCGGTGTCCCATTTTTCACGGTTTTGATCGTGGATCACTGCATGACGGTGGGTGAACGTGCCGCGTCCCGAATCTTCGCCCGACAAGCGCACCGGAAAACCGCTGGCCACCAACGAAGCAAACGCCATGTGTTCGCCCATGCCCCAGTCCACGGGCAGATCGCCCCGGCCCATGGCGGCGCGGTCATCCAATACTTTTTTCACCAGCGAATGCGGGGTCACACCAACCGGCAAGGTAGTGATGCGTTCTGCCAACCTCTTCCATTCGGCCATGGGCAATGCGGTGTCCGCGGCATCTGTCCATTTCTTGCCGAGAAAAGGACTCCAGTCCACTGTGAATTTGGTTTTGAAATTGGTCAGTACCGGTTCTGAGGTATTTTTTCCTGCGTCCAATGCGGCGCGGTAGGTTTTCACCATGTCCTCGCCTATCGTCTCACCCAAACCTTGAGCACTGAGGCGTTCCGCATAAATTTTCCGGGTGCCGGGGTGAGCCGCAATCTTTTTGTACATCAAAGGCTGCGTCAGACTGGGCGTGTCCTGTTCGTTATGACCGAGTTTGCGATAGCAAGTGATGTCAACTACCACGTCCTGGCGGAAAGTCATGCGGTATTCGAGCGCAAGTTGGGTTGCCAGAACAACTGCTTCTGGATCATCGGCATTCACATGCAACACGGGTGCTTCGACCATTTTGACAATGTCAGTGCAAAACGCAGACGAGCGCATGTCACGCGGGTCAGAGGTGGTGAAACCGATCTGGTTATTGATGATGATGTGAACCGTGCCGCCCGTGGTGTAACCCCGGGTCTGGGCCAGTGCCAGGGTTTCCTGATTGACACCTTGTCCACCGAATGCAGCGTCTCCATGCACCAGCACAGGCAATACTTGTGAACCGTGAGGGTCATCGCGCCGGTCCATGCGTGAACGCACTGAGCCTTCAACCACAGGGTTGACGATTTCTAAATGCGAGGGGTTAAAAGCTAAGGACAAATGAACAGGACCGCCAGCGGTAGAAACGTCCGAACTGAAGCCCTGGTGGTATTTCACGTCACCGGCCGGTAATTCCTCTGGCGCGGTATGGTCAAACTCGGCAAACAAATCTTTGGGCATCTTGCCCATGATGTTGACCAGCACATTCAAGCGGCCGCGGTGAGCCATGCCTATGACGACTTCTTGCACGCCTTGCGTGCCGGCGGCCTGAATCAATTCGTCCATGGCGGCGATAAAGCTTTCGCCGCCTTCGAGCGAAAAACGTTTTTGGCCGACATACTTGGTGTGCAGATAGCGCTCCAGGCCCTCAGCCGCTGTCAGTCTGTCAAGAATGTGTTTTTTCTGCTCGATGGAAAATTGCGGGTAACTGCGAATGCCTTCCAGCTTTTCTTGCCACCAGCGTTTTTGCCGCATATCGGTGGTGTACATGTACTCCGCACCTAGAGTGCCGCAATAGGTCTGGCGCAAAGCGTTCAGCAGTTCACGCAGGCTCATGCGCTCCTTGCCAAAGAAGGTGTTGCTGGTGTCGAACACAGTTTCTTGGTCGGCATCGCTGAAGCCGTAAAACGAGGGCTCGAGTTCGGGGATATCGGGTCGACCGGTGCGTTGCAGCGGATCAAGATTAGCCCATAACTGGCCGATGTTGCGGTAAGCCGCGATCAACTGTTGAACTGCGGTGCGCTTGCGGCCCATTTCCTGGTCAGCACTGGCCATGACCACACGCGTGCCGCCTTGCTTGGCGCGCTCGGCAAACGCATTGATCACCGGCAGATGCGGCACATCCTTGGTTTGGCTGCCGTCGACAGCGGGCACGTGCTGAAGCGCGTCAAAGTACTGACGCCACGAGTCGGGCACGCTGCCGGGGTTGAGGAGATAGTTTTCATACATCTCTTCAACATAGGGCGCGTTGCCGCCGAAGAGATAAGTGTTGCCTGCATAGGCTTGATAGACGGACGAACCCGTCTGCGGTGAATCGCTCATTGCTGACCTCCGTTTCCCTGCAGGAAACATAAGCTTGGTTGATGAACCCTCCGTGACACGGCTGAACCGGATAACGGATGCAACCAGCGCCTAGGATAACGCCGGTATGTAGACACATTGTGCCACTAACCGGTAATCAGCCCAGTTGTTCCTTGATTTGCTGTAGGGGTGTGGCGTCGTCAATCGTGGTCAAGTCGCCGGGGTCGCGTTTTTCACAGACCGCTTGTATGGCCCGGCGCAACAGCTTGCCGCTGCGGGTTTTGGGCAGCAAGCTCAGAAACAAAACCCGCGACGGCCTGGCCACCGCGCCCAGCTGGCTGTCGACCAGTTTCATGATGTCGCCCTCTAACTTCAAGCGGGCAGCCGGGTCGCCCAAAGCGGATGCGTCTTTGGCAATCACAAAGGCCATGGCAACCTGACCTTTCAACTCGTCAGCCACGCCAACCACCGCCACCTCGGCCACATTCGGATGGCTGGAAATGCTTTCCTCGATTTCCCGGGTGCCCAAGCGGTGACCGGCGACATTGATCACGTCATCCGTGCGACCCAAAATATAGAAATACCCGTCTTTGTCGCGCACCCCCCAGTCAAACGTGGAATACACCAGCTTGCCGGGTACGCTTTGCCAATAGGTTTTGACAAATCGCTCATCGTCGCCCCACAAGGTTTGCAAGCAGCCCGGCGGCAACGGCCCTTCTATGACCACCACACCTTTTTCATTGGCGCCGGTAAGTTCTTCACCGGTGCTGTCGCTCAAGAGCTTCACGTTAAAGCCATACATAGGCACCCCGGGGCTGCCGAATTTACTCGGCATTTTTTGCACGCCGTTGGCCACGGTCAATATCGGCCAACCGGTTTCAGTCTGCCAATAGTTGTCGATGATGGGCTTGCTTAAGCCCTCGGAAATCCATTGCGCGGTTGGTTCGTCCAAGGGCTCACCGGCCAAATACAAAGCCTTGAGGCTGGAGATATCGTATTTAGACAGCAGCGCAGGGTCCTGCTTTTTCAGCACCCGGACCGCCGTAGGCGCGCTGAACATGTGCGTCACTTTGTATTTTTCAACCAGTTCCCACCAGATGCCGCCATGCGGACGCGTGGGCAGACCTTCGTACATGAGAGTCGCCATGCCGGCGATCAATGGCCCGTAAATGATGTAACTGTGACCGACCACCCAGCCTATGTCGCTGGTGCTGAAATAGACCTCGCCGGGTTTGCCTTCAAAAATATGTTGCATGCTGGCTGCAAGTGCCACGGTGTACCCACCGGTGTCGCGTTGCACGCCCTTGGGTTTGCCGGTCGTGCCCGAGGTATACAAGGTGTAACTCGGGTGGGCACTGTCCAGCCAGACACAGGCAACCCGCGCATTCAAATGCTGCTGACGCAAGCCTGCGTAAGCATGGTCGCGTCCTGCCACGCTGGTGAAAGCCGACAAACCGCGATCCACCATCAACACCGCAGCAGGTTTGTGCTGACTGAGTGAAATGGCTTCATCCAACAGCGGTTTGTAGGGCACGACCTTGCCGCCGCGCGAACCCGCGTCTGCGCTGATGATCAGCACCGGGCTGGCATCATCTATGCGGGTCGCTAATGAATGCGAAGCAAAACCACCGAACACCACCGAATGAACCGCGCCTATGCGCACACAAGCCAACATGGCAAACGCGGCCTCGGCGATCATGGGCATATAAATAAGCACACGGTCGCCTTGCTTCACACCCAGGCTTTGCAATATGGCCGCCATGCGCTGCACTTCGTCGCTGAGTTGCGCAAAACTGTAGGTGACTTCCACGCCGGTTTCGGTCGACACATATATCAAAGCGGCTTGATCGGCACGGTCTTTCAAATGCCGGTCTACCGCGTTGTGGCACAAATTGGTCTGGCCGCCTGCATACCAGTTGGCAAAAGGCGGTTTGCTGTAGTCGCAAATCTGCGTAGGCTTGACCTGCCAGTCAATCAATCCGGCCTGATCTGCCCAGAAGGCATCGGGTTCATTGAGGGATCGTTGGTAAAAACTGGCGTAATTGTTCACGGCGTGTCTCCGGCAGACTTTGTTATTTGATCAAGGCTTGTATTTCTTTGAAATGCTCATGCTCAGCGCTGCGCAGCCATTCAAACAAGACCATTTCAGTGGTCAGCAATTCGGCCCCGGCGGCGGCCAAGCGGTCATAGGCTGCATCCCGGTTGCGCTCGGTGCGGGAAGTACAGGCATCGGTCACCACCCACACGTCAAACTCGTCTTCCAGCAAATCCAAAGCGGTCTGCATCAAACACACATGCGCCTCCACACCTGCCAGCACTATGCTTGCCGGTACATCTGCGGCTGTAGCGGGTTTTTGCAAATGTTTAGGCAGGCTGCGCGCGTTACCCGCCGGTTTGTTTTTCACCTCAGGTCGCAACCATTCGACCAGGCCTTCTTCGCAGGCGCTGAATTGCATTTTGGCCAAGGTCTGTTTGCACAAGGCTTTCATCGCGGACGGGTTGCTACCCAGTTTGCCCGGGTTTTGCTCGGTGCCCCAAACCGGCACCGACAACACGTGTGCGGCTTGCGCCAAGCGCATGGCGTTGGCCAGGCAGGCGTCACCCTGAAACAAGGCCGGCATCAAGCGTTCCTGGTAATCAATGAGCACGAGTTGGGAATCTTCAGCGTCTAGCAACATGGTTTAAATCTTCACCACAATGCGGCCGCGCACCTGACCTGCCATCAAAGCATGGGCTTTTTCTACCGCCTGATCTAAAGTGATGTCTTCGATCATGCTCTCAAGCTTGGCCAAGTCCAAATCCTGCGCCAACCTCTCCCACGCTTTTTGACGCAAAGCCAGCGGTGCCATGACCGAGTCCACACCGATCAAACGCACGTTGCGCAAAATAAACGGCATGACCGTGGTCGGCAAATCCATGCCCTGGGCCAGTCCACAGGCGGCCACTGCGCCGCCGTAACGAGTCTGGGCCAACGCATTGGCAAGGGTATGCGAACCAACGGCGTCGACCACACCGGCCCAGCGTTCTTTTTGAAACGGTTTACCTGGTGCCGACAATTCAGCGCGGTCCATGATGCTGTGCGCGCCCAGGCTTTTCAAATAAGCCTCTTCACTGGCTTTGCCGGTAGCAGCGACCACTTGATAACCGAGCTTGGCAAGCAAAGCCACGGCGACACTGCCGACGCCGCCGGTGGCACCAGTGACCAGCACTTCACCTTTACCGGCTTGCACGCCTTGCTGCTCTAGGGCCATCACGCACAACATGGCGGTATACCCGGCAGTACCTATGGCCATGGCCTGGCGCGGCGTGAATGCCTTGGGCAACTTGACCAGCCAATCGCCTTTCAATCTTGCTTGCTCAGACAAACAACCCCAGTGGGTTTCGCCCACACCCCAACCGTTGTGCACGAAATGATCGCCGGCTTTCCAATCGGCGTGAGTGGAAGAAATGACCGAACCGGCACCATCAATGCCGGCCACCATCGGCCAGACGCGCACCACCGGGCTTTTATTGGTGATGGCCAGGCCGTCCTTGTAATTCAGCGTGGAATAAGCCACCTGCACATGCACATCGGCATCTGGTAAACGGGTTTCTTCCAGCGATTGGACGGTTGCGTTGAATGCGGGTTCTTTCTCGAGGACGAGGGCACGAAACATATGAAATTCCTTGAATACAAATGAAAAGAGATAGCGTGATTGTGCGACAGTTGGCCTAAGGTGCCTTAGCCGTTAGAATTGCGACATATGTTCAAACTGATTCTTATTCTTTGCCTTACCATAGGTTTCGCCCGTGCTGCGCCTGCGGTTGCTGAAGAAGACGATCTGGAAAACTTTATCAACCAGTCCCTGGTTTTGTCACAGATCAATCAGATCAGCAAAACAGTAGGCAACCAGGCCTCCGATCTGGTGGTCAACGCCATGGGCTTTCTTGGCGTGCCATACAAGCGTGGTGGCAGCACCACCGACGGTTTTGATTGCAGCGGTTTTGTTCGCGCCATGTATGAAAACACACTGGGTTTGGTGTTACCGCACAACGCCAAGGCGCAAGCGGCTGTCACCGAAACCATAGACAAAGCCGAATTGCAACCCGGCGACCTGGTGTTTTTCAACACTTTGCGCAAAACTTTTAGCCATGTCGGTATTTATGTCGGCGAAGGCCGCTTCATACATTCGCCGCGCTCAGGCGGCGAAGTGCGTATAGAAAACATGTCGGACAGTTACTGGCGCAAACGTTTTAATGGTGCCCGCCGTGTCAGCGCTGATGCAGTTGTTACCAAGCCGGATCTCTCACTGCGCTGAGTTCGCACAGCCTGTCGCACGCCATGTCAGACCCCATACTGATCGCCCGCAACAGCAGCACTCAATGTTTTTTGTTGCCGCAACTGGTTAACCGCCACGGGTTGATCACCGGTGCCACCGGCTCCGGCAAAACCGTTACTTTGCAAACCATGGCCGAAGGTTTATCCCGCACAGGTGTTCCTGTGTTCATGGCCGACGTCAAAGGCGACCTGACAGGCATGAGTCAGACCGGAAAGCTGTCGAACAAGATGGCGGAGGTATTGAAAGAGCGTGGCCTTGACACGCCGTCATTTGCCGCCAGCCCGGTCACGCTGTGGGATGTGTTCGGTGAACAAGGTCATCCGGTGCGCGCTACCGTCAGTGACATGGGGCCTTTGTTGCTGGCGCGCATGTTGAATCTGAACGACACCCAGGCAAGTGTACTCAATCTGGTGTTCAAGATCGCGGATGACAACGGCTTGTTGTTGCTCGATTTGAAAGACCTGCGCGCCATGCTGCAACACGTGGGCGAAAACGCCAAGGATTACACCAGCGAATACGGCAACATCAGCGCCGCCAGCGTAGGCGCGATTCAACGTGGCTTATTGCAGATTGACGAGCAAGGCGGGGACCGCTTCTTCGGCGAGCCCATGCTAGACATCCATGATTTCATGCAAACCGACGGCAACGGCCACGGTCTGGTGAACATTCTGGCAGCCGACAAGCTGATGAACTCCCCTCGTTTGTACGCCACGTTTTTGCTGTGGATGCTTTCTGAGTTGTTCGAGCAACTGCCCGAGGTCGGTGACCTGGACAAGCCCAAACTGGTGTTCTTTTTCGACGAAGCGCATTTGCTTTTCAACGAAGCACCTAAGGCCTTGGTTGAACGCATTGAACTCGTGGTGCGGCTGGTTCGCTCCAAAGGCGTGGGTGTGTATTTCGTCACGCAAAACCCGCTAGACATACCTGACAGTGTGCTGGGGCAACTCGGCAACCGTGCCCAACATGTATTGCGCGCTTTCACGCCTCGTGACCAAAAAGCAGTGGCGGCAACAGCGCAAACCATGCGGCCCAAAAAAGGGCTGGACATTGAAGCGGCGATCACTGAGCTGGCTGTGGGTGAAGCCCTGGTCAGCTTGCTTGATGAAAAAGGCCGCCCCGGCGAAACCGAACGCGTGTTTGTTCTACCCCCCGGCAGTCAGCTCGGCCCGATTACGCCACAGCAACGCAAAGTCTTACTGGATGAATCACTGGTCGCCGGTGTCTACGAAAAAACCGTAGACCGGGAATCGGCCTACGAAAAAATCAAAGGACGCGCGCCTGCCATGAACGAGCATGCGGTCAGCCAGGCCAGAGAAAGCATGCAAACTGCTGCAACACCGGCTGACAACGGGGTCATGGGCCAGGTGTCTGAGCTTTTGTTCGGCTCCACCGGTCCGCGCGGCGGCAGACATGACGGCGTTGCACAACTTGTAGTCAGAAGCGCGGTGAGAACAGTAGGATCTGCCATAGGCCGCGAAATCGTACGCGGCCTGCTCGGTGGTCTCTTAGGCGGCGGTCGTCGGCGCTGATTGCCTGTAATACAGCTTTAATTTCAAACTTCTGGCTAATCTCAAAACATGAGATTTATTTCAGAATTCAATAATTGAATTATTTATTATTCTTCCTATCGATTTGATGGGCATTTTGAATTCGATATTCACCTTAGAGTATTTGTCATTTATTCCATAAGAACTGTTGTTTTTTATGATTTGATCATTTTTGTTGATATATTGTAGGCACTGAAGGTTTGACAGGAATAAACCTTGCCTTTTCCCTTTTTGAAGTTCTGTCCAACATGACACCAAGACATTTTTCACTGAACGCCTTGAAGACCATGGCCCTGATTTGTTGGGTGCTGGTGATGTCACCATCGCTGCACGCTCAAACACGCTGGCCTGTTCTACAAAGTTCGATGTACCCCTACGTGGAATCGATGCTGCTGACCCGGCACGAACAAACCGTTCTGTTGGGTGAAGGTAATCAGCAAACCGGGATTTTTTTCGCCACCCTGCCAGAGTCTCACAGCGAGCAGGTGCATAACGAATTGATCGGGGACGCCTTGCTGAAAAACTGGCAGTTGCACTCCTTGATGCGGCTGGGCACCAGTTATGTGGTGACCTTGACACAGGATGACAGGATTCTGGATATTCGTCTGACGAATACCACCGCCGGGGTGGACGCTGTCTATTCGGTGTTGTTAAACCAGCGCGGCAACCGTCCTAGCGGACGCGAATCTGCGTCCAATGACTGACCCCATCCGGGTAAACCAAATTTACAAAGTTTGATGTATGCAACCCATTTTTAGACACTCCCAAAAACCCCTCGTTCTGATGACTGTCTGCATGTTGCTGACTGCATGTTCCACTTTCATGGGTTTGGACGAAGACGATGGCGCAGGACAATTCGCCGTCGTGAAATTGCCGCCACGCATCAGCGAACAACCCGGCAAAAAAACACCGTCAGTTGGTCCCGCGGTTTCACTTAACACCAACGAACCCGCTGTGCCCATCAACAGCCCTGCTCCTACAGTGGCCAAAACTGCAGCCGTGGATTTAAACCAAACCACACCGGCAACCTCACAAGCTAAAACCACGCCTGTGACACCACCCAAGCCCTTGAACCTGCAAGCTGATGATGCAAGCGCTGCGGCCGGGCCTATGTTGTTTGCGCCCTATATTCCCACTGTCCGTGAAGGTGAAATTCCTCGCCGTTGGCAAAAAGAGCCAACTTATGATTTTCCGTGGATTCCAGGCTCAACACCGACACGCATCAATGAAGAGACCGTGGTCGGTTTCGGTGAGCAAATGCTAGGCCGTTTGTACGCACGTGCTGCATTCAGCGATAAACCCGGATCGCCTCCCGTCATGAATGAATCGGTTCAGGTCAAACCGCTTCCTGCGCCTGCGAAAAAAGGTTCGAAAAACGCCAAGACAGCGCCTGTACCCGCACCGCCTGCCCCCATACCTGCGCCCGTGGTGACAAAGAGAGTAATTCAGTGCGATGGTGGTGCCACTTGCCTGGATGTCGCTCGTGATGAGCTGGTGGAAGATGCCAAGGCCAAGGGTTGGGAAATGATGCTCAGCCGTCGTGTCAGTTTGCACAATTCCTTTCAGTTCAAACGCGGTCAGCGTGTGGTTTGGATTGAGTTGAATTCCAATGGAAAACGAGATCTGGATATTGAATACACCTTGCTACCGGTGCAAAACAAAGTGCAACGCAATTAAAAACGACTTGCGAACTTGCCACATCGCCGCTGATGCGGCGATTTTTTTTCCTCAATAGCTTTTCATGCCCTCGCATGCCTGTATCAAAAGGCCATATCGTCTTGAAGGATCAATTATTTTGATCAATCAATTCAATCGTATTTGATGAATTTAATTTTTACGTCAATAAACTAACAAATATGCAAGAAGTTAATCAGTCGTCACATACAAACAAATACTCATTACCAGCTGTGTTGCTTCACTGGTCGCTGGCCATGGGTTTGGCCGGTTTGTTTGCAGCGGGTTTGTTTATGGCGGATTTACCGGTTTCGCCACTGAGGCTAAAGCTGTTTAACTGGCATAAATGGGCTGGCATATGTGTACTCACGCTGTCTGTTTTGCGATTGGTGTGGCGTATCACCCATCAACCGCCGCCCTTGCCTGATGAAATACAACAGCACATGCCGGCGTGGCAGCAATACGCTCACATGACTACGCAGTACCTGATGTATGCGCTGTTTTACATCGTCCCGTTAGTCGGTTGGGCTTACAGCTCGGCCGCAGGTTATCCGGTGGTGGTATTCGGCGTCTTGCCGCTGCCGGATTTTGTGACTGTAGACAAGGCGCTGGCTGAGTTGATCAAACCCTGGCACGAGATCAGCGCTTTCGCCCTGGCAGGACTGGTCGGCTTACACGTAGCCGCCGCGCTGAAACACCAGTTTGTCGACAAACATGCATTGTTGCAACGCATGTTGCCAGCACGTCGTTCTTAATTCTCAAAGGTTTTCCATGGTTTCATTCAAATTTCTTGCGCCTGCTTTCATCGCTGTGTTTGGCTTTGCTTCATATCAAGCACAGGCCCAGCAAAAACTGCAAGCCGGGCAAAGCGAGATTGTGTTTGTCAGCAAACAAATGGGCGTGCCGGTAGAGGGGCGCTTCAAAACATTTGATGCGCAAATCAGTTTCGACCCGGCCAAACCTGCGACAGCCAAAATCAATTTCAGCGTTGACATGGCCAGCGCCACGCTGGGTTCCAAAGAAACCGACGCGGAACTGGTCAAACCCGATTGGTTCAACACAGCCAAATTTGCCAAAGCCGGCTTTCAATCCGTTGCGATCAAAAGTACCGGCGTCGGCAAATATGAAGTCATTGGAAAACTCAGTATCAAAGGACTGACACAGGACATTACCGTGCCTGTCAGCCTGAGCCAAACCGGCGGCCTCACCACCGCCGTGGGTGCATTCGCTCTCAAGCGTTTGCCCTTCAAGATCGGTGACAACGAATGGTCTGACACCTCCATGGTGGCGGACGAGGTACAAGTGAAATTCAAATTTGTACTGACAGGCGTTGCCAAGCTTTAATTTCAACCAGAACCACAGGAGTTTCACATGCGTCACATTTTCATTGCATCCGCCATGACAGCCACGGCTTTTGCCAGCGCAGTTTCAGCACAAGCCGCCACCTACAACATCGAACCTACACACACGTTTGTGACTTTTGAAGTGACCCACTTCGGCACATCAACCAACCGCGGCCGTTTTGACAAAAAAGAAGGCACCGTGCAATTTGACCGCGCAGGCAAAACCGGCAAAGTTGACTTGACCCTACAAGCCGACTCGATCAATACAGGTACAGAGGCTTTCAACGCGCACTTGAAAAAGCCTGATTTTTTCGATGCTGCCAAGCACCCGTCCATGAAATTCAGCGCAGACAAATTCAGCTTTAACGGCGACAAAGTGTCTGAAGTCTCAGGCAGCCTGACCATGCTGGGCAAAACCCTGCCAGTGGTGTTGAAAGCCACCAACTTCAATTGCTACGACCACCCCATGCTCAAACGCGAAGTGTGCGGCGGCGACTTCGAAACCACTATTTTGCGTAGCCAGTGGGGCATGAGCTGGGGCATTGATTTCGGCATCCCTGACAAAGTCAAGCTTCTGATTCAGGTTGAAGCGGTCAAGCAGTAATTAGCTTGTCTATGCCGATCTAAGGATCTGGCGCATACATGAGCCGCCTGGGTGCAAGCCCGAGGCGGTTTTTTTATTGCCGCATCACAGAAATCAACAGAAGTTTGTTCTTAAATATTCACAATTTTCGTTTTCATACATTAAAGTAATCATAAATTAACTTAGTTGGGGATTTATGAATTCAAATCTCATTGAATCTAGCGAAAACAAATTCCTTGATTTGAAACCTGAAGATGCGCAGCCAGAGGTATTGGAACAGCCGGGATTACAAGAATCAAGTCCGGCAAAGCCTATTTATGCATCCTTGGCCGGGTTAGCTTTGGCAGCATGTGGTGGGGGTGGAGGTGGGTCAAATGGACCAATTGCCACACCGAAGCCGACTGAAAAAGAAGCCGCGCGCTTTTTGATGCAAGCCTCATTTGGCGGAACGTATGCGCAAGTGCAGGATGTGCAAACAAAGGGTTTTGAAGCTTGGCTGGATGCGGAACTCGCAAAGCCTTGGGTTGAATCCGACTCCCACTACAACTGGATCGTCAACAGCGGCTTTATTGCCGCCGGACAATCCTCTAAATTAGGCATGGACAACACTTTATGGCGCAAATTGATCAGCGCGCCCGATGTCTTGCGCCAACGGGTGGCATTTGCTTTGTCACAAATATTTGTAGTCTCGATTGAAGGTTTGGGAGCCATTACTTGGCGCAATGTGGCAGCAGCGGCTTATATGGATTTGCTGGAAAAAAATGCTTTCGGCAATTTTTCGGACTTACTCAAAGCGGTCAGCCTGTCACCGGCCATGGGCACCTACCTGAATATGAAGGGCAGTGTTGCAGCCACGGGCAATAGCTCGCCGGATGAAAACTATGCGCGCGAAGTAATGCAACTCTTCACCATCGGTTTGTACCAACTCAATGCCGATGGAAGCCTTAAGTTAAAAAACGGAAAACCCATAGAAACTTACCAGCAACAAGACGTGACGGATCTGGCAGCCATTTTGACGGGATGGAATTTCACAAGTGCACCTACCTTCGATTCATCTAGTAAGACCACCGCTTTGAGTGCTTTGAGTTATTTCAACTCTAATATGACACATACCGAATCTAAGTATTCATATTCGGCTACAAATAAAAAATCAAATGACTCAACTGTCAAATACATAGGCGGAACTATTCAAAGCAATGCAACTGGCCCAGAGGCGATCAATATAGTTTTAGAGTATTTGGCCAACCATGACAACGTAGGCCCGTTTATCGGAAGGCAATTGATTCAGCGCTTAGTGTGCTCCAACCCCAGTCCTGAATACATAGGCAGGGTCAGCGCCGCATTTAAGACGCAGGTTAATGGCAAGCGCGGTGACATGAAAACCGTCATCAAAGCCGTGCTCTTGGATGCGGAGGCACGCAATCTACCAACTGTTGCCACCGCCGTAGCCAAATACGGAAAATTGCGTGAACCAGTCCAGCGACTGGTGCAATGGGCTCGCACATTTAACGCAAAACCCTCTAACCCAAACGATAAGCCCTCAGGTTCAAACTGGAAAGCCCCTTGGCATATCGGCGACCTGTCAGATGACGTTACAGGATTAGGCCAAAGCCCGCTGCGCAGCCCCAGTGTGTTTAATTTTTACAGACCAGGCTATATACCAACGCAGGGTGAGATGGCGAAGAACAAAATTACTGCCCCGGAGTTTCAGATTTGCAACGAGGTAACAGTTGCCAAATACCTTAACCTCATTAACGACTACATAGGCGGCGTGAATAAAGGTGACGTTCTGTCAACAGATTACAGCGCGGACTACGAATTGGCAAAACAAAAAGATGCCAAGGGATTGGTGGATCGGTATTCGCTGCTGTTAGCGGCCGACGCGCTTTCACAAAAGACCAAGGATACGATTTCCACTGCGGTAGCAACCGAAGTTGCAAGTGATGACGCCGGTTGTTTGAAGCGTATTAAAGCCACGGTATTTTTGATCATGGCAACGCCCGAATACATCGTCCAAAAGTGAGGCTAGCCATGCACATTAGCAAACTCGAATCCCTGCAACGTCGTGAATTTTTGCGCCGCACTGCGGCCCTAGGCTTGGCTGGCTCAGCCGGTCCTCTTGCACTAACTCTGGCGGGCATAGGAGAAGCTGCCGCTCAAAGCGCACCTACTGACGACTACAAAGCCCTGGTCTGTGTTTTCTTATACGGCGGCAATGACCATGACAACACCTTTGTACCCTATGACACCGGTAGCCATAACGTGTATCAAGCACTGCGGAATGTCGGTGACACCGCGTCAAACATTTATGTCCCCCAAAACAAGCTAACAACATTAGTGCCGATAAATAACCTGGCGTCCGGTCGCCAGTACGCAGTTCAGGCGGCGATGGGCCAGATGGCAAACCTGTTTAACGTTGATCGAAAAATGGGGGTTTTGCTCAATGTTGGGCCCCTTGTGAAGCCGACCAACAAGATTAGCTACACCAACGCAAAAACAGGCGATCTACCGCCCAAGCTGTTCTCGCACAATGACCAATTCAGCTTGTGGCAAAGCGGATTGATTGAGGGCGCCGAAGGCGCTACCCAAGGATGGGGGGGACGACTGGGAGATTTATTTTTGAGCAGTGACACTAAAAGCTCTCACTTCACCTGTATCAACGCAGCAGGCAATGCAGTTTTTATGTCTGGTAAAGACGTATTGCCTTACCAAGTCACCAGCAAAGGGGCTGTATCTATTAGCAGCCTTAATACAAGTACAGGTGTCTACGGCATCAAAGATTGCAAAACTGCGCTGGGAACCCTGCTCAACACCAGCCCAAGCCATTGGATGGAACAAGAATGGGCGCGGATGATGAAAAGCTCAATTGACAACCAGCAGACTGTTACAACAGCAATAACTTCAACAGCGGATAGCACTTATTTCAGTACTTCATTTGGCACTGACAACTTATCTGCTCAATTACAAATAGTTGCTCGCTTGATTCAGGGTCGGAGCAGCTTGGGTGTTAGTAAGCAAGTCTTTTTTGTGTCATTGGGCGGCTTTGATCATCATGATGGACTCAAAAAAGCGCATGCTGGTGCAGACGGTGAAGGTGGATTGCTCAAAATGGTGAACGATGCCATGTTCAGTTTTTACAAGGCCACAGAGCAGTTGGGATTGGCAAACCAGGTAACCACTTTCACAGCCTCTGACTTTGGCCGTACCTTGGCCTCCAACGGCGACGGCTCTGACCACGGTTGGGGCAGCCACCATATGGTGATGGGCGGCGCGGTGGACGGTGGAAAGTTCTGGGGCAAAGCTCCGGATTTATCGACAACGGACAACGCGCTTAACGGCGACGACTCTGTCGGCCAAGGCCGCTTGCTGCCCTCTACTTCAGTGGATGAATTTGCTGCATCCATGGCGCGCTGGATGGGTGTATCAGATTCAGACCTTGCTGATGTGCTGCCAAATTACAAATACTTCTCAAGCCAAACTTTGCCTTTATTCAAAACAGCGTGAGCATCCATTCCAACAATGCTTGGGTTCATGTAAGTTACTGCGCAAACGGTGGGGACTGGACTGGTGGAGTTTCAAAAAGGTCAACACGAAGACTATCGGTTCGACAAAATCAGAAAGCTGTGAACAAACTCAAGACTTCACATCAGCCCGGTTACCGATTGCAGTTCTATCCCTGAACAATATTTATGTTCCGCTAATGTGCATAACAACACAAATTAAGTTTCAAAATAAATACTATTTATCATAACTACGCTCGCGCAGTTTTCCCCTTTAAAAATGCATATCCCAAAGGGTATACGATGATAGATACAGTTTTAAAAAAGTTGAACATAGCCAGGTTATGGATTGCGTAACAACATTCAATGAAAGATAAAAAAATGAAACCCACCAACACCCAAACTCAAGTGACAGACACTGTGGCTGAGAAACCCCAATCCTTGGCACGTCGTGGCTTTTTGGCCAGTGCCGCAGCAGGTGTTGCTGCCGCTACCGCCACTGTTGCCGGCGCAGAAGATAAATTCCAGCAAGGCCGTGACTGGACCGGTAACCACCCCGTCACTTACCCTGAGCCAGCTTTTGAAGTGCTGGACAAGCGCTTCAGCGGCCGCCAAGGCAACGCTACTCTGCAACGCATTTGGCACGGCCAAGGCCATGACGCAGCGCTGTGGTGCGAAGGTCCGGTGTGGATGGGTGACTGGGGCTGTTTGCTGTGGAGCGACATTCCTAACAACCGCGTTTTGCGTTGGAACGAAGAAAACGGTGCTGTCAGCACATTCCAGTCTGACTCAGGCTATTCAAACGGCCACAGCCGTGACACACAGGGTCGACTGCTCGCTATGGAACACGACACACGCCGTGTCCGTCGTCGCAACTACGACGGCACTTGGACTATTTTGTGTGACAGCTTCGAAGGCAAAAAACTGAATGCGCCTAACGATGCAGCCACCACACCTGACGGTTCCATTTACTTCACCGACCCTGGCTACGGCATCATGGGCCCTTACGAAGGCCACAAGGCCGAGTTCGAGCTGCCCACACGCGTGTACCGCATTGCGCCGGACGGTAAAGTGACTGTGGCTGCTGAAGGCCCGATGCGCCGTCCTAACGGCATTTGCTTCTCTCCTGACTTCAAGAAATGCTACGTGGTTGACACAGGTGCCACCGACGGCCCCGGCAATCCT
>CAMDKD010000002.1 GCA_945901125.1 Bordetella parapertussis
CGTTTCAAGATGAGATCTGCCGGGGCCTTGAGCCCCCTAAAGAGTCGTTCAAGACCAGGACGTTGATAGGTCAGGTGTGGAAGCGCAGTAATGCGTTAAGCTAACTGATACTAATTGCTCGTGCGGCTTGACCCTATAACTTTGATTCAGCAATGATCAAGGTTGTTATGCCAAGTGACGCATTCAAAATACTGCTGATTCGCTCTATAAATTCCTTGTATTGATTTTGTCAATATGAGAACAAGTTATGCCTGATGACCATAGCGACGTGGTACCACTCCTTCCCATCCCGAACAGGACAGTGAAACGCGTCAGCGCCGATGATAGTGCGGATCCCCGTGTGAAAGTAGGACATTGTCAGGCTATTACAGCCGCAAAAAGCCCGACTCGAAGGAGTCGGGCTTTTTGTCTTTGCAGATCACATACTGTGAACAACGTTGATAATGGGTAATATTGCTTGCTGTATTCATAAAAGTAAATTCAGACCTGTATCGATCATGTCAATCAGGAGTCCACTAAAAGTAGTTTGTATCTTCTCTGCTAAATCATATTTCTTTAACCATTTCAAAATCAAAAGTGTCTGAAAGTTAAATATAAAAAGAAATAAAGGCTTAGCAAAAATAATAAAAACTATAGAAGAACTTCGTATAGCAAAAATTGAACATAATGAAAGCATTCAGACCAAATTGAAACAGTGTGGACAAATTGAATAAAGCTATTAAGAACCGACGCAGTTTGAGTCAGCGACTCAGGCATTCTGTGGAAAAACTGTTGCCAACTGTAAAAACGCGTGAACACCTGCTTGATCTGATAGGCGTTGCAGAACAAAAAAATTTGATTGGGACAGAAAGTCGCATCATGCTTGAGGGCGTGCTGAAAATCAGCGGAATGCATGTAGCTGAAATCATGATACCTGCGCCGAAAATGGATATGCTGGATATCAGTATGAACATAGATGAAATGATGGAAAAGATCATAGACATCGGTCACTCGCGTTATCCAGTCTATGAGGAAGACAAGGAAAACATCATTGGTGTATTGATGACCAAGGATTTATTGAAATGGCAAAGAGCACCAGAGATAAATTTAAAGGTATTGTTACGCACAGCTGTGTTTGTGCCTGAAACAAAAAATTTGACGGATTTATTAAGAGATTTCAAGAAAAATCGTAATCATATGGCCATGGTAATCGATGAATTCGGTCGTATTTCTGGTTTGGTTACTTTTGAAGATTTACTTGAAGAAATCGTTGGTGAAATAGAAGATGAATTTGACACTGAGACTGACGATGGTGAGATTTACAGTCTAGTTGACAAATCTTTCAGGGTGGCCGGGCATACAGAAGTATCCAAAATCAATGAATCGTTTAATGTTCACTTAAATACTGATGAACAGCAGGAACAATTCGAGACCATAGGGGGATTGATTGCTCACCTAATGGGGCATGTTCCCGGCAAGGGTGAACATTACGATATACAAGGTCTGCGTTTTGAAGTCATGCATTCAAAAAGCGGTGTGGTGAAGTGGTATCGCGTTAAACGTACAGGCAATTGAAAAACTTTAAGGTATTAGGCGTACATAAATGGCTGTTCGTCGTTTTAGCAGCTGTATGTATGGCGTGGGTTGGTTTGAATATTTTTAATGGCTATTTAAATAGCTTATTGCAAGTCATAGGCATGACTCTTCTACTGGTCATCTTATACAAGAACCCTGAAAAAGCACTAACTTTATCTTGGACTTTCGCTGTCACTTGGTTGAGCGTTTCAGTTTGGTGGTTATACATAGCATTACATGAAGTAGGAGGCATGCCATCAATTATTAGTGTGTTGGCTATCTTATTGTTGTGCGGTGGCTTGGGGTTTTACTACGCAGCTGCATTGAAGTTTTATATATACACACATAGAACGTTGAATGCTTGGGTGAAGCACGCTTTGTTTGCATCATGTTGGATGGCAGCTGAGTTAGCGCGCGCGCAATGGTTTACGGGATTTCCTTGGAGTGCAATAGGCTATTCACATGTGAATGGTTTACTATCCTTCGCGGCTCCTTGGATTGGTGTGTACGGTATTGGATTTTTAGCTGCTTATGCTTCATCATGGCTGGCACTTCAAATACTATCAGAAGAAAAAACCATAATTTTGAAAATTAAAATAGTGGTGATGATGTTGTTACTAAGTCTTCCGGCAATCAGAGATGTAATTCGTCAAGGTAAAGTTTTAAATGTTAATTTGCTGCAAGCAAATATCAGTCAAACAACAAAATTTAACAGCGGCAGGCAACAAGCTTTAGATTGGTATGCAGAACAACTGGGAAAAAGCAAAGCAGAATTAACTGTTCTTCCAGAAATAGCAATTCCCTATTTTCAACATGAATTACCTCCAGGTTACTGGGACTCAATAACTGGAAAATTCAAAGACGAAAAGCAAATTGCATTGCTAGGAACTCCAACGTTGGACAAAGAAAAAGGTTACGGAAATTCAGCGGTTGGTCTGGGTTTTGGCGTTGAGCAGCAGTACGATAAATACCATCTGGTGCCATTTGGCGAGTTTACGCCTGAAAGTATGAAATGGTTTACCCGCTTAATGGTGAATGAAATGGGTGACTTCAATAGAGGCTCTGTCAAACAATCACCGTTTGTATGGCAAGGTCACAACTTAAGCATGACCATTTGTTATGAAGATTTATTTGGTGAAGATCTCGCGGTGAGATTTGTAGAAACAGACAAAATACCAACTGTGTTTGTCAATATCAGCAACATAGCTTGGTTTGGCGACAGCATGGTGGTGAACCAGCATCTGGATATAGCGAGAATGAGAAGTCTGGAATTTGATAGACCAACGATTAGAGCAACCAATACCGGTGGAACTGCCATCATTTCAGCAGAAGGTCGAATTGTTCAACAGCTTCCATCATTTGTGCGTGGAAGTTTGCAAGGACAAGTGCTGAGCAAAGAAGGTGGAATAACTCCGTTTGCTTACTGGGCCGGCCACTGGGGATTAATGCCGCTTTGGCTCGTATGCTTATTTTTCATGAGCTTTGCTTTATATGTAAAGAGCAGAACTGAAAAGATCAATCAGCATCTGTAAAATGAAAAAATGCTTACATTTCAACAAATCATTCTGCAACTACAAACCTACTGGGACGCACAAGGTTGTGCTTTACTGCAACCCTATGACATGGAAGTCGGCGCCGGCACATCGCACACAGCTACTTTTTTGCGCGCCATCGGCCCTGAGCCGTGGAAAGCTGCTTATGTACAGCCATCGCGTCGTCCCAAAGATGGTCGCTATGGCGAGAATCCGAACCGTTTGCAGCACTATTACCAATACCAAGTGGTGCTCAAGCCGGCCCCTTCAAATATTCTGGATTTGTACTTGGGTTCATTGAAAGCTTTGGGCTTTAACCTGCAAAACAACGACATACGCTTTGTTGAAGATGATTGGGAAAATCCGACTTTAGGCGCTTGGGGTCTGGGTTGGGAGGTCTGGTTGAACGGCATGGAAGTCACGCAGTTCACTTATTTCCAGCAAGTCGGTGGCATAGATTGCAAACCCATTACCGGCGAAATCACTTACGGGCTTGAACGCCTGGCCATGTATTTGCAAGGCGTGGACAATGTGTACGACCTGAAGTGGACACATGGTTTGAGTTATGGTGATGTGTACTTGCAAAATGAAAAAGAACAATCAGCCTACAACTTCGAGCACAGTGATGCGGAATTCCTTTTCACCGCATTCGGCGCTTATGAAAAACAGGCGAAATACCTGATGACACAAGAATTGGCTTTGCCGGCTTATGAGCAGGTTTTAAAAGCTGCACATTCTTTCAATTTGCTGGATGCAAGAGGTGCCATCAGCGTGACAGAGCGCGCAGCATATATAGCTCGTATACGGAATATGGCGAGAAGCGTGGCGCAAAGTTATCTGGAAAGTAGAAAGAGGCTTGGATTCCCAATGGCACCAGCCGCTTGGGTGGCTGAATACATGGCCAAGGATGCGACCTCATGAGCGCACACAATTTATTGGTTGAATTGCTGGTTGAAGAACTGCCGCCCAGAGCATTGAAAAAAATCGGAGATGCTTTTTCAACGGAAATTTGGTTGAGCTTGCGCGATCAAAATCTAATCTCTTACGACAATATAGAGCTCGGTAAAAATTCAATTGCATATGCTTCCCCGCGCCGTCTGGCCGTGTGGATTGAAAATGTAAAAGCTCAAGCTGACGACAAAGAGGTGCAGCAAAAACTCATGCCCGTGAGCGTCGGCTTAGACGCCCAAGGTAAGCCCTCACTTGCATTGGTCAAAAAAATGCAAGCACTAGGCGTAGTCTGTGAAAACAATGAAGAATTGTTAAAAAAATTGCACAGAGCAGTTGTCGGCAAGTCAGAAGCGCTGTTTTACACCAGCACAGTCAAGGGCGTCGGTTTGCAACAGGGCTTGCAAAAAGCGCTGGAAGAAGCATTGCATAAATTGCCCATACCGAAAGTCATGCAATACCAGTTGCACCAGGATTGCGACATGCCCGGTTGGAGTAGCGTGAGTTTTGTCAGGCCGGCCCATGGCTTGATCGCCTTGCATGCAGACCAGGTCGTGAATGTCAGCGTATTGGGTTTGAGGTCAGGTAACACTACGCTAGGTCACCGTTTTGAAGCTGTTAAAACGCCGGTGTTGATTGGCCATGCTGATGAATACGCGCAAACCATGGCTGACGATGGTGCGGTTATCGCGGGCTTTGATGACAGAAGCCTCAACATGCTGCGTGCGCTCAGATCTGAAGCCAAAAAACTGGGGGCACGCCTGGAGGTTGAACCTGAGGGTTTGACAGATGGAGAAGCAGAAGCTTTATTGCTAAACAATGAATTGGTACAGGAAGTGACCTCGCTGGTGGAGCGTCCCACGGTCATGGTGTGCCGGTTTGAAGAAGTGTTTTTGCAAGTGCCACCTGAGTGTTTGATTTTGACCATGAAGGCTAATCAAAAGTATTTCCCCTTGTTAGATAAAACCGGGAAATTGAGCAACAGCTTTTTGATCGTTAGCAATATCAATCCGGCAGACGCCAGCGCCGTGATTGGAGGCAATGAGCGCGTGGTACGTCCGCGTTTATCTGACGCAAAATTCTTTTATGACCAGGATCGCAAAAAAACACTTGAATCCCGTGTGCCTGGTTTGAATAAAGTTATTTATCACAACCAGTTGGGTACACAAGGCGATCGCATGCTCAGAGTCTGCGCTATTGCAGAATCCATCGCCAAAGCCTTAGTCCACGCAGGTTTACAACCGTGGGCTAAGGATGAACAGCAACTGGTGAGTCTGAGTGTGCGTGCCGCGCGCTTGGCAAAAACCGATTTGCTGACCGACATGGTCGGTGAATTCCCTGAGCTACAAGGCATCATGGGGCGTTATTACGCCATCAATGATGGTGAGGAATTTCTTGTGGCAGAAGCTATCGCAGATCATTACAAGCCCAGATTTGCAGGTGATGAATTACCGCGCAGCGATATTGGGCGTGTTGTAGCCATGGCAGACAAACTCGAGACATTGGTAGGTATGTTCGGCATAGGTAACTTACCCACGGGCGACAAAGACCCGTTTGCACTCAGACGTCATGCCTTGGGCGTGACGCGCATATTGGTTGAAGAGAAACTAAAAATCAGTGTCAGCAGCTTGCTCGATTTAGCTTTGGCGGCATTTGTACCTGAGTCAGTGTCGGCTTTTGACAAGACCCGGCTGGAAGTGTTTTTTCAAGAGCGGCTTATTAACTTTCTGGAAGCTGATCAATACCCGCTCAACCACATCATGGCTGTGCTCGGGGCGGACAACTTGCAAGACTGGAGTCAAGTCAGAGAGCGTCTGGATGCGGTGGCGCATTTCTCCGGATTGCCCGAGAGTCAAGCGTTGGCGGCTGCCAATAAGCGCATATCGAATATCCTGAAGAAATCTCAGGATGCGGTAAACACCAAGCTTGTTCCAATCTTGTTCAAACAGAAAGCAGAGCAGGTACTGTTTGAAAAATTAAATATTGTTGCTTTGGATGCTCAATCTTTGTATGAAGCTCAAGATTACACAGGCTCATTGCAAGCACTGGCGGGTTTGAGAGATGCGGTTGACGCATTCTTCAACGATGTGATGGTCAACGCTGAAGACGCAGCGCTCAGGTTAAACCGTCTGAGTTTGTTGAAGCTCTTGCACTCACACATGAACCGCGTTGCTGATTTGTCGCGCCTGGCTCATTAAGATTGTTATGAACAACAAAATCATCATCCTGGACCGCGACGGCACCATCAACCGCGACAGCGACGACTACATCAAATCTCCTGAAGAATGGCAGCCATTACCCGGCGCCCTTGAAGCCATCGCCAGATTGAGCCAAGTCGGTTGGCATTTGGTGATTGCCAGCAACCAGTCAGGCCTGGGTCGTGGTCTGTTTGATGTAGCCACTTTGAACCAGATGCACGACAAGATGAACAAGATGTTGTCGGCGGCAGGCGGCCGCATAGACGCTATTTTTTATTGCCCGCATGTGCCCCAAGACCAGTGCAGTTGCAGAAAACCATTGTCCGGTTTGTTCGAACAAATCGGCGACCGCTTCGGTGCTCAACTGGATCAGGTGAACGCTGTCGGGGACACTTTGCGTGATGCCCAAGCTGCCGCCGCTGTGGGCTGCCGTACGCATCTGGTTTGCACAGGCAAAAGCGAGGACTGGAAAGGCCCGGGTTTGCCGGAAGGTTTTCCACCGGACACCTTGGTGCATGAGGACCTGGCCGCTTTTGCCGATTGGATGTTGAGCCGGCCAATCAATACTCTGCAAACCACCAACAACAAGAGCGAGTGATGGCACTGCTGCGTTCATTGCTGCATATGGTGTGGATGCTGTTGACAGTCATACCTTGCGCGCTGGTCTTGCTGGCAGCTGCCGGCTTGCGTTTCAGCGGCCCCCGGCTATATCGCATTGCTGCTTTCTGGCTGGGCCTGGCCATCAGCGGCGCCAAATACATATTAGGTATACGCTATGTGGTGGAGGGAAGAGAAAACCTTCCTGCGACAGATCAACCGGTGGTATTGCTGGTCAAACACCAATCAACCTATGAAACATTTTTAATGCCGGTGATCATGCCCAGCGATCTGGCCTATGTATTCAAACGGGAGTTGCTGTATGTGCCTTTTTTCGGCTGGGCCATAGGCCGACTGGACATGGTGCATATTGACCGCAAATTGAAGTCGCAAGCCTTCAATAAAGTGGTGCAGCAAGGTCGCGAATTGCTGTCGCGCGGCATCTGGGTCATCATGTTTCCGGAGGGCACACGCATACCGCGCGGACAAGCAGGCAAATACAAATCGGGTGGCGCAAGACTGGCCATAGAAGCCGGCGTGCCGGTTATTCCGGTGGCGGTGAATTCAGGGGTGTGCTGGCCGCGCAAAGCGTTTGTCAAATACCCGGGGACTGTCACTGTGTCCATTGGACCGGAGATCAGCAGCATGGGTCGCCAAAGCGATGAACTCATGGCTGAAGTTCAGCAATGGATAGAAACCGAGATGCATCGCTTGGACCCGACTGCTTACACTCAAGGCATGAACCAGCCATGAAATCCTTTGTTCAATTGGCGCTTGACTGGCTGGATATCCCCGCCAAGATGCAGATCGACGACACCGAACACTTACGTGAAAGCCAACTGCCGACACAAAGCCTGTCGCTTGCCAGCGGCATCGCCCGGTTTCACCATCCACGCGCCAACCGGCACATACATTTAGGCATAGGCAGTGCGGACTACCGCTTGACCCGCAGTAAACGCAAAACCATAGGCATGAGTGTCGGGCCGGATGGCCTGGATGTCAGAGCACCGCGCTGGGCCAGCATTGGTGCCATTGAAACTGCACTACATGAAAAAGGCGAATGGATTTTGCGCAAATTACAAGAAATGCAGGAGCGGCAAAAACACATGCAAGCCAGCGTGATTGAATGGCGCGATGGCATCTGCCTGCCTTTT
This sequence comes from Bordetella parapertussis, assembly GCA_945901125.1. Lineage (GTDB taxonomy): Bacteria > Pseudomonadota > Gammaproteobacteria > Burkholderiales > Burkholderiaceae_C > Limnohabitans. The sequence goes on from CAMDKD010000002.1 coordinate 7,984, forward strand.
CTGGGCGAGCAAGTTGTAGTGCAATTAGATTCCTCGCATCTTTTCCAAGGGGCGGGTGCGCGCCTGGAGGACAGCGGCACAACGGACGTTCCGGGCATCAGCCGTGTCTTGAAGGTGTCGGTAGCGCAGACGGCCGACGCCGCGCAAATCAGGGACGCCGTGCAAGCCTGGTTGATGCAACAGGCCAAGCAGTTATTTGCGCAAAGATTAAACCATTTTGCCCCGGCGCTGGGGGTGCAGTGGAAAAAACTGTCTTTAAGCAATGCCAGCACCCGTTGGGGCAGCGCCACTTCTGATGGCTATATTCGTTTGAACTGGCGCTTAATCCATTTCAAACTTGACATCATCGACTACGTGGTGGTGCATGAACTCAGCCACTTGCGTGTGATGGACCACAGCCCCATGTTCTGGGAGACAGTGCGACATGTGGTTCCCGACTATGCGCAGCGACGCGCTCAGCTCAGGGATGAGTCATTGCCGCAGTGGGCTTAAAGCGATAGATCTGCTGATCGTCCAAGTAGCGTTCAATTTCCTGCCCGAACCACAGGTAATGCAAATGGGCCAAAGCTTCGCCGATGGCAAAAGTCGTTTGATGCGCATCAAGTTGGCGCGTGAACAATACAGACATGGCTTCCAATGCCGACAGGTTGTTTGCAGCCAACGCTGCTTTGAGTTCCTGCAAGCGCTTGTCATGGTGATCCATCAGCTGAGCAATACGTTGATGCAAACCGGTGAAAGGCTTGCCGTGGGAAGGCAAAGTCAGGCAATCGGCTGGCAGGTGAGCGTATCTGGTCAATGAAGTCAAAAACAAACGCAAGGGGTCGGCGAGAGGTTCAGAGTCGTAAACGCTGATGTTGCTTGAAATTCGGGGCAAAACCATGTCGCCGCTGATCAATACATTCAATGCAGGGCAATGCAAGGCTATATGTTCAGGGGCATGGCCGTAGCCGCTGATGCAATGCCAGTCGTTGTCACCGATACGCAAGACCTGTGCATCCATGATGCGAACAAATTGGCCAGGCAAAGCCGGTACCATATGACCGAATTGCAATTTGCGGTCGCCTAAAGCTTCAAACACCACGGGATCCACCAGGCCGTTTGCCTTGAAAAAAGCCACGGCCTGATCGCTGTGGCGTTCATCCGGTGTAGCCACCAAAGTACGGGCCGTGTGGTAATCGGTGGCGCTGATGAACAAAGGCACTTGCCAGCGCTTGCACAACCAGTGCGCCAGTCCCAGGTGATCCGGGTGCATGTGTGTGGCCAGCACGCGCACCACAGGCAAGCCGTCCAGGGAGTTTGCAAAAATCTGTTCCCAATGGGCGCGGGATTCCGGGCTGTCAAGGCAGCAATCCACAATGCACCAACCGTCAACCCCGTTGAAATGGTCGCGCAGCAACCACAGGTTGATGTGATTCAGGGCAAATGGCAAAGCCATGCGTATCCAGTAAACACCGGGGCTGAGTTCCAGCTTTTTGCCTGTTTCGGGCAGGGTATCGCCCAGCGGATAAGTCAATTCTTTTTCGAGCAAGTTCATGCGGACGTATTTTGCTTGATAATTGACGTTTACGTAAACGTTAATTGATTTCCCTGTCCTCATGGCGACGCAATTCACGATCCGAGATCTGGCCAAAGAGTTTGATTTGACCACCCGTGCCATTCGTTTTTACGAAGACATGGGATTGCTGCGCCCTGAGCGCCTGGGCCCGGGCGGCCGAAACCGCATTTACAGTTCGCGCGAGCGTGCCCGCTTGCGTCTGACCTTGCGCGCCAAACGGCTTGGCCTGTCTTTGATGGAGGCCAAGGACATCATTGACATGTACGACAGCCCGCGCGACACCGTGCCGCAGTTGAAAAAATTCATCGCTGTGCTGGGGGATCATCGCCAGCAACTAGAAAACCAGATGCGTGAAATTCAGGCTAATCTGGATGAAGTCAAACAACACGAAAAAGAAGCCAGACAATTGCTGAACAAACACAGTTTGAAAGCCAAGGCCTGAACTATGCAAACAAAGCTGGACTCATTATTTAACAACAACCGCGCCTGGGCGGATCGCATGAGCCGTGAGCGCCCCGGTTTTTTTGAAAAGCTGGCCAGGCAACAGTCACCCAAGTATTTGTGGATAGGCTGCTCGGATAGCCGGGTGCCTGCCAATGAAATCATAGGTCTGGATCCCGGCGAGGTGTTTGTGCATCGCAATGTGGCCAATCTGGTGGTGCACTCGGATTTGAATGCTTTGTCTGTGATTCAATTTGCCGTCGAGCATTTGCGCGTCGAGCACATCATGGTGGTCGGGCATTACGGCTGCGGCGGCGTGATGGCTGCTGCGCGCGGTATGCGAATCGGACTGGCGGATAACTGGTTACGCCATGTGCAGGATGTGCATTTGCGGCACCGTCAGCGCCTCAACCATTTACCGCAAGTAGAGTTGGAAAACGTACTGTGTGAAATGAATGTGATTGAGCAAGTGGGCAACGTCGCTTTGTCCAATGTCTTGCAGGACGCGTGGACACGCGGTCAGAAAATCAGCGTACACGGCTGGGTCTACGGTTTGAGCGACGGTCTGGTCAAGGATTTACAGGTCACCATGAGCAATTCAGAAGAAGTCGTCGAAGTGTTTCGCAATGGCTTTAAGCGCTACCCGCGCGCAACTTCTTAAGGTCAGCGCCGCATGTTTCCGCAACGACTCGACTCCACTGCTGCTTATGGCATTGCGCAGGCCATGATGGATGGTTTCAACCGGCATTACCAGTTGTTCCGCCAAGAGTCTGCCAAAGCCAAACAGCGGTTTGAAAACCAGGATTGGCATGGTCAGCAGCGTGCACAACGCGAACGCATAGAGTTTTACGATTTGCGGGTCAAGGAATGTTCTGCAGTGCTTGAAAATGAATTTCAAGCCGCGCAGCAACCGCCTGACATCTGGCAGCAAGTGAAGTTGCATTACATAGGATTGTTGGTCGACCATTTCCAGCCGGAGCTGGCCGAAACTTTTTTCAATTCGGTGACCACCAAAATCCTGGATCGCAGCTATTTTCAGAATGAATTTATCTTTGTCCGTCCGGCCGTCAGCACCGAGTACATAGAAAGCGATGAGCCTGATGCCTTGCCGACATACCAGGCCTGGTACCCGGGCAAGGACAATCTGGTGGACATCATTGTGCGCATCGTGGCGCATTTCAATCTGGCTTGTCCGTTTGCTGATCTTGAGCGAGATGCGGCAGATGTGTTGCGCAATGTAAGGGCGCGGCTCGACCAATCAAAGTTACGGGCTAACTTTCAGATACAAGTGCTCAACAGTCTTTTTTTCCGGAACAAGGCTGCGTACATCGTCGGCAAGGTGATCAACGGTTTTGTTGAAATTCCTTTTGCCTTACCTGTGTTGCACAACGCACAAGGCCAGTTGGTGATTGATGCCGCCTTGTTCGGTGAAGATGATTTCCTGATGCTGTTCAGTTTTGCCCGCGCCTATTTTTTGGTGGACATGGACATACCTTCGGCCTATGTACAGTTTTTGCGCAGCCTGATGCCGCGTAAACCGCGTGCCGAAATTTACAACGCGCTGGGTTTGGCCAAGCAGGGCAAGACCTTGTTTTACCGCGACTTGCTTTACCACCAGCGCCACAGCACCGACAAATTCCGCATCGCCCCCGGCATCAAGGGCATGGTGATGTTGGTGTTTGACCAACCCTCGTTTCCGTTTGTGTTCAAGGTCATCAAGGATTTTTACCCGCCGCAAAAAGACACCTCGCGCGAGCAAATCCAAGGCAAGTACATGTTGGTTAAGCAGCACGACAGGGTGGGGCGCATGGCGGATACGCTGGAGTACAGCAATGTTGCATTCCCGCGCGAACGTTTCGAAGACGAATTGATTGAAGAAATTCAAAAATTTGCGCCCAGCCAGATAGAAATCAACGTGCGCCCGGACAACGGCAGGCAGGAAGTCGTGCTCAAGCACGCCTACATAGAGCGGCGCATGATTCCTTTGAATATTTATTTGCAGGAATCGTTTGACACAGGCTTGGAAGAACCGCGCGCCAAAGCACAAATGGAACGCGCCGTCATTGAATATGGCAATGCCATCAAGGATCTGGTGGCCGCCAATATTTTCCCCGGCGATATGCTGTGGAAAAACTTCGGCATCACTCGGCACGGCAAGGTCGTGTTCTACGATTACGATGAGATTGAATACATTACCGATTGCAATTTCCGCCGAGTACCCGTGCCGCGTAACGAAGAAGACGAAATGTCAGGCGAAATCTGGTACCACGTTGGTCCGCGCGATGTCTTTCCTGAAACCTTCGGCCCTTTTTTGCTGGGAAACCCGGCAGTGCGCGAAGTGTTCATGAAGCACCATGCCGATTTGCTGGACGCCAGTTTCTGGCAAGGGCACAAAGAAAAAATCAGCCAAGGACATGTCCACGATGTGTTCCCGTATGAAGCAGACAAGCGATTCGTGGTTCAGCGCGCAGCTTTGAACCAATCCATGTGAATTTTTATGAAGGAGTTATCCATGTCAGACCCGATTGTCATTGTCAGTGCAGCCCGTACGCCTATGGGCAGTTTCCAGGGTGACTTCGCCTCCCTTTGCGCCCATGACCTGGGCGGCGTGGCAATTGCCGCTGCGGTGGCCCGCGCAGGTATTGCACCGGATGCAGTGACCGAGGTGTTGTTCGGCAATTGCCTGATGGCCGGTCAAGGTCAGGCACCGGCACGGCAAGCCGCGTTCAAGGGCGGTTTGCCTAAAAGCGCAGGCGCTGTCACCTTGTCAAAAATGTGCGGCTCAGGCATGCGCGCGGCTATGTTTGCGCACGATATTTTGACTGCGGGTTCGCAGGATGTGATGGTGGCCGGCGGCATGGAAAGCATGACGAATGCGCCGTATTTGATGTTGAAAGGCCGGGGCGGTTACCGCATGGGGCACGACAAAATTTATGACCACATGATGTTGGACGGTTTGGAAGATGCCTATGAAACCGGTCGCTCCATGGGCACTTTCGGTGAAGACTGCGCAGCCAAATTCCAGTTCACCCGCGAGGCGCAAGACCATTTCGCCATGAGCAGTGTGCAGCGGGCCAAGGACGCCACAACCTCAGGCGCGTTCAGCAAGGAAATCGTGCCGGTCACGGTGAAAGACCGCAGCGGTGAGCGCGTGGTGTCGGTCGACGAAGGCCCTGGCAAAGTCAAGCTCGACAAAGTTACCAGCTTAAAGCCTGCGTTTAAAAAAGACGGCACCATCACCGCAGCATCCAGTTCTTCGATCAACGACGGCGCTGCTGCCATGGTATTGATGCGCGAAAGCACTGCCAAAAAACTCGGTTGCACACCGTTGGCGCGCGTGGTCAGCCACGCCACTTTCGCCCAGGAACCTGAGTGGTTTACCACCGCACCAATAGGCGCGACGCAACGCGCATTGGCCAAGGCCGGGTGGAAAGTCAGCGATGTGCAGTTGTGGGAAGTTAACGAAGCATTTGCTGTTGTGCCCATGGCGTTGATGCATGAACTCAAAGTGCCGCATGAAATCGTCAATGTCAACGGTGGAGCTTGTGCGCTCGGTCACCCCATAGGCGCATCCGGTGCGCGCATCATCGTCACCTTGTTGCATGCATTGCAAGCCAAAGGCTTGAAAAAAGGCCTGGCGACCTTGTGTATCGGCGGCGGCGAAGGCACGGCCATGGCGCTTGAGTTGATCTGAGACTGACGCAGCATGAGCGCACTCATCTCCAATCTGTCAACCCGCTCCGCCGGGTTTGTAGCCAATGCGCAGGCCATGCAGGCGGCAGTTGACGATTTGCGTGTGCAAATGACGCTCAGTGCGCAGGGTGGCGGTGAGACAGCTCGCGCCAAGCATGTGGCACGCGGTAAGTTGCCGCCGCGCGAGCGCGTCGCCCTGTTGCTCGACCCGGGCACGCCGTTTTTAGAGTTCAGCCCGTTGGCTGCGCACGGCATGTACAACGGGGACGCGCCTGGCGCAGGTGTGATCGCAGGCATAGGCCGCGTCAGCGGCGTGGATTGTGTCATCGTCTGCAACGATGCCACGGTTAAGGGCGGTACGTATTACCCGATGACAGTGAAAAAACATTTGCGCGCGCAAGAGATTGCGCAGCAAAACCATTTGCCATGTATTTACCTGGTGGACTCAGGCGGTGCGAACTTGCCTAACCAGGACGATGTGTTTCCGGACCGGGACCATTTTGGGCGCATCTTTTACAACCAAGCGAACATGAGCGCGCAAGGTATTGCGCAAATCGCGGTTGTCATGGGCAGTTGTACGGCGGGCGGTGCGTATGTACCGGCCATGAGCGACGAAACCATCATTGTCAAAAATCAGGGCACCATTTTTCTGGGGGGACCGCCGTTGGTCAAAGCGGCTATCGGTGAAATCGTCAGCGCAGAAGATTTAGGCGGCGGCGACGTGCACACGCGTTTGTCCGGCGTAGCGGATCATCTGGCAGACAACGATGCGCACGCGCTGGCCTTGGCGCGTCAAGCGGTGTCACGGTTGAATCGTTCCAAAACATTTGATACTGAAGTGATACCTGCCCGACCGCCTTTGTATGACGTGCAAGAAATATACGGCGTGATCCCCGTCGATACACGCAAGCCCTATGACGTGCGCGACATCATTGCGCGGGTGGTTGACGGCTCCGAGTTTCACGAGTTCAAAGCCCGCTTCGGCAGCACACTGGTCTGTGGCTTTGCGCATATCGAAGGCATGCCTGTTGGCATAGTCGCTAACAACGGCGTGTTGTTTTCTGAGTCGGCACAAAAGGGCGCGCATTTCATAGAGCTGTGTTGCCAGCGAAAAATCCCGTTGGTGTTTTTACAAAACATCACCGGCTTCATGGTCGGTCGCAAATACGAAAACGAAGGTATTGCCCGCCACGGTGCCAAGATGGTCACCGCTGTTGCCACAGCCCAGGTGCCCAAATTCACCATCATCATCGGCGGCAGTTACGGCGCAGGCAACTACGGCATGTGTGGTCGCGCTTTCAATCCGCGCTTTTTGTGGATGTGGCCGAATGCGCGCATTTGCGTCATGGGCGGCGAGCAGGCTGCCAGCGTGCTGGCCACCGTCAAGCGTGACGGCATCGAAGCCAAAGGTGGCAGTTGGAGCGCCGATGAAGAAGCCAAGTTCAAACAACCGTTGCTTGACCAGTTTTCGCACCAGTCGCACCCTTATTACGCCAGTGCGCGATTGTGGGATGACGGTGTGATTGATCCGGCAGACACGCGCCAGGTGCTGGCGCTGGCTTTGTCTGCGTCCTTGAATGCGCCGATTCCGGAAACACGCTTCGGTGTGTTTCGCATGTGATTTTTTGAAATGACCCAAATGAACCATATCTACCATTTACCCGAACACCAAACCTTGCGCGATCAAATGGCGCGTTTTCTTGAACGAGAAGTAGAGCCTTACGGGCTGGAGTGGGAAAAGACCGGCAAGGTGCCGCGCGAGGTGTTGCGCAAAATGGGCGAGGCCGGATTTTTTGGCTTGATGTATGACAGCGAATACGGCGGCGCCGAAGCGGATGCATTGACCAACCTGGTGTTTGCTGAAGCCTTGTCGCAGTCCACTTTCGCAGGTTTCATTGTCAGTGTGCTGGTGCACACCGACATGGCCAGTCCGCATATGCACCACGCCGGTACGGCAGCGCAAAAAGCCAAATATTTACCGCGCATCATCACTGGCGAGACCATCAGCGCGGTGGCCATGACCGAGCCCGGCGCAGGCTCGGATTTGTCTGGCATGCGCAGCACCGCCAAACGAGATGGTGACGGCTGGGTATTGAATGGCACCAAAATGTTCATCACCAACGGCGTGCATGCAGATGTGTATTTTGTCGCTGCCAAAACCGGCACCGGCAAACACCAGATGTCCATGTTCATTGTGGAAAAAGGCACGCCAGGTTTCAGCGTCGGTCGTTCATTGGACAAAACCGGCTGGCTGTGTTCGGACACCGCTGAGTTGGTATTGGACAACGTGCGGCTCGGACCCGAGGCCTTGCTCGGTGAGCAGGACAAAGGCTTTTACGCGCTGATGAAAAACCTGCAAACCGAACGCATCGCCTTGGCTGCCATGGCGATAGGCCATTGCCAGCGAGCGATTGAACTCACACTGGACTATGTGCGTCAGCGCCAGGCATTCGGCAAACATCTGTGGGACATGCAACACATCCGCCAGCGCATCGCCATGCTGGACGCCAAGACGCGTTCAGCGCGCCAATTCATGTACCACTGCGCCTGGTCGGTCACCCAGGAACACGACATCGTGCAGGAAGTTTCTATGCTCAAGGCATTGACCGGCGAACTGGTGAACGAAGTGGTCGGCGGCTGTTTGCAGTTCTGGGGCGGCATGGGCTATATGCGCGAAGCGCCGATTGAGCGCTTGTGGCGTGATGCGCGGGTGCTGGCCATAGGCGGCGGTGCCACCGAGGTCATGCTCGAAGAAGTGGCCAAGCGCTACTGATGCCATGTTCCACAAAATACTGATTGCCAACCGGGGCGAAATCGCTTGCCGCGTCGCCGCCACTGCTGCGCGCATGGGCGTGCGCACTGTCGCTGTGTATTCCGACGCGGATGCGCTCGCTGCCCACGTGCAGGCGTGTGATGAAGCAGTGCATATTGGCGGCGCCTCTGTGCAAGACAGTTATTTGCAATGGCAGCGCATTTTGGACGCGGCTGTGCAAACCGGGGCGCAAGCGGTGCATCCGGGCTATGGTTTTTTGAGCGAGAACGCTGATTTCGCCAATGCCTGCGCCAACGCTGGCCTGGTGTTCATCGGCCCCGGGGTGCATGCGATTCAAGCCATGGGGCTCAAAGCCGCTTCCAAACAGTTGATGGAAAAAGCCGGTGTGCCTTTGGTTCCCGGCTACCACGGTGCTGATCAATCACCAGCATTGTTGGCGAGTGAAGCAAAGCGCATAGGCTTTCCGGTGCTGATTAAGGCCAGCGCCGGTGGCGGCGGCAAAGGCATGCGTATCGTGCACAAGGACAGCGATTTCTCAGACGCTTTGTCTTCTTGTCAGCGTGAAGCGAAAAACAGTTTCAGCGACGACGCTGTGTTGATAGAAAAATACGTGCAAAGACCGCGGCACATTGAAATACAAGTGTTTGGGGACAGCCACGGCAACCTGATTCATTTGCATGAACGCGATTGTTCGGTGCAACGCAGACACCAAAAGGTGTTGGAAGAGTCGCCTGCACCCGGTTTGTCGGCGGACATGCGCGAGCGCATGGGCGCAGCCGCCGTCGCGGCCGCCAAAGCGGTGAGCTATGTGGGCGCGGGCACGGTGGAATTCATTGTCGAGCAGTCCGATAGCGGCATGGATTTTTTCTTCATGGAAATGAATACCCGCTTGCAGGTAGAGCACCCGGTGACTGAAGCCGTCACCGGCCTGGATCTGGTGGAATGGCAGTTACGCATCGCCAGCGGTGAGCCTTTGCCCTTGACGCAAGCGCAAGTGAAAGTGCAAGGCCACGCGATTGAAGCGCGTATCTGCGCTGAAACACCTGATAACGATTTTTTGCCGGCCATCGGTCGCTTGCACGTGATGCGCACACCACCAGCCAGTCGTTTCTCGGTGTCTGCAGTGCGGTTCGACAGCGGAGTGCGTGAAGGCGACAGCATCAGTCCTTATTACGACTCGATGATTGCCAAACTCATTGTGCACGGCGATACACGCGAGCAGGCGTTGGCCCGATTGGATCAGGCGCTGGCGCAATTGCATATCGTCGGCGTGCAAAACAATGTGGCATTTGTCCGGCATGTGATTCGCACAGACTCTTTTGCACAAGCGCATCTGGATACCGGCTTGATTGAACGGGAAAAAGAGGTGTTGTTCCATCAGCAAAGCCTGTCTGTTCATCAAGCGATTGCTGCTGCTGTGGCGGCGCGGTTGCGGACTGAACAAGCCGGACATGAGGGCTGGTTCGACCCCTGGGCAGCGCGCAACAACTGGTTGATGCAAGGGATGGCTACACGCGCATTCAACTTCATATGCAATACCTTCACGGTGAAAGCGAGCTTGATCAGTGCCGTACGTGGAGGTATGCGTTTACGCATTGCTGACGAAGAAGCCGACTTCAGCTGGCGGGATGTTGACGGGCAATTGCAAGTGACATGGGGCGAACAAAGCTGGCGTTGTCATGTGTATGCAAGCGGACTAGAAAGTCATGTGTTTGCAGATGCAGGCGAATGCAGCCTGACCCTGGTTGATCCCTTGGCGCATGCTGCCGAGGGAGCTGCCGCTGGCGGCAATCTGGCCGCGCCTATGCCGGGAAAATTGCTTTCTTTTGCGGTCGCTGTCGGCGATAAGGTCGCAGCCGGTCAGGCGCTGGCCGTGATGGAAGCCATGAAAATGGAACACACAGTTGCTGCACCTACTGACGGTACCGTGGCTGAATTGTTGTATGCGCCAGGGGACCAAGTGGCAGAAGGTGCACCTTTGTTGCGACTGTCGGTGGACTGACATGACAGTTCCGATCACCCCGTGGCAGAGTTTGCGCCAACGCTGGCAGCAAGTCGAACTAGCGCCTGAGGGGCAGTCACTGGTGTCGCCTTGTATGTCTGTGTGCATCATGAAAACAGACGCTGACGAATGCCATGGCTGTCTGCGCAGCTTGGATGAAATCGCCCGCTGGGCAATGAGTTCACCGCAAGAGCAACGCGCCGTCTGGCAGCGACTGGGGCAACGCATACAGCAACACTTTAAAGAGGTCTGAGATGAAGCAACTGATTTTTTATTTCGATATTCTCAGTCCTTATGCTTACTTGGCTTTTCATCAATTGCCGCAAGTATTGCAGGGCTTGAGCTACCAGGTGCGGTACCAGCCGGTGTTGTTCGGTGGTCTGTTGCAACACCACGGTCAACTCGGGCCGGTAGAAGTTGTCGGCAAGCGCGCGTGGACTTACCGCCAGTCTTTGTGGCTGGGTCGGCAGCTCGGCATAGATTTGCAATTGCCCGCCGCCCATCCTTTCAATCCATTGCCGCTGCTGCGTTTGGCCATAGCCACCGACGCACAAGGCTATCCCAACCGTTTTGTCTGCGACACCTTGTTCAAATTCGTCTGGGCCAGCGGCAAGAATGTGTCTGATCCCGCGCATTTGGCAGAGTTAAGCGCATTGCTCATGCCGGTGCGTTCGCCGGATGCCGAGGATGTGAAAGCGCAATTGCGCAACTTCACCGAGCAAGCGATCGCAAATGGTGTCTTTGGCGTACCTGCTATTCAGGCAGATGACCAGATTTTCTGGGGCTTTGATTCGCTGCCTATGTTGCGGCAGTATCTTGAGGGCGATGCCTGGTTCAAGACCCCGGCTTGGACAGACGCGGCCAAACTTCCGGTGGGTATTGTGCGCAAGCGTTGATCAGTCCGCATTATGAAATGAAGCCCAAGGGTTAGCCCTAGTGTTGTCAGCCCATGTTCAGTTTAGTGTCAGTCGCTGGCAAGTACTGCCTACCAAAATACACACAGATCCCTATTTTGCGGACAAACACAAGGAGACACCATGGCCATAGTGCATGAAGACCGACCAATGTCGTCGGAAGAAAAGAAAGTTATTTTTGCCTCATCACTGGGTACGGTTTTCGAGTGGTATGACTTTTATCTTTACGGCTCTTTAGCCGCCATCATTGCCAAACAATTCTTCAGTGGTTTGGATCAAGGCTCGGCCTTTATTTTCGCCTTGCTGGCCTTTGCCGCGGGCTTTATCGTGCGTCCTTTTGGTGCGATTTTCTTCGGCCGACTGGGGGACATGATCGGTCGCAAATACACCTTTCTGGTCACTATTTTGATCATGGGTTTGTCGACCTTTATTGTGGGCATTTTGCCGACCTATGCCAGTATTGGTGTTGCTGCTCCGGTGATCTTGATTGCCTTGCGCTTGTTGCAAGGCCTGGCGCTGGGCGGTGAGTACGGCGGCGCCGCTACCTATGTGGCAGAGCACGCGCCGCACGGCAAGCGCGGTGCTTACACATCATGGATTCAAACCACGGCCACCCTGGGTTTGTTCCTGTCGTTGTTAGTGATTCTGGGCACGCGTACTGCCCTCGGCGAAGAAGCCTTTGAGGCTTGGGGCTGGCGCATTCCTTTCCTGGTCTCTATCGCTTTGCTGGCCGTGTCGGTCTATATCCGTTTGTCCATGAACGAGTCCCCCGCTTTCACCAAAATGAAAGCCGAAGGCAAAACCTCTAAAGCTCCTTTGTCCGAGTCTTTCGGCCAGTGGAAAAACCTGAAGATCGTGATTCTGGCCCTCGTCGGTTTGACTGCCGGTCAGGCAGTGGTCTGGTACACCGGCCAGTTCTACGCGCTGTTTTTCCTGACCCAGTCGCTCAAAGTTGACGGGCCGACAGCCAACTTGTTTGTGGCGGCTTCCCTCATCATCGGCACACCTTTCTTCATCATCTTTGGCTCCTTGTCTGACAAGATAGGCCGCAAGCCCATCATCATGCTGGGTTGTTTGTTGGCGGTGGTCAGCTACTTCTTTGTGTTTGAGCAATTGACCAAGGCGGCTAACCCTGATTTGCACGCTGCTCAGCAGGCTAACAAAGTCGTAGTGGTGGCGGATCCGGGCGAGTGTTCATTCCAGTTCAACCCTACCGGCACGGTGAAATTCACTTCTTCATGCGATATCGCCAAACAAAAACTGGCCAGCAACTCGGTCAGCTATTCCAATGAAATCGCCCCACCCGGCACCCCGGCCATCATCAGGGTCGGCGAAACCGTGATCTCTACAGTTGTTACGCCAGAAGATGTGGCCGCCGCCAAGCAAGCCGCCGAGAAAAAACTGGAAGACCTCAAGGCCGCCGATGTGGTAGATCCCAAGGCAGTGAAAAAAGCCGAAGATGCTTTGAAAAATCTGTCTGATGAAAAGAAAAGCCGTGACGCGGTTATCACTGCTAACCTGAACGCAACCCTGAAGACGGCAGGTTATCCGGCCAAGGCAGACCCGATGAAGGTCAACAAGCTGATGGTTATTCTGATTCTGTCTTACTTGGTGTTGCTGGTAACCATGGTCTACGGCCCGATTGCCGCCATGCTGGTCGAGATGTTCCCGACACGTATCCGCTACACCTCCATGTCCTTGCCGTACCACATTGGTAACGGCTGGTTCGGCGGCTTGTTGCCGACCACGGCATTTGCCATCGTGGCACAAACCGGCAATATGTACAACGGTTTGTGGTATCCCATCATCATTGCGGGGGCGACCTTCATCATCGGTACCTTGTTCATCAAGGAAACCAAGGATGTCGACATTTATGCCAATGATTGATGAATAAAGTGTGCTGAATCAGCAAGCCCTCCCTTCGCGGAGGGCTTTTTTTTACCTACAATCGCCCACCTCTGAGGAGAGTCGCCATCGATATCCTGTTGCAACAAATCATCAACGGCCTGGTGCTCGGCAGCATGTACGCCCTGGTTGCATTGGGCTACACCATGGTTTACGGCATCATCAACCTGATCAACTTTGCCCATGGTGAAGTGCTGATGGTTGGTGCTTTGACCAGTTGGACGGTGATCGGCGTCTTACAGGAATATGCACCCGGTCTGCCCGGATGGCTGATGCTCTTAATCGCTCTCATATGCGCCTGCGTGGTGGCTGCAGCTTTGAACTTTGCGATTGAAAAAATCGCCTACCGCCCTTTGCGCGGCGCGCCCAAGCTCGCGCCGCTGATCACCGCCATAGGGATGTCCATTTTGTTGCAGACATTGGCCATGGTGATTTGGAAGCCTAACTACAAATCCTTTCCCACCCTGCTGCCGAGTGACCCGATTCCCATCGGCGGCGCGGTTATCACGCCCACACAAATATTGATTCTGGGTGTGACTGCCATCGCTTTGGCGGCATTGATGTGGCTGGTCAACGGGACACGCCTGGGTCGCGCCATGCGTGCGACTGCCGAGAACCCGCGGGTCGCTACGTTGATGGGCGTGAAGCCCGATATGGTGATTTCGGCTACCTTTGTCATCGGCGCTGTGTTGGCGGCACTGGCCGGTGTGATGTGGGCTTCCAACTACGGCACGGTGCAGCACGGCATGGGTTTTCTGCCAGGCCTTAAAGCGTTCACGGCAGCCGTCTTTGGTGGCATAGGCAACCTGGCCGGTGCCGTGGTCGGCGGCATTCTGCTTGGTCTGATTGAAGCGATTGCCTCGGGTTATATCGGCGACCTGACCGGCGGCGTGTTGGGCAGCCATTACGCGGATATTTTTGCTTTTGTGGTGTTGATTATCGTGCTGACCTTGCGTCCTTCAGGGCTGTTGGGTGAGCGCGTGGCGGACAGGGCATGACCGTATGAAACACGCTCAGCCCATCGCTTACAAGCGCTACACGCTGTGGGCCATCGTCTTGCTGGTCTTACCTTTGCTGTTGCAAACCATAGGCAATGGTTGGGTGCGTATCGCCGACATGGCTTTGCTTTACGTCTTGTTGGCGCTGGGCCTGAATATTGTGGTCGGTTACGCCGGTTTGCTTGATTTGGGCTTTGTCGCCTTTTTCGCAGTCGGCGCATACATGTTCGGCCTGCTGGCCTCACCGCATTTGACCGAAACCTTTCCGGCGATTGCCGCCATGTTCCCCAATGGTTTGCACTTGCCTTTATGGGCGGTGATACCTCTGGGTGCCGGTCTGGCCGGTTTGTTCGGCGTGCTGCTGGGCGCGCCTACCTTGAAACTGCGTGGCGACTATCTGGCAATTGTCACCTTGGGCTTTGGTGAAATCATCCGCGTTTTCATGAACAACCTGGACAACCCGGTCAACATCACCAACGGGCCCAAGGGACTTGGGCAGATAGACGCCATGACGGTGATGGGTCATCCGTTGTCACGCAAACTGGATTTGGGCTTTATCGAGTTGCCTGGTGTCACCCAGTATTACTACCTGTTTTTGTTGGTGGTGTTGGTCAGTGCACTCATTTGTTACCGCATGGAGCATTCGCGCATAGGACGCGCCTGGATGGCGATTCGCGAAGATGAAATCGCTGCCAAGGCCATGGGCCTAGATACGCGCAATCTAAAGCTCATGGCGTTTGGCATGGGTGCGGCTTTCGGCGGTGTGGCCGGTGTGTTGTTCTCCTCGTTCCAAGGGTTTGTGTCACCCGAATCATTCAGTCTGATGGAATCGGTCATGATCGTTGCCATGGTGGTCTTGGGCGGTTTGGGTCATTTGCCCGGCGTGATTTTGGGCGCGGTGCTCTTGTCTGCCTTGCCCGAGGTATTGCGCTATGTGGCCAGTCCCTTGCAAGAGTTGACCGGCGGCCGCTTAGATGCCGCCATTCTTCGCCAACTGCTGATTGCATTGGCCATGATTCTCATCATGTTGTGGCGTCCGCGCGGCCTGTGGCCTGCACCCGAGCACGGCAAGGCCTTGCCTGCGGATAAGAGGACTGCATGAGTACGCCGGTGTTGAATGTGCAAGGCATTTCCAAGCGTTTCGGCGGCTTACAGGCGCTGAGTGAAGTTGGCATGACGATTCAGCGCGGTCAGGTGTATGGCTTGATCGGCCCCAACGGCGCTGGCAAAACCACGTTCTTCAATGTGATCACCGGTTTGTATGCGCCTGATACCGGCAGTTTTGAATTGGCCGGCAAGCCATACCAGCCGACGGCAGTGCATGAAGTGGCCAAGGCGGGGATTGCCCGCACGTTTCAAAACATACGTTTGTTTGCCGAGATGACGGCGTTGGAAAACGTCATGGTCGGGCGGCATGTGCGTACCGGCTCCGGCCTGCTCGGGGCGATTTTCCGCAGCAAGGCTTTCATGGCTGAAGAGGCGGCGATTGAACAGCGCTCACACGAATTGCTGGCTTATGTCGGCATCGCAGAACTGGCTGATTTCAAAGCACGAACCTTGAGCTACGGCGATCAGCGTCGATTGGAAATTGCGCGTGCCTTGGCGACAGACCCGCAGTTGATGGCGCTGGACGAACCGGCGGCCGGCATGAACGCAACAGAAAAAGTACAACTGCGCGAATTGATAGACCGTATTCGCCAAGACGGGCGCACCATTTTGTTGATCGAACACGATGTGAAACTGGTCATGGGTTTGTGCGACGCAGTGACTGTGCTGGACTACGGCAAACAAATCGCGCAAGGTACACCGGCGCAGGTGCAAGCCGATCCCAAGGTCATTGAAGCCTACCTCGGCACGGGAGAGCATTGAATGAGTGTCTTGCTTCAAGTCACTGATTTGCGTGTCGCCTACGGCGGCATTCAAGCCGTCAAAGGCGTCAGCTTTCAAGTCAACGAAGGTGAATTGGTGTCGCTGATCGGCTCGAACGGCGCCGGCAAGACCACCACCATGAAGGCCATCACCGGCTCGCTCATTCCTTCCGCCGGCCGGATTGAATACCTGGGGCGTGACATTCGCGGGCAGGGCAGTTGGGACCTGGTTCAGCAAGGTTTGGTCATGGTGCCCGAGGGGCGCGGCGTGTTCACCCGCATGAGCATTCTGGAAAACCTGCAAATGGGCGCGTATTTGCGCAACGATGCCGCCGGCATTCAATCGGATATTGAACGCGTGTTCACGTTGTTTCCGCGCTTGAAAGAGCGGCGTGCGCAGCTGGCCGGTACCTTGTCCGGCGGCGAGCAGCAAATGCTGGCCATGGGCCGCGCATTGCTGAGTCGCCCTAAGCTGTTGCTGCTGGATGAACCGTCTATGGGTTTGTCGCCCCTCATGGTCGACAAAATATTCGAGGTGATTGCCGAAGTGGCGGCGCTGGGCGTGACTTTGTTGCTGGTTGAGCAAAACGCCAGCCGGGCTTTGAAAATGGCGCAACGTGCCTACGTCATGGAATCCGGCGAAATCAGCATGCAGGGCGATGCCAAAGACCTGCTGCATGACCCGAAAGTACGCGCCGCCTACCTCGGTGAATAATGGCGGTATGAGCCAAGGTTTTATTCGCATACGCGGTGCCCGTCAGCACAATCTTAAAAACATAGACATAGACATCCGTACCAACGAGTTGACGGTGTTCACCGGCCCCAGCGGTTCGGGCAAATCCAGCCTGGTGTTTGACACTTTGTACGCCGAGGGTCAGCGCCGTTATGTCGAAACCTTCAGCGCTTATGCGCGTCAGTTTCTGGATCGCATGGACCGCCCGGCGGTGGACAAGGTCGAGGGCGTGCCGCCAGCTATTGCGATTGACCAGACCAACCCGGTACGCAGTTCGCGTTCGACGGTAGGTACCATGACCGAGTTGAACGACCATTTGAAGTTGTTGTTCGCCCGCGCCGGTCAGTTGTTCGACAAGCAAACCGCCCAAGCGGTAGCGCACGACAGCGCCGACAGCATTTTCAAAAAGCTCATGGCCTTGAGCGACACAGATCCGCGCTGGGTGATCACATTTCCTGTGGAGTTACCGGCCAACACCAGTGCCGATGAATTGCAGGCATGGTTGAGTGCCAGTGGCTTCACCCGCATACATGCGCAACGCGAAGTGACTTATGTGGCGGATGCCGCGCCGGTCGCCGGTAAAAAAACCACTGCCGCGAAAAAAACTGCGGCTGCCAAGAAAACCGCCAAGGCCAAGCCGGAGATAGACGGTAAACGTCAGGTGCTGGACGTGGTGGCAGACCGTTTTCGATTGCAAAACGTCGAGCATGTGCGCGCCATGGAAGCGATTGAGCTGGCTTTGCAGCGCGGCAGCGGTCGCTTGACTGCTTACCGCATGCCTGCGGACGCAGAAGCTGACAGCACCGGTGAAGCCTTTCGCTTTTCCACCGGCTTGCATTGCCCGGACAGTGATTTGCGCTACAGCGAACCCGTGCCGTCTATGTTTTCATTCAACTCACCGGCGGGTGCCTGCCCGGTGTGCAAAGGCTTTGGCCGGGTCATCGGTGTCGACTATGGTCTGGTGATTCCTAATGACAAACTGACTTTGCGCATGGGCGCCATCAAACCCATGCAAACACCGGCCTGGCAAGAGTGTCAGGACGATTTGATGCGGCACGCCGAAAGCGCAGGTATTCCGCGCGACACCGCCTGGTACAAGTTGACCGCTGAACAACAACATTGGGTCGTCCATGGTTCGCCGAACTGGAACGGCAAATGGAACCAGCAGTGGTATGGCGTCAAGCGATTCTTCGAGTACCTGGAAACCAAGTCCTACAAAATGCACATCCGTGTGCTGCTCTCCAAATACCGCTCTTACACCTTGTGCGGTGAATGCAACGGCGCGCGTTTGCAAACAGAAAGCCTGTTGTGGCGCATAGGCAGCTTGGCCGGTGCGGAATTGGCCATGCCGGCGGCGAAACGTTTTTTGCCCAGCGGTGTGTCCTGGTCACGCTCTCAGTTGGAGACATTGCCGGGTTTGTGTTTGCACGACATGATGCTGCTGCCCATCGATCGTTTGCGGCAGTTTTTTGACCACATGGCGTCGGATGCATCCTTGACTGCGCACGCACAGGCTGAGCAACAGGCGCTGCATTTGCTGCTGGATGAAATCCGCACCCGTTTGAAATATTTGTGCGATGTCGGTATCGGTTATTTGAGTTTAGACAGACAAAGCCGCACGCTCAGTGGCGGCGAGGTGCAGCGCATCAACCTGACCACGGCCCTGGGCACATCGCTGGTCAACACCTTGTTTGTATTGGACGAGCCCAGCATAGGTTTGCACCCGCGCGACATGCACCGCATCACCCAGGCCATGTTGCGCTTGCGGGATGCCGGTAACACGCTGGTGGTGGTCGAGCACGACCCGGCGGTGATGCTGGCGGCTGACCGGATTGTGGACATGGGCCCGGGCCCGGGTGAGCGCGGCGGGCAGGTGGTGTTTGACGGCACACCGGCGCAGTTGAAAACCGCAGACACGTTGACCGGTGCCTACCTGGGTGCGCGCAAGCAAGTCGGCGTGGGTTTGAAGCGCATGGTCAGCGACGCCACGCCACGCCTGATTCTGGAAGGTGCGCGTGAACATAATTTGCAGAACCTGAATATCGAATTTCCATTGCAGCGTTGGGTCACGGTCACCGGCGTCAGCGGGTCCGGCAAATCCACTTTGATTCAAGACATACTCGCCCCGGCGTTGTTGCGTCATTTCGGTAAAAGCACCGAAGGCGCGGGAGCTCACGACCGTTTGCTCGGCGCGGATCATTTAAGCGATGTGGTGTTTGTCGATCAGTCGCCGATTGGCAAAACCGCGCGCTCCAACCCGGCCAGCTATGTCGGCGCCTGGGACGCGGTGCGCGAGATATTCGCCAACACAGCCATGTCGCGTCAGCGCAGTTACACCGCGTCCAAATTCAGTTTCAACGGCGGCGACGGGCGCTGCCCGACTTGCGGCGGCTCAGGTTTCGAGCATGTGGAAATGCAGTTTTTGAGCGATGTGTATTTGCGCTGCCCGGATTGCGACGGCCAGCGTTACCGGCCGGAAATTCTTGAGGTCAAGATAGAACGCAAACACCCTGGCTCCGGACAGATGCTGTATTTGAATGTGGCCGATGTGTTGAACCTAACCGTCAGCGAAGCGGCGCAATTGTTTGCCAATGACCGCGACGTGATACGCGCTTTACAACCCATCGTCGATGTCGGCCTGGAGTATGTGCGACTGGGGCAACCGGTGCCTACGCTCAGCGGCGGCGAAGCGCAGCGCTTGAAGCTGGCCGGTTTTCTGGCTGAAGCGGCTAAGGTCGCGTCATCCAGCCGTCAACCGGCAGCCCGCAAAGGCGTGCTGTTTTTGTTTGATGAGCCGACCACGGGTTTGCATTTCGATGACATTGCCAAGCTGATGCGCGCTTTGCGGCGTTTGCTGGATGCCGGTCATTCGCTGATCGTCATCGAACACAACTTAGATGTGATTCGTGCCAGCGATTGGTTGATTGACCTCGGCCCCGAAGGCGGCGAGGGCGGTGGTTTGCTGGTGGCAGAGGGCACGCCGGAGCAATTGCGGGATCATCCTAGCTCTCATACCGGGCAGGCCTTGCGTGCTTATGTGGAGGCCATGGGTTCGTTGTTGGTTGGCTCTGCGGATGAGCTTGCTGATATGGCTTCGGGTCTGTTGAGTGATGCGCTTGATAACAATCCGGACTCCTCATATGGCAAGCCAACATCGTTGCCCGGCCTGTCACCAAGCGCAGCTGCTATGGCCGCCGAACCCTCGGCCAAGTACCTGGGCCAAGTGTTGAACAACAACATACGCATCATCAACGCCAAAGAACACAATTTGAAAAACCTGAGCGTGGACATTCCGCGCGGGCAATTCAACGTGGTCACCGGCGTCAGCGGTTCAGGCAAATCGACATTGGCGTTTGACATACTGTTCAACGAAGGCCAGCGGCGTTATTTGGAAAGCTTGAACGCCTATGCGCGCAGCATTGTGCAGCCCGCAGGCCGTCCCGAAGTGGATGCGGTTTACGGCATTCCGCCGACGGTCGCGATTGAGCAACGTCTCTCGCGCGGTGGCCGCAAAAGCACAGTGGGAACCACCACTGAGGTCTGGCATTTCTTGCGTTTGCTGTATGTGAAGCTGGGTACGCAACATTGCATACATGACGATGCAGCCTTGCAACCGCAAACCCCGGACCGCTTAGCGGCCTTGTTGATGAAGCAGTTTCGCGGTCAACACATAGGCTTGCTCAGTCCGTTGGTGATGAACCGCAAAGGTGTGTATACCGAGTTGGCTGATTGGGCGCGCCCGCGCGGCTTCACGCATTTGCGGGTGGATGGTCAGTTTTTACCGACCACCGGTTTTCCGCGTCTCGATCGCTTCAAAGAACACACGATAGAACTTCCAGTTGCCAGTTTGACAGTAGAGCCCGCCCGCGAAGCCGAACTCAGACAGACCTTGATGACCGCGCTAGAACACGGCAAGGGTGTGTTGCATGTGCTGAGCGACCTCGAAGGTTTGCACCAAGCCATGGAACAGGGCGAAGACACCACGCACATCGGTCGCCTGCAAGCGTTTTCCACACGACGCGCCTGCCCGGTGTGCGACACCTCGTATGCCGAGCTTGACCCGCGCTTGTTTTCCTACAACAGCAAACACGGTTGGTGCACTTCATGTGTAGGAACCGGCACCGCATTGACACGCGAGCAGCGCGCAGCTCTCGACGACTCTGTGCAAGACCCGCAGGAACGCGGCCGCGAAAAAAGTTTTGCCGAACCTGAACTCGAAGACGTGGCAGACCAAACCTGTTCTTCATGCCACGGCACCCGATTGAACCCAAGCGCGCGTGCCGTCAAGTTCGCCGCTGTGTCTATCACCGAATTGGCGCGCATGAGCGTGGTGCGCATACGTGTCTGGGCCGATGGCTTGCAGTTGACAGGCCGTGAGGCGGAGATCGCACGCGACCTGTTGCCCGAAATCCAAAGCCGGCTCGAGTTCCTGGAAAGCGTTGGTTTAGGGTATTTGACTTTGGACCGGGGCGCACCCACGCTCAGCGGCGGCGAAGCGCAACGCATCCGCTTGGCCGCGCAACTCGGCAGCCATTTGCAAGGAGTTTGCTATGTGCTGGATGAGCCCACCATAGGCTTGCATGCGCGCGACAACCGCATACTGCTTGATGCGTTGAAAATACTCAGCGACAAAGGCAATACGCTGGTGGTGGTGGAGCACGACGAAGACACCATACGCCGCGCTGACCACATCATCGACATAGGACCGAGTGCCGGTAAGCGCGGCGGGCATTTGGTGGCCCAAGGCTCGGTGGCGGATTTAATGGCTGCACCCGATTCGCAAACCGGGCGTTACCTCAAGCACGCCATGCAGCATCCCATGCAATTGCGCCGGCTGGTGACGCCGAAAAAAGACATGCTCAGAGTCTCAGGTGCATTCCTTCATAACCTGAACAAGATCATGATTGACGTTCCTTTGCAGCGCTTGGTGGCGGTCACAGGCGTCAGCGGTTCGGGCAAATCGACGATTGCACGCGATGTGTTGTTGACCAATGTGCACGCGGTGGTGGCGCAACGTTCCACACAAGCTGGACGCAAAGCGAATGAGGCAGGCAAACACCCGGCGTGGGTCGGATGCACTTCGATCAGCGGTTATGAAAGCATAGACCGCGTGTTGGAGGTTGATCAAACCCCGATTGGCAAAACGCCGCGCAGTTGCCCGGCTACTTACATCGGGTTCTGGGACACGATTCGCAAGTTGTTTGCAGATACCTTGGAAGCCAGAGCGCGCGGCTATGGTCCCGGGCGCTTTAGCTTCAACACCGGCGAAGGTCGCTGCCCGGGATGCGAAGGCCAGGGCATGCGCACCATTGAAATGAGTTTTCTGCCGGATGTGAAAGTGTTGTGCGAGGTTTGCAAGGGTGCGCGCTTCAACCCTGAAACGCTGGCGGTGCGCTGGCGCGGCAAAAGCATAGGCGATGTGTTGCAAATGGAAGTCGATGAGGCCGTCGATTTTTTTGCTGCCATGACGCAAATCAGCCATCCGCTGCAATTGCTCAAAGACGTAGGCTTGGGTTATCTGACGCTGGGGCAGCCGTCGCCGACCTTGAGCGGCGGTGAAGCGCAGCGCATCAAACTGGTGACCGAGTTGTCCAAGGTGCGCGACGACATCACCCGGCGCGGCCAGCAGGCTCCGCATACCTTGTATGTCCTGGACGAACCCACGGTGGGTTTGCACATGGCCGATGTAGATAAGCTGATTCGCGTATTACACCGCCTGGTTGACGGCGGCCACAGCGTGGTGGTGATTGAGCACGATTTGGACGTGATCGCCGAAGCTGACTGGGTGATTGACCTGGGGCCTGAGGGCGGTGACGGCGGCGGGCGCGTGGTGGCCGCTGACACGCCTGAGGCACTGGTGAAACTGGGCACGCACACCGGGCATGCTTTGCAAGCGGTTTTGGCGCGTCAATGAGGCAATTGCTTTGCGCCGCAGCGGGCTGACTACAATCCCCGCTGCTGACTATGAATATAAATACGCAACGCCAAATCGACGCCTGGGTCGGCCCTCTCTTATGTGGCATGGTGTCGCTGTGGGACAAGTGCTTTGGCCGCAAGCTGAACCGGTCTGAGCCAATCCAAAAAGTACTGGTCATCATGTTGTCCGAAATGGGCAGCATGGTGTTGGCCGGCCCCATGTTTGCCCAGATCCGCAAAAACCATCCGGGCGCTGAAATCCATATTTTGCAACTCAAGCGCAACCAATCGGTGGCTCGCTTGCTGGGACTGGTGCCTGAAACGCATTTGCACGGTATTGACGACAGCGGTTTGTTCCGTCTGTTAGAGGGTTTGGGACGCGTGCTGTGGCGATTGCGCGGTTTGAAACTGGACGCGGTGATTGATTGCGAACTGTTTTCACGCATCAGTGCGTTGCTGGCCTATGGCTGCGGCGCTCGCTTGCGCAGCGGTTTCACGCCGCACACACAGGAAGGTTTGTACCGTGGTTCGTTTTTCAACGCAGCGATTCCCTACAACCCGTACCGCCATATCACTTTGCAATTCATGGCGCTGGTGCATGCATTGCAAAGCCACAGCGAGCCACGTACCAAGGCCATGCCCTTGACCATCAAACCGCAGGAATCGGGTTTGCAAGTGCATTTCAGCGGCGGCGACATGGCTTCCTTCACCCGCGACTTGCGCCGTGACCATCCCGTGTTCATGCAGGCTGACAAGAGAATTTTGTTTTATGCCGGCGGCGGGCTCTTGCCCATACGCGCCTGGCCGGCGACACATTACGCGGCGCTGGCCAAAGCCTTGTGCGAACGCGGATACGCCGTTGGCATCATCGGTTTGCCTGAAGACCAGGTGCTCGCGCTTGCCATTCAAGCGGAATGCAGCCATGTCAACTGCCTGAACTTTGTCGGCTACACCAAAAATCTGGAAGCCTTGACACGCTTGTTCTTTCACAGTGATTTGCTTATCACCAACGACGGCGGACCCGGCCATTTCGCCAGCCTGACACCGGTTCGCACCTTGATGTTTTTCGGGCCTGAAACCAGCGCTTTGTACGGCCCCTTAACCCCGCGGGCGATGGCGCTGGAAAGCCAGGTTGCCTGCTCACCTTGCGTGACAGCTTATAACCACCGGGCCACGCCATGCAACGGCGACAACCAATGCTTAAAGCAAATTCTGCCTGCACAGGTGCTTGAACTGGCTTTGACACAGCTTGAGTTGTGTGAGCCCCGGGATGCCGCCTATGTCTGACACGCGCTTGCCAGTTGATCTGCCCGCGTGGCTGAGTCATGCCGAACCGCTGTTGCAACGCATTTTTAAATGGCGCTACCTGCGATTCGCCACGGTCGGCGCATCCGGCACCGTGGTCAATATCGCTGTTTTGTTTGCCATGCAGGAATGGGTGTTGCCGCTGTTGATTGCTGACAAGTCTTGGCGTTTGTCGCTGGCGCTGGTCTTTGCCATTGCCGTGGCCACGGTCAATAACTTTGCCTGGAACAGCTTGTGGACCTGGGCTGACCGTTTGCTTGACCAACCCGAAGCGCGACTGGCCATGGACCGGTCCACTGGCAAACGTTTTGTGAAATACGCGCTGTCTTGCTGGCTGGGCATGCTGATTCAATACGGTCTGACCTTGTTTTTGTCGGCTTACATCTATTACCTGCTTGCCAATGTCTTGTCCATTCTGGTTGCCAGCGTTAGCAATTACCTGACCAACGACTGGTGGACTTTCCGTCAAAAGCCGGTCACGTCCCGGGAATGAAAACCCCGTCATCCGAGCATCTGCTGCCTTCCACCAGAATGCTGTGGTTGACGGTATTGCTGGTCGCAGTGCTTTATGCCTGGGGCATGGATAACTTGTACATGCCAAGTAACGGCGATGAAATGGTCTACAACCATATCGCCAGACTGACGGCAGCCAGCGGTCAATGGCTGCCGCTGGTATCTGATTTGAATGACATGCGAAACACCAAGCCGCCGCTGTTGTTCTGGCAAAGCATGGTGATCACGGGTTGGGGCCAGCACTGGCAGTTGTGGTTGTTGCGTTTGCCCAGCCTGATTTACCTGGCACTGGTGAGCCTCGGCATGAGTTTGTTGCTTCATCACTGGCTGGGCGAGTGGCGAACCGCGGCCTTTGCGGTGCTGTGCCTGCTTTTGTCTTGGGGCTGCTTGCGGTACGGAAGACCGTATCTGACCACGGCGCCGGAAATGTTCTGGTTCAGCCTGGCACCCGCTTATGTGTTGTGGCGTGCCGCAGATGTCAGTCAACGTCACATCAGAAATACGCCAGCCGAATGGTTGTGTTGGACATTAATCGGCCTGCTCACCGGGCTCGGGCTGGCCTACAAATCGTTTGCCTTGGTCGTGCCGGTGGCAGCTGGTGTTTGCTTGCTGCGGTTGCTGATAGAACCACACCGCTCCTGGCGGGCCGTGGCTGTGTGCACGGCACAAACCGCTTGGATGAGTATGTTGGCACTGGGCCTGTTTGCGGTTTGGCTGCTGATAGATCCGCAACCGCAGGAAGTTTGGCGTGAGTTTGTGCAGCGTGAAAACGCCGGAAAGATGAATGATGCGCAAGGTTATTGGTCCTACCTGTTCAGTTGGCGCGGTTCAGGTGATTACCTGAGCGCGCCTTTGCAAAACACCGGATTGTTGTTCCCAGTGCTGCTCGCATTACCTGGCCTGATTTGGCGGCAGCGCAGACTTGCCGAGCGAGCGACAAGTAAGCCGCTGAACGCAGCTTTGCTGGTGTGGATACTGGTGTGGTGCGTGGTATTTCTAGTGCCCAGCCAACGTTCGAGCCGTTATCTGTTGCCGCTGATGCCGGCGCTGGCCATGCTGATGGGCTTGCATATTCAGTCGGTTTCCAAAGCCACGTCGCTGGCCGTCGGTGTCTTGTCGCTGCTGATGTTGTCGGTGCTTGCATGGCTGGGCTGGCATGCCCGGCCGCTGGGTTTGCTGCCGGATGTCTGGGCTGTGTTGCTGGGCTTGTGCCTGCTTGCCGCACTCGTGCTTTGCTTCTTCATTTGTCTGTCTAAACACTCGCATGCCTACACTGGCTTGTTGTGCGCATTGCTGGCTTTCATGGGCTTGAATACCTTGCTGCAAGGTTTGTCCGGCGAACGTGTGGCTTTTCAGGGGCAGGAAATGCAGCGACCGGTGTCAGAGACTGTCTGGGTGCCCGAAGGCTTTAATGGTGAATTCGACCGCTTCCAGTTTTTACTGCCTGGCAACAACCGCTTTGTGCCTGATCAAGCCAAGGTGAATGCGTTCAGCGAAGGAAGCGAGACTTCCCCGGGCACTTGGTTCATTGTTGCGCGTACACCCGGCGCGGCTGAACTGCCTTGCGAGATACAGCAGCGTTGTGAGCGCATCGCCATGCGCTGGGACATAGAGCAACGCTTGAAACCGGGTCAGGTGAATGCAGGCAATATTGCCAGGCCAGGCGAATGGTTGTGGCGTCAGGAATGGTTGCTGCGGCTGCGTTGATCCCACCAAAGATGCAGCAATTTGGCATGGGCAAATAACCATAGCCAGGGGTCCAGCCAGGCATCCCAGGCATTACCGTCGGGTGCCCGCGTGAAAACAAACAGGCCGGTGGCCAGCAGCCAGCAACCGGCCGCTTGCACATGCCATTCGGCTGTATCCAGCCAGTAAGCCAAAAAGAGCCAGAGCATGGCTAAGGCCCAGGCAAACCAGACAATGCCCGGAGAAAAACCGATGGGGTAGATATCCAGCGGCAGCAGGCCGAAGTTATCCAACAACAGCAACCATCCGATAGCAGCAAGCATCAGCCACACCAAGGCGTTCACTGGTGCCGGCCGGGTGGTGTAGAAAAGCCTGGCCGGTGTGCTGCGCGTGTCGCGCCAAGCGGCCGACAGACACAGACACAGGGTCAGCAGTCCGGGGGTTTGAAAAGCCAGGCCCAGGCCTGACAAAATCCCGTCCCAGCTCAACATCATGACTGTCCAAAACACAGTGCATACCAGCCAGCGCCAGCGCCGGTCTTGCACCGGCACAAAAGAAACGCTGGCCCAACTCAACAGCGCCAGCCAGTTCGCCGCGTGAAACAACTGCTGTACAGCCAATGTCGGCAGAGGCGATGTGTTTGACAGCCATGGCAACCAATCGTTCATGGCTGCCCCTGATGGCTAGCGCGTATGCGCCAGCGTTGCCAGGCAATGCCTTGGCGTAAAGAGGTGTAGCTCAGCCACAAGCGGTCGTCGCTCCAGCTCATGGCCGGGTAGGAATATTCGCTGCCGTCGGCGCCGTCCTCAAGAATGCGCGGCGCGGACCAGGTCTGCCCGTCCCGGCTCATATGCATCAGTAATTGGCTGCGGCCGCGTTCAGCAGGGTTGCGCAGCATGACAAAGCTACCGTCAGGCAATCGCATGGCAGCTACCGCCGAGTCGTCGTTGCTCAGGGGCAAATCAGCTTGTCTTTGCCAGACCTTACCGCCGTCGCTGCCGGCAACAACGACTATGTGTCCGTCCTGCTTCCGGCTTCGCAGCAAAGCCAGCCAATGGTCGCCGTCTAGCGCCAGCAGCGCCGGTTGCAATGCCTGTTTGATGTCGCTGAATTTACGCATGCCTTGAAACTCACCGTCAGCATTGAACCAGGCGAACACCGGGTACTTGGCGCCCAATTCGAAATACACCGGCAACACCATGCCGGCATCGGCCAGCGGCAATGGCGCATGCCTGACCAGGTGGCTGAGGTTCCACAGCCAGCCCAGTGGCAACTGACCGATAACTTCCAGACCGGGCTTTGAAGCATCCAAGGGCGACTGTTGCTGAGTCTGGCGCAAATGCAGCACGCGCGAGGCTGCCCAGCCGCCCAGCCCGGTACCAACCACAAACAGATGCAAACGGTGTTGACGGTCCAGCCAGGCCACCGGGTTGCCGATACGCATGATGCCCTTGCCCAAGGCCGCGCCAACTTGATGCCTGTCAACCACCCGCGCGGGCGGTGTCCAGGCGTTCAGCGAGCGCGACCACAAGGACATGGCAATGCCTACGTCAGGCGCGGCTTCTTTGCTACCGGCAAACCAAAAGGCAGCCAAGGCGTATTCCGGGTCATGCGGCAAGGCCAGCAGATTGCTGGCGTGGGCCGCAGGTGCATCCGGCGGTTGCGGTATCAAACCGCTTGCTTCGAATTCAAGTTGGATTGGCGCAGCGGCTGACGCAGCCAAGCTGTTCGCGGCTTCGGGCAAGGCCGCAGGACGGTGAACCTCGATTGGGGCCGGGGTCAACAGCAAGCCGCTTGCTATCAGCGCGCCCAAGGCCAGCCACAGCAGCGGCGCAAGAGATGCCGGCAACAGTGACTTGCGCATGCGTGTGGCTCAGCCTGCCGAACCCAGCGACAGGCCGGCGTGTTCGCGCAAGGGGTGGAAATGAATGTGTGGAAAGCGTTCTTGTGCCAGTCGTACATCGTAGGGAGAGGTACACAGGTAAGCCAGTGTGTTGGCCGCGTCCAGCGCCATGCGTTGCGGGTAGGCGTTGTTGAATTCGCGCAATTGAGCCGGGGTATCGGCGGTGATCCAGCGCGCGCCGGTGTATTGACAAGGTTCAAGCCTGACATCGCAATCGTATTCAGCTTTGAGGCGGTGTTGCACCACTTCGAATTGCAGTTGACCGATGGCGCCGAGCAGCATTGGGCCGCCGACTTCGGGTTTGAACACTTGAATTGCACCTTCTTCACCGAGTTGCTCCAGACCGGTTTGCAGTTGCTTGGTGCGCAGCGGGTTTTTCAGCAGCACTGTCATGAATAACTCGGGCGCGAAAAACGGCAAGCCGGTGAATTGCAAACTGCTGCCGTCAGTGATGGTGTCGCCGAGCTGCACGCCGCCGTGCGTAGTGAAGCCGATGATGTCACCGGCATAGGCTTCTTCCACCGCTTCGCGCCGCTGGCTCAAAAAAGTCACCACCGATGTGGGGCGCAATTCCTTGGCGCTGCGCTGTACCTTGAGTTTCATGCCGGGCGAATATTTGCCCGATGCCACGCGCACAAAGGCAATCCGATCCCGGTGGTTGGCATCCATATTGGCTTGCACTTTGAACACCACGCCGGAGAAACCGCTGTCTTCGGGCTGAACGGTTTTTTCGACCATTTGCTTGTTGACCAGCAACGAGCTTTGGCGTGCCTGCGGAAACGGGGCCAGATCGACCAGCGCATCCAGCACTTCCATCACGCCGAAATTGTTCACGCCAGAGCCAAAGAACACCGGGGTTTGTTTGCCGCTCAAAAAAGCTTCGCGGTCAAACGTCGGCGAGGCACCGGTAGCCAGCTCCATGCTGTCCATGGCGGCGGCCCACTCCAAGCCGAAGCGGCCGGACAAATCGGCTTGTTCGGTCAGCGCAATGGTTTCGAAATCCTGCGGCAGCCGTTCACTGCCGGACTCGAACACGGTCATGGCTTGGGTGCGCAAATTGATGATGCCGCCGAAACTTTTGCCCTGGCCCACCGGCCAGGTCATGGGCACGCAAGGCATGCCGAGTTCGCGCTCGACCTCGTCCAGAATATCCAGCGGGTCGCGCACTTCGCGGTCCATTTTGTTGACAAAAGTGATGATGGGCGTATCGCGCTGGCGGCAGACTTCAATCAAGCGGCGGGTTTGTGCTTCCACGCCGTTGGCCGCGTCAATCACCATCAACGCCGAGTCGACGGCGGTCAATACCCTGTAAGTGTCTTCTGAGAAATCTTTGTGGCCCGGCGTGTCCAGCAAATTGATGACGTGGTCTCGGTACAGCATTTGCATCACAGATGAGGCCACCGAGATTCCGCGTTGCTTTTCAATTTCCATCCAGTCGCTGGTGGCGTGGCGCGAAGCCTTGCGGGCTTTGACCGAACCGGCGATTTGAATCGCGCCGGAGAACAGCAGCAGCTTCTCAGTCAAAGTGGTTTTACCCGCGTCCGGGTGGGAAATGATGGCAAAAGTGCGACGTCGGCGCACTTCCTCTAAGGCTGTGGTCATGGTGTATTTGGGGGATAAGACGGGATCATAGCCCGAGCCAAGTCGGCACTTGGCGCGCTCCAAACGCTATTTCCCCTTCCGGCAACGTAAAGGGAAAGTTGAAATACAATAAACGCACCGAGGAGCGCTGCAGCATCTTTTGATGTGAGGCTCGGAACCCTGTCCAACTGCGCTCACCCACTGACAATGTGAGGTGAGCACCTCGGTTCAACCTGTGTCTCAATTCGCGTGTCAGTGGCCCTGAACTTTTTTGGAGCCTCACTATGAACGCATCTCTCAAACCTACACAAACTACCGATTTCCATGTCGCCGACATGAGCCTGGCCGATTGGGGCCGCAAAGAAATCAAAATCGCCGAAACCGAAATGCCCGGCCTGATGGCAATCCGCCAGGAATTCGCCAAAGCGCAAACACTTAAAGGCGCACGCATCACCGGATCGCTGCACATGACGATTCAAACCGCGGTGCTGGTCGAAACCCTGCAAGCCCTGGGCGCACAAGTGCGTTGGGCTTCTTGCAATATTTTCTCCACCCAAGACCACGCCGCCGCTGCACTGGTCGCCAATGGCACGCCGGTGTTTGCTTACAAAGGCGAGACATTGGATGACTACTGGGATTACACCCACCGCATTTTTGAATTCGGCGCCAAGGGAGCTGAGGGCGAAGGCCCGAACATGATTCTGGACGACGGCGGCGACGCCACGCTGCTCATGCACTTGGGCAAGCGTGCTGAAAAAGACGCGTCGTTGTTGAACAATCCCGGCAGCGAAGAAGAAGTGTGTTTGTTCAATGCCATCAAGGCCAAGCTCGCCGTTGACCCGACTTGGTACAGCCGCAAATCAGCGCACATCATCGGCGTGACCGAAGAAACCACCACCGGCGTGTTGCGCTTGAACGAAATGGCTGCCAAAGGCACATTGATGTTCCGCGCCATCAACGTGAACGACTCTGTCACCAAGAGCAAATTCGACAACCTGTACGGCTGCCGCGAGTCTTTGGTTGACTCCATCAAGCGCGCCACCGACGTGATGATCGCCGGCAAGGTCGCTCTGGTTGCCGGTTACGGTGACGTAGGCAAAGGTTCTGCCCAGGCATTGCGCGCCTTGAGCGCCCAAGTGTGGGTGACAGAAATCGACCCTATCAACGCACTGCAAGCAGCCATGGAAGGCTACAAAGTCGTGACCATGGAATACGCGGCCGACAAAGCCGATATTTTTGTGTCTGCCACCGGCAACAAAAACGTCATCCGTTACGAACACATGGCCGCCATGAAAGACGAAGCGATTGTCTGCAACATCGGTCACTTCGACAATGAAATCGATGTGGCTTCGCTGGAAAAACTCCAGTGGGACGAGATCAAGCCGCAAGTCGACCACATCATCTTCCCTGACGGCAAAAAAATCACTTTGCTGGCCAAAGGCCGTTTGGTGAACCTAGGCTGCGCCACTGGCCACCCCAGCTTTGTCATGTCATCGAGTTTTGCCAATCAAACCATTGCGCAAATCGAATTGTTCACCCGCCAAGACCATTACGAAAACGGCAAGGTCTATGTGCTGCCCAAGCACCTGGACGAGAAAGTCGCGCGTTTGCATTTGAAGAAAGTCGGCGCCATGCTGACCGAACTGACTGACGAGCAGGCCTCTTACATTGGTGTCAGCAAGAGCGGCCCGTACAAAGCCGACACCTACCGTTATTGACAGCGTGCGCGCCGACCAGTTGCTGGTCGAGCGCGGCCTGGCCGCGTCGCGCTCGCAAGCCCAGCGTTTGATCTCTTCCGGTGTGCAATGGCGCAAGCCTTTGCACAGTTGGCAGCAGGTCGATAAAAACGGCGCGCTGTTGCCGGGCGATTGCGAGTTGCAGTTGCTGGACGATGCCGAATCTCGTTTTGTCTCGCGCGGCGGTTTGAAGCTGGCTGGCGCTTTGCAATTGACTGGTGTGGCGGTTCAAGGTTTGCGTTGTCTGGACATCGGCCAATCGACCGGCGGCTTCACCGATTGCTTGTTGCAACACGGCGCGGCGCAGGTGGTCGGTGTGGATGTCGGACATGCGCAATTGCATGCTTCATTGCGAAATGATTCACGTGTGGTTTGCCTTGAGAAAATCAATGCACGTAGTTTGAGCGCTGAAGATTCACCATTGCAACAGTACACCCCACAAGGCGGTTTCGATTTACTGGTGGCCGATCTGAGCTTTATTTCGCTCACGCTGGTGTTGCCTGTGTTGCCCGCGCTGATGCAAGCCCGCGCCCATGCGCTGTTGCTGGTCAAGCCGCAGTTTGAATTGCAACCGGCAGACATAGGCAAGGGCGGACTGGTCAAAGACCCGGCCTCCTACGCCTTGGTTCAACAGCGTTTGACTTCAGCGTGTGAACAAGCGGGATTCGAGGTTTTGCATTGGTTAGACAGCCCGGTGACCGGCGGCGACGGCAACCGGGAATTTTTTATACATGTACGTAGGAAATTCGAATGAATTCTTCAAGTCCTATTCCGATCAGTTTTGAATTCTTTCCTACCAAAACAGCAGAGGGCACGGCGAAGTTGTTGACAGTGCGTCAAGAACTGTATGCGCTCAAACCGCAGTTCTTCAGTGTCACTTATGGCGCAGGCGGCTCCACCCAAGACGGCACTTTGCAGCAAGTGCAAAGCATTTTGCAAGACGGTTTTGATGCGGCACCGCATTTCTCTTGCATAGGCACCACGCGCGATACCGTGCGTGCGCAGTTGGCTGCGTTCAAAGCGGCTGGCATAAGCCGCATGGTGGCTTTGCGCGGCGATTTGCCCAGCGGCCACGGCACCTTTGGAGAATTCCGCTACGCCAGCGAACTGGTGGAATGCATACGCCAGGAGTCGGGCGAGCATTTCCATATCGAGGTTGGTTGTTACCCCGAAGTGCATCCGCAGGCTAAGTCGCCGCAGGCTGATGTGCAGGCTTACGTCACCAAAGTCAAAGCGGGCGCGAATTCAGCCATCACCCAGTATTTTTTCAACAGCGATGCTTACTTTCGCTTTGTCGATGAGGCCTACAAAATGGGCGCTGACATACCGGTGGTGGCCGGCATCATGCCGATCACCAGTTCGTCTCAATTGATGCGTTTTTCAGATGCATGCGGTGCGGAAATACCGCGCTGGATACGTTTGCGTTTGCAATCTTTTGGGGATGACAGCGCATCCATCAAAGCGTTCGGCTTGGAGGTGGTTAGCGACTTGTGCGAGCAATTGCGCAACGGCGGCGCACCGGGCTTGCATTTCTACACCATGAACCAATCGACGGCAGTGACCGCGATTTGCCGCAACCTCGGTCTGGCTTAACCCCGCGTCAGACTGAAACCGGCCAGGTGATCCTGGCCCATCAGTTGCACCATTTGCGGCAATGCCTGTTGCAACTGCTCGTACAAAGTGAACGGCGGGTTGATGATGACCACACCGCTGTCAACCAGGCCTATGGGTTTGGCCTTTTCCCCGGGTGTAGCGTCAATGCGTGCGCCGGTGCGTATGCGCAAAGTGGCGTGCAACCAGGGTTTGTCTGCCTGGCGCGCCAAGTTGGTCAGATGCCGCGGCAGACTGTGCGCCTGCGGCCTGGGAATGATGGGGTACCAGACCACGTAAGTGCCGGTGGAAAAACGTTTCATGCCTATCGAGACGGCCACCACCACGCGTTCGTAGTCGAGTTTGATTTCATAACTCGGGTCGATGAACACCAGGCCGCGCCGGGTTGAGGGTGGCAAAAACTTAGGCAGGCCGTTGAAGCCGTCTTCGTGCATGACCATCACCTGGCGACCGGCGCGCAGTTCTTCCACCCGGGTTTGCAAACCCCGGATATCGGTGGGATGCATTTCGAACAGCTTGAGTTTGTCTTGTTCGCGCAACAAATGATGCGCAATCAGTGGCGAACCCGGGTAATTCAGCAAGCCGCCTTCGCGGTTGAAATGGTCTAGCACTTTGCGGTAGTCGAGCAAGGCATCGGCCATAGGCCCGGACAGCTTGGATTTGTTGCGCATCAACGCCAGCAAGCCCTCCTGGGCTTCCCCGCTCTGGTTGGCGTCGGCGCTGTCAAGCCGGTACATACCGGCGCCGGCATGGGTGTCTATGGCGGTGAAACCGACTTCTTTGAGTGCTAAATGCTTCATCACGGCAACCAGGATGGTGTGTTTGAGCACATCGGCATGGTTGCCTGCGTGGTAGGCGTGGCGGTAACTGAACATCCCCCATGGTAACCCGCGCTAAGCCGCTTGCATAAGAGGGCATGAATTGGCATAGAATGTAAGGCTTCGCAGCGAACAAGGTCCCGCGGCGAAGTTATCACCCCCACCTAAGAGGTTCTCAGCAGAAGAACACCGACCGTGGAAAAGGATCCCACAACCCACTCTAGGAAACAGCATGTCCACTTTCAGCGCAAAACCCGCTGACGTGACGCATGAGTGGTTTGTGATTGACGCCACCGACAAGGTGCTCGGACGGATTGCCAGCGAAGCAGCCCTCCGTTTACGCGGCAAGCACAAAGCCATTTATACGCCCCACGTCGATACCGGCGACTACATAGTCGTCATCAACTCGTCCAAAATTCGAGTCACAGGCAACAAAGCCTTGGACAAGATGTACCACCGCCACTCCGGTTATCCGGGCGGCATCTCCAGCACCAACTTCAAAGACATGCAGGCCAAGCACCCCACACGTGCGCTTGAAAAAGCAGTCAAAGGCATGTTGCCCAAAGGTCCTTTGGGTTTTGCCATGATCAAAAAGCTCAAGGTGTACGGCGGTGCCGAGCATCCCCATACCGCCCAACAGCCCAAAGTGCTGGACATCTAAGGAGCTATGAAATGATTGGTGAATGGAACAATGGCACCGGTCGTCGCAAATCCAGCGTCGCCCGCGTGTTTCTGAAAAAAGGCTCCGGCAAAATCATGGTCAACGGCAAGGACATCGCTGAATATTTCGGCCGTCAAACCTCTATCATGATCGCCAAGCAACCCCTGTTTTTGACTCAGCATGCCGAATCTTTCGACATTCAGATCAATGTGCAGGGCGGCGGTGAATCCGGTCAGGCAGGCGCTGCCCGTCACGGCATCACCCGCGCACTCATCGACTACGATGCAACCCTCAAACCCGCACTGTCAGCAGCCGGTTTTGTTACCCGGGATGCGCGTGAAGTCGAACGTAAAAAAGTCGGTTTGCACGGTGCCCGTCGCCGCAAGCAGTTCAGCAAACGCTGATCTACCGCCAGGCCTTGTGTCTGCAAAATGCCGCCAGAGCTCAGGCTTTGGCGGTTTTTTTTCGATTTCATCCGTCTGCGGGATGGGTCGCCGCTATAACCTTGCCACAGGTATTGTTGACTGAAATAGGTTACTATTACTTCTTAAAGAACATTTTCATTGGAGTGCGCCATGAGTGCCTTAGCCGAAACCATACCTACCGCCATGCCCGAGCCTATCGTCTTTACCGACAGTGCAGCGGCCAAAGTGGCTGACCTGATCGCCGAAGAAGGCAACCCCGAGTTGAAACTGCGCGTGTTTGTGCAAGGCGGCGGTTGCTCCGGTTTTCAGTATGGCTTCACTTTCGATGAAATCACCAACGAAGACGACACCATCATGTCCAAACACGGTGTCTCTTTGTTGATCGATGCCATGAGCTACCAGTATTTGCTCGGCGCCGAAATCGATTACAAGGAAGACTTGCAAGGTGCTCAGTTCGTCATCAAAAACCCGAACGCCACCAGCACCTGCGGTTGCGGGTCTTCATTCTCAGCCTGACTTTTTACAGCTGAGCAACAAGCCGGGCTAGTCCCGGCTTTTTTTATGCGGGATAAATCGCACCCAGCACCCTGGGACCGGCCGCACCGGTCACCGCAGGCAGATTACCCGGCAGGTTCAAGCAAGTTTGGCGCGCCAGCCAGGCGAATGCAGCCGCTTCCACTTGCAGCGGCGGCAAGCCATGTTCTCCGGTGCTTTGAACAGGGATACCCGGCAAGCGCTGTTGCAGCATCTGCATCAGACATAGGTTGTAAGCGCCGCCACCGCATACCAGCAGTCGCGCGGCGTAGGGTGCGTAGCGCAGCACATCCTCAGCGCATACCTGGGCCGTGAGTGCAGTCAAGCTGGCTTGCACGTCCACCGCGGTCAGCGGCGCGCAGCCGGCCAAAGCAGCGTTCAACCAGTCAGCATGAAACAGATCGCGGCCTGTGCTTTTTGGCGGCGGCAATTTGAAAAACGGTTCGCGCATCAGGTATTCAAGCAAAGCCGGGTTAACTTGACCTTCAGCCGCCCAAGCGCCGCCCCGGTCAAAGGCCTGACCGGTATGCAGTTGGCACCAATGGTCAAGCAGCACATTGCCGGGGCCGCAATCAAAGCCTGCGGCCTGTCCGTTATTCAGAATGCTGAGGTTGGACATGCCGCCGATATTGAGCACGGCCACTGTCTGCCCGTTAGCCCCGAACACATGTTGGTGAAACGCAGGCACCAGCGGCGCGCCCTGGCCGCCGGCGGCAATATCGCGGCTGCGGAAATCCGCGACCACGCGGATACCGGTTCGCTCGGCGAGCAAAGAAGGGTTGTTGATTTGAAGCGTATAGCCTATGCCGTCGTGCAAGCCGGGCTGATGGCGCACGGTTTGCCCGTGTGCGCCTATGGCCGAAATATCGGTGGGCAAATAGCCGGTGTGGTGCAGTAAATCCTGTACCACTTGGGCGTACAACAAAGCGAGTTCGTTAGCAGCCAGGGCAGACACATGCAATTCATCGCTGCCGCTGCGGTTGAGTTCAAGCAAAGTGTGTCGTAAGGTCTTGGAAAAAGGCAGACTGCTGTGGCCTAGGGTACGCAAGCCGGAGGTCGAAAAATCCGCCAGTACGGCGTCCACGCCATCGAGTGAGGTGCCTGACATCACGCCGATATAAAGCGTGCGCATGTTCAAAATAATCAGTGCGTGGTGTCGGCTGAGGCGACCGAAGCTGAGGCCAGTTGTCTAGAGACTTCAGCCGCCTGGCGGTTGAATTGGTCACGCGCGAACGTAGGAACAGGTACAGACTCGCTTTGACGGGCCAGCAATTGCGGGTCTTTGTGAACGCCGTTCACCCGGAATTCAAAATGCAAATGCGGGCCGGTGGCCCAGCCAGTTGCGCCAACCAAGCCGACCGTTTGACCTTGCGAAACAGACTGGCCGCGACGAACCAGCATTTTGCTCAAGTGCGCGTAAACCGTTGAGTGGCCGTTGCTGTGCTTGACCACCACCGCATTGCCGTAACCGCCCATATTGCCTGCGCTCTCCACCACGCCCAGGCCGACGCTGCGCACCGGTGTGCCTTGACCCGCCGCGTAATCCACGCCGAGGTGGGCGCGCCAGGTTTGGAAGATGGGGTGAAAACGCATGCTAAAGCCGCTGCTCACCCGTGAAAACGCCAGCGGAGACGCCAGGTAGGTGCGGCGCAGACTTTGGCCTTGCAAGTTGTAATAACCGCCGGGTTTGTTGCTGTTTTCCTGGAACCACATGGCCTGGTGCGTTTTGCCTTTGTTGACAAATTCAGCCGTCAGCACTTTGCCGGGTTTGAGCGATTCACCGTCGGCTTCCAGCGACTCGTAAGTGACGGTGAAGCGGTCGCCTTTGCGCAGCGCGCGGTGAAAATCTATGTCGCCTGAGAAAATTTCAGCAAGCTGCACAGCAATGCTGTCCGGAATGCGCGCATCGTCAGTGGCGGCAAACAAAGAGGTTTGAATCAAGCCGCCGGACAAGCGAACCGAGGTTTTGAGTTCGCCGGTTTCGCGTCTTGCGCTCAGCCCTTGCTCGCCGCGTTCAATCACCAGGCGTTGAAAACTGTCGTTCTTGTCGGTGGCCCAACGCGCAGTGAGTTTGAGCAAGTGGTTGTCGTCGTCAACTTCGGCGTTCAACTGGCGCGCGCTTTTGCCCAACAAAGCTTCGCGCACCAGCGGGTTGCCGCGCATGAAGTCAGCGGCTGTTTTATCGGATACGCCCAAGCGTGACAGCATGGATTCTGCCGTGTCGGTAGAGCGTGAGGTGTCAGTGCGGTAAAGCCGCAGCCGGTCTTTGCCAAGGCTGCTGATCTGGCTGTCCAGCGTGATGTTGCTGACGTTTTCCTCCAGTTGTCTGATGGGCGTAGGCGAGTCAGATTGCCTGAAACCGGCAACTGCCAGAGCCCCAGCGGCGGTCAGCGCCAACACCACAACCAGACGAACCACACCATTGCTGCGGTAAACATCATCATCTTGGGGGGTGTCGGGGAAATCGTTGTCTTGCAAAATCAGCATCCGGTGACTCAGGCGCCAGACGGACTGCAGCACCTTAGAATGAAGGAAATAGTTGTGCGCTTCACCTGGAGGTGCGGCCCAAAGATGTGCAGTATACAGGCCTGACTACCAGGCAACAAGCCCGAAATCACTTATGAATCAAGCATCTGAGAAACAAACCTCACTATCTGCAACGGTTGAGCAAGCGCTGGCTGTGTCCATGCGTGGTTGCGAAGAACTGTTGCCGAGGGATGAATGGGTGAAAAAGCTGCAACGCCATGAAAGCACCGGCCAGCCTTTGCGCATCAAGCTCGGCCTGGACCCGACCGCGCCCGACATACACATCGGTCATACGGTGGTGCTGAACAAAATGCGCCAGTTGCAGGATTTGGGGCATCAGGTGATTTTTCTGATCGGCGATTTCACCTCACTCATCGGCGACCCGTCCGGGCGCAACACCACCCGTCCGCCGCTGACGCCCGAGCAAATCAAGCTCAACGCCGATACCTATTACAAACAGGCCAGCATGGTGCTGGATCCGGCGCGCACTGAAATCCGCTACAACAGCGAATGGTGTGATCCCCTTGGCGCGCGCGGCATGATTGAGCTGGCATCCCGCTACACCGTGGCGCGCATGATGGAGCGCGACGATTTCCATAAACGCTTTCACGGCGGGCAATCGATCAGCGTGCACGAGTTTTTATACCCGCTGATGCAAGGCTACGACAGCGTGGCTTTGAAAAGTGACCTTGAGTTAGGCGGCACGGATCAAAAATTCAATTTGTTGATGGGCAGGCATTTGCAACAGGAGTACGGCCAGGAACCGCAGTGCATTCTGACCATGCCGCTGCTCGAAGGCTTGGACGGCGTAGACAAAATGTCCAAAAGCAAAAACAACTACATAGGCATCACCGAAGACGCCAACACCATGTTCGCCAAGGTCATGTCCATCAGCGACGTATTGATGTGGCGCTGGTTCACGCTTTTGAGCTTTCAAAGTTTGGAAGCGATTGCGGCTTTGAAAGCAGAAATTGAAGCAGGGCGCAACCCGCGCGACGCCAAAGTCATGCTGGCCAAGGAAATCACCGCGCGTTTTCACTCGACGGCACTGGCCGACAGCGCCGAGCAGGATTTCATCAACCGCAGCAAAGGCGGCATACCCGACGATATAGCCGATGTGCATCTGAGCGGCGCGCCCTTGGGCATCAATGCCTTATTGAAGAACGCCGGTTTGGCCCCATCTGCGAGTGAAGCCGGACGATTGGTCGAAGGCGGCGGTGTTCGCATAGACAGCAGCGTGGTCAGCGACAAAGGTTTGAAGCTGGATGCCGGTACGTATGTGGTGCAGGTGGGAAAGCGCAAGTTCGCGCGTGTGCACCTCAGCCCTTGATTTCGCGATAAGACAACCGGTATCCAAGCGATGAACAGATTGAATGACTGGTTATTGAAACTCTCGCCCACCACCTTGTTGTGGACCTCGGTGTTGGTGGCCATCATCACCATCGTCATGAAGACACTGGCCTGGTACATCACCGATTCGGTTGGTTTGCTGTCTGATGCCATGGAGTCGTTTGTCAATCTGGCCAGCGCGATTTTTGCGCTGATCATGGTGACCGTGGCGCAGCAACCGGCGGACGAGGAACACCCTTACGGGCATCACAAGGCTGAGTATTTTTCATCAGGCTTTGAAGGCGTGTTGATCATGGGCGCGGCCGCCGCCATCATCTGGGCTTCGGTACACCGCGTATTTGATCCGCAGCCGGTGGTTGAACTCGGCTGGGGTTTGAGTTTGTCTGTGGCCAGTTCCGCGTTGAACGGTTTGCTGGCCTGGGTCATGTTCAAGGTGGCCAAACAACAGCGTTCTATCGCGCTCGAAGCCGATGCTAAACACCTGGTGACCGATGTGTGGACATCGGCCGGTGTGGTCATAGGCTTGTTGCTGGTGATGTTCACCGGCTGGCTGTGGCTGGACGCGGTGGTCGCCATGGGCGTGGCCTTGAATATTTTGAAAGAAGGCTTTAATCTGATCTGGCGTTCATCCCAAGGGCTGATGGACGAAGCGGTTGAGCCTCAGATACTGGCCGATATCCACGAAGTGTTGCAAGGCTTTGAACACATGCGCGGTGAAGTGCAAATCATCCGCTTTGACCACATCACCACGCGCCAGGCCGGGCAACGCCGGTTTGTCGATATGCACATGCACATGCCGGCCAGTTGGTCGCTGGGACGCGCGGCTGCTTTGCGCACCAGTGTCGAGCAGGCTTTGATGAGCGCGGTGCCGGGGTTGCGCGCCAGTATTCAATTGCTGCCGAACGATGTGGAAGCGCATTTTGACGATGTGCGGGATTTGAAATAACTGTAGGTTTGACTGATTTGAAATATTGAAAGTGATGCAGGCCGATAATCATCACATGACCTCTTCCTTTCGCACGCTATCTCTTGCCCCCGACACCCTCAACAACTTAGATCAACTCGGCTACACCGAGATGACGCCGATACAAGCGGCCAGTCTGCCCTTAGCACTTGCCGGGCAGGATGTGATTGCCCAGGCCAGTACCGGCAGCGGCAAGACTGCGGCCTTTGGATTGCCCTTGGTTGAAAAGCTCACCGCCAACTTTCACGCGGTGCAAGCTTTGGTGTTGTGCCCGACGCGCGAACTCGCCGATCAAGTCACCATAGAAATACGCAGACTGGCGCGCGCCACAGCCAACATCAAAGTGGTGACGCTGTGTGGCGGTGTGGCTTTGCGCGGTCAGGAGCAAAGCCTGCAACACGGCTCGCACGTGGTGGTAGGTACACCCGGGCGCATTCTGGATCATTTGACGCGCGGCAGTTTGCGTTTGGACTCGGTGAAAACCTTGGTGCTAGATGAAGCCGATCGCATGTTGGACATGGGATTTTTCGACGACATTTCGCAGCTCATCAAACAATGCCCGGCGCAACGCCAGACGCTGCTGTTTTCTGCCACTTACCCCGAAGGCATAGGCAAGTTGTCGGCGCAGTTCATGCGCCAGCCGCAAACCGTGAAAGTGCAAACCGTGCACGCGGCCGACAAAATCAAACAACTCTTTTACGAGGTGCGTGAAGACGAGCGTTTGCATGCGGTGTCTTTGCTGCTCAACCATTTTCGGCCTGAATCAACGCTGGCGTTTTGCAATACCAAGCAGCAATGCCGTGAACTTCTGGCCGTGTTGCAAGCGCAAGGTTTTGATGCACTGGCGCTTTACGGTGAACTCGAGCAGCGCGAGCGCGATCAGGTGCTGGTGCAATTCGCCAACCGCAGTTGCTCGGTGCTGGTCGCTACCGATGTGGCTTCGCGCGGTTTAGACATCAGCCAGTTGAACGCGGTCATCAATGTGGAAGTCACGCCGGATGCGGAAATCCACATACACCGCATAGGCCGTACCGGGCGCGCGGATGCGCAAGGTCTTGCGTTAACACTGGCGAGTTTGGATGAAATGGGCGCGGTCGGTCGTGTCGAATTATTGCAAGGCATGGTGTCTGAATGGGCCAAGCTGGACTCGCTCACGGCAACGCCGGGCGGTAGATTGATGGCACCTATGCGCACTTTGCAAATTGTCGGCGGGCGCAAAGAAAAAATCCGCCCCGGCGATGTGCTGGGTGCGTTGACCGGCGAAGCAGGGTTCAGCGCCTCACAAATCGGCAAGATCAATGTGAACGAGTTTTCCACCTACGTGGCGGTAGACAGAGCGATTGCTGCAGAGGCAGTCGAGCGTTTGTCCAAAGGCCGTATCAAGGGAAAAACCGTGCGCGTGCGTTTGATGGATTGATTTACATTACCCGGGTAATGTGATATTCTGAGCGCATGTCTACCAAGCAATCCAAGCTGACTGCTCAAGGCCAGGTTTCTGTGCCTGCCGCTGTGCGTCAGTTCCTCAGCTTAAGTCCCGGCGCCACCATGCTCTGGGTGCAGGAGGGTGAGCGCATCTGGGTGAAACGTGCCGTCACACACACGACCGCTGATGTTCGCCAAGCGCTGTTTGGCAATTCAGCACCCAAAAAGACCACAGACAGGCCAGACAGCAAACAAGCCATTCGCAGCTTTATGCAGAAAAAACATGCACGCCATTGACACCAATGTGTTGGTGCGTTTGTTGGTCAGAGACGATGTAAAGCAAGCAAAAACCGCTGACAGCTACATCAGCAAAGGCGCATGGGTATCGCATCTGGTGCTGGTAGAAACTGTGTGGGTGCTTGACGCGGTGTATCAGCGCAGCCCGGCGCAATTGGCAGCGGCACTTGAACTGCTTCTGTCGCATGAAAGCCTGGTGCTACAAGATGCAGATGTGGTCTTGGCGGCATTGACACATTTCAAAGCAAAACCTGCGTTGGGATTTTCAGATTGCATGGTGCTTGAAATTGCGCGCAAAGCCGGCCACACGCCGCTCGGCAGCTTTGATAAATCTTTGGCAAAAGTCAGCGGTGTACACAAGCTCTAAAGACATTGTTTTTTATGCGTACGGATTGGCAATCCCCAGTCCGGCCAAAATCTCTGTCTCATAAGCTTCCATGGCTTTGGCATCTTTAAGCGATGTTTCATGGTCCCAGCCCTGAGCGTGCAATGCGCCGTGCACCAGCAAATGCGCGTAATGCGATTTCAATGATTTGCCTTGTGATTTAGCCTCAGAAGCTACCACCGGCGCGCACAACACCAAATCCGCCATCACCATCGGCGACTGTTGGTAGTCAAAGGTCAGCACATTGGTAGCGTAGTCTTTGCGCCGGTAACTGGCGTTCAATGAACGACCTTCTTCCTCATCCACAATGCGCACCGTCAGCTCAGCATCCAGCGACAACGCATGACGCAGGCAGCGGGCCACCCAATGGCGCGGCAAGGCTGCGCGATGTCTTGCTGCATAAGCGATATCGCCGAACTGCAAAGACAAAGACAACTGTTTCAGCGCCATGGCTTAAACAGTTTTGCGTTGCTTGTCATAGGCGTCGACGATGCGAGCAACCAGCGGATGGCGCACCACATCCTTGCTGGTGAAATGCGTGATGGCTATGCCCTCAACCCGGCGCAGTACAAGTTCCGCCTCTATCAGTCCGCTGGGACTGCCTTTGGGCAAATCGATTTGACTGACGTCGCCGGTCACCACCGCTTTGGCGCCAAAGCCGATGCGGGTGAGAAACATCTTCATTTGCTCGGGTGTGGTGTTTTGCGCTTCGTCCAAAATGATGAACGCATTGTTCAGGGTGCGACCGCGCATGAAAGCCAGCGGTGCAATTTCCAAAGCGCTGCGCTCGAACGCTTTTTGCACTTTGTCAAACCCCATGAGTTCATAAAGAGCGTCGTACAGCGGGCGCAAATACGGGTCTACTTTTTGACCTAAATCTCCCGGGAGAAAACCCAGTTTCTCACCAGCCTCGACAGCCGGACGCGTCAAGATGATGCGTTGCACCGCGCTGCGCTCTAAAGCATCAACCGCGCTGGCCACCGCCAGATAGGTTTTACCGGTGCCGGCCGGGCCAATGCCGAAAGTGATGTCGTGGCTGGCGATGTTCTCCAGGTACAAGGCCTGGGTAGGGGTGCGTGCCCGCACATCGTTGCGACGTGTGGTCAGTGAGTGACCGTCATCCCCCATGTGCGCGTCGCCGGTCAACATCAATTGCACATGTTCTTTGGAGATGGGCTTGGCCGCGCGCTCGAACATGGCTTGCAAAACTTCCAAAGCGCGGTTGGCGTTGGCCTTGCTGCCGTCGATTTTGAATTTTTCGTGGCTGTGCGCAATCTTGACCTGCAAGCCGGTTTCTATGGTGCGCAAATGTTCATCCAGTGCACCGCATAAATTGCCCAACCGGGTATTGCTGCTGGGACTGAATTGGTGGCGAATAATCAAGCGACAGACCTGTTATGTAACTTGCCTAACCCGGCAAGTTGCTTGGTAAAGTGATTAACTCTGACTAAAGGCATGGCGAATTCCGTCTCTGACTGCTTGTAAGGCAAAGCATACTCTATGGGCAAAAGCCCACTCTCAGAGCCAAATCCATTCGCGCTGATAATCGACGCTAGACCTTACACATACAACAACACATGATAGGCAAACTCAGCGGCACGCTCATTGAAAAAAATCCACCGCAGGTGGTGCTGGATTGCCACGGCGTGGGCTATGAAGTCGATGTGCCTATGAGTACTTTTTACAACCTGCCCGCGGTTGGCGACAAACTCAGCCTGCTCACGCATTTTGTGGTGCGCGAGGATGCGCAAATTTTGTATGGCTTTGCCACCGCAGAGGAACGCGTCGCTTTCCGTC
This sequence comes from Bordetella parapertussis, assembly GCA_945901125.1. Lineage (GTDB taxonomy): Bacteria > Pseudomonadota > Gammaproteobacteria > Burkholderiales > Burkholderiaceae_C > Limnohabitans. The sequence continues at coordinate 52,296 of CAMDKD010000002.1, forward strand.
AATTGATCAAAATTTCCGGCGTAGGCCCGCGCATGGCGCTGGGTGTGCTCAGCGGTTTGAGCGTGGCGGAATTGGCGCAAGCCATCAGTTTGCAAGAAACGGGCAGGCTGGTGAAGATCCCCGGCGTGGGCAAAAAAACGGCAGAGCGTTTGCTGCTTGAACTCAAAGGCAAGATGGGCAGCGACCTGGGTGTGAACGCCGCGCCGCAGGCGCATTCAGCGCAAAACGACATTTTGCAAGCGCTGATGAGCTTGGGTTACAGCGACAAGGAAGCCTCGGCCGCTTTGAAGCAACTGCCAGCCGACATAGGCGTCAGCGACGGTATCAAGCAAGCCTTGAAGGCTTTGGCCAGATAAACCATGAGCATACAAACCGACAGCTTCGGCGATGATTTCAAACCCGATAACCGCGTGGTGTCGGCCGCACCTGTCAGCCCCAGAGAAGAAGCGATAGAGCGCGCTTTGCGTCCCAAATTGTTGCAAGAGTATGTGGGCCAGACCAAGGTGCGCGAGCAACTCGAGATTTTCATTGGCGCGGCGCGGCAGCGTGATGAAGCGCTGGACCATGTGCTGTTGTTCGGGCCGCCGGGTTTGGGCAAAACCACATTGAGTCACATCATCGCGCAAGAGCTGGGTGTGAACCTGCGCCAGACCAGCGGGCCGGTGCTGGAAAAACCCAAGGACTTAGCCGCACTGCTGACCAATCTGGAAAAAAACGATGTGTTGTTCATCGATGAAATCCACCGTTTGTCGCCGGTCGTTGAAGAGATTTTGTACCCCGCGCTGGAGGACTACCAAATCGACATCATGATTGGTGAAGGGCCGGCGGCGCGCAGCATCAAACTCGATTTGCAACCGTTTACCTTGGTCGGTGCCACCACGCGTGCCGGCATGTTGACCAATCCGCTGCGCGACCGTTTCGGTATCGTCGCAAGGTTGGAGTTTTATTCTGCCGAAGAGTTATTGCGTATTGTCATGCGCAGCGGTGGTTTGCTCAAAGCGCAATTGCATGAAGACGGTGCGTTTGAAATCGCGCGCCGCTCGCGCGGTACGCCACGCATTGCCAACCGCTTGCTGCGCCGGGTGCGCGACTATGCCGAGGTCAAGGCCGATGGCCGCATCAGCAAAGCCGTGGCCGAAGCTGCATTGGCCATGTTGGATGTGGATGCACAAGGTTTTGATTTGATGGACCGTAAATTATTGGAAGCGGTGATTCACCGTTTCGATGGCGGACCGGTGGGACTCGACAATATCGCGGCCAGCATAGGCGAGGAACGCGACACCATCGAAGACGTGATCGAACCGTTTTTGATTCAGCAGGGTTTTTTACAACGCACGCCGCGTGGACGCATTGCCACGCTGGCAGCTTACCGGCACCTAGGCGTTGCGGCTCCGGCGGCTACCCAAAATGCCGTCGGCTTGTTTGGTGCTGAAGCTGAATAAAACATCAGGTACTACTTTCCTCGCGCGCGTCAAGGTCCAAATGCCGCTCATCCGCCCAGCCCACCAGTTGCAAACCTTGCGGTGTCCACAAGAGCCGGTTGATAGCGGTATTGCGCAAACCCCAACTGCGTGCCACTTGCAAGTCCTGACCGGTGGCGATGCGATAAATAATATCCAACACACCGCCATGCGTCACCAGCGCGATCTGCTGGCCAAGGTGGCGTGCAGCGATGTCGTTCAGCATGTGCAGCACCCGCGCGTGCAGCATCAACAAACTTTCACCGCCGTTGGCAGGCGTCCAGTGCGGGTCACGGTCATGCCAGCGCGTGGCATCTGCGGGATGCGCTTGTTTGATTTCTTCCCAGGTCAAACCTTCGAAAGCACCATAGTGACGTTCGCGCAATGGCAGTATGCGGCTGACTTCCAGCGCGTGGTGTGAGGCTATGTGTTGGGCAGTGACCAAGGCACGACTCAGGTCGCTGGCATAAACAGCGTGTAGCTTTTCATCCGCCAATGCCTTGGCTACTTGCTGCGCTTGCCACAAGCCCTGCGGATTCAGCTCAATGTCAATTTGTCCCTGGATACGGGTGGCAACGTTCCAGTCGGTTTCGCCATGGCGAATGGCGAGTATGTGTGTGGTTTCCATGGCAAGAGTGTATGCAATCCGGTTTGCACGCATGTGACAAAATCATAGAAAATAGCACGACCGTTCTTTTTAAAAGGAAATATGTCAGACACACTCTCTACGCAAAATAGCACTGACAAGCAATTGGTGCGTCAGCGCTTATTGCAAAAAGGTCAGCAGACCAAAGCAGCCATCATCGATACAGCGCTGGGCATGGCGACGCAAATCGGTTTAGAGGGTTTGAGCATTGGCGCCGTGGCTGACGCCATGCAAATGAGCAAGTCAGGGGTGTTTGCGCATTTCGGCTCGCGTGAAGAATTGCAAATTTCAGTCATCCGTGAATACCATCAGCGGTTCGAGCATGAAATATTTTTCCCCGCCATGGAGTTGCCGCGTGGTTTGCCGCGCTTAAAAGCTTTGTTCAATAACTGGATGCAACGCATCAGCGCCGAAATAGATTCCGGCTGTTTGTATATCAGCGGTGCCGTGGAGTTTGATGACCGCCCCGGACCCGTGCGGGATGCCCTGGCGAGTTCGGTCAAAACCTGGTTGACCGCTTTGCACCGTGCGGTGCTGCAAACGCGTGATGAACAGCATTTGTCAAAAGACACAGACGCCACGCAAATGTCGTTTGAAATACACGGATTGATTTTGGCTTTGCATTACGAAGCGCGGTTTTTGAAGTCGGCCAAAAGCTTGCACCGCGCCAAACAGGGTTTTGAACATATTCTGGAGCGTTACGGCGCTTCTTCATTGAAAACGTGAACACGCTCAAATTAAGGAGGAATCCAACATGAAAAAAACCATCAGCATGCTGATTGCCTGTGTCAGCATCAGTGCCGGCGCACAGATGACGCCTGCCGGGCTCTGGCACACGATAGACGACGAAACCCAATTACCCAAAGGCGAGGTACGCATCACTGACAACAATGGCGTGTTGTCCGGCGTGGTTGTGCGTGCATTGAAAGAAGATCCCAAAGCTAAAACCGTTTGTGATTTGTGCAAGGATGACCGCAAAGGTCAAAAAATCATAGGCATGGAAATATTGCGCAACCTGACGCGTGAAGGCAAGGACAGCGACTATTTGTGGGCCGGCAAGGGCACCATCCTTGACCCGGACAACGGCAAGGTGTATGACGTGAAAATGGTGCCTGTCGAAGGCGGTAAGCGATTAAGAGTGCGCGGCTATATCGGTCCTTTTTATCGCACCCAGTTCTGGGAACGGGCTGAGTAACTCAACGGCTGAAAAAAATTCAAACAGGAATATCAATGACTGCCATTTTGCAAAACAAAGAACACGGCGTTTTAACCTTGACCATCAACCGGATGGACAAGAAAAACGCATTGACAGCTGACATGTATGCGGCATTGGCCGATGCTTTGTCGCTAGCGGTGGCTTCAGAAGAGGTGCGCGTGGTTTTGTTGCAAGGCCATGAAACCGTGTTCAGTGCCGGCAATGACATTGCAGATTTTTTGCAGCAACCGCCGGCCAGCCCTGAGTCTGCGGTGTCGCGTTTTTTGCGCGGCATTGCCGTCTTTCCCAAACCTTTGCTGGCTTCGGTATGCGGTCCTGCCGTGGGCGTGGGCACCACCATGCTGTTGCACTGCGATCTGGTCTATGCCGGAGACAACGCTGCGTTTTCCATGCCGTTTGTCAACCTGGGTCTATGTCCTGAGGCCGGATCCAGCCTGCTGGCGGTTCAGCTCATGGGTTACCAGCGCGCCGCTGAAGCCTTGTTGATGGGAGAGCCTTTCACGGTTGAGACGGCTTTGGAATTGGGACTGATCAGCCGTGTGTTGCCGCCTGCCGAGGTGAATGCTTATGCGCAGTCGCAGGCGCAAAAAATGGCGCGCAAACCGCTTAGCTCACTGATGGAAACCAAGCGCTTGATGAAGTCCGCGCGCACACCTTCCGTGCTTTCGCAAATGGATGAAGAAGCGGTGGTGTTTGGTCGTTTGTTGAAAGAACCGGCTGCTGTCGAAGCTTTCAGCGCTTTCATGGAAAAGCGCAAACAGGTATTCAACTGAAGTCTTATGAGCACGCTCCTGGAGAGCCGTGTCAGATCTGCTTGCGCGCAATCGGTCTGGGCTTGCCTTGGGCGTCAATCGCAACATAAGTCACATTCGCTTCTGTGACTTTCAGGTAAACACCTTGCATGCTGAAGCGCTCAGCGAACACTTCGACTTTGACGGTGATGGAAGTATTGCCGATGCGAGTCACTGAGCTGAAAAAACTCAGTATGTCGCCGACCTTGACCGGTTGTTTGAAAATAAATTCATTGACGGCCACGGTGGCTATGCGGCCGTTGACATAGCGTGCGGGTAACACCGCGCCGGCCAAGTCAACCTGGGCCATGACCCAGCCGCCGAAAATATCGCCGTTCTGGTTGCAGTCAGCCGGCATGGGTATGACTTTGAGCACCAGTTCGGCGTCCTGCGGCAAACCGGCTACGGTCTGGCGGGAATCTTTGGCTTGGGTCACAGGCACAATCCAGGTTGTTGTTTAACCTGTATTGTGCTTTATGCGTCACCACGCTGCCTCCTCTCCTGCTTTGCCTGCCAACACCCCGCCCCGTGTCGCCGCTTCGGACTGGGTGACCTTAAGAAAGCTTTTTCCCTACCTGTGGGAATACAAGTGGCGGGTCATGGCGGCGCTCTCGTTCATGGTCGGCGCCAAGCTGGCCAACGTCGGCGTGCCTTTGTTGCTCAAGGAATTGATTGACGCCATGTCGCCACAGCCAACCGGCGCTCAAATTGCTTTGGTGGTGCCTTTGGCCTTGCTGGTCGGTTACGGGCTGCTGCGTTTGTCGGTGTCGGGCTTTACCGAATTGCGTGAACTGGTGTTTGCGGCGGCCACACAAGGCGCTGCACGCAAAATTGCATTGCAAACCTTTGAGCATTTGCACAATTTGAGTTTACGTTTTCACCTGGAGCGCCAGACTGGCGGCATGAGCCGCGACATTGAGCGCGGTGTCAGAGGCATAGAGTCTTTGATCACGTATTCGCTCTACAGCATAGTGCCGACTTTGATTGAAGTGGTGCTGGTGCTCAGTATTCTGGGCGTGAAGTTTGACAAGTGGTATGCCATCATCACTTTGACAGCTTTGGCGCTGTATATTTATTTCACTGTCACCGTCACCGAGTGGCGCACCCAGTTTCGCAAACAAGTCAATGAATTCGATTCCAGCGCGCATACACGCGCGATTGACTCGCTGCTGAACTATGAAACCGTCAAATACTTCGGCAATGAAGCCTTTGAAGCCTCACGCTACGACGAAAACCTGAACAAATTGCGCCGCGCCCGCATCAAAGCACAAAACTCTTTGAGCGCGCTCAACATAGGCCAGCAACTCATCATTGCCATCGCCCTGGTGGCCATGTTGTGGCGCGCCACCGAAGGCGTGGTGCAAGGTCGCATGAGTCTCGGTGACCTGGTGATGATCAATGCCTTCATGATTCAGTTGTACATACCTTTGAATTTTCTGGGTGTGATTTACCGCGAGATCAAACAAAGCCTGACCGACCTGGAGCGCATGTTCATGCTGCTGGAAAAAAACCGCGAAGTGGCAGATACGGAGAATGCGCAAATACTGCAACTGAACCGTCCGCCTGAAGTGCGTTTTGAGAACGTACATTTCGCTTACGAAGCAGACAGGCCTATCTTGCACGGCATCAGCCTGAGCATACCTGCGGGTAAAACAGTAGCAGTTGTCGGCCCGTCCGGTTCCGGCAAATCCACGCTGGCGCGATTGTTGTTTCGTTTTTACGATGTGCAGCAAGGTGCCATAAGGATTGACGGGCATGAAATACGTCAGTTAACCCAGGACAGCGTGCGCAAAGCCATAGGCATAGTGCCGCAGGACACGGTATTGTTCAACGACACGGTTTACTACAACATCGCCTATGGCAACACCCGGGCTTCGCGTGAGCAGGTGGAGGATGCCGCCAGATCAGCGCGTATCCATGACTTCATTGCCTCCACACCGCTGGGTTACGAGACCATGGTCGGCGAGCGCGGCTTGAAGTTGTCCGGCGGCGAAAAACAAAGGGTGGCGATTGCCCGCACTTTGCTGAAGAACCCGGCGATTCTGATTTTTGATGAAGCTACCTCTGCGCTGGACAGCAGCAACGAGCGCGCCATACAGACCGAATTGCGCGAAGCGGCGCACAATAAAACCACGCTGGTGATCGCTCACCGTTTATCCACGGTGGTGGATGCGCATGAAATTCTGGTGTTAGACGCCGGTCACATCATTGAACGCGGCACCCATGCGCAATTACTGGCAGCCGATGGCCGCTATGCGCAAATGTGGTCGTTGCAGCAAAGCCAGGAAGAATCGGCTTAAGGCAAGTCAGTGTCTTCAGGCGGTTCGTCTTTGTCGCGCGGCCCGACTTTGCCCAACCGGGCTTTGAGTGATTGCGGTTCACCGCTGATGAGCGCGGCATACATGGTGGTGTTGCTCATCACCTTTTTGACGTAATCACGGGTTTCAGTGAACGGAATACATTCGGCCCAAATGGCGCCTTCCAGTGACGGGCCGTTGCGCCATTTGCGCGGCCGGCTCGGGCCGGCGTTGTAGGCTGCTGCTGCCATGGGCATGGAGCCCTGGAAACTGCTGAGCACCAGCTTCATATAACCGGTACCGATGGTGATATTGACATCTTTTTGATTCAACTGCTCCGGTTGGAAATTTTTCAAACCTATTTTTTTAGCAGTCCATTTGGCGGTGCGCGGCATGACTTGCATCAGTCCGCTGGCACCGACACTGGATCGCGCATCGGTGATGAAACGGCTTTCCTGGCGCATCAAGCCATACACATAGGCAGCATCCAGGTTGATGTCGCGCGTGCGTATCAGCACTTCATCATGAAAAGGCATGGGGTAGCGGTGATGGGCATCAAACAGTTGGGTGCGCTCGCTGGTGTTGATGCAACGGTCCCAGATTTCGAGTTCGCAGGCCCATTGGGCAACCGCAAGTTTCTCGCGGTCAGTCATGCGCCCGCGCTTGCCCTGGGCATCGACCATGCCGGCGGTGTAGTTCCATTCGCGCACGCCGTCCTGGCGTATGCCTATGTGAATCGCGTGAATCGCGCGTTGTAAACCGGGCAGTGCTTTGACCGCTTCCATTTCAGCCACTGTAGGCGCGGCAGGACGTGGCGGCAAAACAATTTTGCGGCCCAGTTCTTCTTCGGCAAGTTGTTCATAAAAACCCTGGTGACCGGCAATGCTTTGCAAGCCCATCAAGGCCTGCGGCATGGCAGTGGTCGATACCGGTTGGCGTGCGATCAGCGAACGGGCGCGCCAATACACCCAGGCCGGGTCTTTTTGTGAAACCGGGCTCATGGCTTCAATGGCTGCTTCGACCATGGACCAGTTGGGTTTGCCCGGCGCGCGCAGCGCTGCCCTGACTTTCCAAGCCAATATGTCGTCATTCAAACCCTGACCGCCACCGGCCAGCGCGAAATAGTCGAGTGCGTTGTTGTCAAACTCCATCGCCGCTTGGCGGGCAATGACGGCCCAAACCCATTGCAGTTGTTCTGCACTCAATAGTTTGGCGGCTTTGCTGTTGTGCACCTGTTTGATGGCTGCTTCGTGGTCATTGGCCGCGAGCTTGACCAGGGCCAGTGTGACCCATTCGTTCGATTCCTTGCCCAGCGAGCTGGCGCGTTGCTGCAAAAAGCGCGAGGGATTGGCCATCAGCTCATCCAGCTTGGCCATGCTTTGTGAAGACACCATGCGCAAAGCGTCGCGCGCCGGTGGTTTGCGGTTGATTTCAACCATGCTGCGCGCCTTGCGCCAGGCATCTAGCGCATTGACTTGTTTGGCTTGCAGCAATTGTTCAAAGGCGTAGGTACAGCCTTCATCGGCATTGCGTTGCGACAGCCAGGTGCGGCGGATTTGCTCTTCCTGCGTTTGCGTACCGTTGAATTTTTTCTGACTGCTATGCAGCCAGTTGGCATAACACTCGACTTCTTTGTCGTCATGCATGCGGTAGAGCGCGTATTCACGCTCAAACTGCGACCATTCCTGGCGTTGTGCCAATACCAGCAACCAGTCATTGCGCAGACGGTCTTCCTGGTAACTGCCGGGGTATTTGTTTAAAAATTCCCTGACTTCATTGTCATTGGCGTCGCCCAGCCTGACGCGCAATTCCCAGTAGGCGGCCCATGGCTCCAGAATATGGCCTTTGGCCTGCGGCAACAGGTGAGAGAGTTTTTTTCTGTCGTTATGGGTGAAAGCGTTAGACATATCGACGATGACGGCATCGTTTTTGTCTGACATATGAAGCGGGGCTGACAAACTGACTGCCGGGGCAGACACCGTCAGCATGCCCCAGCAGAAAATGGTGCTGAGGCGATTTAAAAAATAAGGCATGACACAATCAAGGAACCTGACATAAGGTGAGTATTCTCCCATGGACAAAAAAGCACTTCGCCAACAACTGATTCAGGAACGCTTAGACATGCCCGACCGTGCAGCGCGAGCCAGCCTGTTGCAACAAGTCATGCGCATCTGGCTGTTTGACCGCAAAGACACGGTCATCGGCGCCTATTGGCCCATCAAGGGCGAATTCGACCCCTTACCGGCCTTGCATCGCTGGAAGGAAGACGGCGAATTGCTGGATGACCCGGTGCTGCGCCGCATCGGTTTGCCGGTGGTCAACAAAGTCACCAAGACCTTGACCTTTCACGCCTGGTACCCGGGTTGCGACATGGAAGAGGACGCCTACAACATTCCTAAGCCCAAAGACACCGAGGTGGTCGTGCCTACGCTGTTGTTTGTGCCCTGTGTAGGTTATGGCACAGGTGGATACCGCCTGGGTTACGGCGGCGGCTTTTACGACCGCACCTTGGCACAATTGCAACCCCAGCCCTTCACCGTTGGACTGGGCTTTACCAACGGCTTTATTGAAGACATGGTGCCCGAGTCACACGATATACCGCTGGATGCTTTATTGAATGAAAACGGTGTGGTCTGGCCCACCCATTTTTCTTGATCGCGGCTCAGGCCAACAATCCGGTTTCTGTATCTGCCGCTTGTTGTTTCAGCCATTGAGAAAACATTCGCACCTCTTCGCATTCTTTGCTCAGCGGTCTGATCAATAACCAATAACCCATGGGCGATTCATTGCGATGCCCCGGCAAAACTTCGACCAGATCGCCGCGCGCCAGACTTTCTGCAATCAGCGGCGGTCTGGCCAGCACCAAGCCCAGACCGTCCAGCGCGGCTTGCACCGATTGGTAGGTGTAGTTGAAATACAGCCAGCGCTTGGGTTGGAGTTTGTGCAGGCCGTGGCCGTTCAGCCATAAACGCCAGTTCATCCAATCCATGTAAGTAGGGCCTTCGAGGTTGTGTTCGATCAGGGCGAAGCGGGCCAAATCTGAGGCTTGGTGAATCGGTGACTCACGCTTGAGCAAGTCCGGGCTGGCCACCGGCATCAGTTGTTCGCCGAACAATTTGTCCGCATCTTCGGGCATGGTGCCTGCCGATCCGTAACGGATGGCGATATCGATATCGGTGGTTGCCAAGTCTATGGGCTTGTCGCTGGCGTGTACGCGGATATCGATGTCGGGGAATCGGCTTTGAAATTGAGCCAAGCGGGGGATCAGCCACATAGAGGCAAACGATGCGAAGGTGGTGACCGCGATCGAGCGGCGCACCGAGGTTGCCCGGATATCGCGCACCGTGTTATCGAGTTGCGCCAGCATCTGGCTGACCACTTGCAGCAACTGCATGCCGCCGCGGGTCAACTCCACCGAGCGCGAATGACGCACAAACAGACTTTGCCCGATGTCAGATTCAAGACCTTGTATTTGCCGACTGACAGCCGACTGGGTGAGAGACAGTTCCTCTGCGGCTGCACTGAAATTCAATAAGCGAGCCGTGGCTTCAAAAGCCCGTAAAGGGCCGACAGACAAGGCGCGGGTTCTGAGCATGGACATGACGCATACCTGGGCAGTGAATGGACAGTCGATCAAGCTTAACGGTAAACAGCGTGCGATTGCATGCGGATTCAGCATGAATCAGCGGTCATTTTTTCATTGGACTTGATCGGCTTAGGTTTGCAACATACATGCATTGACAGCACCGGGACATGCGCATGAAGCCGCTGAATCAAACCTCTTTCGTGGTCTCTCAACTCTGGGCTGCCCGCCCGCTGTGTGAACACCGCTTGCAAGTGCTGAGTGGCAGAGCGTGGGTCACACTGAGCGGTGACATGGACAAAGACAACCCCGACCATGTGCTGTTCAGCGGGGACAGCTTGCAGGTGGCTGCCGGACAGCACCTGGTAGTCGAGGCCTGGCCGCGCCACCCCACAGATGTGTTGACGCTCTGCTGGCTGACGAGCGATAAATCAGAGGGCAGCGTGAAGACAGCATCAGTCTCAAGTCCGTCGGCATAACTTGCTTATGATGGACGCATTCCCCATATCTCAAGGTGTGCCATGTCCAAAGCCTTTGCCAGCCAGAGCGATCTGAGCGATAAGAAAATCAGTTTCACCCGCCTGAGCGAGCATTGTTGGGCTTATACCGCTGAAGGTGACCCGAATTCGGGCGTGATCATCGGCGACAAATACATACTGGTGAGCGACGCCACCGCCACGCCGCTGATGGCGCAGGACTTGATTGCGCGTATCCGTGAGGTCAGCGACAAACCTATCAAGTACGTGTTGTTGACCCACTACCATGCGGTTCGTGTGTTGGGTGCGAGTGCTTATCTGGCCGAAGGTGCCACTGAAGTCATCGCCAGCAAAGGCACATACGACTTGATTGTTGAACGCGGCGCCGAGGACATGCAAAGCGAAATGGACCGCTTCCCGCGTTTGTTCAGAGGCGCTGACAGCGTGCCCGGATTGACCTGGCCGACCTTGGTGTTCGGCGACGGCAAGCCCGGCAGACACGGCAGTATCCGTTTGGATTTGGGTGGTGTCAGTGTCGACATCTGGCACCCGGGCGCAGGCCATACACGCGGCGACACGATTGCCTGGGTGGAGGCCGAGAAGGTCTTGTTCAGCGGTGACTTGGTCGAGTACCAAGCCGGTGTGTACACCGGAGACGCGCACCTTGCCGAATGGCCGGCTACTTTGGAAGCTTTACGTGGCTTGCAAGCAGAAGCCATCGTGCCTGGTCGCGGCGAAGCCATGATAGGCAACGCCAATGTCAACAAATCTCTGGACTACACCAAACTGTGGGTGGAAACTTTGTTTGCTTGCGGCAAGCAGGCGGTGGCGCAACACTTGGATTTGAAAGCTGCCATGGCTTTGACGCGTCAGCACATGGACCCGGTGTTCGGCCAGGTGTTTATTTATGAACACTGTTTGCCTTTCGATGTCAGCCGTGCGTATGACGAGGCTAAGGGCATTGTCAATCCGCGCATTTGGACGGCTGAGCGTGACAAGGAAATGTGGGCTTCCCTGCAAAACTAAAGCTCAAGACGGCTTGTACCGCATCAATTTGCGCACATCGTCTTCATAGCCTTTGAGTACCTTGACCGCGCGCGCGCGTTGCTCCGCTGTGGTGGTGTTGTGCAATTGAGCAGAGGCCTCGCAATTCGTGCGTTTGCGTTTTTTCAGGTAGGCAGCGTAGGCCGGATCGGGCGTATGCAAGACGCTTTGCAGCCACTCGCGCACCATGGCGCGCGCTTCCTCTGGGGCGGGACGGTTTTGCACTATCCGTTCATGCATGGCCAGATTGTCTTGTTGCAGGCGAATGCGTTCAGCGTAGTTGCGTTCGCCTTCAAAGCCTGAGTTTTGCGCCAGTTGTGTGAGCTGTTTCTTTTGCGCCGGACTGAGTCGGCCGTAAAAGCGTTCGGCGTTTTCCTGGCCTTTGTCGGTTTGCACCTCAAGTTGTGCTTGCTTTGACGAGTCAAGCTTCCATTCCTTTCGGTAATCTTTTAAGTCTTCTGTGTATTTTTTTCTCAGGACTTGCAGTTGCTTAGGCGTCAGACTGAGGCCCAAGCGGGCTGTCGGTTCTTCAAACTGCGTCAGCAAAGGTTCCAGACTGTCGGCGGCTTCATCAATCAGCGCACAAACCTGATCGGCGCTGACATCGTCGGGTGCGAGTTGTTGCGCTTGGCTCAGCCATTTAGCGTACATAGGCAGTTGTTCACGGCGGTGCCATTCCAGCACTTGCTGCAAATCGGCCATGGCTTGCTTTTCTTGCGCTGCGTTCAAGTCCAGGTGAGGATTCAGCCACAAAAACATGTACAGATTCGGGGCATTGTTGTAGCCGGAGACGACCAGGCTACAGCCTGACAATGCCAGCAGCCAGGCGCAAGCCGACAGTTTTGCCGCAAGCGCAAGCCAGCGCAGGCGCTGATTGATAATCGCAGTCATACAGGGAAGTAAATTCATGTCAAACATTGATGTGGTGATCATGGCGGCGGGCAAAGGCACCCGCATGCAAAGCAGTATGCCTAAAGTCTTGCACCGTTTGGGTGGCAGGGCTTTGTTGCAGCATGTGATAGACACGGCGCAGCATATTCAGGCGCGGCGCGTGGTGGTCATCACCGGCCATGGTGCCGAGCAGGTGGAGTCCATGTTGGCAGCGCAAAGCGGCTTGCAGTCCGTGCGCCAAATGCCGCAACTCGGCACCGGACACGCCATGCAGCAAGCTGTTCCGGTGTTGGAAGACGATGGTGTGACACTGGTCTTGTCCGGCGATGTGCCTTTGATTCAGGCGGATACTTTGCTGGCTTTGTTGACACTGTGCGACAACAGTCACTTGGCTTTGCTGACATTGCAAACACCAACGCCTGCCGGTTACGGCCGTATTTTGCGCAACCCGCAGCAACAGGTCACAGGGATTGTTGAAGAAAAAGATGCCAGCGATGAGCAGAAAAAAATAAGCGAGATTTACAGCGGCATCATGGCGGTTCCTACGCGCTTGCTGCGCGCCTGGCTGGCGCGGCTGGACAACCGCAATGCCCAAGGCGAGTTTTATTTGACCGATGTGGTTGGCTTCGCTGCGGCTGATGGCTGCGAGGTGAGGGCACATTGCATAACCCAGGCTTGGCAGGTCGAGGGCATCAACACGCCTGTGCAATTGGCGACGCTGGAGCGCACGTTCCAGCTGCTGCAAGCACAGGCCTTGATGCGCCAGGGCGTGCGGCTGGCCGATCCGGCGCGGCTGGATGTGCGCGGCGAGCTGGTCTGCGGCGCAGATGTAGAAATCGATGTGAACAATGTGTTTGAAGGCCGGGTCAGTCTGGGCGAAGGTGTACATATCGGGCCCAACTGCGTGATCATCAATGCCGAAATCGGCGACGGTACCCGTGTGCTGGGCTTTACTCATATCAACGGCGAGGACAAAGGCGTGCGCATAGGCAAGGGCGCGCGCATCGGACCGTTTGCGCGGCTGCGTCCCGGCGCTGATCTGGGCGATGAAGTGCACATCGGAAATTTTGTTGAAGTGAAAAACAGCAGCCTGGCCAAAGGTGCCAAGGCCAATCACCTGGCCTATCTGGGTGACCTGAGCGTCGGCGAACGGGTCAACTATGGTGCCGGTGTTATTTCGGCCAATTACGACGGTGTCAACAAGCACCACACCACCATTGAGGCAGATGTGCACATAGGCAGCAACAGCGTGCTGGTGTCACCATTGACTGTCGCTGCGGGCGGCACCATTGGCGCGGGCTCGGTGATCACCAAAGACACTGCACCGGGTGCGTTGACGGTGGCGCGCGGCAAGCAAGTCAGCATTCCCGGCTGGCAGCGGCCGGTGAAAAAAAACAAATAAAGGGCAGATACTATGTGCGGCATCGTCGGTGCGGTTTCCAGCCGCAATATGGTTCCTGTATTGGTTCAAGGCCTGCAACGCCTGGAGTACCGTGGCTATGACTCTTGCGGCGTGGCGGTCAATGCGGATGCGCCGCAGCTTGGTCAAGCCGCCGGTTTGCAGCGTGCCCGCAGTACCTCGCGGGTGGCCGAACTGGTCGCGCAGGTGAACGACGCAGCAGGCGGATTGCAGGGCAAAACAGGCATTGCCCATACGCGCTGGGCAACCCACGGCGCGCCTGCGGTGCACAACGCACACCCGCACTTCAGCAACGGGCCGGGTCAGTCTGTCAGCGATTCAGTGGCGCGTATCGCGCTGGTGCACAACGGCATCATCGAAAACCATGAAGAACTGCGTGCGCAGTTGCAGGCCAAGGGCTACGTGTTTGCCAGCCAGACCGACACCGAGGTGATGGTGCATTTGATTGATTCTTTGTACCAGGGCGATGTGTTGCAAGCGGTGACACAGGCTATTGCACAGTTGCATGGTGCGTTTGCCATTGCCGTGATTGCCAGAGACGAGCCTCAGCGTGTCATCGGCGCCAGAGCAGGCTCGCCGCTGATTTTGGGTGTGGGTCAAGGTGAAAATTTTCTGGCCAGCGATGCCATGGCACTGGCCGGGGTGACCGATCAAATTGTGTATCTTGCCGAAGGTGATGTGGTCGATCTGCAATTGAATACGTACACGGTCTACGACGCAACACAACAAGTGGTGTTGCGTGAAGTGCAAACGGTACAGGCGCACAGCGGCGCAGCCGAGTTAGGCCCTTACCGTCACTACATGCAAAAGGAAATCTTCGAGCAGCCGCGCGCGATTGCCGATACGCTGGAAGGCATTGAAGGCATAGTGCCGCAACTGTTTGACCACGCAGATCGCCAGGGGGAAGCCGCCGAGGTATTTGCAGCCACTGACTCGGTGCTGATACTGGCTTGTGGCACCAGTTATTACAGCGCTTGTGTGGCCAAGTACTGGCTGGAATCGCTGGCGCAGATTCCGTGTCAGGTGGAGGTTGCCAGTGAATACCGTTACCGCGACAGCGTGCCTGACCCGCGCACGCTGGTGGTCACCATCAGCCAGTCGGGGGAAACCGCCGATACGCTGGCGGCCTTGCGCCACGCGCAAAGCCTGGGCATGAGGCATACGCTCACCATTTGCAATGTGGCCACCTCGGCCATGGTGCGCGAGTGCAAGCTGGCCTATATCACCCGCGCTGGCGTGGAAATCGGCGTGGCCTCGACCAAGGCGTTCACGACGCAACTCGCAGGCCTGTTTTTGTTGACGCTGACCTTGGCGAAATCCAGAGGTCGCTTGAATGCAGAGACAGAGGCACAACACCTCAAAGCCATGCGGCATTTGCCGCTGGCATTGCAAAGTGTGTTGGCCTTGGAGCCGCAAGTCATCGCCTGGTCGCAGGACTTTGCGAACAAGGAAAACGCCTTGTTTCTGGGGCGTGGCATGCATTACCCGATTGCCATGGAAGGCGCTTTAAAGCTCAAAGAGATCAGCTATATCCATGCGGAAGCCTACCCGGCCGGTGAGTTGAAACACGGCCCGCTGGCGCTGGTCACCAGCGCCATGCCGGTGGTGACAGTCGCTCCCAACGACGCCTTGCTGGAAAAACTCAAAAGCAATTTGCAGGAAGTGCGCGCGCGCGGCGGCGTCTTGTATGTGCTGGCAGACGCCGACACACGCATTCAGTCCGGCGAAGGCTTGCACGTGATACGCATGCCCGAGCATTACGGTGCTTTGTCGCCGCTGTTGCACGTGGTGCCTTTGCAATTGCTGGCTTATCACACCGCTTGCGCCAGAGGTACGGATGTGGACAAACCAAGGAACTTGGCCAAGAGCGTGACGGTGGAATAGGATTAATTACTGGCAATCACTGGCGGTATATCTGGCTAGACTCAAACAATCATCAATTTTTGATTTTTGTCCTGTGTACAAATATTTTTTATGTATTTTTCTGAGTGCTTGCGGCAGCGGTTCAAGTGATGACCCGCCTGCGCCTACTTCGCCTACTGCGCCTCAACTGAGTTCACTCAGCCTCAGCCAATCGGCTTACCAAGCGAATAACGGCAAGATCCTGCTGAAGGCTTCAGGCAATGTTGCCGTCAACGCTTACTGCTTCAAAACCGACACGGCCAAACCTCTGGCAAGCGATGGCTGTTTTCAGAGTGAAACCAGCAAGACCATTGATTTGAACGGCAGTCAAGCGCTTTACTACGTGTGGGGCAAGAGCGCCACCAATCAGGTCAGTGACACAAGCTTGTATGGTGGATCTTGTTCTAGCGATGGTTTTGCCGCATCTGCCAAAAGCAGTTTGCCGACAGTTTGCATGATGACCGATCAGGGCGAGATGGTGATTGAACTTGAAAACAGCAAAGCGCCTGTGACCGTGAGCAATTTTTTAAAGTATGTGAACGCAGGTTTTTACAGCGGCACGGTGTTTCACAGGCTGAGTCCGAATTTTGTGCAAGGTGGCGGCGGCGCGCAAATTGTGAATCAACAATTGGTGTCTAAAAATCCTTTGTACGACCCTATCGTTCTAGAAAAACCCGGCGTCACCAAAGTGCTTAACAATATTTACTCGATTGCCATGGCAAGAACCTCTGTTGAAAATTCGGCTACCTCCGGCTTCTTCATCAATCTAGACAATAACTCGGGTTTTAATGCAGACAGCAATGCGTATGCAGCATTCGGCAGACTGATTCATGGCTTTTCAACCGCACAAGCTATTTCTAAATTCCCCGGGGCAACTTCCGGCGACGGGACAGTGACCCCGTCTACTCCGCCAGTGATTCAATGGGTGATACAGCTGAAATAGGTTTGGGGTTCAGTAGACACTGTGAGCCGTTCATAAGTTAAAGTCATTTCCCTGTTTAACGGGGAAAACTGATGACACAAGATTACACCAGCACACCGGATAACCTGCCGGTGCCACAGGATGACGGCGCCGCTGATCATTTGCTTGGCATGCGTTTGCCGGCCCTGGCCTTGAGTTCCACCCTGGGCGGCCAAGTCGACGTATCCGCACTCAGCGGCTATGTGTTGATTTACTGTTATCCCATGACCGGGCAACCGGGCGTGCCCTTGCCGCCGGGCTGGGACCAGATTCCCGGGGCGCGCGGCTGCACCCCGCAGACCACAGCCTACCGCGACCATTACTCAGAGTTAGAGGAAATTGGCGTGCAAGTGTTCGGACTCAGTACCCAGACCACAGATTACCAGCTGGAAATGGCGCAACGCCTGCATTTGCCGTTTGCGGTGCTGAGTGATGAACACATGGCGTATGCCCAAGCTTTGCGCTTGCCGACGTTTCATACCTCGGGCATGCATTTGCTCAAACGGCTCACACTGATTGCCAAAGACGGCGAAGTCGTGGCGGTGAAGTACCCGATTTTTCCCAGCAACAGCGATGCTGCCTGGGCGCTGGATTGGTTGCGTCATCACAAAGCGCAGAACTGAAAGAGGCGTTGGTCATATCACGGTATCGGCCTGCAAGCCGTACATCAGTGAACGCAGTGTGACTTCAGCGACTGTTTGTCTGGTGTAAATCCCGCTCAATTGGATAGACAAAGCGTTGCTGGTGTTAAAGACGCCGTCGCCGCTCAGATCAAACTTTAATAATGCGTCATTGCTGCTCTTTGTCAATTGCACACAATCTTCAATAAAACTGTCAGCGGCAAAGCCGCTAAGCAATTCATCCAAGTCCAGGTGATCGCCTTGTGTGATGTTGAAATCATCGATAGTGATGTTGCCGTTCATACCTGCGTTTTTGATGCGAAACACATCGGCACCGCTACCCCCGCGAAGCGTGGCTGAAGTTGCGGTCGGGGCGACCAGCAAATCGCTAGAGCTACCGCCTAACAAGGTGTCGGCGCCGCCATTACCGAACAAGGCAACAGAAGCAGACGCAGCACTGGCGTCTATTTGTTCGCCGTTGACGGTACCAAGGTAAAGCTTGGTGAAGCCTAGCTGCATGCCCAGCATTGAATACACGGGGGCATTGGCAAAATCCAACTGATGCACACCTGAGCCGGTATTCGTGTAATTCAATGTCAAAGATTTGCCACTCAAGGATGAGGATTGCAAAGCCAGGCCGTCCAGTTGGCAACTGAGATTGCCTGTACTTACCAGTGGTTGATCGAATGAAAGTGTCAGGCTGGAGCCGATCATGGAGACTGCAAGCAGGTCTGGTTTTGCTGACATGTTTTGTTGTTGAGTCAGTGTTTGTATGAAACTCGTGTCATTGACTTGTGCCCAGCCAGAGAGTTGACCGGAGAGGTCGAACTGGGCCTGCGTGAATACGCCGCTTGTTTCGTAGGAAAAAATATGATCAAGACTTGGATCGAAATCGGTGATGCGTGCATTGATGCCGGCTAAATCAGGCAAAGCAGTTTGACCTTTGAAGAAGATAAAGTTGTCGCCGCCTTGACCGCCTGTGCCAACGCTGTTGCCGCCCATCCATAACCAGTCGTCGGCAATGCCGCCGTCAAGTTGACTGCCGTTACCGTAAGCCATCAGCACATCGTTTCCAGCGTTGCCGTTGAGCATGCTTTTACCGTCATGCAGACCTTGCAAGACATCGTTACCATCGCCGCCAAATGCGTTTTCAATGCGTGTGCCGGGCGTCATGCGGACTTGAAAACGGTCCAGAGAAAACCAGCCGTGCGGACCCAAATCCAGCTTCACATCCGTGCCTAGCGCAGAACCCATGAAGCTGTCGTTGCCGTTGTCACGGTCATCCAGCCACAACATCTGCTTTTTAGTCGCTGCATCTGCCACATCGGTGTAGGTGGTGCGCATCTCATCTGTATACACATAGCGTTGATCAGCGCTTTTTTCATCACCTAAAAACAGAAGTTTGATGTCTTTGACGGTTGCGTTAAGTGGGACTGTTAGATTGGGTCCAGAAGGTGCGGCGTGAGAAAAGCTCAGTGTCCACGTACCCTTGCTGCTCTCGCCCCAAAACCTATGGGTGGGCATTTGAAATTCCATGTGACGAACGAGATGGCTGTCAGTGGTGCCGCCCATCCAAGTGTCGCCAGTCAATATCTGGCTGACAGTGCCGGAAGGTGAGGTTAAATCCAGTTTGAGTAAATCAAACCTGTTGTCATCAAAAAATCCTTCTATCACGACTGCTTGCACATCCATATCCTCAGTCACGATCAGGCTGGTTTGAGTTTCAACATTGGCTTGACCTGAAACCGGGTAAATTTTGAAAGAAGCGTCTTTGATGGTACCAATCAGGTTTTGATTGGTATCTTTAAACGAAAGCTGAATGTCTGTGACTGTTGCCCCAGGTGTTGTAGGGCCAGCGTGTGAAAAATCCAACTGCCATGTGCCTTGAGTGAATATTTTGCTTAAGTTATTGTTGCCAAGTACGTTGATACTTGAAGTGAAAACACCATTAGCAGTAGTAGGTCTGGAAAAGTTATAACTGCTTCTGTCAGGTGCTATCAAGGTGATATCCAAACTGCTGTAATTTGGGTCATTGATATTTACGCTTAAGACTACTTCACCTAAGGCTATGGTTTTGTTAAATGTTAAAAAAGCAGATACGTCAGTACCGGCTGATGTTGATAAGCTTCTGATGTAGTAACTGGATGGGGTAGCAGTGTCCTCACTCAGTTTTTGAGTCCAATTCGCCGCAGTGGCGGGGTCATACCCGGCTTTGAGCCAGTCTGTGGCCAGGCGAGTGGCGTTGTAAGCGTTGATCAGGCCAAAACCTGCTAGATGCGAAAAATGCAGACCGGCGCCATTCAGTGTTCTGGCTGCATTAAGGTTGAATCCAGCGAAAGGTGTGGTTGTGGCTAAATAACTTGAACTGTAAGCAACGATATCTTGTACGTCTCTGAAACCTAATCCCGGGTTGGCTTGCAACATCAATGCAATTGTGCCGGACACGAAAGGTGCAGCAAAGCTGGTACCACCATCCCCGGTAGCCACGGCACTCAGGCTTTCGCCGATCGTAGAGAAATCTGTGACTTCACCAGTATCTCTCGATATCGAGGCGATGGTAAGGTAACCGGGAAAGTTATGCTGTTCAGTCACGCTGACATTAGACTTATTACCATCATTCCCGGATGAGTAAACCACGATTTTCCCAAGCCCGTTGCGTCCAAGTTGCAGCGAATCAATGGCCATGAGGGGATGAAAATTCAGCACATAAGGCCTCCCGGAGCCCTTGCTGATGTTTTGAACATCTACGTCAGGGTAACTGCCCCAACCTATGCTGGTTTCATAAGACACACCTGTGGTCTCGCTGTTCCAACCGCCGGAAAATTTCAGTGCAGTCTCATAGCCATGTGTTTGATTAATACCGATGGTGCTGCCTTTTAATACCCGGCCTTTCGCGAAGTCGTTCAACTCAGGTCTAAAATATATATCTTCGGCTTCAACCTCAACACCACGTCCGCTTAGACCGGTCAAGCCTGTATTCCAAGTTTCCCAAACTTGACTGACATTCCTATAGTCGAAAATAAATGAGTGGCTAGAGGGCATCAGCCAGGGCAGTACTTGTAAGCTCAGATTGGCTTGAGAAAACGGTGTTCCATTTTTCAAATAAGTCAGTGTCAATGACGTAGTGCCAATCAAAGAATTGGCTGCTACTGACAATTGCAGATCAGCTAATTCAGTAGCAGCAAGCGTATAGGTACCATTGGACCAAGTGCCTTTGTTAAGTGTTTGTCCAATGGTTAGGCCGCGAACCTCAATTTGCCATTCGGCGGTATTGGTATTGACCACAGGATCGCGTAAATCCAGTCTGGTCTGTTGCCCTTGTCGCAACTGCAATTCCCGACTTAAGGGGCGCAGCGGAGTAATACCACCGACCTTCACCGGTATATCTAAACCCTTGGTCAAGGCATTGGTATTGAAGGCCGCGTCATTCATGTCGCCAGAGTTCAAGTGCACGTGCGCCAAGGTAGGCAGAGTCATTTGACTTGCAGTGAATACTGCACTTCGTTGATTCCCGCTGCCGGCCGTGATGTTCAAACTGCCGCCAAAGCTTTGAAACTGTTCGGGCTTTAACAAAGCGCCCATGTCTTCTGTCAAACCCAAACTTAGTGAAATGGCCTGACCCGGTGTGATACTGGATGTAAGCGTAGGCCCTGTGAGTGACTTTAATTCGGTTGCTGTATCGTCAATCCGAGCGGTCTGTTGCCAAACCAATGAACTGTCTGATGCATTTCGCAGGCTGATGGTGTGATCTTGTTGAGAAGCAGGCGCCTTGCGACCGAAATACGATTCGATGCTGTAAAAACTGTAAGACCAATACCCTGCGGCATCTGAAAGCACAGAATCCTTCACACTGCCCCACTGAATAGTCAGCGCGGTATTCGGTGCAACCCAGCCGTCAAAGGTGATGCCTTTATACAACTCGTCTGCATTGAAACGCAGCAGCGTAGGCGCACTGACATCAGAACTGCTCAAAAGTTTTGTCACTGTACTGGTCGTATTTTTTTCATCAAGCACGCCATTGAGCGTAAGCGAAGAATTAGCTGCTAATGACGGGCTGCTGCCAAGCGTTATTTCCCATACTTTACTTTGTTGATCTATAGGGTTGACAGGCCTGACAACAAATCCTGATCCAAACACAGAGGATGAAAGTTGAGTGGCATCAAGTTCAACCGCTTGGTTGAACCTCAAACGAAGCACATCTTTGGCATCCATGCTGTTTGGCACGCCTCGGTCAATCTGCCAGTTCAAATCAGTCAGTTTGACATTGAATGGGTTTTGTACTGTTTGCTCTAAGTTGATGGTGTCTGATATTTGAATAAAGTCATTCAGCACTGCATGGCTTAATGCATCAGAGCGAAAGTAAATACTTTGTGAAGGAGAGGTGAAGTTGCCAGCGCCCGTCTTGTCAATTTGCAACAAACTGTAAACACCGTTGCCGGCTTCAAAAGGAGAACCAGTTCTAAGACTGGGTTGCAATTTAAACCAGCGACTCAGATCAGCGCCGGGTAAGTAGTTTGTCAATACGCCAGACTCTACCCGTATCACATCATTTTCTAGAATATCAAAGTCGACCATGTAGTCTTTGCCGGCATCCAGGTCGCTGCCACCCCAGACAAAAGCATCTGCACCGCCTCCGCCCATCAGCCAGTCGTTGCCGGTACCGCCTCGTAAAACATCATTGCCCTTACCGGTGATTTGTTTGTATACCCGCAAATCAATATTCCTGCTACCGAAACCGCTTGCTTCTTCCGCCACTGAAAATCCGTTGCCAAAGTTTGTGGTTCCTTGACTCAAGTCCCACAACACCTTGGCATACACACCACGCGAACCGTAGGCTTCGGTTGCCTTAGCAGAGCTTAAGTCGTCCCAGACGGGGTCGGTGATACTGCCGTTCGTGCCGTTGCGAACACCAGCGCCTGCGCCCCAATTGTCCACAGCTTTACCTTGCAGCAGCAACTGGTTATTTACAGAGAGATTGAGCGGTCCTAGCCAAGTATTGGCAGCGGCAAAAATATAGCCGGTCTGGCCATTGCCAGCGCCAACACCACCTTTACCTTGTGCTGCGTTTTCAAAAATGACTTTGCCGCCACCGCCCCCGCCATAACCACCATCACTGCCCCTACCCTCAAAACCATCACCAAAAAGAATGTCATTGCCAGCCATGCCTGACAGAAAGTCGTTACCCGCTCCTGCCAAGCCATTAGGAACCATACCGAGTGATGCTCCACCTGAACCGTCGCCAAATAAAATATCCGAAAAAAGAGTCCCTGACATGCTGTCGTTATCACCACCGCCATCCGGGTTGAAATTGGGTTTGTAATTTCCGTATCCAGAACCATCGCCCCAACCGATTTTCCCGGCTTGTATTTGAATGACAGCACTGTTAGTCAAGTCTGTATAAAGAGGTCCATTGACCAATTTAAATGTTGTTGGATTGTCTAAATCGGCAACTTCTCTGCGCAACATTGTTGTGTCTGAGCTATCGAAATATCCAGACATGTCTCTTTGTATTTGAGACAAGGATCTTGCTGTGTTGTAAATTCTGGCATCTGCAATCTCACCTTTGAAATAAGAATCGCCGCTCCAGTTGCCGCGGCCAATAAAATTTGAAGTTCGGAGTAGATTCAAATTTGGGGCAGAGAATGATCCGTTTGAACCAGTAGCTATTGTTGTACTGAATCCATTGGCGCTTACCAATTCACCATTCACATACACGCTCGCAAAATTATTCTCAAGAGTAGCTGCTAAGTGAATCCAGCTGTTTGAAATTAAAAACTTGCTTGGAATATTGATAGGGTTAGCAACTTCTACGCTGCCGAGGTAAGCAGTGAATTTATCCAGTTCCAGCACTATATTGTCACTGGATGATCCATTGCCTAAATCAAAAATATGTGCTCTGAGGTTGTTGGTGTCTAGTGTGCTTGGCTTGACCCAGGCTTCGATAGTAATTCCTTGGCCAGTAGTGCTTATGTTGCCCAGATTCACATGGTCATCCACTCCATCAAATACCAATGACTTGCCTGGCGCAGGTATGCCGTTACCGCTGAGGGAGTAGTTGAAACTTGCTTGTCCATAGCCCATGGCTGTGATAGAGAGAGGTGTATAGGTCAGCAGACCCAATTGATCGGCTGGAATACTGGCTCCACTTGTAACTGATGCATTATTGAATTTAAGTGTGCCTGAAACGCTGTTAGGTAATGACTTAATAATGATTTGAGTGACAGCTCCACCGTTGTTCGCCTGGGTTAAGCCGAAATCAGCCAGACTGAAAGTCTTGGTTGTTCCTTGTGGCATCTCAATCACATGCAAGTCCGGTCCAAGCGGTGCGCTGACGGGGGCTAATACATTGACAGTGATTGGCTGATTGAAAATCAGACTGCCGTCGGTGCTGACAATGTTGATGCCGTAAGTTTGTTTTGAACTGTAGTTCAAACTGCTGCCGGTGAAATAAAGCGCATTTCCATAAATAGTGAAATTGTCTTGATCAGTACCACCGAGGCTTAAGGTATTCTCGCTGACACCATCATTGTCAGTCACAGTGATGTAACCTACCAGCATGCCACGGCTATTTGTTGGCATGCCTTGAAAAATTTGATTATTGGACAGGCTCAGCGCTGTAGGCGCAAGATTGACAGCGGACACATCGACAGCAATTTCCTGTTGGCGACTTAAGCCACCATCGGTGGCTTTGACAGAAATAATATAGCGAGGCTTGCTTTTGTAGTCCGGCGACGTAGACGAATTGTAATAAAGCTGATTTGAAATGATGGTGAACAAACTGGAGTCAGCAGCTTTTGAAGGGTCAAGAGAGTAAGTGATAGTGCTCTGAGCATCATCAACCACTTTAAGGTTGCCGATCAAAATTTGTGTTCCTGTAGTGGCTTTATCTTGCAGTCTTTGTAAGTTTGAAAGATAAATACTGGCAGGCGCTTCATTCACATCATTGACATTGATTCTAAAGTTTTGACTGTAGACCAAAGCCCCGTCTGTGCTTTTGATGGTGATATCGAATCCGGTTCTGCCAGACTCATAATCGACAGGCATGCCTGTGTAAATCAGTTTTTTAGTGTAGCCAGTCCCAGTCGTATTTTTGATTTTGTCTACTCTGAAATACTGGGCATCAGCACCCTCTACGCTGTATGTATTTGTATCTTCAAAAGATGCATCATCTGTCACATTGAGTATGGCAATTGTCAGTCCTGCAAAGGCAGACGTGTTTTCATTGAATGTATTGCCGCTGAGGGTGATACTTCTAGGCGCTTCATTGACATTTGAAATATTCAGAGTCAGAGTGCTGGTGGTGTAGGTCAAGCTCCCGTCTGTGCTTTTTAAAGTAAATGTGTAACTGGATTTTGTTTCAAAATCAGGGCTGTTTCCGATGAAATACAGCTTGTTATTCAATATGGTGAAGTTCGTGGTGTCGCTGACTGACAAGGCATTGGTGCCCAGCCCATCGTCGGTGATATTGAGTGTGGCCAGTTCAATGCCGCTGCCTATGACGGTATTTTCCGGCAAGGGGTTGACAGTCCAGTTGGACGTGATTCCTGTCGGTGCTTTGTTGATTTGCACAGTCACAGCTTGGCTGTGAGTCAGGGCGGTATTGGCGCTGTCTGTGGCTTTGATGATCAGGTTGTAGCTGGCTTTGCTTGAAGCGTTTGGCGTGCTTCCTTTGTATACCAATGAAGTGCCGATGATGGCAAACGAAGCAGCATCACCTCCTGACACGAGGCTCAAAGTGTTTGTCCCTAGTCCATCATCTTGTACTTGAATCGTGCCTACGGTCAGACCTGAGCCAACAGCAGCCCCGTTAGGCAACACATTGGAAGACAGGGAAATACCTGTGGGCGCTTCGTTGACATTTGATATGTTGAAAGTCAGATTCCCGGTGGTGTAAGTCAAGTCCCCGTCAGTGCTTGTGATTGTGAATGTGTAATTCTGTTTGGTTTCATAGTCCGGACTTGCACCGATGAACAACAGTTTGTTATTTACTATGATGAAGTTTGTGGTGTCGCTGACGGATAAGGTATTGGTGCCAAGTCCATCGTCAGTGACAGTAAGGGTGGCCAGTTCAATGCCACTTCCTATGACGGAGTTTTCCGCCAGGGTGTTGATTGTCCAAGTAGGCGTGATGGCTGTCGGCGCCTTGTTGAATTGCACAATCACATTTTGACTGTAAGTCAGATTGGGGGTGGTGCTGGTGTCTGTGACTTTGATGTTCAAGGTGTAACTTGATTTGCTTGCGCCACCCGGATTGTTGGCACCTGTGTACTTCAATGAACTGCCGTTGATAGTAAATAAACCGGCATCAACGCCACCTAGCAGACTAAAAGTGTAGGTGCCAACTCCATCATCATTCACTCCAAGCGTGCCTACGGTCAGTCCCCCGTCAACATTAATATCTTGCGGCAATAAATTGGAAGTCAGGGTGATTCCCTTGGGGGGTTCATTGACATTTGAAATATTGAATGTCAGGTCGTCGGTGGTGTAGATCAAGCTCCCGTCTGTGCTCTTTAAAGTAAATGTGTAACTGGATTTGGTTTCAAAATCAGGGCTGTTTCCGATGAAATACAGCTTGTTATTCAATATGGTGAAGTTCGTGGTGTCGCTGACTGACAAGGTATTGGTGCCCAGCCCATCGTCGGTGATATTGAGTGTGGCCAGTTCAATGCCGCTGCCTATGACGGTATTTTCCGGTAGGGGGTTGACAGTCCAGTTGGGCGTGATTCCTGTCGGTGCTTTGTTGACTTTCACTGTCACTGCTTGGCTGTAAGTCAGGGCGGTGTTGGCGCTGTCTGTGGCTTTGATGGTCAGGTTGTAAGTATCTTTGCTTGATGCGTTTGGTGTACCACCTACGTACTTCAATGAATTTCCGTTGATAGTAAACAGACTGGCATCGCCTCCTGACACGAGGCTCAAAGTGTTTGTCCCGAGTCCATCATCTTGCACTTGAATCCTGCCCACTGAAAGACCTGTACCAACAGTCGCACCGTTAGGCAATAGATTGGAAGACAGGGAAATACCTGTGGGCGCTTCGTTGACATTGACGACATTGATGTAGAAAGTTCTGCTCAGGCTCAGGTTGCCGTCTGTGCTTTTAACGTCAA
Source organism: Bordetella parapertussis (assembly GCA_945901125.1). Taxonomy (GTDB): domain Bacteria; phylum Pseudomonadota; class Gammaproteobacteria; order Burkholderiales; family Burkholderiaceae_C; genus Limnohabitans. The sequence goes on from CAMDKD010000002.1 coordinate 78,707, forward strand.
TGCTGTAAGAGGACTTTGTTTCGTAGTCAGGACTTGTTGTGCCTGTGAAATAAAGATTGTTACCAGTGATGCTGAACTTGTCCGCATCACTGCCCGAAAGCGACAAGGTATTGACCCCTAGCCCGTCGTCAACAACAGTCAATGTGCCTATCAACACGCCGCCAGCGGGAACGCTGACGTTTTCGGTGATGGAGTTATTTGAAAGCGTGATGTTTGTCGGCGCTTTGTTGATCTTTAAAGTGAAAGATTGGCTAAAAACTAAGCCAGCGTCTGCGCTGTTTAAGCTAAAATTAAAAGCAGATGTCGTGGCAATGTCTTGCGCCGATCCTTTAAAAAAAAGATGGTTGTTTCTGATTGAAAAAAAACTTTGATCAAGACCCGCGATGCTCAAGGTATTGCTACCCAAACTATCGTCTGTCAGATTAATGGCACCAAGGTCAATGGGGAAAACAGTTGCTCCATCATTGACGATCAAACTGCCGCCAATGCTGATGGCTGTCGGCGTCTTGTTCACTTGCAAACTGATGTTCTGGTTGTAAACCAGACTGCCGTCGGTGCTGGTGACTTTGAAGGTATAGATGGATTTGCTTAAATTCCCCGGTTGGTAGCTATTGCGTACCAGTTGTTTGCCATTCAAGCTAAAAAAAGCGCTGTCCACACCTGAGAGGCTTAATACGTTATTGCCTACGCCGTCACTGTCTGTCACGGTGAATTCGCCGATCACCGAATCAGCGCTGATATTTTCAGGCAGTATGGTGTTGGCCAAGTTGATGGCGGTAGGCGCGCGATTCACTTTCACCGTGAAAGCCTGGCTGTAAGAGCCGTCGCTAGAAGTCAGTGTGATGCCGTAATAGCGTTTATTTTCATAGTCAGCGTTGGCACCGATAAAAACAATTTGCTGCTCGTCGATTTTGAAATTTGTGACATCATCCACTGACCAAGTGGGTAAAACTGAATCCAAATTGGCATTGATTTTTTGCAAGCTACCCACGCTGATTCCCGACTCGCCAGCCGGGGTCTTTTCAGGAATCCAATCGTTTGTAAGTCTGTAAAGATTACTTTCAGACGGAATAATGCTGTCTAAAGGGTCTAGCTGGCTTTTAATGTCAGCTCTTGAAATGATTCTTCCTTTTGCATGAACATTCGCCAACATTTGTTTCAATACTGAAGCAGTAAATTTCCCGTCATTGCCATTCAGCACGTCCTGGTAAAGCGTGCTCAGCAGCATTTGACCTTCAAGGCTTTCGGCCATCTCCATGCTTGAGATAATCGCCAGCGCTTTGGCGTATTTCAATGCGACAAGGTCGGCGTTTTCTGTCGGTAAAACATGGCCGTTTTCATCGATCAATTTGAACGGCTGAAGTGCGGAGATGACTGCGTTGTCATGGATTCCGAAAGCCTTAGCTACTACCCGGCTGTATTTGTTGAAGTTTGGCTCTGACAGACCAGAGAGATTGGTTGTCACCGAGTTATTTTTGTCTTGCAACATCAATTGCGCGGCCAACTCCGTCAGCGGTGTGACAGAAAGCGCATGCGTACTTTGCGTGCCGATTTTGATGACGGCCCGTAAATTCATACCCAAATCTTTAGGCACACCACTGGCTTCATCTACGTAGTCAGGGTCATTGTCTGTGTCTACTACCACTTGTATCAATACAAAGGTACCAGTCACATTTGTCAGACTCACAGAAAAATATCCGGATGCATCCACCGGCACCTGAGAGGCCAGCATCTGTCCCCGGTTATCAAAGACATTGACAGTCAGTCCATGCCCGGCTTTGAGCGGCCCGGCCATCACCAGGCCTTGCAAAGAAGTTTTTGTATCGGTTGACAGCTGCTTGTTATCAAGCTGATTGTTGTTTGACGGGTCAGACCCGCCGCCGCCGCCCCCGCCGCCGGCAGCAGCTGCAACAAGCAAGCTAACCCCCAGCCCTGGCAAGGAAGAGCTTGAAGCAGTGCTGTTGTTGTCAAAAGATTTTGCCAAGGCCCGGGGTTGCGCCGGGCTTGTGTTGACCGCGCTTGAAACTGCGGTCGGGCTATAGATAGGCGACGATAAGCTATGGGGAGAAATCTCTGCTTGCGGTACCACCGGATTGGTGCTGGCATCAGTATGCGGTTCTGAATCCGCCGGACTCATCTCTGGCAATCTGATTTCAGCTACTTTGATAAATGACGGGTCTTTCAGGCTCAGGCTGCCAGCGCGTGAAAAATCAGCATTTGACTTCTGCTCATCCTCGGGGGCCAAGGTTATCGTCTCTGTGACGATCTGCCATTTGCTTGTCAGCAATTCGGCGTTCTTTTTAACCTTGCTTGCCGCTGCCAGTCGACCGTTTTTTTTTATATGCGGTAAAGCGCTTGTTAAAAGGGTAATTTTCCCCAGTGCATGTGATTGTTCTGCCAGTTGCAGTAAATCTTTGGTGCGCCACTGCAGTTCACTGATCGCGTGGTTTTTGACACAAATCAAGGTGTCGGGGTGTCGGGAAGACGGTTTGAAATAAGCCATAGCACTGAGTACATGATTGAAATTAAGTGTAATTAAAAAAAATCAAAACAGACAAAAATAATTATAAATACAGGTTAATAGGTGGTAATTTTGCAAAAATTATTAAATATCGGTTTGACAAGTATCCGGTAGGTATCTGCATCAAAACCCCCGGTTGATTTGCTCAAGGGCAGGTAAGACCGGTTGTCAGAGCACCAGGTTCCCAAGTAGCTCCAATTTTCAATCCGGTGCTTTTGCGTCCAATCCCCTCGTTGCTCCACCAGATCTACAGCGCCCTCAAAAGGCCAGGTATGAATTTGCAGTTCTTGCAATACATCTTGCAGCCTTTGGTCATGCGCCTGGCGGAGTTCATCGCCGGTACACGCGCCGGCGCATTGCCCGGTTTGGCGGCCGAAGCAGCCGCGTGCGCTGGTTTTTTCCAGCCCTAGCAGTTGCAGACACAAGCGGTGTTGCCGCGCCAGTGCGTGCAGTTTTTCTTTGGCGGCATGGGCAGACGTGAACAAACCGTACAAGCCGGGTGTGATGCCGTGCTGTACCTGTTTGCCGTCAACAATGGCGGGCTTTAATCCATGAGCATCAGCGCTGAGTTGCAGACTGCAAAGTGTTTTCAAGCGGCGCAAACGCTGGTTGAACAGCGGGCTGTGTGTTTTGATCAGCTTGGACTCGAGCAGCAAAGCGCCTATTTCACCGGCGGTTTCCAAAGCTTCAATCCGGCGTGTCAGCGACAGCATGCGCGCTTCGTCCGCTTGGCGCAGGTGCGACAGCACGCGAGCGCGTATGTCTATGCTTTTGCCTATGTAAAGAGGCAGGCCGCCGTCGCCATGAAAAATATACACACCCGGCGCGTGCGGCAAGCCGCTGACGCATTCTGATAAAGACATACCTAAGGTTATATCGCCAGTCAATAGGCCTGTCTATAATTTGAGCATCGCATGAGCTACTTGAAACACATCCGCCACGACCTGCAGGACATGCAGGCTTATGCCGTGCAAGACGCCGTCGGCATGGTCAAGCTGGACGCGATGGAAAACCCGCACCGCTTATCCGCTCAGTTGCAAGCGCAATTGGGCGCTCGCTTGGGCGCTGTCGCAGTCAACCGTTATCCGGGCAAGCGCATCGATGATTTGAAACAAGCGATTGCCTTGCACACGGGCATGCCCGAAGGCTATAGCCTGATGCTGGGCAACGGTTCGGACGAGCTGATTTCACTGCTGTCCATGGCTTGTCAGTTACCCGGTGCTTGTGTGCTGGCACCCGAACCCGGCTTTGTCATGTACGCCATGAGCGCCAAATTGCAAGGCCTGCGTTATGTGCCTGTGGCTTTGCGCGAGGACTTCGAATTAGACGAAGCCGCCATGGCGGCCGCGATTGCGCAACACCAGCCGGCCATTGTTTACCTGGCCTACCCGAACAACCCGACTGCGAATTTGTGGGATGCACAAGTCATACAACGCCTGATTGCACAGGTGTCGGCCTATGGCGGCTGGGTGGTTTTGGACGAGGCTTACCAGCCGTTTTCGTCTGAAACTTGGTTGGAAGAAATCAAGCGGGATCCGTCAGCGAACGCACAAGTGCTGTTGATGCGCACCCTCTCCAAATTCGGTCTGGCAGGCGTGCGCATAGGCTATATGCTGGCGCCCGACAAAGTGATTCAGCAACTCGACAAAATCCGCCCGCCTTACAACATCAGTGTGTTGAACGCCGAATGCGCTTTGTTCGCGCTGGAACACGCAGACGTGTTTGAAAAGCAGGCCGCTGACGTTTGCCATGAACGCGAACGCATGCTGAAAGAACTGGCGGCTTACCCCGGCGTAACCGTCTACCCCAGTCAGGCAAATATGTTTTTGCTGCGCTTGCAAGGCGACGACGAGGCGGCGACCCGGGTTTTCAATGCTTTGAAGGCAAAGCATATTCTTGTGAAAAACGTTTCTAAAATGCACCCTGTATTGCACCATTGCCTGCGCATCACCGTGGGCACCTCGACAGAAAACGACCAGCTGCTCGCTGCGCTGAAAGAAGTGCTGGCCTGAGGGGCCGGATTTCATCAACAGACTATTTTTATGACACAACGCATTGCCGAAGTTCACCGCGACACCAAGGAAACCCAAATTCAAGTACGGGTCAACCTCGACGGCACGGGCCAGTCCGATTTATCCACCGGCATCGGTTTTTTTGACCACATGCTGGATCAAATTGCGCGCCACGGCCTCATCGATTTGTCCATCAAAGCCACCGGCGATTTGCATATTGACGGACACCACACGGTGGAAGACGTCGGTATCACCCTGGGCCAGGCGGTGGCGCAAGCCGTCGGCGACAAAAAAGGCATTCGTCGTTATGGCCACGCGTATGTGCCGCTGGACGAAGCCCTCAGCCGCGTGGTGGTGGATTTTTCCGGCCGCCCGGGGCTGGAAATGCACGTGCCGTTCAAGAGCGGCATGATCGGCCACTTCGATTCCCAACTGGCCTTTGAGTTTTTCCAGGGCTTTGTGAACCACGCTTTTGTCACTTTGCATATTGATAACCTGCGCGGCGAAAACGCCCACCACCAGGCTGAAACCGTGTTCAAGGCTTTCGGACGGGCGCTGCGCGCGGCGACTGAGCTCGACCCGCGCTCAGCCGGTGTGATCCCTTCTACCAAAGGCTCGCTCTAAGCTCTATCTATATGGCAAGCGTCGCGGTCATCGATTACGGCATGGGCAATTTGCGCTCGGTGGCGCAAGCCGTCATGGCGGCGGCCCAGGGCAGTGGCGTTGAAGTCATCATCACCGCCGACCCGGCCCAGGTGCGCCAAGCCGATCGCGTGGTGCTGCCGGGGCAGGGCGCCATGCGCGACTGCATGCGCGAATTGCACGACAGCGGCTTGCTGCCCGAAGTGCTGCACGCGGCGGCCCACAAACCCTTGTTTGGTGTGTGTGTCGGCATGCAAATGCTGCTGGACCACAGCGCCGAAGGGGCTGCCGGCGGCACGGATTGTCTGGGCCTGATTCCCGGCAACGTGGTGAAGTTCGAGCTCGCCGGGCAATTGCAGCCGGACGGCAGCCGCTACAAAGTCCCGCAAATGGGCTGGAACCGGGTGCACCAAACCCGGCCTCACCCGGTCTGGGCTGGCGTGCCGGACAACAGTTATTTCTATTTTGTGCACAGTTTTTACGCCAAGCCGTTAGATGTGCGCCACACCGCAGGGGTAAGCGATTACGGCCAGGGCTTTACCTCAGCGGTTTCAAGGGATAATATTTTCGCAACCCAGTTTCACCCTGAAAAAAGCGCTGACATGGGCCTGATGCTTTACCGCAATTTCCTTTCCTGGTCTCCTTGATCGACCTTAAGTTTTTGTCTGCCACCACCATCTCTTATGTTGCTTATCCCCGCGATTGACCTGAAAGACGGTCATTGTGTCCGCCTGAAACAAGGCGACATGGAACAGTCCACCATCTTCAGCGAAGACCCGGCCGACATGGCTTTGCAATGGGTCAACAAAGGCGCCAGGCGTTTGCATTTGGTGGATTTGAACGGCGCGTTTGCCGGCAAACCGCAAAATTACAGCGCCATTCGCAGCATCTTGAAAGCGGTGGGCGACGATATACCGGTGCAACTCGGCGGCGGCATTCGCGACTTAGACACCATTGAAAAATACATAGACGGCGGCATACGCTACGTCATCATCGGCACGGCGGCTGTGAAAAACCCCGGCTTTTTGAAAGACGCGTGCAGCGCTTTCGGCGGCCACATCATCGTCGGCCTGGACGCCAAGGACGGCAAAGTCGCTACCGACGGCTGGAGCAAGATGACCGGCCACGAAGTGATCGACTTGGCGAAAAAATTCGAAGACTACGGCGTCGAGTCCATTATTTACACCGACATAGGCCGCGACGGCATGTTGAGCGGCATCAACATCGAAGCCACCGTCAAACTGGCGCAAGCCTTGTCTATTCCCGTCATTGCCTCCGGCGGCTTGTCCAATATGCAGGACATAGAAAAGCTGTGCGCGGTGGAGGACGAAGGCGTTGAAGGCGTTATCTGCGGCCGCGCTATTTACAGCGGCGACCTGGATTTTGAAAAGGCCCAGGCCCGCGCCGACGAATTACTGGATTTATGAGCGGCTTGGTCAAAGCCTTTGACTGCCAGCCCGAAGTTTTCCAAGGCCTGCCCTGTCAGCGCCTGAGTCTGGCTTGCGGCGACAGCTTGCTGATAGCCCATCAAGGCGCGCAAGTTTTGTCCTGGGTCAGCCGGGGCCGCGAGCGTTTGTTCCTTAGCCCGGACAACCGGTGGGACGGCAAAACCGCCATCCGTGGCGGTGTGCCGGTGTGCTTTCCCCAATTCAACCAGCGCGGCAGTTTGCCCAGACACGGATTCGCCCGCAACATGGCCTGGCAACCGGGTGTGGCCATAGCCACCAGCTCCACCACTTCCACCACTGAAGGCGCGCAACTGCACTTCACGCTGACCAGCAACGCGCAGACGCTGGCGATTTGGCAGCAAGCCTTTGTCGCGCAGTTGCAAGTGACTTTAGAGCCGGGTCAATTGAACATCAGCCTGAGCGTCAACAACACCGAAGTGCAAAACGACTTGCTGTTCAGCGGCGCGCTGCACACCTATTTGGCGGTAGACGATATTGCGCTGACAGAGTTGCAAGGACTCGGCGACCGCCCCGAATGGGACGCGCTGACAGACACGCACAGCCTGAGCGATGAAGTGCTTTACTTTGACGGCGAGTTTGACCGCGTGTACAGCCCGCCGGCTCGCGCTATGGTGTTGCAAGACGGTACGGGGCAGTTGCAGATAGAGCAAAGCGCCGACTGGGCCGATACCGTGGTGTGGAACCCCGGCGAGCACAAATGCGCGGACATGGCCGATATGCCTGAGCACGGGTTTGCGCGCATGCTGTGCGTCGAAGCCGCGCAGGTGTTTGAACCTGTGCGTATTCCCGCCGGCGGCCAGTGGACCGGCTGGCAGCGTTTCACTGTTTACTGACGATTGACTGGATATACATGCTTGCCAAACGCATCATTCCCTGCCTGGACGTGACCGCCGGACGGGTGGTCAAGGGCGTGAACTTTGTCGAGTTGCGCGACGCCGGTGACCCGGTGGAAATCGCGGCGCGCTACAACGCGCAAGGCGCAGACGAACTGACATTTTTAGACATCACTGCCACCAGCGACGGGCGGGATGTGATTTTGCACATCATCGAAGCGGTGGCCAGCCAAGTGTTTATTCCGTTAACTGTAGGCGGCGGTGTGCGCACCGTGGAAGATGTGCGAAGGTTGCTGAATGCCGGGGCGGACAAAACCAGTTTCAACTCCGCCGCGATTGCCAACCCGCAAGTGATACGCGATGCATCGGACAAATACGGTTCGCAATGCATTGTGGTGGCGATAGATGCCAAGCGACGCAGCGCCGAAGAAGAACAGCGAGTAGGTGCCAACGGTTTGCCCGTGGGCCCGGGCTGGGATGTGTTCAGCCACGGCGGGCGCAAAAACGTGGGCTTGGACGCGGTGGCTTGGGCCACGCAAATGGCTGAATACGGCGCGGGCGAAATACTGCTGACCAGCATGGACCGCGACGGGACGAAGTCGGGCTTTGACTTAGCGCTGACCCGCGCGGTTAGCGACGCAGTGCCGGTGCCGGTTATTGCGTCCGGCGGCGTGGGCACGCTAGACCATTTGGCCGACGGCATACAAACCGGCGGCGCAGATGCGGTGCTGGCGGCGAGCATTTTTCACTATGGTGAATTTACGGTTGGGCAGGCTAAGCAATATATGGCCGGGCGGGGGATACCTGTGAGGTTGTGAGTTGTTGAGGGCGAAGCGCTTTATGTTTTGTCATTAGCCATGTGAATAGGGCGTTGATACCTTAACGCCACTGAATCAACTCTAAGAACTTTTGCATCGTTGGCTACTGTGCCTATGTGGATTGCATTTCCAATTTATTTTATTTAAAAGTTCTCTTATTTAATTTTTTTAGAGCTAATAATTTTTATTTTTAGATTAAACTGAGTCAGACGTTTCAGCGTCAACTTTTACGTTGCCCTTCAAGGAGATCAATATGACAATGCAAGCAATGCCGCTGCCTAAAAATGGCTCATGCCCTTCTGGTTATTCCACGCAGGGCAATATGTGCGTACCCAGTGCAAATGCCAAACCTGCAATCCCAAAGAATGGCTCATGCCCTTCTGGGTGGAGCACGCAAGGCAACTACTGTGTTGCGAATAGTGCAAACCCCAAAAACGTGATACAAAAAAATGGTTCGTGCCCTTCTGGCTATTCCACGCAAGGTAATTACTGCGTGCAAAACTAGACTTAAGTTGCCTAACTGGTCATTCAGTCGGAATGACTAACAAGCGGGTGGACTGCAAGGAAGGAGTACCGGGTTTCATGGCCAATTTATACCTGTATGAAATTACAGTATTTGGATCTGCATGCCAAGGCGCAAGCGGCTTGCAGCCATTGCATTCAAAAGATGTATCGACCCTGCCCGGATGTATCCACCGGGTTTTGCGGTCTACATTGCGTTAGGTTTCACATGTCCCTGACCGCGCACCTTCACGCCCGTCTGAATGCTCTTGGGCTTCCCTGCACGATTGCGGACGAAGAAGTCCATGTGACGCGCGATCCACGGCCTGTGAAGATCAAGCTTGACGATGAGTGGCGCGACGCCTTTCAACAGTACAAGCGTGCGCGCAGTCTCGCGTTTGACGTGGACACTCGCACTCTCCAGCACAACAATTCAGTAGAGGTGCTGGTGACTCGGCTTGCTCCTGCTTCGGTGCTGGCACCCGATCAGTACACCCTGGCAGATCGCGCGGGCAACACGGTCTCGGTAGGGGGTGCAAGCCACGCGTTCGGCTTCGCCTTCTTCGATTCACCTGAATACGAGAACTTCTTCAATCTGCGCGTCAAGAAGCGGTTGCTGGAGACCGAGATCTTCATTCGCCGCCTTCCACAAGTCGTCTGGATGCCCACCACGGCCGTCTACACACACAAGGGGCGAAAGACACCCACAGATCTCAAGGAACGCGCACTGTCCGCCATACGCGCTAGCCTGTTCAAGATTGCCGTTGAACAACATGACTGCCTGTCCCTCTGGAAACCCAGGAAGCGGCGCCTGAAGCACCTTTACCTGCCAGACACTGGTCAAGACCACTCAATTCCGCGCGCGGCATACGACGAGAACGTCATCAGCTACTACAAGGTGGCAAAGGCGAGTCCGTTTCCTAGCCAGAGTTTCCTAGCCTACTACCACGTCCTGGAGTACTACTTCCTACGTGTATCGGAGCTATTGCTGCATGATCGACTGACGGCAATGCTGAACGACCCTGGCTTCCGGGCAAGCCGGGAGTCCCTAGACAAAGTGATCTCCGCGGTGCGTGGCCAAGACTCTCGGTCAGACGAGACAGAGATGCTCCGCAACGTCCTCGAACGATTCGTGCAGGAAGTCGAACTCATCGACTTCATCCAGAAGTTCGAGGAACTGGTTGGCGACAAGATCTACTCGAAGCGTCGCTTAGTCTTTGGTGAGCAATTGCAGATATCGCCGCTCAAAGACCATGCACTTGCAAATTCCGCCAAGCTCTTGAAGCACATCCGCAACGCGATAGTGCATTCGAGTGATCGCTACAGGCGCGAGGACTGTCACATTCCGCTAACTGAGTCGGAGGATGTCATTGAGGAGTTCATTCCGCTCGTGCGCTTCTTCGCCGAGCGCGTAGTCTTTGGCACGGCTACCTGAGTGAAACCTAACTTGGCGTTCAACCGGACGCGCTACGGCAGGCCGGGCCTGGCCGCTCCGGGCCGCGGCGGTCATTGTCCCTCCACGGCCAGTCCCGTCCTGCCTCCGCGCGCCGGTTACCTCAAACGTTAAAAGACTCGTAATGCGTATCCGTCCAGCCATCCCATCTTGAATGATGCGTTTTAAATGAGCAAGATGGTGTGCACTTAACTATCGTGGACACTTATCTCTTATTCAATGCATTTGACTACGTCAAGATGGGATGGCTGGACGGATACGCCGCAAGTGCAAAATTCACCGATGCAGCTGCTAGGAAATCCCGCGCTATTTGCTTGGCAGTATTTCAAGGCGGCACAGGCCTCGCCATTTGACAGTCAAGATACTCACCATGCCAAATCAACCATCCCCTATTTCAGTTGTCGCACTAGACGCTCTCAAGCGAATCAAACCTTCCAACTATCCGTCACCCTTTGCATCCCAAATGGAAGGTCGCGAGAAACGCCCGCTTGTCGCCCGGTATGTGTGCTGGCTTCAAGGCGGGTAGTGGCAACGGTCATCGGCTGGTCAACGAAACATTGGAAGTTGTCGTCTATTTGGAAGTGGGTGATCGGAGTCCTGAAGACAAGGCTTATTACCCTGACGATGACATCAAGGCCGTCATGATGGATGGTAAGTGATCCTTTCAGCACAAGGACGGCAGGTCGTATTGATAATCGATAATCGTGCCTTGATATAGGTACCGAAAAATAGTACCATTTCGGCATGAAGCGAAAACACCAACGCACCCTCGCTCTGATTTTTGCAAGGCCAACAAGCGCTAATGTTCAGTGGCGCGACATTGAAGCCATGTTTCACGAATTGGGTGCAGAGGTCAGCGAGCGAGAAGGCAGTCGCGTGGCGGTGGTGATGTATGGCGAAGTCAGGGTTTTTCACAGACCCCATCCATCCCCCAGCACCGACAAAGGTGCTGTTGCAAGCATTCGCAAATGGCTAGAACAACACGGAGTAGAACCATGAACACAATGACTGTTGACGGCTTTAACGCCAAGATTGAATACGACGAAGAGCTTGATCTCTTTCGCGGGGAAATCCTAGGTCTCAATGGTAGCGCAGACTTTTACGGAAAGAACCCCAAGGAGTTACGCACAGAGTTCAAAAAATCTTTGCAAGTTTTTCTAGACGTGTGCAAAGAAAAAGGCATCGACCCCAAAAGGAATTTTTCAGGTAAATTCAATCTCCGCATTTCACCAGAGCTTCATGAGCAACTGGCATTGGCGGCTCAAGCGGAAGGTAAAAGCATCAACATGGTGGCGCAAGAAGCTTTGCAATTGCGTGTTGAGCATTGATACGCGGATCGCCATATTTTCAGTATGAGGAAAGCCAATGAACGTGAACAAACCCGCATCGCGCCGCTCCTTGACATCTAACTTGGAGCAAATAGACGCTCATCACATTGCTCCCCACGAATACGAAGAACTGCCCGAACTCACTGAAGACTTGTTGGCCCGCGCCAAGCTGAAAAAAGGGGGGCGTCCCCTGTCACCCAGTCCGCGCAAATCCATCTCCTTGCGCCTGCCCCCAGAAGTCATAGAGCGTTGGCGCGCCACAGGCCCCGGTTGGCAGACCCGCATGGCAGAGCGTTTGAACAAGGTTTAAGTTGACGTCAGGATTCTTTTATGCAGGCTTGCTTGCTGGCATGACCGTTTCAGCGGTGCAAACAGAGAATAAAAATGGAATCCGCATCATCTCGTTTAGAAAAGCAACCAGGCGCGAGTCGCAAATCTACTACCGTGAAATCCAAAACTGATTGGTCGCGTCTGAAGTCCGACGCTGGTGATGTGAAGCTGACGAAAGAACACCCGCAGGCGGACGTAAAGCACATAGTGCGTGGCATGGTTCGCAAGGGGTTGAAGCCATTGCCTGCCAAGACATCTATTTCGCTGGGAGTGGACCAAGATGTGCTCGAATGGTTCAAGGCGCAAGGTGTTGGCTATCAGACGCGAATCAACACAGTCCTCAGAGCGTTTCGTGACGCGTCTGTTTAACACGCTGCTTACCTAACATTACGCCGTGAACTATTTCGCCCTCGAACAAACTTTGCTTGCCTTGCCCAAGACGGAGCGTGAGCACTTGTTGCAATTGTTGCTCGAGAGCTTGGACACTCCATCGGAAAATGAAGTTCAAGAGGCTTGGTTTGTAGAGGCAAGCCGCCGGGCTACTGAGATTGACTCAGGCAAAGTCACCTTGGTAAGTGGCGAGCAGCTTGAGAAAGAAGTACAGGCGCTTTTGAAGTGAGTTATTGGCTCCATCCCGAGGCTGCTTAAAAAAAGAAAAAGCAGGTGGCTCATTAAGAAGAGATTCAACTGGACTGGTTAACAGTTCTTGACGATTTGAAGGAGCCACAGAAGTAGAGATCGTCGACTATCACTAAAGGAAATGCCATGCGCACAGTTCAACCTGTTTCCCCCGGCGAGATGCTTGAAGAAGAATTCCTCAAACCGCTCGGCTACCGCTTCCCCCTAGCGTCAATTTGCTACACCAAATTAGAAGGCAGACTCACATTCAAGCGTATAGGCCGGGTGTCGATGCGGCTCAGGTCCAACTCCACCAACATCCAAACGCCACCCGCGTACTCGGGTTGGTTCACTAAATTTTCCAGCGGTGTTGGCGGCGGCACTGCGTCTGGCTCGCCATTGAAATGCGCTTCCACCGCCTCTTGCACAGCGGCGGGCAAATCGCTCCACGTATCGGCCGCAGAAAAGCAACCCGGAAAGTCTGGAAACGTCACGCCATGCGCATGGTCAGCATCACCGGGGTGAACATAAACGGGATACAACATGGGCAACTCCTTGTGTGTATGGGGCTTCACAGACCTGCTTGCTTCAAGATGCTGCGAACTGTTGGTAGCGGCAAGTCTTTTCTCGGATGAGGTACTGTCACCTTGCCTAGCTTAAAAGGGTGTTTGAACTGGTGGTGCGAGTCCACCACTTGCACCAAGTACATTAACCTCAAAAACAGTCTTCGGACAAAGAATTAAAACTTGTTCTAACCGCGAAATAAAAGAGTTCCTCAAAGCGAAATCTTAAGTTTCTCCAGCATCATTCATCCAGGCAGGAATATCACGCTGACCGTGCAACACACGCCACACATCAATATGGTCAGACCGTTCGACATAAAACACCAAGTGTGGGTAGCGAGTTAAGGGCCAAAATCTAAGTCCGGGCAAATTAAGCTCGTGGGCATAACGTGTCGAGCCGGTTGCAGGCTGGCGGCTGATGTGGGTATAAGCCCGTTCTAGTTCATCAATAAAGCCTAATGCGGCATCTGTAGCGCCCTCATCCACGTAGTATGCGATTGCCTCATCGACATCTTGATTGGCAAACTGACGCGGGACAATGGGTTTGGAATTCACGCCTTGTTGCGGGCCTTGCTTGCATTGACCACAGTGCCGCGCAACCTGTCAAAGTAGGCAGGCGTCACCGTTTGTGTAGCTTCCGAGCTTGAACCCTCCAACAGCAGGCTACGCATTAGCCGCCTTTCTTGGTCCTTGCGAATCAACTCATGTACGTACTCACTGCTGGTGCCGAAGCCGCGCTGGCTGACCTGCTCGTCTACAAAGGCCTTGAGTGTGTCTGGTAAGGAAATATTCATTGTGCTCATGCGTCCAGTTTAGATTCCTTGGCAAAATTTGGCAATAACTTGGATTTCCAAAGCATTGCGTGCTTGCGCGTAGCTATAAAAGCCTTTCGATACGCTTTTGTCCAATTGCTTATCCACAACAGGCGATGCCCTTAACATCTCCCCCTATGAATTGGCTTGATCACATCAAATGGGACGCGCAAGGCCTGGTGCCCGTCATCGCGCAAGAGCAGGTCAGCAAAGACGTGCTGATGTTTGCTTGGATGAACCGCGAAGCACTGCAACTCACCGCTGAGCAAGGGCGCGCCGTGTATTTCAGCCGCTCGCGTAACAAACTCTGGTTCAAGGGCGAGGAATCCGGCCATGTGCAACTGGTGCACGACATACGCCTCGATTGCGACAACGACGTGGTTTTGCTCAGCGTCACGCAAACCGGCCACGACCCTGGCATCGCCTGCCACACCGGGCGTCACAGTTGTTTTTACCAGCGCTGGCAGACCGGCCCGGACGGCGGCCAGTGGCTGAGCACCGAACCTGTGTTGCAGGATCCCGCTCTTATTTACAAGAAAAACCCATGAACACAAACGATATTCTGATGCGCCTGGCCGCTGTCATTGAAAGCCGTAAAGCGGTCAATGGCGGCAACCCCGACACCAGTTACGTGGCGCGCTTGCTGCACAAGGGGCCGGACGCGTTTTTGAAGAAAATCGGTGAAGAGGCCACCGAAACCGTGATGGCCGCCAAGGACTTGAGCCACGGCAGCGAGCCGCAGCATTTAGTGAATGAAATGGCCGATTTGTGGTTTCACTGCATGGTGGCGCTGGCGCATTACGACCTGAGTCCGGCAGACGTGATCAACGAATTGGCGCGCCGAGAAGGCTTAGGCGGCTTGGAAGAAAAAGCCTTGCGCAAAGCCTTGCAGCGTGAAGCAGGAGAAGATTGAATGAGTGTGACGCAAGATCCGAACTGCATTTTTTGCAAAATCATCCAAGGCCAAATTCCTTCCCGCAAGGTCTATGAAGACGACGACATGTTCGCGTTTCACGACATCAACCCTTGGGCGCCGGTGCATTTTCTGGTCATACCCAAACTGCATATCCCTTCTATGGCGCAGGTTAGCGAAGCGCACGCAGCCTTGCTCGGGCGCATACTCATCAAGGTGCCGCAACTGGCTTTGCAAGAGGGCGTCAACCCTTACCCCGAGGGTGGTTTTCGTCTGGTAACCAACACCGGTGCCGAGGGCGGGCAGGAGGTTCACCACCTGCATTGGCATGTCATGGGCGGTCCGCGCCCATGGTTGCGCGGCTGAGACTAGAATTCCTACAGTTCATTGAGGAGCATCCCATGGGGTCATTTTCTGTTTGGCATTGGTTAATTGTTTTATTGATCGTGGTTTTGGTCTTCGGTACCAAAAAATTGAAGAGCTTGGGCGGTGACCTGGGCGGGGCTGTCAAAGGCTTTAAAGACGGCATGAAGGACGGCGCTGCCGCCCCGACCGAAGAAAAACCTGCCGCACCTGCGCAGCAAGTCACCGGCGCAGCGCCTGCACACGCAGCTGACAAGGCACCCATTGATGTGGAAGCCAAAAGCAAGTCATGATCCATGTTTGATTTAGACGTCTCCAAACTGGCGGTGATAGGCGCAGTAGCGCTGGTCGTCATCGGTCCGGAGAAAATGCCGCGTGTGGCCCGCACCATCGGGACTATGCTCGGCAAGGCGCAGCGTTACGTATCTGATGTCAAGGCCGAGGTCAACCGTGCCATGGAAATGGAAGACCTGAAGAAAATGAAGGAAACCATGGACTCGGCCATGACGGATGTGCAGTCCAGCGTGTTGAATGCCACCACGCAGCTGAACCAAGGTATAGCAGAGCTTGGTCAGGAAGCGCCGGCGTCTGACAATAACAACGCATTCCTTCCCTATTGGCAGCCGCAGCAACCCGAGTACAAACACCCCGGCAAAAACTGGCGCCTCAAGCGTTCGGCCATGCCGCAGTGGTACAAAGCGCGCCAGGGAGTGCGCACCAAGGCCTTGTCGGGTGCCGCGCGAGTCGCCCGTTTCCGTCCTTCTGCAACAGGTTCAAACAGG
This sequence comes from Bordetella parapertussis, assembly GCA_945901125.1. Lineage (GTDB taxonomy): Bacteria > Pseudomonadota > Gammaproteobacteria > Burkholderiales > Burkholderiaceae_C > Limnohabitans. Next base: position 94,665 of record CAMDKD010000002.1, read on the forward strand.
GTTTGATGACACATGTCTGATTCAGGCTCGCAGGATACGGATACGCTGAAAGCTTCCGAACAACCGTTTGTTCAACACCTCAAGGAATTGCGTGACCGTCTGGTCAAGTCGTTCATTGGGGTTGCGGTGATGTGCGCCATCCTCAGCATATTTCCAGGCCCAGCCCAGTTGTACGACCTGTTAGCCGCTCCTTTGGTAGCGCAACTGCCGCAAGGCACTAACTTGATCGCTACCTCGGTGATTTCGCCGTTTCTGGTGCCGCTCAAAATCATGCTGATGGCCGGTTTTCTGCTGGCGCTGCCGGTGGTGCTGTATCAGGCTTGGGCTTTTGTGGCTCCCGGTTTGTATGCCCATGAAAAGCGTCTGGTGATGCCGCTGGTCATGTCCAGCACCATTTTGTTTTTTATCGGCGTGGCGTTTTGTTACTTCTTTGTGTTCGGGCAGGTGTTCAAGTTCATCCAAAGCTTTGCGCCGAAAAGCATCACAGCTGCGCCTGACATCGAAGCCTATTTGAGTTTTGTGATGACCATGTTCATCGCCTTCGGCTTGGCCTTTGAGGTGCCGATTGTGGTGATTGTGCTGGCGCGCATGGGTTTGGTCACCATTGAAAAACTCAAGGCCTTCCGCTCTTATTTCATTGTGCTGGCATTCATCATTGCCGCCATCGTGACGCCGCCGGATGTGGTGTCGCAGTTGGCACTGGCTATTCCCATGGTGATTCTTTACGAGGTCGGCATTTGGGCGGCTCAAATATTCATGAAGCACACCAAGGCGCCTGAGGACCAAGAAACACCTGCCGGCGGCGCTTGAACATGCGCAGACTGTGGTTGTTGTTTTCCCAGACAGTGACCATTCTGGTCGCGGTCTGGTTTGTGCTGATCACCCTCAAGCCCGAGTGGTTGCAGCGACCCTCTCAGTGGAATTCCAGCTTGCATGTGCTGCAAGCGCCCGACAGCGACGCGGGCAGATCCGGCGGTTCAGGCAGTTTGCGAATGGCCGCCAAAAAAGCCTCGCCTTCGGTGGTCAGCATCAACACCGCTTCGCGCAAGCCCAATTTGCCGGATCACGCCAAAGACCCGTGGTTCCGTTATTTCTTCGGTGACCCGGATGATGCTTCGCCGAATGCCGGTCTGGGAAGCGGGGTGATTGTCAGCCCCGAGGGCTATATCTTGACCAACAACCACGTCATTGAAGCTGCCGATGAAATCACTGTCATTCTGAACGACGGCAGAAGCACCCGCGCCAAGCTGGTGGGTACCGACCCGGACACGGATCTGGCGGTATTGAAGATCAAACTGGACAATTTGCCCGTCATGGTTTTGAGCGATTCCGATCAGTTGCAGGTCGGCGATGTGGTGTTGGCCATAGGCAACCCCTTCGGTGTCGGCCAAACAGTGACCAGCGGCATTGTGTCGGCGCTAGGGCGTAACCAGTTAGGCATCAACACCTTTGAGAATTTCATACAAACCGATGCGGCCATCAACCCGGGTAACTCGGGCGGCGCTTTGGTCGATGTGCAGGGCAATCTGCTGGGCATCAATACCGCTATTTATTCACGGTCCGGCGGCAGCATGGGCATAGGCTTTGCCATTCCGGTCAGCACCGCGCGCCAGGTGCTTGAAGGCATAGTCAAGGAAGGCCAGGTGGTACGCGGCTGGATAGGCGTGGAACCCACCGAAATCACGCCTGATCTGGCCAAGACTTTCAATGTGCAACGCGACAGCGGCGTCATCATCACCGGTGTGTTGCAAACCGGCCCGGCATTCAAGGCCGGCGTCCGCCCCGGCGATGTGTTGCTGGCGGTCGAAGGCCAGCAGGTGAAAAGCGTGGCCGAATTGTTGGCGCGTGTGTCGGCGCTCAAGCCCGGTCAGGCGGCGCGTGTGACGGTGTTGCGCCAAAGCGATCAAATTGATTTGACCATCACACCCGGACAACGCCCCAAGGCCAAAGTCCCGCCCCGCTGACATGGCACAACGACACGAGCTCATCAGCCTGTGCAACCAGTTGCTGCAACCGCAGTTGTTCAAGGACTACTGCCCCAACGGTTTGCAGGTGGAAGGACGCTCAGAGATCAAAAAAATCGTCTCTGGCGTGACTGCCAATCGGGCTTTCATTGAAGCTGCCATCCAAGAGGGCGCGGACACGCTGCTGGTTCACCACGGCTTGTTCTGGCGCGGCCAGGACGGCAGCGTCACCGGCTGGATGAAGCAGCGACTCGCGCTGTTGCTGGCGCACGATATCAATCTGTTGGCTTATCACTTACCGCTGGATGCGCACGAAGAATGGGGCAATAACGCCATGCTGGGCAAGCACATGGGCTGGCAAACTTTGGAGCGTTTTGGCGATCAACGCCTGGGTTGGCTGGGCTCTCCGCTCAATGGTGTGACTGACCCGGCTGCTCTTCAAACAGAGCTTGAAAACAAGTTGGGCCGCGCGGCAGTGGCGGTCATTCCGGATGCAGCCCGTCCCGTCAAACGCATCGCCTGGTGTACCGGCGGCGCCCAATCCTGGTTCGAAGACGCGATCGCGGCTGGCGCGGATGCGTTTGTCACCGGCGAGATTTCCGAGCCTCAGGCGCATCTGGCGCGGGAAACCGGCGTGGCCTTTTTTGCCTGCGGCCACCATGCGACCGAGCGTTACGGCGCACCGGCATTGGCCGCGCACGTGGCGTCCGCTTTGGGCTTAGCGCATCAGTTCATAGACATCAGCAACCCGGCCTAGGTCGATCAAACGCATGGCTTTGTCACACGACCGTTTGCCTATGGCCCTCAGCATGGGGGATCCGGCGGGGGTCGGGCCGGAAATCATTCTCAAAGCCTTTGCCGGACATGCCGCTGACATGCAAGCTGTGTGCGTGATCGGTAATCTGACCGTGATGCGTCGACAGTTGGCGCAGTTGTCCGCGCATTTGCCCTTGGCCATTCAGTGTCACGAGGTGTTGACTCCTGCGGATACGCTGCGCGTGCCCACCGGCCATGTGCCTGTGATCAACGTCACGCCAGATGCATCCATTGAAACCGGCAAGGTTTCAGCAGCGGCCGGGCGCATGGCGGCGGATGCCGTGACTTGGGCGGCGCGGTCTGTGCTGCGAAGCGAATTCAACGCTCTGGTGACGGCACCATTGCATAAAAAAGCCTTGTCGCTGGCCGGCTTGGAATACCCCGGTCATACAGAGATGCTGCAAGCGCTGGCCGCTGAACACCTGGGCCTGCCGGTGGCCGATCTGCCGGTGCGCATGATGCTGAGCAGCCCGGGATTGCGGGTGGTGCTGGTCAGCATTCATGTGTCTTTGCGCCAGGCCATAGAAGCGGTGACGACTGCCAATGTGCTGCAAACTCTGCAAATCATTCACCGCAGCTGGCCCGCTTTGCACGGGCGGCATCCGCGCATTTGGGTGGCGGGTTTGAACCCGCATGCCGGTGAAGAGGGATTGTTCGGGCTGGAGGAAATACAAGTGATTGCGCCTGCTATTGCCTTGGCAAATACGCAAGGATTGCAAGTTTGCGGGCCGTTTCCACCGGACACGGTGTTCATGCAGGCGCACCAGGCAAGCGGCGCAGACGCGCCCGACGTGGTTTTGGCCATGTACCACGACCAGGGTCTGATCCCGGTGAAGTTTTTGGGGATAGAACACGGCGTGAACCAGACGCTGGGCCTGCCGTTTGTGCGCACCAGCCCGGACCACGGCACGGCGTTTGACATTGCCGGTCAAGGTTTTGCCGATCCTTCCAGCTTGCTGGCGGCTGTGCGCGCCGCCCGAGGCAGTGCTTAGGCTGACCATGGCGGCTATCGGAAATGCTTTGGAATCCGTCTGGCCAGCGGCTGATTAATCCCCTAAGACACAGAACCACTGGTTTTTACTTATTCGGCTCGGTTAGAATTGAGGGTTTTCGATATTCGCAATGAAATTCAGAGGCCTTTCATGAGTGAAACCACAGTAGACAACGGCAAGCGTACCTGGCTGATCGCCACAGGTTGTGCCGGTGCAGTCGGGGGTGCCGCAGTCGCCGTCCCGTTCATCAGCACTTTCAGTCCTTCCGAGCGCGCCAAGGCCGCCGGTGCAGCTGTAGAAGTAGACATCTCCGCCATCAAGCCCGGTGAAAAACTCACGGTCGAATGGCGCGGCAAGCCGGTGTGGATCATCCGCCGCACGCCCGAGCAATTGGAGGCTTTGAAAAAAGTCGAAGCCCAATTGGCCGATCCGGAGTCCAAACGCAATCCCAACGAACTGACACCCGCTTATGCGCGTAACCAAGGGCGTTCTATCAAGCCTGAGTTTTTTGTCGGCGTCGGCATTTGCTCTCATCTGGGATGTTCGCCAAGCGACAAATTTCAAATGGGTCCGCAGGCTTCGCTGCCGGACGACTGGCTGGGCGGCTTTCTCTGCCCTTGCCACGGTTCCACCTTCGACATGGCCGGTCGTGTGTACAAAAACAAACCCGCGCCGGACAACCTCGAAGTCCCCCCCCACATGTATCTTTCAGACAGTCGTTTGCTGATCGGCGAAGACAAAAAGGCTTAAAGGCAAAACCATGGCTGACTTCAAAGAGATTTCCCCTAATGCCCCGCTGGCTGAAAAAGCCCTGAACTGGGTTGACAACCGGTTCCCGCTCTCCAAACTCTACAAAGAGCATTTGAGCGAATATTACGCGCCGAAGAATTTCAACTTTTTGTATTTCTTCGGCGTGCTGTCCATGCTGGTGCTGGTGATTCAAATCCTGACCGGCATTTTCCTGACCATGCACTACAAGCCGGATGCAGCCATTGCTTTCGCTTCAGTCGAGTACATCATGCGTGATGTGCCATGGGGTTGGTTGATTCGCTATATGCATTCCACCGGCGCTTCAGCGTTTTTCGTTGTGGTTTACATGCACATGTTCCGCGGGCTGATTTACGGTTCTTACCGCAAGCCGCGTGAACTGGTGTGGCTGTTCGGTTGCGCCATTTTCCTGGTCTTGATGGGCGAGGCATTCATGGGCTATTTGCTGCCTTGGGGGCAGATGTCTTACTGGGGCGCACAGGTCATTGTCAATTTGTTCACAGCCATTCCATTCATCGGTCCTGACCTGGCCTTGCTAATCCGGGGTGATTACGTGGTTGGTGATGCCACACTCAACCGCTTTTTCGCCTTTCATGTGATTGCCATGCCGCTGGTGCTACTGGGTCTGGTGGTCGCGCACATCATTGCTTTGCACGAAGTCGGCTCTAACAATCCAGACGGCATAGAAATCAAAGCCCACAAGGATGCCAACGGCAAACCCCTCGACGGCATTCCTTTCCATCCGTACTACACGGTGCACGACATCATGGGCGTGATGGGCTTTTTGCTGGTGTTCACAGCCATCATCTTTTTCGCACCCGAGTTTGGCGGCTACTTCCTGGAATACAACAACTTCATTCCAGCCGATCCTCTGAAAACGCCGCTGCACATCGCGCCGGTCTGGTATTTCACGCCGTATTACTCCATGCTGCGTGCCATCACCAGCGAGATGATGTATGCACTCGTCGTCTGTGTGATTGCAGCTGCTTACCTTGGCGCGACGCGTGCCGCCATCAGCAGCATACTCAAGGCAGTCATCATCGGTGGTGCTGTCGTTTTGGTAGGAGCAATGCTCGCTATCGACGCCAAATTCTGGGGTGTGGTCGTCATGGGCGGCGCCGTCATTATTTTGTTCTTCCTGCCTTGGTTGGACAATTGCGCGGTCAAATCCATCCGTTACCGTCCTGACTGGCACAAATACCTGTACGTTATTTTTGTCATCGACTTCTTTGTTCTGGGCTATCTGGGAATGCAGCCGCCTTCAGCTATCGGTGAACGGGTATCGCAAGTCGGTTCCTTGTTCTATTTCGGCTTCTTCTTGCTAATGCCTTGGTGGAGCCGTCTGGGAGAAACCAAGCCAGTGCCGGATCGCGTCAACTTTGCCGCACACTGAACCAGCACGGAGCACACAAACATGAAAAAAATCATTCTCAGCGTGTTAATCAGTCTGGCCAGCAGTTTGCCGGTTTTCGCCAATACCGACGCCTTTGTCTGGGACAAAGCGCCAAACAAACTCAACGACCTGGGCGCTTTGCAGCACGGCGCCAAGCTGTTCGTCAATTACTGTTTGAATTGCCATGCCGCGTCTTACATGCGATTCAACCGACTGACAGACATCGGTTTGACCGAAAAGGACATCAAAGACAATTTGTTGTTCACCACAGACAAGGTCGGTGAAACCATGAAAGTGGCCATGGACCCGAAACAGGCCAAGGATTGGTTCGGCGGCAACCCGCCCGACTTGACCGTGATCGCGCGTTCGCGTTCCGGCCATGGTGGCACAGGCGCTGATTATTTGTACACGTACTTGCGCACGTATTACCGTGATGAAGGCAAAGCCACCGGCTGGAACAACTTGGCTTTTCCAAATGTTGCCATGCCTCATGTGTTGTGGGAGTTGCAAGGAGAGCGTAAGCCCTTGTATGACACAGTCCTATCGCATGGGCATGAAATCCATGCGTTCAAAGGCTGGCAGCAAGTCACACCCGGCAAGCTCAGCCCTGCCGAGTACGATGAGGCAGTTGCCGATCTGGTCAATTACATGCAGTGGATGTCAGAGCCGGCACAAAACACACGCGTCAGAATCGGCGTCTGGGTGTTGATGTTCTTGTTGGTTTTCATGTTCATCGCCTGGCGTTTGAATGCCGCGTTCTGGAAAGAAATTCGCTAAGCGGATACACAGTAACCCGCTTCGGCGGGTTCTTACAATGGGCCATTTCCGGTCCGTTAAACCTTTCGTATTTCAGGAGCTACGCTCATGATGGTCTTGTACTCTGGGACAGTTTGTCCTTTCTCCCACCGTTGCCGTTTTGTCTTGTTTGAAAAAGGCATGGATTTTGAAATCCGTGACGTTGATCTTTACAACAAGCCCGAGGACATCAGCGTGATGAACCCTTATGGCCAGGTGCCGATACTGGTTGAGCGCGACCTCATTCTGTATGAATCCAACATCATCAACGAGTACATAGACGAGCGTTTCCCGCATCCGCAACTCATGCCCGGCGACCCGGTCGACCGTGCCCGCGTGCGTTTGTTCCTGCTGAATTTCGAAAAAGAGTTGTTCACCCATGTGACTTCTCTCGAGTCCAGGACACAAAAGGCCAATGAAAAAACGCTGGAAAAAGCCCGCGCCCATATCCGCGACCGCCTGACCCAGTTGGCACCTGTATTTTTGAAAAACAAATTCATGCTCGGCGATAACTTCTCTATGTTGGACGTTGCCATCGCCCCGTTATTGTGGCGTCTCGACCATTACGGTATCGAGTTGTCAAAAAATGCGGCCCCGCTACTCAAATACGCTGAACGTATTTTTTCGCGCCCGGCCTATATCGAGGCGTTGACTCCTTCAGAAAAGGTCATGCGTAAATAAACCGCATGATCAATATTTCGCAGTCAACTTCTACCCGTCCTTACCTGGTGCGGGCCTTGCACGAATGGTGTACAGACAACGGCTTCACGCCGTATGTCGCTGTGTTGGTCGACGAAACCGTGCAAGTGCCGCGCGAGTATGTGAACAACGGTGAAATCGTGCTCAATGTCAGTTTCGATGCCACCAGTGGCATGCAACTGAGCAATGAATTCATTCAGTTCAAAGCGCGCTTCGGTGGTGTGGCGCGTGAAATTGTGGTTCCCATGGGCCGGGTGATTGCCATTTATGCCAAGGAAAACGGCCAGGGCATGGCTTTTCCTGCACCTGCTCCGACGCCAGCTGGCGCTTGCGTCGATGCGTCAGTCGCGTCTGACAGTCCGCCTGAACCGCCCTCAGGCAGTCCGTCCAACAGTACTCGCCCGCAACTCAAACGCGTCAAATAAAAAGTTTTCAATAAGACGTGTCTGGCTTGGGTAGAATAAGCTTAGTGCCGATTTAGCTCAGTTGGTAGAGCAACCGCCTTGTAAGCGGTAGGTCATCAGTTCGAATCCGATAATCGGCACCATTTAAAAGCCCGCGGTTGTGAAACCGGCGGGTTTTTTTATGGCTTGCGTGACATGAGTTTGAGTCTTATCTGTTGCACGTTATAGCCTTTGCTGCGCAGATGCGCGCAGATGGCCGGTAACAGTTGGCGCAATTTAGCAGCAGCTGCATTGTGTTTCACAAGCACGCACCAGACATCATCTTCAATAGGACCGGCCAGCAGTTGTTCGCTCAAACCGGGGGGAAGAACTGGTTCTATGGTTTTCAAATACAACATGGATCTGCGCTGCAAACTTAACATCAAGGACAAGGTGTCGGAGTGTTCAATGGCATCCATCACACTGGTCTGTTTGGCTGGCGGGGTTGACGGTCGGTGCATGTCTGATTATGTTCGTTTACACAGGTAAAATGCAGGGCTTCGACAAAGGAACCTGCGTCCATGGCCAGCCACCCGGCAAGGCATGGGCGTTTTGCTTGTATGGCATTCAATCCACTGACCTATATTTTCGGTAGCCGCAACGACCGCTTGCTCAAGACTTACCGCAAAACGCTGGAGCGTATCAGCGTCCATGAAGTCCCACTGGAATCATTGAGCGACGAGGCCTTGAAAGCCAAAACCGGCGAATTCAAGCAACGTTTCCAACAAGGCGAAAGCCTGGACGATTTGTTGCCCGAGGCCTTTGCTGTGGTGCGTGAAGGCTCTAAGCGCGTCATGAAGATGCGTCACTTTGATGTGCAAATGTTAGGCGGCATGGCCTTGCACGAGGGCAAGATTGCCGAGATGCGCACCGGTGAAGGTAAAACGCTGACAGCCACTCTGGCGGTGTATCTGAATGCGCTCAGCGGCCAAGGCGTACACGTGGTGACGGTCAACGACTACCTGGCCAACCGGGACGCGCAATGGATGGGGCGGCTTTATAACTTTCTCGGCTTGAGTGTCGGTGTCAATTTGTCGCAACTGACGCGCGAAGAAAAACAAAGCGCTTACCAAAGCGACATCACTTACGGTACCAACAACGAGTACGGATTTGATTACCTGCGCGACAACATGGTGTACGAATCTGCCGACCGGGTGCAACGCAAACTCAATTACGCCATTGTTGACGAGGTTGACTCGATCTTGATCGATGAAGCGCGCACGCCTTTGATCATCAGCGGTCAGGCCGAAGACCACACGCAAACCTATCTGGCTATGAACCAGGTGGTGCCTCATTTGACGCGCCAGGAAGGCGAATTGGATTTGCGCACTGGTGAGGGCGTGATTACCCCCGGTGATTTCACGCTGGATGAAAAATCACATCAGGTGTACCTGACAGAACTGGGTCACGAAAAAGCGGAAAAAATTCTCTCCGACATGGGTTTGCTGCCCGCAGGCGCTTCTCTGTATGACCCATTGCATATTGGGCTGGTTCACCATTTGTATGCCGCATTGCGCGCCCATCATCTTTACCACCTGGATCAGCATTACGTTAATCAGGGCGGTGAAATCACCATCGTGGATGAATTCACCGGCCGTTTGATGTCCGGTCGTCGTTGGAGCGATGGCTTACACCAGGCCGTCGAAGCCAAAGAAGGTGTCGCCATTCAGGCGGAGAACCAGACCATGGCCTCCATCACTTTCCAGAACTATTTTCGCTTGTACGACAAGCTCAGCGGCATGACCGGAACTGCTGACACAGAAGCCTATGAATTCCAGGAAATTTACGGCTTGGAAACCGTCATCATTCCGCCGAACAAACCCAGTAAACGGGAAGATCAATTAGACCGGGTTTACAAAACAACCCAGGAAAAATACAAAGCCGCCATAGACGACATCATCGAATGCCAGGGACGTGGTCAACCGGTACTGGTGGGCACCACATCGATTGAATTGTCCGAGTTGCTGTCAGGCATGTTGGACAAGGCGGGTTTGAAGCACCAGGTGCTCAACGCCAAGCAACACGCCAGCGAAGCTGACATCGTCGCGCAAGCCGGTGCGGCCAAGTCCATCACCATTGCCACCAACATGGCCGGTCGCGGCACCGACATTGTGTTGGGCGGTAACGTGGAAAAAGCCGTCGACACATTGATGCAAGACGAGAGCCAGAGCGAAAGCGACAAAGCGGTCAAAGCCGCTCAGTTGCGCGAAGCTTGGGCCAAAGACCATGAGTTTGTTAAGTCTGTCGGCGGCCTGCGCATCATCGCCACCGAGCGTCATGAGTCACGGCGCATCGATAACCAGTTGCGCGGCCGCTCCGGTCGTCAGGGAGACCCCGGCTCTTCGCGTTTTTACCTCAGTCTTGATGATTCTCTGATGCGCATTTTTGCGGGTGAGCGCGTCAAGTCCATCATGGACCGTTTGAATATGCCTGAGGGCGAGGCTATTGAAGCCGGCATGGTCACGCGCAGTATTGAAAGCGCTCAGCGCAAAGTCGAGGCGCGCAATTTCGATATCCGCAAGCAATTGCTGGAATACGATGACGTATCTAACGACCAGCGCAAAGTCATTTACCAGCAGCGCAATGACATTCTGGACGCTTCCAATCTGACGGCGCAAATCGCCAGCTTGCGCGAAGGATGTTTTACCGATCTGGTGCGCCAGTTCGTGCCCGAAGAGTCGGTGGAAGAACAATGGGACATCGCCGGTTTGCAAAACCTGCTGCGCAATGACTGGCATATAGATTTGCCGCTGGTGCAACACGTTGAAAAAGCCCAGGCCATCATCGATGAAGATATTTTGCAGTTGGTGGTCGATGCAGCCAACGCAGCGTTCAACAGCAAAATTGAAACAGTGGGCGTGGATGAATTCACGCCGTTCATGCGCGCCGTGCTGCTGCAAAACATTGACAGCCACTGGCGTGAACACTTGTCGTCGCTGGACTATTTGCGCCAGGGCATACATTTGCGCGGCTATGCGCAAAAGCAACCCAAGCAGGAGTACAAGCGCGAGGCCTTCGAGTTGTTCGGTCAGTTGCTGGACATGGTGAAAAACGAAGTCACACGCATTTTGATGACGGTACAAATCGAAACGGCCAGCCAGGTTGAAGTGGCGGCACAGAACATAGAGCAACGCGCTGATGCCGTGACCAATCTCACCTACTCAGCGCCGGATGAAACAGGTCAAGCCCAGCTGTTTGGCGCAGGTCAGGCGGCGGCTGCCGTCGAGCAAGTACCGGTGGTCGGGCGCAATGAACCCTGTCCTTGCGGCAGCGGTAAAAAATACAAACAATGCCACGGCAAGCTGGCCTGAACCATGGCGGTACATCTACACGTCACCCGCCCTGAGGATTTGCATGCGGTCGCCGGTGTGTCCATAGGCGTGACCGAGGCCGGTGTACGCAAGGCAAATCGCAAAGACCTGACCGTCATCACTCTGGAGCCAGGCGCTGTTGTCGGCGCCGTCTTCACGCAAAACCGTTTTTGTGCAGCGCCTGTGCAATTGTGTAAGCAGCATCTTGCTGCGGGCAATGACATACGCGCTCTGGTGATCAATACCGGTGTCGCCAATGCAGGCACCGGGGAAGCCGGTTTGCAACATGCGTTTTCCGTATGCCAGGCCGCAGCTGGTTTGTTGAATGTCAAGCCGGAACACATACTGCCGTTTTCCACGGGTGTGATCATGGAGCCCTTGCCGGTTCAGCGCATTGTGGACGGCTTGCCCAAAGCGCTTGCCGCCAGCACTTCTGACAACTGGACGCTGGCTTCGCAAGCCATCATGACGACCGACACCTTGCCCAAGGCGACCAGCCGTCAAATCAGTATTGACGGCAAAACAGTCACCATCACGGGTATGTCAAAAGGTGCTGGCATGATCCGTCCCAACATGGCCACCATGTTGGGCTTCATGGCCACCGACGCAGCCATCGCTCCCGGCTTGATGAAAGCGCTGGCGCATGAACTGGCTGAAGCCTCATTCAACCGCATCACCATAGACGGTGACACGTCGACCAACGATTCATTCGTGGTGATAGCCAGCGGCAAAGCAGGTACTACCGAAATAAACCACTGGGACAGCGACAGCGCGCGTTTGTTAAAGCAGGCTTTGCTGGATGTGGCGCGTTGGCTGGCGCAGGCGATTGTGCGTGACGGCGAGGGCGCCACCAAGTTCATCACGGTCAGCATTGAAGGCGGGCGCGACACCGCCGAATGCCGCCAGGTGGCTTATGCGATTGGGCATTCGCCTTTGGTGAAAACCGCTTTTTTTGCCAGCGACCCTAACCTCGGTCGGATACTGGCCGCCGTGGGTTATGCAGGCATCGCAGATCTGGAGCAATCGCTGATTGAGTTGTACCTGGACGATGTGCACGTGGCGACGCGCGGCGGCCGTCACCCTGACTACCGGGAAGAAGACGGTCAACGCGTGATGAAGCAAGACGAAATCACCGTGCGTGTGTTGCTCGGACGCGGCCAGGCACAGGATCAGGTGTGGACCTGCGACTTAAGCCATGAATACGTCACCATCAACGCGGATTACCGCAGCTAATTCATGAATGAATCTTTAGAACGCATGTTGCACCGCGCTGAATTATTGATGGCGCGTATCGAGCGCATACTGCCGCAACCTTTGCACGCGCCGGACTGGCAGTCAGGCATTGCTTTTCGCTACCGCAAGCGCAGCAGCGGCCACGGCGTGCTCGAACCGGTGCGACATATTGGACAAATGTCATTGGACGATTTGAAAGAAATCGATCAGCAAAAAGAAAAAATCCAGCGCAACACCTTGCAGTTCATTGACGGCAAACCTGCTAACAATGTGTTGTTGACCGGCGCGCGCGGCACCGGTAAATCCTCGCTGGTCAAAGCCTGCCTCAATACCTATGCGTCTCGCGGTTTGCGTTTGATTGAAGTCGATAAACACGACATGATCGACCTGCCCGACATCATTGAAGTGGTGGCCGAGCGGCCTGAAAAATTCATCATCTTTTGTGACGACCTGAGTTTTGACGAAGGCGAGCCCGGTTACAAGGCACTCAAGTCCATCCTGGACGGCACCGTGGCCGCAGCGACTGCGAATGTGCTGATTTACGCCACCAGCAACCGCCGCCATTTGCTGCCCGAGTACATGAAGGACAACCTCAGCTATACGCACACCGACGATGGCGAAGTGCATCCCGGTGAAGTCATCGAGGAAAAAATTTCTTTGTCCGAACGTTTCGGTTTGTGGGTGAGTTTTTACCCGTTCAGCCAGGACGAGTATTTGCATATCATTGACCAGTGGCTGTCCTCCCTGCAAGTCCCGCAAAACTTATGGGCACAGGCGCATCCTGAATCGTTGGTGTGGGCGCTTGAGCGCGGCTCGCGCAGCGGTCGTGTGGCTTACCAGTTCGCCCGCGATTTCGCCGGACGTTTAGGTAGCGCCAACGCATGACGACAAGCGCAGACCCGCCTGTACGCATGGTGGATGCGAATCTGCCGCGCGCAGGTGGCGTTGAGCGGGCGTTGACGCAGGTGGCGGTCGGTGTGTTGTTCAGGGCTGATGGTCGTTTTTTATTGACTACCCGCCCGCCCAGCAAAGCCTACGCAGGTCATTGGGAATTTCCGGGTGGAAAAATAGAGACCGGCGAAACGCTGGCGCAGGCACTGACCCGCGAATTGCAGGAGGAACTTGGCATCACCATTGCCGACCCCTTGCCTTGGAAGACCGAGCGTATTGATTACCCGCACGCCCTGGTGGAATTGCATTTCTGCAAGGTCTACCACTGGCAGGGTGAACTGCAAATGAAAGAGGGTCAGGAATTTGCCTGGGAACAGTTGCCGGTGCAGGTGGCACCGGTGTTACCTGGCACGGTGCCGGTATTAGAGTGGCTGGCTCAGGAGCAAAGCTCTATTTCAAATTCCGCATTACCGACAACGGTTTGAGATTTGCCTTCCCAGGTCTGGTGAATCAGGCGCACCCAGACCATCATGCGGTTGCCGCTGATCTCGGGTACCAAGCCCAAAGATTCATCAATGAATAAACGCATCATTTGAAAACGGCCTTGCGGCAAAGCCTGTTGGAATTGACCTTGCTGAGCCACCACGCGTTGCGGTGAACCGCTTTCTCTCAGCAGTCTCATCAGCAAGTTGACGCTGTCATGCAAGGCTTTCAAGGGCTCCGACCATTTCAAAATATCCTGACGACGAACATCAGGGTCACGTTGTTGCCAGGCATGGTAACTGGGTAAATCAAAGGCACAGGTGCCGCCGGGTACTGCAACCCGGTTGCGCAAACTGCTGAGGAAATCGCTGTCAGTCACGCAGTTGCTGATGCGCGCGCTTTGGGTGTTGAAACCTTGCAGGCATTTGTCAATATTGCCCAGCAATTCATCCAGCACCGCGTGCGCCACTGAAGGGTTGCCGCGGTAACTGTTGAACTGGTGTTTATGCCGCTCTAGTTCTTTCAAGATATCCGATTTCAAATCGGAGCGACCGCCGACATCGACAATTTCAAACAAAGTGGTCAGAGCGAAATGGTGATCTATTTCTGAGGATCTGAGCAACAAATGTTCAAAACGTCCGAGCAAATATTCCAACCGGAGATAAGTGCGAATACGCTCGTTAAATGGGTGCTCGTAGAGGATCACAAAAAAGCAAACGCCTGAAGGGTTGGAACAGCGGAAATGATAACCGCTGACAAGCACTTTATGACTGCCTATACAGGCTAAAAATGCAGTTGTATGGCCTTAGCCTCTTTTTGCAGTGCAAAGAGATCGTCTACATCGTTGTTGACTACCCAGTCTGCGGCAGCTAATCTTTGAGCGCGTCCTGCCTGCTGGGCCATGATGTCAAGCACCTGTTCGGGTTTCAACTGGCTGCGCTGAACCACCCGTCGGACCTGGGTTTTTTCATCGCAATCGACCACCAGCACCCGGTCGGCGTGTCGTCTCCAGTACGATGATTCAATTAACAAAGGAATATCTAAAACTACTAAAGATCTATTTTTTATCAGTAATTCCTCTTGTTTGCGTTGAATCTCAGCCGAAATCAGCGGGTGCAGCAAAGCTTGTAAACGCAGCCGGTCATCTGCCTGGCTGAATACCAACTCGCGCATGCGTTCGCGGTTCATGCTGCCGTCGGAAGCGACAAAGTCAGCACCGAAAGTAGCGGCAATAGCCGACATGGCCGCACCGCCGACAGCGGTCAACTGGCGGGAAATCGCATCAGCATCTATGACTTGAATGCCTGTTTCAGCCAAAAGACGGGCCAAAGTAGATTTACCGCTGCCTATGCCGCCGGTCAAGCCTACGCGTCTGAATTCCGGTGTGTTCATGGGCTGGAGTCTATAAGACTGCCGCGCTACAACACTTGCCCGAGCTGGAACACTGGCAAGTACAAGGCCACAACCATGCCGCCGACCAGGCCGCCTAGCACCACGACCAGCAAAGGTTCTATCAATTGCGTCAAGCCGTGCACCTGTTGTTCCAGCGCTTCATCCTGCGCATCTGCCGCTCTGGACAGCAACACGGTCAGCGTGCCGGATTGCTCGCCGATATCCACCATTTGAATCAATAAGGGTGGGAACAAGCCGGTCTTGAACCCGGCAGAAACGGACGCGTTGCGCATGGCTGAAGCCAGACTGCTGCCGCGCAATACCGATTGCCTGATATTCAGACACAGCCTGGCATAGACCTGGTTTGTGCAAACACCGGCCAGCACCTCCAGCGCTTCCAGCAGCGGCACGCCGGACTGGGTCAGCATCGACAGGCAACGCGTCCATGCCGTCAGATTGGCGCTGCGAATCAGCCCGGCCACCAAGGGCATGGACAAAACCCGCAATGCGAATTGCCATTGCCATGTTTCATTGCGGCGGTATTCCCTGCGTAAAACGGCAGCAGTCAGCACGGTCACCGCCAGCACCGGCAAGCCCCAGTGCAGCAAGCCCGCACTCAAGCCAAGTATGAAACGTGTGGCAGCAGGCAGTTGTGCGCCGAAAGAGGCGAATATGGATTCAAACACCGGCACCACCCAGACCAGGATGACGGTGACCACCAGCGCCGCGATGAACAACACCGCCACCGGGTAGACCAAGGCCATGCGTACTTTGCGTCTGAGTTGCTGTTGGCGTTCGGTGTGGCTGGCCAGGCGGTTGAGCATGTCGTCCAGGTTACCGGCCAATTCACCTGCGGCCACCATCTGGCAGTACAGCTTGTCAAAAACGCCGGTTTGCTGCAAAGCGGTTTCCAATGACTTACCTGCTGAAACCTGCTGGCGCAAGGCTTGCACCAGCGGCCCCATGGCTTGGGCATTGACGCCTTGTTGAATCGTGTCCAAAGACTGCAACAAGGGAACACCGGCGCCGACCAGCGTGGCGAGTTGGCGGGTGAATTCACAGAGTTGCGCGGCATCGACCCGCATACTTCTTGGGCGACTGGACTCACCGGCAGCTAAGGACCGGCGTGCGCCCGGCATGGCATCAGCCATGGGTCGCCGCCTGCACTTCTTCTAAGGTGGTTTCACCGGCACTCACTTTAAGCAGACCGGCTTGGCGCAGAGTACGTACGCCGTCTGCCGCCGCTTGTTCGGCCAATGCCTGGGCACTGGCTTGCTGAAGTATCAATTGCTGTATGCCGGGCGTGACCGGCATGACTTGGTGTATGGCCACCCGGCCTTTGTAGCCGTTGAGGCAAGCGGCACAGCCGACGGCCCGCCAGCCGCTGCCGTTCGGCAGCGCTTGTTTACAGACCGCACACAAGCGGCGCAGCAAGCGTTGCGCACAGATAAGATTGACGCTGCTGGCTAAATTAAAACCTGCAATACCCATGTGGTTCAATCGTGTCAGCGTGGAAGGGGCGTCGTTGGTGTGCAGGGTGGACAGCACGAGGTGACCGGTTTGAGATGCCTTGACCGCAATATCTGCCGTCGCCTGATCCCGGATTTCACCGACCATGAGTATGTCCGGGTCCTGGCGCAGCAAAGCCCTGAGCGCGGTGTCAAACGTCAAGCCTATGCGCTCGTTGACATTCACCTGGTTGGCGCCGGGCAAGACAATTTCAGACGGGTCTTCAACCGTAGCGATATTCGCGCCCGGCGTGTTTAAGTGGTTCAGGCAGGTGTACAAGGTCACGGTTTTGCCCGATCCGGTCGGCCCGGTGATCAAAACCATGCCATTGGGTTTGGCAATCGCTTGCATCACATGTGCAAGTTCGGTGTCCGGCAGACCCAATGCCGCAAAGCCGAGTTGGTGAGACTGTTGATCCAGAATCCGAAGCACAATTTTTTCGCCATGCAAGGTAGGCAGACTGCTGACCCGCATATCCACCATGCGTTGACTGAGCGCAAGTTGCATGCGACCGTCTTGCGGCAACCGTTTCTCGGCAATGTCCAGACGCGACTGCACCTTGATGCGCGAAATGATTTGTTCGCGCAAAGCCGCAGGCGGCGACGGCATTTCATACAACACGCCATCCCGGCGTACCCGCACCCGCAACAAGCTGTCAAAGGGCTCGAGGTGTATGTCGGAGGCTTGCAGTTCCAATCCCTTGAGCAGCAACTGAGACAGCCATTCAACCGCCTGCAAGTCTTGCGGCGACGCTCGTTCACTGTTGATTAAACGGTTGTTCATGCTTGGCACTGTAGACACAGCAAGCCTGAACAGGTGTCAGCCGAACTTACTCATTCAGAAAGTGCAAGTCCCGCCAAGCAGTTGGAATTGACCCAGCGGGAAACTTGTCACAATGCTGTCACTTGCAAAAATTTTTGCTTTATGACTTTTACCTAAAGAAGGCACCTATGCTTTTTTCTAAACTTCTACCCCGCGAAGCAGATTTTTTTGAAATGTTCAACCGCCATGCGGACAGGATAGTCGAGGCCTCGCAGGCTTTTTCCAACCTAGTGCAGAACTACGACAACCTAAGCCTGCGCGAGAAATACACCTTGGATGTGGACAAGGCGGAAAGCGCAGCCGACCGCATCACCCACGATGTCAGCACCGCACTTCACAAAACCTTCATCACGCCAATTGACCGCGAGCAGATTCACTCGTTGATCAACACCATGGACGATGTCGCTGACCTGATACAGGACTCGGCTGAAACCATGACTTTGTATGACGTGAAAAAAATGACGGACGAGATTTTCATTCTGACGGATCTGGGCGTGAAGTGTTGCAGCCGGGTCAACGACGCCGTCAAGCTGATCGGCAAACTGGCCGACCCCAAAGCCGCGGAGGGCGCGCTGAAAACCTGTCAGGAAATCGACCGGCTTGAATCAGATGCAGACCATGTGATGCGCAGCGCCATGAGCAAATTGTTTCGCGAAGAACCCGATGTGCGCGAGTTGATCAAGCTCAAGGCGATTTACGAATTGCTGGAAACCATCACGGACAAATGTGAGGATGTGGCCAACTTGATTGAAGGCATCATTCTTGAAAATTCTTGACATGACCGGGACGCTTTGATGCAAACAGCTCTGTGGATCGTGGTCTTGCTGGTTGTTCTGGCCTTGACGTTTGACTTCATCAACGGTTTTCATGACGCCGCCAATTCAATTGCCACCGTGGTTTCCACCGGTGTGCTCAAACCTACGCAAGCCGTGCTGTTCGCCGCGGTATTCAATTTCATCGCCTTGTTCGTCTTTCAACTCAGCGTGGCCGCCACCATAGGCAAAGGCATAGTCATGCCGGGGGTGGTGGATATTCACGTGGTGTTCGGTGCACTGGTAGGCGCCATCACCTGGAACCTGGTGACCTGGTATTACGGCATACCCAGCAGCTCATCGCACGCTTTAATAGGCGGCATTTTGGGCAGTGTGATGGCGAAGTCGGGCACCTCGGCATTGATGTTTGCCGGTGTCATGAAAACCGTGGTGTTTATTTTTGTCTCGCCCTTGCTGGGTTTTTTGCTGGGCTCGTTGATGATGCTGCTGGTCAGCTGGGTGTTTGTGCGATCCACCCCGTCGCATATTGACAAATGGTTCCGCCGTTTGCAACTGGTGTCCGCCGGGGCGTACAGCTTGGGCCATGGCGGCAACGACGCGCAAAAAACCATAGGCATTATTTGGATGCTGTTGATCGCCACCGGCTATGCCTCGACCCAGGACAGCATGCCGCCGTTCTGGGTGATTTTTTCCTGTTATGTGGCGATTGCCTGCGGCACCTTGATGGGCGGCTGGCGCATTGTCAAAACCATGGGGCAGCGCATCACCAAGCTCAAACCGGTCGGCGGTTTTTGTGCCGAAACCGGCGGCGCCATGACCTTGTTTCTGGCGACGGCGCTGGGCATTCCGGTGTCCACCACCCACACCATCACCGGCGCCATCGTCGGGGTAGGCTCGGTCAGACATGCCAGCGCCGTGCGCTGGGGTGTGGCTGGCACTATCGTCTGGGCCTGGATTTTGACCATACCGGCGAGTGCATTTGTGGCGGCAGTGGCTTATGCCATCAGTCTTACGCTTTATTGAACAAGGCGAGATCGACTGTTTGTCAATATTCAATCACTGTGATCGAATAAAAAATCTGACACCACATGCAGGTGCTCAGAAAAGTCACTGATGCCGTGGTCTGATGCTTGCAATACATAGGTTTGCGCCCACGCATAGCGGGCGTGCATCTCGCGCCAATCCAGCAGTTCATCGCCTTTGGCGATGACAGCCAGCAAACGTTCGGGATCTGCCAAGGCGGGAGTCATAGACCTGTCAGTCTCAGACAAACAGTCCAGTCCGCGGCCGACATACAAGTTTTTCATTTCCTCGATATGGCTGTGTTTGACCTCGATATGTTGGGACGGGTCATGCCAGCACGGATGAACGCCTAGGTAGCCGGACAGGTCGCGGGCAGGGTGTACCGCAGGATTGAGCAGGACAGCAGCACATCCGTGTTCTGCTGCTGCCCAGGTGGCATAAAAGCCGCCAAGCGAAGAACCAATCACCACGCTGCTGCGGGACGGCCAGCCACTCAGAATATCTCGTATAAGTTCGGCAGCCTCCAGCGGTGACACCGGTAATTGCGGACAGGCCAAATGCACGCCGGGATGCTGCTTAGCCAGCCATTGCGCCGTCAACTGCGCTTTGGCAGACAGCGGACTTGAGCGAAAACCGTGCAGGTAAAGCACATGCGTGTTGCCTATCATGTGAATATGAGGGCCAGATAGGCCGGGTCATCCAACAAGCTGTTGTTGACAAAATTGGCCAGCCTGTAGGTCAAGTAAACCAGCGTGGATACGAATTCCTGAAAGTCCATGGCGGCATTATCAGGCGTTAAAAATCCAGCCAAAATTTTCTTTTTGGCTAAAGTGGTGTTCTGAGAAGAAAGGGAATGCGATGAAAAAAACTTTGACCATCACCGCTCTCGTGTTGTTGCTGATAGCTGCAGGCTTGCAGTTGAGCGGACACGGCTATATATGGCGCGCATTGGCCGGCACTTATTTGCAAGGGCACCGCACTGCTTATATTGATGATGCGCGCAACTTTGACCAGCGCATCATCTCCAAGGGCACGTCCTCCCCTTGGCAGAAGGACGCCCGCTACAACCAAAAGCCTTTGGATGCAGCCACGCTGGATTATTTAAAGCAATACGGCAGCGCCGCATTTCTGGTGGCACAAAAAGGCGCTTTGGTGCACGAAGAATATTTCTCGCCTTACAACGCGCAAAGTTTGACCAACTCTTTTTCCATGGCGAAAACCGTCACCACTTTGCAGACGGGATTGGCCGTCAGGCAAGGCTTCATCAGCAGTTTTGATGCGCCGCTGACCGAGCAGATCAAGGAATACGCCAACGACCCGCGCGGACAAAAGGCGACGATTGCACAACTGTCGGCCATGAAGTCTGGCCATGACTGGGAGGAAAACTATTACCTGCCGCTGAACATGACCACCGATTTGTACTTTGGGAAAAATGCCGAGGCACTGGTTTTGTCGCACGGCTTTGAGCGTGAACCCGGCAGCGAATACGAATACAGCAGCGGCAGCACCCAGTTACTGGGTGTTTTTCTCAAACGCGCTTTGCAGGCCAAAGAGCCTGGTTTGACCGTCAGCGAACATTTGTCGCGCAGCCTGTGGCAGCCGCTGGGCATGGAAAACGATGCGGTTTACACCATGGATAGACCGGCAGCCGAGGGCGGCATGGAACGTACTTACTGCTGTATTTTTGCCAGTGCCCGTGACTTTGCACGCTTCGGACAGTTGCTGTTACAAGACGGTCAATGGAACGGCCAGCCGCTGCTGGACAAGGCCTTCATCGACCGCATGCGCCAACCGGACCTGCAAGCGTATTACGGCCATTCACTTTGGATGGATTGGAAGTACAAGCATCCCTTTTACCTGTTGCAGGGTCACGAAGGCCAGTATGTGATCGTGGTGCCGTCGCTGGAACTGGTGGTGGTGCGCACCGGTCAGCACAGAGATAAGAAAACCCTGGGCCCCAACGGCAAACTGCCACTGGAGATTTACCGTTTTGTCGATCAGGCGGTGGCCCTGGTCCAATAAGTCCTGTGTCTGCACGCAGGCGACCCATGGCGGTAGGCGCGGCTATGAAATGATTAAGCTATTGGTTTTTCAGGAGATTAGCCATGCGCCTCGCCAACAAAACCGTTCTTGTCACCGCCGCCGGTCAGGGCATAGGTCATGCTGCTGTCATGGCCATGGCCGCCGAAGGCGCGACCGTGTGGGCTACCGATGTCAAGCCGGCATTGCTCGAGTCGTTTGCCGGTCACGCCAATATCTACACCGCCACCCTCGACGTGATGGACAAAGCCGGCATACACGCGCTGGTTAAGCGCATAGACAAAATAGACGCCGTGTTCAATTGCGCCGGTTATGTGCACAGCAACACCGCGCTGGATGCCACCGACGAGCAATGGGATTTCGCCATGAATTTGAATGCGCGTTCCCAGTTCTGGATGATCCAGGCGGTACTTCCTAAGATGCTGGCCCAAGGAGGTGGCAGCATCATCAACATGGCCAGCGTGGCTTCCAGCATCAAAGGCTTGCCCAATCGTTTTGTTTACGGCGTGAGCAAGGCCGCGGTGATCGGCCTGACCAAAGCAGTGGCGGCAGACTATGTGGCCCAGGGTATCCGTTGCAACGCGATTTGCCCCGGCACAGTGGATACGCCATCGCTGCAAGACCGCATCAACAGCCAGGCCGATCCGGTGCAGGCGCGTAAAAACTTCATCGCCAGACAACCCATGGGACGTTTGGCGCAAGCGCATGAAATCGCCCCCATCGTGGTGTTTCTGGCATCCGATGAATCCCGTTTCTCTACCGGCAACGCGTATTCGGTGGACGGCGGCATGACGATTTGAACTCAGCTGCTGCACGCTTTGCCCTGACAATGCCTGCATGACTTCGTCTTTCTCTGAATTGCTGGCGCAGCGCCAGTTCATGCGGTTTTGGCTGGCGCGTATTTTCGGCGTCTCTGCCCATCAGATGCTGATGTTGGCCATCAGTTGGCACATGTATGAATTGACCGGCAGCGCCTGGGATCTGGGCCTGGTTGGTTTGTTCCAATTCATCCCGGCGCTGGTCATGGCTTTGCCGGCCGGTCATGTGATTGACCGTTTGCACCGGGGCCGTATTTTTGCCACTTGCATGCTGGTGCTGGCATTGGTTGCGGTGGTGCTGGGTATGGCCACCTGGCAGGCTCAGGCCAGCCGTGAACTCATATTTGTTGTAGCCTGGGTGCTGGGTGTCACGCGGGCTTTTCAAATGCCGGCGCAACAGGCCATCACACCGCTGCTGGTGCCCAAGCACTTGTTTCAACGCGCGATTGCACTCAGTTCCACCGGCGTTGAAGTTTCGGTCATTGGCGGTCCCGCGATCGGCGGTGTGCTGTATTTGTCCGGCGCTTTGACCGTCTACAGCGTGTGTGCGGTGCTTTTCACTTTGTCCATGTTGCTGACATTGTGGGTGCGTTACGAGCACGTGGTGCGCCATAACAGCCTAAGCTGGCAGTCGTTGTTTGCAGGCGTGGCTTTTGTCTGGGAACGCAAGGTGTTGCTAGGCGCGATTTCACTCGATTTGTTTGCGGTGCTGCTGGGCGGCGCCACTGCCTTGCTGCCAATTTTCGCGAGAGATATTTTGCATGTGGGGCCGGACGGGCTGGGGCTGTTGCGAGCAGCACCTGCCGCCGGGGC
The DNA here is from genome assembly GCA_945901125.1 of Bordetella parapertussis. Classification (GTDB taxonomy): domain Bacteria; phylum Pseudomonadota; class Gammaproteobacteria; order Burkholderiales; family Burkholderiaceae_C; genus Limnohabitans. Next base: position 117,643 of record CAMDKD010000002.1, read on the forward strand.
CTTGTGCATGTCCATCGTCATCACCCGCTGGCCGATTCAACGGCAGGTCGGCTACAAGCTGCTGGCTGCGGTGGCGGTCTTCGGTCTGGCTTCAACTGTGTTCGGCATATCAGACAGTTTTGTGCTGTCGCTGGCGGCGCTGGCCGTCACAGGCGCGGCTGACAACATCAGCGTGGTCACGCGTTTGACCTTGATGCAACTGGAAACACCGGACGAGATGCGTGGACGTGTGGCTGCGGTCAACGGTGTCTTCATCGGTGCTTCCAATGAATTGGGCGAATTTGAATCAGGTCTGACGGCGGCTTTGTGGGGGCCGGTGGCATCGGTCGTCGCGGGGGGAGCCGGCACTGTGTTGATAGCTGTCAGCTGGTTAAAACTGTTTCCGGCGCTGGCCAGGCGCGACAAACTTTGAGCCCGGGACCACCCCGCAATATCTAGGGGATTGACCGGTAAGCTGCTCAGTTCTGGTGGCTTGGTGCTAACTTTGACGCTCTATTTCGGGTCAATGAATGCTTTTTAAATCTGTTTTATTTGCACTGTCAGGCGTCTGGCTGTCATGCTCTGCCTTGGCTGCTAATGACTTTCAGCAGATCGAATACACGCCTCCTGAGATTGACTATGACGTGATCAACCGCATGTGGGATTTTGTCAAACACACCACTCATGCGCCCCGCGATCTGCCGCCGCCCAGACTGGTGCTGGACTGGCATGTGCCGCCGTTTGCGCGCATGGGTTTTCAGTATCCGACCGACAAATTTCCCGAGTATCAAATGCAGATCAGCATTGCGCCCCGAACCATTGAGCAGTACAGCAAAGAAATGGTGTCATGGGGCGTAGGCCATGAATTGGTGCATTACGTTTTTATCCTGCGTGAAAACCACTGGCGACACGGTCAGGCCACGTTCCAAGACCATCTCAAACACCATTGCAACCCTGAGTTCAAGCAGATCACCCGGGCCATTGCAGATGAGATCTGGAAGATTTACCACAGCGATACACAGCGCGCCGCCATGTACGACGAGGTTGAGAAAAGCTGTTTCAACGAACCTAACCAATAAAGGTTTTTCTGCCTTTGCGTTGAAAGCAATGGCACAGGGCCTGTAGATTCTTGAATCTTAAAAACCCTTTGTACGGCGGGTTATCAGCAGTTTTGCGTGGTTTGTGAGCTTATTGCAACAAATCAGCAACCGCTTTATGCCCTGCGTCTTTGGCCATGTCCGCCGCGCTCAAACCTCTGTCGTCTTTCAACTGTTTTTGCGCGCCTTTGGCCAGCAGGAGTTTGACGGTATCTGCGTGTCCTTGTCCTGCAGCCCACATCAGCGGCGTGAGTCCGTCAGCGTAAGCGGCATCTGTCAATGCGCCTGCCTTCAGCAGTTGCTCGACAACACTTGTATGCCCCATGCCGGCAGCGTAGACCAGGGCCGACTTATGCAGACGATCTTGCTCTTCAAGTTTGGCGCCTTTGTCCAGCAACAGTCCTACTATCTCCGCGTTGCCCGCATAGGCGGCCGCAATCAAAGGCGTGACTTTCTCCAGCGAAGCCAGATTCACATCGGCACCTGCGGCCAGCAGCATCCGCACAATGGCTATCTGGTTTTTTTCAATACCTAAGAAAAGCGCGGTCTTGCCTTCGCGGTTGCGTGAGTTCGGTGAAGCGCCTCGGTCCAGGCTTTTTTGAATCCCATTCATATCAGCTTGGCGGGCCGCCACCAGCAACTGTGCATTGACAGATTGGTGCGGGCTGATTTGTGCTGCAACCGGCATACACAAACAAGCAAAAAAAGAGAGACCAATAGTAAACAATTTGAGAAATAAAGTCTGATTTGGCATGGTGAATGGGCTGTGAAAGTAAAAAGCTTAGGCTGTTGAAATCTTAAGGGTTTTCCCTAGACGATTGTTTCAAACTGGTGCAAATCCATACTGCATGGTTAAGATGAGGCATGGGAATTTTTCCTTGTAGGTAATTCGTGTTTCACACAGCACAAGGTTATCGCAAGTTGAATACCCAGACTGCTGGACACGGATTGATAAAAAGTTTTTTCATTCCCATCTGGTTTTTCAATCATTGCCGCAAGGCATAAGGAGCTCAAATGCACAAATTTGGAAAGAAAATTTCCCAAACCATCGCCTGCGTCGCAGTCGGTGTTTTGTCAGCTGGGTTCGCCCAGGCGGATGTCAGCCAGGCACAACTGAGTGCTGCTGATAAAGACGGTAACAACTTTTTGCATTCCAATGCAAATTACGCTAACAGCCGTTATTACGCTGCCAAGCAAATCACTACCGCTAACGTAGCCTCATTGCGTCCTGCTTTCACATTCCAGACCGAAGTTTTGGAATCCATGGAAACAGCACCTATCGTTGTTGATGGCACCATGTACATCACGACTTCTTACAACCACGTTTACGCCATTGATCCAGTCACCGGCAAGCAAAAGTGGCATTACAAGCACAAAATGGGTCCGGTAACGACTTATTGCTGCGGTCCTAACAACCGTGGTGTTGCCATCTCTGGCGGCCATGTGTTCATGGGCACCTTAGATGCCAAACTGGTCGCTCTGGATGCCAAAACTGGCAAGCTGGTCTGGGATACCCAGATTGCTGACCCTGAGTTGGGCTATTCAGAAACCATGGCACCTGTAGCCGTCAACGGTCGCATCCTGATCGGTACCAACGGTGGCGAATACGGCATCCGCGGTTTCGTCAAATCTTTTGATGCCAAAGACGGCAAACTCCAGTGGACTTTCCACACCATTCCGGAAAAAGGCCATGAAGGCGTCTGGGCAGTGAACGATGCCAGCGGCCGCAACATGCACCGCGATATCGCTGCAGAAAAAGCACAGCTCGCCAAACAAGGCGGTGACTTCTACAAAACCCTGGGCGGCGGGGTGTGGATGGCACCTGCTGTCGATTTGGAAAGCAACACTGCTTTCTTCGTGGTCGGTAACCCCAGCCCCGATTTATACGGTGCTGAGCGTCCTGGAGACAACCTGTACACAGACTCCATCGTCGCGGTTGACCTGAACACCGGCAAGTACAAGTGGCACTACCAGTACGTGGCACACGATGTGTGGGACGTTGATTCAGTGTCTCCTGTCATCCTGACAGAAGCCAAGGGTAAAGACGGCAAGATGGTCAAAGTGGCCATCCACGGCGGTAAAACCGGTTTTGTGTATGTCCACGACCGCGCCACCGGCGAGTTGATCCGCTTGTCTGAGCCCATGGTTCCAATCGACGGCATGTGGACCCTGCCTACCAAAGAAGGCGCCAAGATGATGTTGGGCGCTAACGGTGGTGTGGAATGGAGCCCGATGGCTATCAATCCTGAAACCCGTCTGGTGTATGCAGCTAACCTGATTCAACCCATGACTTACCACGTCGAAGCTTCCAAGTACCCTGGCGGCAAGCTGTGGTTGGGCGGTGCTTTCAAAACCATCCCTAGCGAAAAGCAATCCGGCCGTTTGTCTGCTGTCAATCTTGACACCGGCAAAGTGGCATGGAAATTCGACACTGACGAGCCTTTGATCGGCGGCGTGCTGGCTACTGCTGGTGGCCTGGTGTTCAACGGTGAAGCCAATGGCCTGTTCCGCGCATTCGATGCCAAGAACGGCAAGAAACTGTGGGAATACCAGACTGGCGCAGGCGTGAATGCACCTGCCGTGTCTTACACAGTGGGCGGAAAGCAGTACATTGCAGTCGCAGCTGGTGGTAATAACCAGATCGATGCCAAGCGCGGCAATTCTGTGGTGGTGTTCGCACTGCCCTGAGCTGACTGAGCGTTAAGCTGAGGCCTGTGTGCATGCAAATGCACTCAGGCCTTTTTAATACCTGACCTTTGAAAATCGTATGAAACTCTTCTCACTCTTTTCTTCTGTTGCAATGCTTGTGCTGTTGTCTTTTGTGCCTGCGCTGGCTCAGGCTCAGGTACCGGAGAAAGCTGCCACCTGTATGGCATGCCATGGCCCAAACGGCAATTCCAGCATGCCTAATACGCCAAGTCTGGCCGGGCAAAACGCCCGCTATATTTATTTGCAATTGCGTGATTTCAAGGAAGGCCGCCGTCACAACGACATGATGACGCCTATGACTGTCGGCCTGACCCGCGATGACATGCGCGAAATCGCCGACTTCTTTTCAAAACAAAAACTCACCAGCAAAAACTTCAAAGCTGACCCTGACAAAGCCAAAAAAGGCCTCGCCAAGGCCGATGAAACCCTTTGCGCGATGTGCCATTTGGGTGAATTCAAAGGGCAGAATGAAATTCCTAAAGTGGCAGGACAAAATTATGATTACGTGATCAAAACCCTCAAGGATTTCAAAGCTAAAAACCGCACCAATGATGCCGGCAATATGACCAGCGTGGCCAGCACTTTGAGTGAAGAGGACATTGAAAACCTGGGCCATTACATTGCCGGGTTGAACTGACAGTCATTCCCTGTGCGGTGTCTTTGATACCGCTTTGTTTTCTTCAAATAAAAAGCCTTGTGCATCTACTGCACAAGGCTTTTTTCTTGTCAGACCCGCTTTGTAGGTACCGTGCTTACAGCCCGGCCGCTGCACGCAGTGCTGCAGCTCGATCGGTTCGCTCCCACGTGAACTCGGGTTCGTCGCGACCGAAGTGGCCGTAGGCTGCGGTTTTTTCATAGATAGGACGCAACAGGTCCAGCATCAGAATAATGCCTTTGGGACGCAGGTCAAAGTGCTCGTTCACCAGCGCTGCGATTTTTTCATCGCTGATCACGCCCGTACCCTGCGTGTTGACCGTGACATTCATAGGCTTGGCCACACCGATGGCATAAGCCACCTGCACCTGGCACTGAGTGGCCAGGCCTGCAGCCACCACGTTTTTCGCCACATAACGCGCTGCGTAAGCCGCTGAGCGATCCACCTTGCTCGGGTCTTTGCCGCTGAAAGCGCCACCGCCGTGCGGGCAAGCGCCGCCGTAGGTGTCCACAATGATTTTTCTGCCGGTCAGGCCGCAATCGCCTTGCGGGCCGCCGACGACAAAACGGCCGGTCGGGTTGATCAGGTAACGCGTGTCTTTCAGCCATTCTTTAGGCAGCACGGGTTTGATGATTTCCTCGATCACGGCTTCGATGAAAGAGGCTTTCATCTTGGTCGGTGTTTCGCTTTGGTCGGGGCTGTGTTGTGAAGACAGCACCACGGTGTCAATGCTGTGCGGCTTGCCGTCCACATAGCGCATGGTCACCTGGCTTTTGGCGTCCGGGCGCAAAAACGGCATGCGGCCGTCGCGGCGCAGTTGCGCCTGGCGTTCGACCAGGCGGTGCGCGTAATAAATAGGCGCGGGCATCAGATCCGGGGTTTCTTTGACGGCATAGCCGAACATCAAACCCTGGTCCCCGGCGCCGGTGTTCAAGTGATCGTCAGACGCGTGGTTCACGCCCTGGGCGATGTCATTAGACTGCTTGTCATAGCACACCATGACGGCGCAACCTTTGTAGTCGATGCCGTATTCGGTGTTGTCATAGCCTATGCGTTGAATCGTGTCGCGCGCGACTTGTATGTAATCGACATGCGCGTTGGTGGTGATTTCTCCGGCCAGCACCACCAGACCGGTATTGGTCAGCGTTTCAGCTGCGACACGGCTGCGCGGGTCTTGTTTGAAGATGGCATCCAAAATAGCGTCAGAGATTTGATCAGCCACTTTGTCGGGGTGACCTTCAGAGACGGATTCAGATGTAAAAAGATAATCGTTCGCCATATATAACTCCTGTTGATGGTTGACGCGTTGCCAATTCAAATGAGTCTGGCGAACGCTTTAGCAGATGACTGATGAACAGCCGACTCTTGCGAGTGTGTCGCCCTGCAAGTTGCTTCATTAACTCAGCGACAATAGCCATTCTAAACAAGTATTGACAAAAACTTATGGCTCTTTGGATGCGCTGGCTGTCGGGCTTGCCCTTGCTCTGGGTACAGCGTATCGGCTGGGCTCTGGGCTGGCTGACCTGGTGGTTATCGCCGCGTTACCGTTTGCAATTCAAGCAGCATTCACAGCAGGCGGGTTACAGCGAGGCGCAGGTTCGTGCCGCCATCGGCGCCGCCGGTTGTCAGGCATTGGAAGCCTTTCGTGTCTGGTTCGGCGGCGACATGCCTGTGCAATGGCAGGGCAAAGAACACATTGAGTCTGCTTTTGCTTCAGGCAAGGGCATATTATTTTTAACCCCGCATCTGGGCTGTTTTGAAATCACTGCACCTACGCAGGCGCTGACTTTCGGGCCGGGCCACGGGCCTATGACCATTCTTTACCGGCCTGCGCGTCAGGCCTGGCTGCGCGACTTGCTGCTGCAAGCGCGCGACCGTCCTTATCTCAAGGCCGTGCCGACCAACATGGAAGGTGTGCGTCAAATGCTCAAAGCATTGCGTCGCGGCGAAGCGGTGGGTTTGTTGCCCGACCAGGTGCCGCCCGAAGGCATGGGTATCTGGTCGAGCATGTGGGGAAGCCCGGCTTACACCATGACGTTGGGGGCCAGGCTTGCCATGCAAACCGGTGCCAGCATCATCCTGGCTTGGGGCGAGCGTTTGCCGCAAGCGCAAGGCTATTGCATACACGTGGAGCCTATGCAAGAAGCGCTGGCCGGTGAGGTTGATGCGGTGGTGCTGCAAATCAACCGCGCCATGGAGCAATTGATCAGACAATGCCCTGAGCAATACCTCTGGGGCTATGCCCGTTTCAAACAACCGCGACACGAGGCCTGACTGTGTTCAACCCTGTAACCCGCAGCATGCAAGCGCTGTCGTTTTTGCCTTTGCGCGTTTTGCGTTGGCTGGGTTGGTTGTCCGGCCATGTGTTTTATCTGGTGTCGGCGCGCAGGCGCAATGTGGTGCTGACCAATTTGCGTTTGTGTTTTAAATCTCTTAATGAACAGCAATTGCGCGCATTGGCCAAAGCGCATTTTGTTTTGCTCGGGCAGTCTCTTTGGGATCGGGCCTGGTTGTGGCACGCTCCTGAGCAGGTGTTGAATCAGCGCATACGCTTTAGCGGTGACTTTTCAGTGTTTGACGACAGTTCGCCCTTGATTGTGCTGGCCCCGCATTTTGTCGGTCTGGATGCAGGCGGCGTGGCCATGACATTGTTAAAGCAGATTCCCATGGCATGTGTCTACGTGCCATTACGAAATAAATATTTCGAAGAATGGATGATGCAAGGCCGCAACCGCTCCGGTAGTGTGCGCTCCGTAGCGCGCAACGAAGGCGCTCAACCCTTGTTGCAGATACTGCGCGACGGCATGCGTCTTCATTACTCCCCGGACATGGACTTTGGCATTCAAGGTGCGGTGTGGTCGGATTTTTTCGGTGTGGCTGCAGCCACCACCAATTCATTGCCGCGTTTGGTCAAACTGTCGCGCGCCCGCATTTGTACCCTGGTCACGCGACTCACGCCAACCGGTTACAGCATTGAACTCGGGCCGCTGTGGCCGGACTATCCGCAAGGCGATTTGCAGGCGGACACGGATGCCATGAACAAACACATTGAGGCCCGTGTCATGGAATCACCGGCTCAATATTATTGGGTGCACAAAAGATTCAAGACGCGTCCGCCGGGACAGCCTGAGCTCTACCGCTGGCAGTGATTCCCGCCGGGAAATGCGCTAGCGCCATGGCTTCTATCTCCTCGGCCGTGCGCGGACTTTTGCTGGCCAGCGCCCACAGGTCAAATACATTCGGTCGGCGTATAGATGCCACGGCGGCAAAGCCACAAGCCTTGAGCGTTGCCACCAGTACTTTCTGGGTGAAACCGCAACGGTGCGCCATGTGCATATCGCCTCTGGCCAGCGCTTTTTGCAAACCGTAGACCATGTCCAGCGGCGTGATCGGCCCGGCCGCTGACGTATAGGCCACTTGCATCAATTTGTCCTCGGCAATCAGCGCGGCAATGGCTTGCAGATCCGGACAGGTGATCACCATGAAGCCTTCGGGTTTGAGCACTCTGACAAATTCGCTCATTGCTGCGGGTACTTCGTGCGCATGCAGGTGTTCCAGGTTATGGCTGGAAAAAATGGCATCCATGCTGCCGTCTTGCACCTCAGGCATGCGCGTGATGCTGCTGACCACATCCGGCTTGACGCGCGGGTCTATGTCCAGACGGACTTCCTGCCATTGAGCATCGTCAAACGCCCGGGTGGTGGAGTTTTTGCGTTTGTTGCCGCAACCTACATGCAGAAAAGTCGCCATGATGGAAAAGGGAGCCGTCAGCCCCGCTTAATAAGACATGGCGTGTTGTAAACCCCTGCGGCTAAATAACGGAAGAAAACACCTTTATCTGCGGATCCAGTTGCCGATAATGCCGCTCACCAGCGACGGTTGTTCATGCACCAGCCAATGGCTGCCGTCGGCGATACGGTGCAATTGCAGATCAGGCACATAGTCTTGCAAGCCGTTCACCAAACCGGGGGGCAGGGCGCTGTCTTGCATGCCCCAGATCACCAGCGTGGGCACAGAAATGCGCAACATCTCCGCTGGCAAGACGATGGATTGCGCCGCCGGATCGTCGGCACGCGGCGGGCGCAAAGGCGAGGCGCGGTAATAGTTCAAAGCACCGGTCAAACCCTGTTGCCAGACCGCGCGGTATTGATCCCGCACTTTGTCGTTCAACCAGGCGTGCGGGCCGTCCACGGCGCCCATGTTGGTGAAAAAAGTCCACAGTCTTTTGTAATCGTCTGCCGCTAACAATACTTCTGCATCCGGGCGGATCAGAAAGTTCATGTACTGACTGGCAGCTTGCTGCACCGGGTCGTGTTTCAAATCGCGCAAAAACGTGCCAGGGTGCGGCGAGTTGATGATGACCAGGCCTTGCATCAGGCCAGGCTGCTGGTTGGCTACATTCCAGGCGACTGCACCACCCCAGTCGTGTGCCACCAAGGCGGCCAGCGGCGCGTCCGGCGACAGTTTCAGCTTCAAGGCACTGATGTCTTTCACCAATTCCTTGGCGCGGTATTCTTTGACATCAAGCGGAGCGGAAGAACCGGCGTAGCCGCGCATATTCGGCGCCACGCAGAAATAGCCGCCATTTTCTGGCTGGCTGAAATGCGTCAGCAGTTCATCCCAAACAAAACCGGCTTCCGGAAAGCCGTGCAAGAACAGCATGACTGGTTGCCCGGGGTGTCCGGCCAGCCGGCAGTCCAGCGAGATGCTGTGCGGTAAATCTATGCGTTCAAAGCGGATCATGGTGTTGCCAAGACCGGGTGGGTCCATTCCCAGAGTTTGAGGCTGACGTCTTCGACGCCTTGTTTTTTGAGCGAGGAAAACAAATGCGCTTCACCGCCGCCGGACTGCAGTTTGGCAATCGACAAGGCCTTGGCGGCTTCGCTGCGGTTGAGCTTGTCGGCTTTGGTCAGCAGCATGAGGAACTTCAGACCTTCCTCCACCTTGGGCCGAATCACTTCAAGCAAAATTTCGTCGAGTTCGGTCACGCCCAGGCGCGGGTCGCACATCAGCACCACGCCTTTGAGGTTGTCGCGCGTCATCAGGTAGTTGCCCATGACCCGTTGCCAGCGGATTTTGTCGGACTTGGGAACGGCGGCATAACCGTAACCGGGCAGATCGGCCAGCACGGTATCGGTCTGGTTCTGGCGACCCAGGGCAAACAAATTGATGTGCTGGGTGCGCCCCGGCGTTTTGGAGGCGTAGGCCAGCTGGCGCTGTTGTGTCAGCACATTGATGCAAGTGGATTTGCCGGCATTGGAGCGGCCGACGAAAGCAATTTCGGGCTGGTCATAGGCGGGTAAATGGTGTAGCTGGGCCGCTGTGGTGAGAAATCTGGCGGTGTGCAGCCAGCCGACGGCTTGTTTGATGCGGTCTGCGTGGCCGGTATCGACTGCAATAGGGGGGTGAACCATGGTTTTTCTTTACGTGCAACCCGTTGGGTGCTGGCGTACATTGTAGAATCTCCTATTGACCTATTCATACCCGACTGCCATGACTTTTCTTGTCCGTACGCTGTTGTCCGTCAGTTTGACGGGCTTTTTGTTGACTGTGCACGCCGAAGGCGCTTCACCTGCTTCCGCCAAAGCCGACCCCGCCAAAGGCTCTACCGTTTACAACGGTATTTGCGCGACCTGTCACGGCGCTGAGGGCAATTCGGCCATCACAGTCAACCCCAAGCTGGCCCAGCAACACCCGGAATACATCGCCAAGCAATTGGCTGAATTCAAATCCGGTAAGCGCGCCAACCCGGTCATGATGGGTTTTGCAGCCGCTCTCAGTGAAGAAGATATGCGCAACGTTGGCGCTTACCTGGCCAGCACCAAAGCCAAGCCCGGTTTCGCCAAAGACAAAGACCTGGCCGCTTTAGGTGAAAAAATTTACCGTGGCGGCATTGCCGATCGCCAGATCCCGGCTTGCGCCGGTTGCCACAGCCCTAACGGCGCTGGCATCCCGTCTCAATACCCGCGCTTAAGCGGTCAGCATGCCGACTACACCACATCGCAATTGACCCAGTTCCGGGACGGCATTCGCAAGAACAACCTGCAAATGAGCCAGGTAGCTGCTAAATTGAATGATCGCGAAATCAAGGCAGTGGCTGACTACATCGCCGGTTTGAACTGATCAACCGTTTTCTCACCTTGTCAAGGCTGGCCGTGTGTCAGCCTTTTTTATTTTCAGGAGCTCTCACATGTTGCTTCGTACAGACCGTGGTTTCAATCACAACATTCCCAGCGAGATCACGCCGCTTTCTGTGTATGCGCAAAGGCGTGAGTTTTTGCAGCGCATGGCGGCGGCAGGTTGGTTAGCCGGCGGCAGCGTTGCCTTGGCGCAATCCCCGGTGACGCGCCCCGGCAAACTGGCCCCCTTGAATGCCACGGTTTCAGCTTTAGCTGGCGCTCAGGCAAGCGACACGCCAACCCCGTACAAGAACGCCAGTACGTACAACAATTTTTATGAGTTCGGCACCGACAAGTCAGACCCCGCGGAAAACGCCCACACCTTGAAGACCCGGCCCTGGAGCGTGGAAATTGAGGGCTTGGTGAAAAAGCCGGGCCGCTTCAACATAGAAGATTTGCTCAAACTCAGCGCCATGGAAGAGCGTATCTACCGCATGCGCTGTGTGGAGGGCTGGTCCATGGTGATTCCCTGGGTAGGCTATTCGCTGTCTGAGCTCATTAAACGCGTCGAACCGCTGGGCAGCGCCAAATACGTGGAGTTCATCACTCTGGCCGACCCCAAGACCATGCCTTATGTGGGCTCACGCATACTCAGTTGGCCGTACACCGAGGGCTTGCGCATGGATGAAGCCATGAACCCGCTGACCATGCTGAGCTTCGGCATGTACGGTGAAGTGATGCCTAACCAGAACGGTGCACCTGTGCGTTTGACGGTGCCCTGGAAATACGGTTTCAAGAGCGGCAAAAGCATTGTGAAAATCCGTTTCACCGAGAACCAGCCGGCCACTGCCTGGAACAAAGCGGCGGCACACGAATACGGCTTTTATTCCAATGTCAATCCGAATGTGGACCACCCGCGTTGGAGCCAGGCCAGCGAGCGGCGCATAGGCGACGGCGGCATTCTGGCTAAAAAAATCAAAACACTGATGTTCAACGGCTACGAAGCACAGGTCGGGCAGTTGTACGCCGGCATGGACTTAACCAAGAATTTCTGAGCCTGCGACATCCCATGCCATGGCGCAGGCTTCTACTTTGGCCGCATGCGACAAGACTGCTTCACGGCTTGTTGACGCTGCCCTTCATCTGGCTGCTGTGGGCTTTGTTCAATGACGCTCTGGGTGCCAATCCCGCTGAAGCCTTGAGCCGCTCCACCGGTGACTGGACTTTGCGTTTTTTGTGTCTGGTGCTGGCAGTCACCCCGTTGCGTCACATCACACACACGCCTGAGTTGATCAGGTTTCGCCGCAGCCTGGGGTTGGCCACTTTCTACTATGCCTGTTTACATTTGCTGTGCTACGCCTGGTTTGACCAGGGTTTTGAGCTCAATGACATCGCCAAAGATCTGGTGAAGCGGCCGTTCATCTGGCTGGGTATGCTGGGTTTTGTGTTCATGTTGCCGTTGGCGGTGACCTCAAGCAACGCAGCAGTGCGTCGGTTGGGTGCGAAACGCTGGCAGCAATTACATAGACTGGTTTATCTGCTACCGTTGTTTGCGCTGTTGCATTTTTACTGGATGCGCGCGGGCAAAAACAATTTTGCAGAGGTATGGGTTTATGCTTGTGTTCTGGTCAGTTTGTTGGCTTATCGCGTTTGGCGTTGGTACAAAAAATAAGTTGAGGAAATAGACAACGATTATTGAATACTGTATATTTATACAGATATATTGATGGAACTTGAAACATGACTTTTCATTCAATCGAAATTTGTGCGGGCGCAGGTGGACAGGCTTTGGGGCTTGAAAAAGCCGGTTTCGATCATGATTGCCTGGTAGAAATAGACAAGGCAGCTTGTCAAACCCTCAGGTTGAATCGCCCTTCATGGAAAGTAGTGGAAGGCGACTTGCATTATTTCAATGCTGACAAATGGCGTGGTCTTGAACTTTTTGCAGGCGGTGTGCCTTGCCCGCCTTTCTCAAAAGCCGGCAAGCAATTGGGCACCGAAGACGAAAGAGATCTTTTCCCTGAGGCCTTGCGGCTGGTGGCAGAGTGCAAACCGCAGGCGGTCATGCTGGAGAACGTCAGAGGATTGCTGGATGCGGTGTTCGATGATTACAGGGCCAAACTGATCAGCGATTTGAAAAAAATGGGATACATCGCCGAATGGCGATTGCTGAATGCCAGCGATTTTGGTGTGCCTCAGTTGCGACCCAGGGTCATCATTGTGGCGCTCAAAAGTTCAGTTTCCCGTTTTTTCAATTGGCCGGTTCCTCTCAGCTCTTCTGCCCCAACCGTCGGCAACGCTTTGTTCGATTTAATGGCTGCCAATGGCTGGGCGGGCGCCTCGAAATGGCGAGACCAAGCCTGCGACATTGCACCTACGTTGGTGGGGGGAAGCAAAAAACACGGGGGACCTGATCTCGGCCCGACGCGTGCAAAAAAAGCCTGGGCGACATTAGGTGTCGACGGAAAAGGCATTGCTGATGATGTTCCATCGCCCGCCTTTATAGGCATGCCCAGATTGACCATCCGTATGGCAGCACGCATTCAAGGTTTTCCTGATGACTGGCAATTCAGTGGAAAAAAGACCTCTGCTTATAGGCAAATTGGTAATGCATTTCCCCCACTTGTCGCCTGTGCTGTCGCAAGTCATATCAAAATGGCTTTGAATGAAGCCGCCAGACCCAAACTCCAAATCGCCTGAAAAAAACAAACCACTTCAAAGAAGTGCAAAGGCTCGTTTACGCGCCTATTTTCTTGCCAACCTTGGCAAAGTGATGGACAGCGATGAATTGAGACTTGTTGCTAACAATCAATCTGAATGGGCGCGCCGTATTCGCGAATTACGCAATGAAGAGGGCTACCAAATACTGACGCATAACGACCGCAGTGAACTCAAGCCCGGTCAATATTTGCTTGAGAGACCCAAACCCTTACCTGCTTTTGCAAGGCAAATTTCAAAAGAGACCAGAGCCTTTGTGCTCGACAGAAACGGCTTCACCTGTCAGATGTGCGGCGCAGTCGCCGGCGAGGACCATCCTTATGATGCGACGCGAAAGACCCATTTGCATTTGGGACACATCATCGATAAAAGCTTGGGCGGCACAGATGATCCTGTCAATTTGAGGGCCATTTGCTCAGTCTGTAACGAAGGTGCTTCCAATGCCACATTGACCCGGCCTGATTTGCAGAAATTACTGGTTCAAGTGCGCCGTGCAACTGTGCAGGATCAGCGCGAAGTGCTGCACTGGTTGCAGAAAAAATTCCCTGCCTAAACCAGGTTTTCACCGCGCATTTGATCTGCGACTGTCTCGCGCGTGCGAATCACATGCGCTTTGTTCCCATCAACCAGCACCTCGGCGGCCCGGCCGCGCGTGTTGTAGTTGCTGGCCATGCTCATGCAATACGCTCCGGCTGACAGCACCGCCAGTGTGTCGCCCGCTTGCACATTCAAAGCCCGGTCGCGGCCTATCCAATCGCCGCTTTCACACACCGGGCCGACCACGTCGTACACCTGAGTGGCTGCATCGCTCAGCGTCAAAGGCACGATTTGGTGAAACGCCTCGTACATGGCCGGGCGCGGCAAATCGTTCATGGCCGCGTCGATGATGCAAAAGTTTTTTTGCTCGCCGGGTTTGAGAAATTGCACTTGGCTCAAACACACGCCGGCATTGCCCACCAGCGAGCGCCCGGGTTCAATCATCAACTGACGCTCTCCGAAACCGCGCGCATCCAATCGCGCCAGCAAAGTCGCCCAAAGCGCATCTGCGGCAGGCGGGGTGTCGCCGTTGTAGTTGATGCCCAGGCCGCCGCCGAAATCCAGGTGGTGAATCGGGATGCCTGCACTTTCAATCTGCTCGACCAGGTCCAGCACTTTGTCTAAGGCATCCAGATAGGGTTCGCTTGTCGTGATTTGCGAGCCTATGTGGCAGTCGATACCGGTCACTTTCAAACCCGGCAGCGAAGCCGCGTGCCGGTAAGCCTGCAAAGTGCGTTCGTGGGCAATGCCGAACTTATTGCCTTTGAGGCCGGTGGAAATATACGGATGGGTTTTAGGGTCCACGTTGGGGTTGACGCGAATACTTACCGGTGCGACTTTGCCCAACGACAGCGCGACTTCATTAAGCACATCCAGTTCCGCTTCGCTCTCTACGTTGAAGCAAGCGATACCGGCTTGCAAGCCGATTTGCATTTCTGCACGCGTCTTGCCGACGCCGGAAAAAATCACATCCTTCGCCTGTCCACCGGCGGCCAGAACGCGAGCCAATTCACCAGCGGAAACAATATCAAAACCGCAACCTGCTTGGGCAAACACTTGCAACACACCCAAGCTGGAATTGGCCTTCATGGCGTAATGCACCTTGGCTTTGCGTCCGGCAAAAGCACGTTGGTAAGCGCTAAGCGCATGCAGCATGCCGGCTTTGGAGTAGACAAACAAGGGCGTACCGTGCTGTTGTGCCAGGTCTTGCAAACGCAGTTGTTCAATGAACAACTGCTGGTCGCGGTAAGCCAGAAAGGGTGCGCCGGGCAGGTCGGAAGGGTTCATGGGCGGGGAATGTGAATGGCACAAGCTCAAGGCTTGGCGGGGGACTCGGCAGGTTTGGAAGGCAGCAGCACATCGGGGAATTTGGTCCGGTTTTTGAATTCAGGGTCGTCCGGTAATTCCAACGCGCCTTTAAAGCCGCAAGCGTTCAGCAAGGTGAATGCGAGCACAGCCAAGCTGCCTAAAATCAGTGTTTTCATGGGGAAATTGTACCCAGCCCCTTGTGTGTAACAGCTTGCACTGTCAAGCGCCTACTTTGAAGCCAGCCCAGATGACCGACAACGAATTCATGAACCATGCAGAAACCCTGTTGCAACGACTGGAAGCCTTGTGCGATCAGTTCAATGATCAGGACGACCTGGACATAGACAACCAGCGCGTGGGCGGTATGGTCACCCTGAGCTTTCCCAACAAAAGCCAGTTGATTGTCAACCTGCAAAAGCCGCTGCACGAGGTCTGGCTGGCGGCGCAAAGCGGCGGTTACCACTACCGTTTTGACGGCGCAGCCTGGCAAGACACCAAAGGCCAGGGCGAGTTCTGGCAGCAACTCAGCCGGGATGCCAGCTTGCAATACGGCAGGCCTTTGCATTTTGCTGCTTGAAGCCTTGCAAAGGCGTGACTGTTATTCCTTGAACATTTCTATTATTTTTTTCTTTTCCGAATCAACAGCTTCACCCTCGGCCGGTTTGGTATCAATCCCCAGGCTGGTCACCCCGGTGCTCTGGGTGTATTCTTGGTAAAACCAATCGTTGCCCTCAAACACCACGCCGGCAGGAACCGGCATGCCGCTGACGGGCGTATTTTTCAGCGCGTGCTGCATATAGCTGATCCACACCGGCAGGCTGAGTCCGCCGCCGGTTTCGCGGTCACCCAATTTGCGCGGCGTGTCGTAGCCTATCCAGGTCACCGCCGTCAGCGTCTGGTGGTAACCGGCAAACCAGGCGTCCATGGAATCGTTGGTGGTGCCGGTCTTGCCGTAAATATCACTGCGTTTGAGCGTGGCCTGCGCGCGCATGGCGGTACCTGAACGCGTGACTTCCTGTAACAGGTGGCTGATCAAAAAAGCATTGCGCGGTTCAATCGCCCGCGCTCTGTCGTCGAGTTCAATCGGCGTGTAAGCGGACAAGACCTTGCCCAGCGGGTCGCTGACTTTGGTGATCAGATAAGGTTTGACCAGGTAGCCGCCATTGGCAAACACGGAATAACCCATGGCCACTTGCATGGGCGTGACCGACCCGGCACCCAGCGCCATGGTCAGGTAAGCCGGGTGTTTTTCCGGCTCAAAACCGAAGCGACCTATCCAGTTTTGCGCGTTTTGTGGGCCGACAGCTTCCAGTATGCGGATAGACACCATGTTTTTCGATTTGGCCAAGGCGGTCTTCAGGCTCATCACGCCTTCGAACTTGCCGTCATAATTTTTCGGCTCCCAAGCCTGGCTGCCGGTGACGCTGGCGTCAAAAAACAACGGCGCATCATTCACCTGCGTCGCCGCTGTAAAGCCTTTTTCAATGGCTGCTGAATAAATAAACGGTTTAAAACTTGAACCCGGCTGGCGCCAGGCCTGGGTCACGTGGTTGAATTTGTTTTTATCGAAATCAAAACCACCGACCAGCGAACGGATCGCGCCATCGGCCGGATCCAGCGCCACAAACGCACCTTCGACCTCGGGCAGTTGCGTCAGGCTCCATTCGCCTTTGGCGTTTTTGCTGACACGCACCACTGCGCCCGGGCGCAGTTTGATATTGGGCGGCGCCTTGTCTGACAAGCCCGAGGTGACCGGTTTCAAACCGTCGCCGGTGATGTCCAGCACTTCGCTGTTTTGCCGCACCACCCGCACTTTTTTAGGCGTAGCCTCAAGCACCACGGCGCTGAGCAAATCGCCTTTGTCACCGGCTTCAATCAAGGCGTCGTCGATTGCTTCTTCAAGCTCACGCGCATCGGTGGGCATGGTGATGAATTTTTCCGGCCCCCGGTAAACCTGGCGCAATTCATAGTCGAGGATGCCGCGACGCAAGGCTTGGTAGGCGATTTCCTGATCCTCTGCTTTGATGGTGGTGTAAACGTTCAGCCCGCGCGTGTAAATATCACTACCGTATTGCGCAAACATCAACTGGCGCGCCATCTCGGCCACGTATTCAGCATGCGTGGTGTTGGGTGTGGTGACGCTGCGGATTTTCAATTCTTCGGTTTTCGCTGCTTTGGCCTGCTCCGAAGTGATGAAACCGTTTTCTTCCATACGCTCGATGATGTAGAGCTGGCGCGAACGGGCGCGTTTGGGGTTGTTGATCGGGTTGTAGGCAGACGGTGCCTTGGGCAAACCGGCGAGCATGGCAGCTTCGGCGATGCTGAGCGACTGAATCGGTTTGCCGAAATAAGTTTCAGACGCAGCCGCGAAACCATAGGCCCGGTGACCCAGAAAAATCTGGTTCAAATAGATTTCAAAAATCTGGTCTTTGCTGAGCAAGTGTTCCAGTTTGTATGTCAGCAGCAATTCGTAAATTTTGCGGGTAAAGGTTTTCTCTGACGATAAATACACATTGCGTGCCACTTGCATGGTGATGGTCGACGCGCCCTGGCTTTTGGCGCGCCCGACGTTGGCCAGGCTGGCGCGTACCAGGCCGATGTAATCGACGCCGCCGTGCTGGTAAAAACGCGCGTCTTCGATAGACAGCACCGCTTGTTTGACGATGACGGGTATGTCCTTGAACGGCACCAGCTTGCGTCGCTCTTCGCCGAATTCACCAATGACCTTGCCCTCGACCGAGAACACCCGCATCGACAGCTTGGGCCGGTAATCGGCCAGATCGGAAATATCCGGCAGTTGCGGATAAGCCATGACCAGTGCCACGCCGACCAGCAGCAGTATGGACAACAGGCCCGCGGTTGATAAACCAATGGCCCATGTAAAAAACAAGCCCAGCAGCCGCCAGAGGTTGTTGGCAGGTCGTGACTGCGAATCTGCCGGAGGGCGTTCGGTAGCGGGTAGCTTAGGCGGCATGTAAGAAGTTTGGCGCTGAGCCAAGTGACAGGTTGGAAGCAGATTGTAAAAAAAACGCCAGTGCAGCTTAACTGAGCCGGCTTGCAGCGGTTTTACAACCATGTCAGTCATCAATCGCCATGAAAGGACAAGACCATGCGAACCAGTCAGACGGCCCGCCGCAAACCACCGGGTTTGGGTTTGTTGATCAAGCAGCAAGGCCTGGCCATGGTGCAATCCGCACCAGGCCAAGACAGTGCCAACAAGATGCCTTTGTGGCATTGGCAGGCCTTGGGCAGTTTCGCGGAAGAATTGATGCCCGATGGCACCTGGCCGGATCCGAAATGGGTCAGGCAGGTCAGACAGCGCAGCGGCTTTCAAGCGCACCTACTGGCCATGGCCATTCCCCGTGAGCACTTGTATTCATTGCATTTGCAAATTGACAGCGACATACCGCAGCGTCAACTGCGTGCGGTGCTGAGCGAGCGGCTGCAAGACAGTTTGCCCTGGCCCCTACAAGATTGCTTATGGGATTTTCAAACCGTGGCCGCCGCTCAGGATCAATCTTCCGCCCCACTTGACAGCGGACGTCCGGCCTGGCTGAACCAGGCCATGCAAGAGCAGCCGATGCACAACATAGAGGTGTTGGCCATGCCCAGGGAGTGGGCCGCTCAATGCGAGCAATGGTGCAGCCAGGCGGGTTTGCAGCTGGTCAGGCTGGAACCGCCATGGCAAGCCAGTTTGCGCTGGCAAAACTATGCGCAAAACCACAGCGTCGGACTGTTGCAGGAAAACCCCGCCATTTATGACGCCGGCTTGAGCGAGGAAGAGCAGGCTGTGGTCGGCGGACTGGCATTGGGCGTGGTACAGACATGAGCGACTTCAACCTGCACCCCTGGCGCGAACGCCGTCGCGCGCAGCGTTTGCGCCATTGGCGGTTTGCCTCGCTGTCTGCCTTGAGCCTGACGCTGGCAGCCATGTGGAGTGCGGACCGGCAGTGGGAAGACTGGTTGCAGCAACACCAGGCGCAGGTGGCGCAGCGTCAGCAAAGTTTGCATGAACTGCAAACAGAGTTGGAGCAAGCCCCTGTATGGCAGACCCGACAGACGCAAGCGCAACAAGTGCAGGCCGCATGGCAACCCTGGCGCGCGCAGCAATGGCAGGCCTGGCAGATGCTGCAACACTTGCTGTCGGTGCCGCCGCGCGGTGTGCAGATTGACCGCTTGGTCTGGCGTGATCAGCAATTGCAAATCAACGGCTGGACGCTGAGCGACGGACATTTGCAGGCCTGGCTGTCGCTGTTGCAGGCGGGCGGCTTGCCCGCGCGTGATGCGCGGCCCAGGGTGGAAGAGGCGCAGTGGTTGCAGTCTGACGGACTGTCGGCCAAACGCCAGCGCTTTAGCTTGCAGATGAGCACACCTGCGTTGGCGACGCCATGAACACCGTCGTTCGTTGGCAAACACCGTGGCCGCAATGGCGCAGCCACTGGCAAGTGTTGCACGCCTGGCCACCGGGCGCGCAGTGGCTGATGTTGTCGCTGATCAGCGTCTGCATGACTGCCGCTGGCAGCTTCTGGTGGTCATCTGAAGCATGGGAGATTTGGTGGCAGGCCGATGAACAATTGCAGCAACTCGATGAAGACATCCTCAGACACCAACAGCAAGTCAAGCAATTGCGCCAGCGCATACGGGAGATTCAGGCTTTGCCGCACCCTTCAGGCTGGCCGGTGCCCGCCTGGCAGACTTGGCCGCAAACACCACCGCCGGATGACAACCAGGCCTTGCAGCAATGGCTGAACTGGGGCCGACAACACGGCCTGGCCGCACAAGCCATGCCATTGACCGGTGAGTCTGCTGTGAGGTGGAGGGGCAGTTTGCCCGCCTTGATTGCGGCTGTGCACGGCCTGCCACAGGAGTTTCCAGCCATGCGCTTGAGCGGTTTGGATTGGCAAGCATTGCCAGCTCAGGCCACGTCATCCAAGCCGGGCCAGGTCGAAGACCGTTTGCAAGTCGAATTGCAATGGACTCGGGCGCGTGATAACCCGCTGGCTGTCTTGCCGGCCAAAAACAAAAAACCCGCAGAAAAAACCGCTGTGGCGGTAGACGCACCACCTGTTTTGCCACCGCCTGCTGTTGCATCAGCCAAGTTGTACAACCCGTTTAAAGTGACTGCTTTGCGCAGTGGCTTGCCACCGGACGTCGCGCAAAAAGAACTGCGTGGCTGGCCGGTGCTGCACCACCAACCGGTATCGCAGTTGCGCTGGGTCGGCAGCCTGTCACGGCATGATCAGCGCCAGGGCTTGCTGGCTTTCAACGGGCTGGTTTATAGCGTTCAAAAAGGTGATCACCTCGGTCAAGACTGGGGCGAGGTGACCGATATCGCCCGGGATCACGTGTTGTTGCGCGAATGGCATGCGCATACCAATGGAGAGTGGCAGCCGGTGACCAGACGCATCGCCGCCGGAGACCCCAAATGAACCGTTTCTGGTTGTTATTGGTCTTGGCCATGTGGTTTTCACAAGCGCTGGCGCAAACCGCCACACCGGTTGCCAGCACCGACGAGCCGCCGGTGTTTCACGGCGCGCCCATGTCCATGCATTTCCAAAGCATAGATTTGCGCACCGCATTGCAACTGGTGGCCGAGTTCAGCGGGGTCAACATCATCATGGCCGACAACGTCAGCGGTCAATTGACCATGCGTTTGCAAGATGTGCCCTGGGACCAGGTGTTGCACACCATATTGCAAACGCGCGGCTTGGGGCAGCAGCAAACCGGCAACGTGATTTGGGTGGCACCGCAGGCCGAGTTGTCGGCGCGTGAAAAAACCCGGCTGGAGACGCGCCACGCTATACAAGTGGTCGAGCCTTTGCAAACCCGCGCCTTTGCCTTGAACTACGCCAAGGCGGCTGAAATTTTGCCTACTTTGCTGCAACAAGGCAGTGCCTCTGCGGGAGCGCCGCCACGTTTGCTCAGCCCGCGCGGCAGCGCCATGGCGGACATGCGCACCAACCAGTTGTTTGTCACAGACATTAACGACAGGCTGGAGCAGGTGGCGCGACTGATTGAGCGCATCGATGTGCCGCAGCGCCAGGTGTTGATAGAAGCCCGCATCGTGGAAGCGTTGGATAACTTTGCGGCCTCGCTCGGTGTCAGGCTGACGCAAAGCGGAGGTTTCAATGTCAATTTGCCGGCCGTCAAAGCACTGGGCTCGGACCCGGCGAGCGCCGGCTTTACCTTTTTCGACCCTGCGTACAGTCGTCGCCTTGGGGTGGAGTTGTCCGCATTGGAGGCAGAGGGTTTGGGCCGGGTGGTGGCCAGCCCGCGACTGGTCACCGCCAACCAGTTCAAGGCGGTGATAGAGCAGGGCACCGAATTGCCCTACCAGTTGTCAGGACCTAACGGCAGCACGTCTATCGCGTTTCGTAAAGCTAATTTGCGCTTGGAGGTGACGCCGCACATCACGCCCGACGGCAGCATCAATATGTTTCTCGAGGTGTACAAGGACAGCGTCGGTCAGAACACACCGGCCGGGTTCGCCATAGACACCAAGCATATCAGCACCCAGGTCAGGGTGCAAGACGGCGGCACCGTCATGATCGGCGGCATTTACGAGACCAGCGACAGCACTAACCGCGCCGGGGTGCCCGGCTTGCGCGATAACCCGCTGTTTGGCTGGTTGTTCGGCAACCGGGCCAGCAAGCGCAGCAAGCAGGAGTTGCTGATATTCCTAAGCCCTAAAATGCTGGAGCAACGTGCCTTCGCACCTTGAGGAAACATTTATCGTGTTGGCATTGGTGGGCATGCCGGGCAGCGGCAAATCGACGGTCGGTCGGCAATTGGCCCGCAAACTTGGCGTGGGTTTTGTCGACTGCGACCAGGTCATAGAGATGCGCATCGCTTGCCCTATCAAAGATTTTTTCGCCAGCCAGGGCGAAGCCGCTTTCAGAGACATAGAAACCCAGGTGATTGACGACATGACCCGCACGGCTTGCGGCGTGTTGGCCACCGGTGGCGGCGCGGTATTGCGCGAAGCCAACCGTTTGCTGTTGCGCGAACGCACCCATGTGATTTACCTGCGGGTGCAACCCGAAGAAATTTACCGCCGCTTGCGCCACGACCAGCAACGCCCGTTGCTGCAAGTCGATGACCCGAAACTCAAAATCAAACAACTGTTTGAAGAACGCGACCCGCATTACCAGGCGGCAGCGCATTTCGTCATCGAAACCAGCCGCCCGCGCATACCGACCATGATCACCATGATCATTTCCCAACTCGAACTTGCCGGTTTGTTACCGATAGAAACCGCTGCCTCATGAACCCAAGCACAGCCCAAGTACACATTGACCTCGGCGAGCGCAGTTACGACATCGCCATCGGCGCGGGATTGCTCGACAACGCATCCGCCTGGCAAGGCTTGCCCAAAGCAGGGGCTGCGCTCATTGTCACCAACGACACAGTAGCGCCTTTGTACCTGGCGCGTTTGCAGCACAGCTTGGCATCGCATTACCCGGTGATTCATGTGTGTAGCCTGCCCGATGGTGAGAGTTTTAAAACCTGGGACAGTCTAAATTTGATTTTTGATGTGCTGCTGGGCAAAGCCTGCGACCGCAAAACAGTATTGTTTGCTTTAGGCGGCGGCGTCATCGGCGATATCACCGGCTTTGCTGCGGCGTGCTACATGCGCGGCGTGCCGTTTGTGCAAGTGCCGACCACCTTGCTGGCGCAAGTCGATTCATCCGTGGGCGGCAAAACCGCGATCAACCACCCCATCGGTAAAAACATGATCGGCGCGTTTTACCAACCCGAGCGCGTGGTGTGTGACTTGTCGACATTGCAAACCCTGGCACCGCGCGAACTCAGCGCCGGTTTGGCCGAGGTCATCAAATACGGGCCGATCGCCGACATGGCGTTTCTCGATTGGATTGAACAGCATTTGCACGAACTGCTGGCGCGCGACCCGCAAGCGTTGGCTTATGCGGTCAAACGCAGTTGCGAAATCAAAGCCTGGGTGGTAGGCCAAGACGAACGCGAAGGTGGCATACGCGCGATTTTGAATTTCGGCCACACTTTTGGTCACGCCATCGAAGCCGGTTTGGGTTTTGGCGTCTGGTTACACGGCGAAGCAGTCGGTTGCGGCATGGTCATGGCTGCGCATTTGTCGCATCGACTCGGTCTGGTGGATGCCGCGTTTGTGCAGCGTCTTACCAGCTTGATTGCCAAAGCCGGTTTGCCAGTGACCGGCCCGGCGCTCGGTGCTGATGTGTATTTGCACCATATGCGGGTCGACAAAAAAGCCGAGGCAGGCGATATACGCTTTGTGTTGATCGACCCGCCCGGCAGCGCCGTTGTGCGCGGCGCACCCGATGCGCTGGTGGCCGAAGTGGTCGAGGCTTGCTGCCTCGCATGAGCCATGTGTCCGCTGTTGACATAGCCCCTGCCGCCAACGGCTTGGCCGACTACGCTTGCTTGCCCTCACACAGTCGCGGCAGGCGTTTTGCAGAACCCGAAGCACCGACGCGCAATCTGTTTCAACGCGACCGTGATCGCATCGTGCATTCCACTGCGTTTCGCCGGCTGGTCTACAAAACCCAAGTTTTTCTCAACCACGAAGGCGATTTGTTCCGCACCCGCTTGACGCATTCGCTGGAGGTCGCGCAACTCGGGCGCTCGCTCGCGCGCGCATTGGGTTTGCATGAAGATTTGGTCGAAGCCATTGCCTTGGCGCACGACTTGGGCCACACACCGTTTGGTCACGCCGGGCAAGACGCGTTGAACGAATGCATGGCCGCTTACGGCGGCTTCGAGCACAACCTGCAAAGCCTGCGTGTGGTGGACAGTTTGGAAGAGCGCTACCCGCAGTTTGACGGTTTGAATTTGTGCTTTGAAACCCGCGAAGGCATTTTGAAACACTGCTCACAGCGCAACGCGCAAATGTTGGAAGACGCAGAGCCTGGTGGCGTGGGCGCACGGTTTTTACTTAAGCAACAACCGTCGATGGAAGCGCAGTTGTGCAACTTGGCCGATGAGATGGCTTACAACGCGCACGACATAGATGACGGCGTGCGCTCTGGCCTGATCACGCTAGAGCAATTGCAGGAAGTGGTGTTATTCAACACCTATCGCTTGCGAGTGCAAGATGAATTCCCCGCGCTCTCCGGCAGACGTTTGTTGTATGAAACCATACGCCGCATGTTGAGCGATCAGGTGTATGACGTGATGGACAGCACCCGCGCTGCATTGACCGAGTACGCGCCTGCATCCGCTGACGATGTGCGCCGCTCGCCGGCCTTGGTGCGCTTCAGTCCCGGCATGCGTGCGGCCAGCACAGAGCTGAAACATTTTTTGCTGCACAGTTTGTATCGTCATCCGCAGGTGTTGCAAACCACCGAATGGGCGCGCGATGTGGTGAGCGAATTGTTCAACGCCTATATAAATAAGCCGCAAGACATGCCCGATCGCCACGCCAAGCGCAGCAACTTGCCGCGTGCTGTCTCTGACTACATCGCCGGCATGACCGACAGGTTTGCCACCAAAGAGCATGCGCGTTTGACAGCGTGAACCGCTGATGCAGACACACCGTTTTGGCATTCATCCCTCATGGGTGATTGTGTTGGCCGGTGTTTGCGCGGCCTTGCATGTCGGTAAGTTGTCCCCCGCCTTGCCAGCGCTGCAAACCGCGCTGCACATCAGCCTGGTGCAAGCCGGGTTTTTGTTGTCTGCGGTGCAGTTGGCCGGTATGACTTTGGGTTTGGCCGTCGGTTTGAGCGCCGATGGGCTGGGCTTGCGGCGCAGCATGCTGACCGGTTTGGCCTTGTTGTGCTTCGCCAGTTTGTGCGGCGGGTTTGCTGCAAACGCCGACAGCTTGCTGGCTTTGCGAGCCTTGGAAGGTTTGGGCTTTTTGCTGGTCGTGATGCCGGCTCCCGCACTCATTCGCCGCACCGTGGATGCATCGCAACTCAGCGGCCGCATGGGTTGGTGGGGCACTTACATGCCCACAGGTAATGCCATTGCTTTGCTGATCGGGCCGTGGGTGATCGCGGGCTTGAACTGGCAAGCCTGGTGGTGGTTGCTGGCTGCGGTGGCGGCGTTTGCATTCGTGGCAGTGTGGTGGTGTGTGCCGAATCTGCCTGCACCTGCGCTTGCGAATGGCGGTTCGTTCAACGCTGGCTGGAAGCAGCGTTTGTCCTTGACCTTGCAAAGCCCTGGCCCTTGGTTGGTGGCGTTGACGTTTGCCGCGTATTCATCGCAATGGTTGGCGGTCATTGGTTTTTTGCCGACGGTGTATGCGCAACTCGGTTTGAGCGCGGGCGTGGGCGGCGTGTTGTCGGCCTGTGTAGCGCTGGTCAATGTCAGCGGCAACGTCATGGCCGGTCGCTTGCTGCAACGAAGATGGGCAGCTGAGCGTTTGCTGTTCATAGGATTTGCTTGCATGACGCTGGGCGCGATCGGTGCGTATGCTGAATGGCAAGGCGCTGGTTTGCCCACTGCCATGCGCTTTGCCTGCGTGCTGGTGTTTTCAGCCGTGGGCGGTTTGATACCCGCCACCTTGTTTTCATGCGCGCTGCGTTTAGCACCGAGTGATGCGACCGTGTCCACCACCGTTGGACATATGCAGCAATGGTCGGCGTTGGGCCAGTTTGCTGGCCCGCCTTTGGTGGCTTGGGTGGCTGCTGTTGCAGGTGGTTGGCAATGGACCTGGGGCGTGACCGCCGCACTCAGCGCTGCGGGTATGGTGCTGGCGCATTTCATTGGAAGAGCCTTGGTCATTCAGAAAGATTGATATGAATAGCGATGTAGAACGTGTAGTGATTGAAGACACGCAGCTATGGCTGAACAAAGCGGTGATAGGCCTGAACCTGTGTCCGTTTGCCAAAGCCGTGGTGACGAAAAAGCAAGTGCGCTATGTGGTGTGCATGGACAGCGAGCCCGAGCAAGTGTTGAACATGCTGCATCAGGAAATGCAGTTGTTGATCAACGCCGATGCCGAAGTGCTGGACACCACGCTACTGATTGCGCCCAATCTCTTTCCGGACTTTTTAGAGTTCAACGAATTTTTGTTTGACTGCGATTCGGTGTTGCTGTCTATGGAATTAGAAGGCGTGTTGCAAATTGCAGACTTTCACCCGCGCTACCAATTTGCGGGCACAGAGTCTGACGATATCAGCAACTTCACCAACCGCGCCCCTTACCCGACGCTGCATTTGCTGCGCGAGGAAAGCATTGATAAGGCCGTGGCAGCGTTCCCGGATGCGTCGCTGATTTATGAACGGAATATGCAGGTGTTGGAGGAGTTGGGGAGAGAGGGGTGGGAGGGGTTGGGGTTGAAGAAGGGTGGCTAGTGTTAACACTTACACATACTCAGCATTTCTGTTGGCAAGAGGAAAAGGACATAACTAAATTGCAAAGTGAATAAATTTGCTCAGTACGTTTCATGAGGCTACTTCGCATCGTTCATTTGTACCGGATACAGCTTCTTGACTTTGTAAATGCATTTGAGTCCTAGAAAATTCAGTATGGTTGAAACCTACTTCAATGGAGCTTTGACATGAAACCCAAGCAACTGCTCAACATCACATTGCAAACGAGATGGCGGAGGCGATCAAAACAAAGGTGCGGGCAGGTGAATATGCAACTGAAAGCGAAGTCAATCGCGATGGGCTGCTATCACTTTTAAACCGTGGCCGAGCCATAGAAACTTGGTTACAAAATGAAGTTGGAGCGGCTTACGACGCGCTGAAGTCCGACCCGTTCCGGGCGATCACTGCTGATCAAGTACGCGCACGTCTTGTAACTGAGAATGCCAAAGTCAGTTGAACCAGTTCAAATCGTGAGCAAAAAAACAGCTAGATTTTGCACCACTTAATGATTGCATTTATAAATTTTTTGATATCATATACTGATGAATGGAACCCACCGAAAAACTCTCGAAAAGGTGCTTGCCGACCCCGTGAACGGTAACGTCGATTGGCAGCGTATTGAGTCGATGCTAAAAGCTCTGGGTTGCAAGGTCGTTGAAGGTGCAGGTTCTTCTGTCACTTTTGAGTTGAGCGGCAGAAAAATGACATTGCACAGACCCCATCCAGGTAAAGAAGCTTTGCGATATCGCATATTGGTCGTCAGAGATTTCATAGAAAGAACAGGAATTAAGCCATGATCAACACCATGCAATACAAGGGTTACAGCGCAAGTATGGACTTCGACACCGAAGATCAAGTCATCGTCGGCAGGGTTTTGGATATTGATGACATCATTGCTTTTCACGGCGAATCCGTGGCTGAGTTTCAGTCCAATTTTCATGAGGCAATTGATGCTTACCTGGCTGCTTCTGCTGCTTTGGGTTTGCCTGCGGAGAAGCCCGCCAGCGGCAAAATGATGTTGCGTATCGCGCCTGATGTTCATGCCGCAGCGATAAAGTCAGCCGCCCTCAGTGGTATCAGTTTGAATAAATGGGCCGAGGCGGCATTGGGTAAAGCTGCGCGCAAACCTGTTTCCCGTACGAACCTTGTTGGTGCCAAATCCTGAATCAATGAGCTATCGGTGCATTGAACTTAAAAATGTGACAGGCATGTTTTAAATTTTTCAGGCGATTACCTAAATACGAAGGGACTCCCCACTTCCAGTAACGGCATCTAGGTGCCAAGATTGGGTTGTTGAACATTCAATCTAAAACTTTTGAAGAGGGAGTCCCATGAATAATATTACACGAGTCGGTGTCGATTTAGCCAAAAATGTCATCCAAGT
>CAMDKD010000003.1 GCA_945901125.1 Bordetella parapertussis
CAACTGCTGTCAAGGCCAGTCATGTGAATTGCAAGACGTCACGCAGTGCGCTGCGTGTTGAACAAAGGAAACTCTCATGAACCAGCCAAAACCATTGAACGTATTGTTTTTATGCACCCACAATTCGGCGCGCAGCATTCTGGCCGAAGCCTTGCTCAACCATATGGGCCGAGGACGCTTCAAAGGCTTTTCAGCCGGCAGCAGCCCGCGAGACAAACAGCAGCCCAATCCTCTGGCCTTGGAAGTGCTACAAAAAGAAGGCATAGGCATTGAAGGTTTACGCAGCAAAAGCTGGGATGAATTTGCCTTGGCAGATGCACCGCACATGGACCTGGTGATCACGGTTTGCGACAACGCCGCCGGTGAGGTCTGTCCGTATTGGCCGGGCCAACCGGCGACAGCGCATTGGGGTTACGAAGACCCGTCGGCAGGCGACGCAAGTGAAGATGAAAAGCGCATTGCTTTTCTCAAAACGCTGCACATGATCCGCCGTCGCCTGGAGATTTTCATTAACCTGCCAGTCGCCAGTTTGAGCAAAATGGCTTTGCAGCAAAGCGCCAGAGAACTGGCCAAGCCATGAGCAAATTCAAACACCTGCTGGCAGAGTTTGCGGGTACCGCCGTCTTGTTGTGTGCAGTCATTGGCTCGGGCATCATGGCCGAACAACTTGCTCAAGGCAATACCGCGGTGGCCTTGCTGGCAAACACATTAGCCACGGTGTTTGTTTTGTATGTATTGATCGAAACCCTGGGCCCGGTCAGCGGCGCGCATTTCAATCCGGTGGTCACTGTGTTCATGGCTTGGCGGAATCGCTGGCCTGTGGTGCTGACCTTGGCTTGTGTGCTGGTACAACTCGCCGGAGCCGGCTGCGGTGCCTGGCTGGCGCATGCCATGTTTGAGTTGGACATCGTGCAATGGTCAACCAAAGTAAGAACCGGTCCGGCGCAATGGCTGGCAGAGGCGGTGGCGACCGGCGGTTTGTTATCGGTGATTCTTTTGGCACCGCCCGGGCGTGCTGCCGGTCTCGTGGCTTGTTATATAGGCGGGGCGTATTGGTTCACTGCCAGCACCTCGTTTGCCAATCCGGCGGCAGTGTTCGGTCGCATGATGAGCAATACTTTTGCCGGCATACAGCCTGCGGATGCGCCGGGCTTTGTGCTGGCGCAATGCGTTGCCGGTTTGCTGGTTGCTGCGGGTTACACGCTACTGAAAAAATACTGAAGTACTTTTATAGAGGCGACAGCTTAAAGCAACTCAGGTGTTTGCACGGTGACCAGCATGGTTTGCGGTTTTTCGTCCTTGAAGCGTGAACGCAACCACCAGACAGACCCTTTTCTCACCACCAGTTCCTGCAATTGAATGTGCATTAATTGAGAAATGATTTCGCCGATCAAAGGCTGGTGCGTGACCAACAAGACGCTGTGTTTATTCAGCGGCCATTGCGCCAGTGTCAGCACATCGTCGATAGAAGCGTTCGGCGACAGTTCTTCACGCAGCTTGTATTTGCGTCCCAAGGGAATCACGGTTTGCTCGGCACGCACGCTGGGGCAGCACAAGACTTTGGTGCTTTCCGGTAATTGACGTTCCAGCCAGTGCGCCATGCGCGCTGCCTGACGTTCGCCACGTGCGGTCAAAGGCCGCTCAGAGTCGGCTTGCCCGTCCTCAGCTTCTGTGGTTTCCGCATGACGCCAGAAAATCAAATCCATAAAAGTTTGTATTCATGCAGGTTGATTGAAACGCTATTAGTTTTCAACACTGTACAAATAAGCCATGACTGTTTGGTGACAAGCGTTCATCAAAACTTCATGAAACAGACAAGGATTTGTCACGCAAATTTCCTAGGATCTTCACAAACAGGAAGCTAACAGATGAAGATCACCGTATTTGGAACAGGTTATGTAGGTTTGGTGCAAGGTGCGGTGCTGGCAGATGCTGGTCACACTGTGACCTGTGTGGATATTGATGAAGCCAAACTGGCGCGCTTGAAAGACGGGGACATGCCTATCTTTGAACCAGGTCTGGAGTCTATTGTCAAAAACAATTACGCTGAAGACAGGTTGATATTTACCTCTGACGCAGCAGCTTCATTGCAACAAGCTGACGTTGTTTTCATCGCGGTCGGCACACCGCCGGATGAAGACGGCAGCGCAGATTTGAAACACGTATTGAAAGTGGCTGACACCATAGGCAAACATTTAAACGCTTATGCGGTTGTGGTGAACAAATCCACGGTGCCGGTGGGAACCGCTGACAAGGTCAGCCATGCGATCACGCAAGCGCTGAGTCAACGCGGCAGCAGCGTCGAATTTGACGTGGTGTCCAACCCCGAGTTTCTGAAAGAAGGCGCTGCCGTGGCCGACTGTCAGCGGCCAGACCGCATCGTCATCGGCACTGACAGTGCACGCGCTGAAAAAATGCTGCGCGAACTGTATGAACCGTTTAACCGCAACCACGACAAAATCATTGTCATGGGCATACGCAGTGCAGAGATGACCAAATACGCTGCCAACTGCATGCTGGCCACCAAAATCAGTTATATGAACGAACTGGCCAATCTGGCCGAAGCCGTAGGCGCAGACATTGAATCGGTGCGCCAAGGTATAGGCAGTGACCAGCGCATCGGTTATCACTTTATCTATGCAGGCGCCGGTTACGGCGGCAGCTGTTTTCCCAAAGACGTCAGCGCATTGGTGAAAACCGCACAGCAAATGGGCTATGAGCCTTTGATATTGAACGCAGTGGAAGCGCGCAACCAAGCGCAAAAACGCGTCATCTTTGACAAGATTGCCGGCCATTTTGTCGAAGGACTCGTCGGCAAGACGATTGCCTTGTGGGGTTTGTCATTCAAGCCGAACACGGATGACATGCGTGAAGCGCCCAGCCGTGTGTTGATGGAAGCTTTGTGGAAAGCGGGCGCCAAAGTTCAAGCTTTTGACCCGGCAGCCATGGAAGAAACCCAGCATATTTACGGCCAGCAGCCTTTGCTGCAACTGTGCGGCACCAAGGAAGCTGCGCTGCACGGCGCCGATGCGCTGGTCATCATGACCGAATGGCGTCAGTTCAAGGCGCCGGATTTTGATTTGCTTAAAAAGACACTCAAGCAACCGCTGATATTTGACGGTCGCAATTTGTTCGACCCGGCGCGCATGCGCGAAAAAGGTTTTGTTTACAAAGGCATAGGCCGTTGATTCTCAATACCTGTCAGGCACATACATGTCTGCAGGTACCGGATGGCGTATGTAATCCGGATTGCGAACACGTGCAGGCAATTCAATCGCCGGATGTTCAATTTCACTATAGGGCATTAGCGACAACAAATGGTCAATGCAATTGAGACGGGCTTTCTTTTTGTCG
Source organism: Bordetella parapertussis (assembly GCA_945901125.1). GTDB lineage: Bacteria > Pseudomonadota > Gammaproteobacteria > Burkholderiales > Burkholderiaceae_C > Limnohabitans. The sequence continues at coordinate 3,355 of CAMDKD010000003.1, forward strand.
ACGGCCTGCACCACCCACCAAGGAGACTCCGGTATGTGGGTACGCTCAATCATGGACTCCTTGGCGCGGGTATAGGCTTCCCAGCGCTTGCGGCTTTCCAGGTCCATGGGACTGAGTTTCCATTGCTTTAAAGGGTCGTGTATGCGGCCCAGAAAGCGGGCGTGCTGTTCATCGTCGGTGATGGAGAACCAGTACTTCACCACTTGTATACCGCTGCGTGTCAACATTTTTTCAAATTCAGGCACAGAGCGGAAAAATTCTTCATATTCCTCATCGGAACAAAAACCCATGACGCGCTCTACGCCGGCGCGGTTGTACCAGCTGCGGTCAAACAAAACTATTTCACCAGCGGCCGGCAAATGCGCCACATAACGCTGGAAATACCATTGGGTGCGTTCCCGGTCGTTAGGCGCTGGCAGGGCGGTGACACGGCAAATACGCGGGTTCAAGCGTTGCGTGATGCGTTTGATGACGCCACCTTTGCCGGCTGCATCCCGGCCCTCAAACAAAATCACCACCCGGTGCTTGGTGGAAACCACCCAATCCTGTAACTTGACCAGTTCACCTTGCAAACGCAGCAGATTTTTAAAGTATTGCAAGCGTTGCTGCCGGTCCTGTAAAGACGCCTGGCCCTCATCGTCTAGGCGATCGTCCATTTCCAATTCGTATTCTTCGTCCAGGTTGTCAAGCATGTCTTCACGCACGCGTTGCAACAGGTGTTTGTCTATGGAAGATTTGTCTTGCATATGTTTTCCTTTCAGACCAGGCCGACAGGCACAGCCATGGCTGAAGACCCGGTGTAGTGTTGTTCGCGTTGCCGCAGTACGTCGTACATGACCGATTCTGTTTTTTGCACAATCATGTCCCAGCCCATGGCTTTCGCGGTCACACAGGCTTGTTGTCTGACATAAGTCATCAATTCAGGGTTGTTCAGCAAGGCTTGTGCAGCCATTTCGAAATGCACCCCGGAGTCGTGGGCTGCCAGCATGCCGTTGATGCCGCTATGTATCAATTCACCGGCTGCGGCGTGTTTGAACGCCACCACGGCCAAGCCTGATGCCATGGCTTCCAGCGTGACGTTGCCAAAAGTTTCGGTCTGGCTGGCAAACACAAACATGTCTGCGCTGGCGTAATGCACCGCCAAGTCTTCACCGGTTCTAAAGCCGGCAAAAATCACATCAGTGTGTGCTTGTTCAAGCTCGGCCCGCATAGGCCCATCGCCTACCAGCACCAGTTTGATGTCTGGCGTTCTTTGTTTGGCCATGGCATAGGTTTGCAACACCAGCTTGAGGTTTTTTTCTGCCGCCAGTCTGCCGACATACAGCATGACCGTCTGATTTGCAACTGCGTTCCAGTTGTCGCGCAATAACTGGCTGCGTTTGGCGGGTGAGAATAGCTGCGTGTCTATGCCACGCGGCACCACTTGCAAACGCTCAAAGCCACTGCTGTGTAGGCTGTCGGCGAGTTGTTGAGTAGGCACCATGGTGGCATCGGCTGCGTTATGGAATTTACGCATATAAGAAAGAATGGCACCGCTTAACCAGCCTATGCCGTAGTGGCTGCTGTAGGCATGGAAGTTGGTACGGAAATCGGTGCTGACAGGGATGCGCAATTTGCGTGCGACTTGCAAAGCCGACCAACCCAGCGGTCCTTCGGTGGCGATATGCACCACATCCGGCCGTTTGAACGACCACAGGCGGTGCAATTCTTTTTTGGCCGGCAAGCCCATGCGCAATTGTTTGTAAAAAGGAATCGGCATGCCTTTGACCAGTAATTCGTTAAAGCCTTGGCTGCTTTGCGCCAACTGTGTTTTTTGTTGACGCGGCCGCACCAGCCAGATGTCGTGTCCGTTGGCTTGCAAGCCGTTGACCATTTTTGACAAAGTGTGGGCCACGCCGTTGATGTCCGGTGGAAATGTCTCGGTGACCACGGATATGTTCAATGCCCGTCGGGCATGACCGAAACGCTCAACTTGTATGTGTGTATTCATCCCTCTACTGTGACGCTCAATTAAAACAATTTGATGAAATTCATATGTCAGAAACATGACATGCAAAAGACTTGGCAATGTCATGAAAATTTCATTCAAAAACGTGACAGTTGCAAGTCGGATTGTTTGTTATGTCTGACCGGAACCCTTCACTCACAGGAGAAAGCATGAAGCATTTATTGAAAACACTGGAAACCCAGCGCTGGGACGATCACCGCTACTACCACCACAGCCGGGTGAATCAGTCACTGCACCTGATCAGCGCCCTGTCTTTTCTGGTGGCCTACGTCTATTTGTTCATTGATCCGGTGGTCTCCGCCTTGATCGCCTGGTTGTTTTCCATGAGCACGCGCCAGATCGGTCATTTCTTTTTTGAACCCAAAGGCTTTGACGAGATCAATCTGGCCACCCACGAATACAAAGAAGAAATCAAGGTCGGCTACAACTTGAGACGCAAAATCGTGCTGCTCACCATTTGCGCCATGATTCCTGTGCTGGCCTACTGGATGCCGCAGTACCTGACCTGGGCTGTGCCGGCCGCTTATGAAGACACACCCGTGCGTATCACCGGCATGCTGTGGCTGTTTCTGGGCATCGCCGGTTTGATGTTCCGCGTCTTCCAACTCTGGCACCAGGATAGCCTGCTGGCCGGTCTGGCCTGGGCCATGAAGATCATCACCGACCCGGTGCACGATATCAAGATGTACTACAAGTCACCTTTTTATCTGTTGCGCGGCGAATGGATTGATCCCATGGACCATGTCAGAACCTCAGTGCATTAAGCCAAAGTCCATTTCTTATTCAGCATTTCTTTCAAAAGGCTTCTACGGATTCGACGGTTGGTTTGCTCGGCTTGCACCCAGAACCAACCGTCGTTTTGCATTTGCTGCGCGGCCCGTACAAAGCGCTGAACGAATATTTCAAAGTCAGCGTCGTTGATGTTCAAGCTGAAGATCATGCGGCCTGAGCCCACCCAACTGAGCGCAATGCCTTGGTCTCTCATATAAAACTGCAGCAACCAGTTGTAGCGGCCTGCCACCGTATACAAAATCGACCAGACGCTCTCCATGCCAGCCACTTGCACCGGGACACCGGCTTGTTGCAAGCGCGTGTTGAGCGCCTGCATGCGCTCAGACCAGGTTCGGCTGCTGTCGGCGTACATGGCTTGCACCTCATCAGTTTGCAGCTGCTCCAAAAACACCTGCATGGTGGTCATGACATAAGGATGAGCATTGAAGGTACCGCGAGCAAAACACAGATCGCCCGGTCGCTGTTCATCAAAGCGTTTCATCCATTGGGACATGCCGCAAATCACCCCGACCGGCAAACCGCCGCCCAGTGTTTTGCCGTAAGTCACCAGATCGGCTTTGACGTTGAAATATTCCTGCGCGCCGCCTGGTGCCAGCCTGAAGCCGAGAAACACCTCGTCCATGATGAGTGCAATGCCTTTGTCGGTGCAGACCTGACGCAGTTGTTGCAGCCATTCTGTATAGGCCTGGCGGTCGTAGTGGATGCTGCGTCCGCCATCGACCAGGGTCGAATCAGTCGGTGCGGATTTGTTCGGGTGCATGGCTTGCAAGGGGTTGACCAGCACACAAGCGATGTCATTGCGGTTGCGCAGCACGCGCAGCGTGTTTGCGTGCATGTCGTTCAAGGTCAACGTGTCCGACGAAGGTGGCATGGGGTTGCCGGGGCCGGGTTGCACATCGTCCCACCAGCCGTGGTAGGCACCGGTGAAGCGAACAATCTTGCGTTTGCGGCTGTGGTAACGCGCCAGGCGCACGGCTTGCATAACCGCTTCGGTGCCCGACATGTGAAACGACACTTCTTGCATGCCGGAGATGTCACACAAGCGTTTGACGTTATCCAGCACACAGGGGTGGTAAGAACCGAGCACGGGGCCCAGCGCTTGCGCACGGGACACGCCTTCTGCAATGCAGGCTTTGTAAAAGTCCAGACCGAACAAATTGACACCGTACGAGCCGGTGACATCAAAGTAACGGTTACCGTCCATGTCGGTCAGGTAAACCCCCTCGCTTTCGCGCCAGAAGCTGCCCAGTTGTATGTGTTGGCTGAGTTGTTCGCGAAACTGGTAGGGCACGCGGTATTGGCTGATCAATTGCAAATCCGAAATCATGGGTTTGACTTGGGCCGACATGGCCAGTGTGTTCGGACTGCGCGATTGCAAGCGGTGCGCCAATGCCTGCAAGCTTTGTTGCCGCTGCAACACCACAGTCTGCGGCGCTTGATCGGCAGCAAACCACTGCTCATCCCGGTAGCTGTAGGCTGGAATCCAAGCAGCCACACGTTTGGACATGCGCAAATGACCACCCAGCGAAGGGTGCTTGGCCATGGACAGTTGCAGGCGTTGGTGCATTTTTTTCAGCAGCACTGCGCAAGCCAGTGCACTTGCAGTCAGGGTCAGTGTATTGAGCAACTCCATCAAGCGTTTCCTTTCAAAACCTCCTTTGTATGACGATTGGGTTAAAAAATGATGACTATTCGCGATGTATTTCAAAAAATAGGTGCCAACGAAGATTTAAATTTTTTGTTGACTAACCGTATTCCCAGGGCGGCATTGACCCGTTTCATAGGCTGGTTCAGCCAAATACGCCATCCTTGGGTACGGGATGCATCGATTGCTGTCTGGCGGAGTTTCGCGGATCTGGACTTGTCCGAGGCCCGCAAAACGCATTTCGACAGCTTGCACGACTGTTTTATCCGCGAGCTCAAACCCGGTGCCAGAACCGTGGATATGTCGCCCGATGTATTGACCAGCCCGTGTGACGGCATTGTCGGCGCCATGGGCCGGGTGCACGACGGCCAAGTGTTTCAAGCCAAAGGCTTTCCCTATTCGCTCAAAGATTTGCTGGGCGAGCAAGCCAGCGCCGCTCATTGGCATAACGGTTGGTTCATGACCATACGCATCACTTCTTCCATGTACCACCGGTTCCACGCGCCATTCCAAGGCAGGTTAAAGCGGGTGCAGTATTTTTCCGGGGACACCTGGAACGTCAACCCTATTGCTTTGAAGCGGGTTGAAAAACTTTTTTGCAAAAACGAGAGAGCCTTGCTGGAGACTGAAATAGGGCCGCAGGCTTACCCGGTGGCATTGGTGCCGGTGGCGGCGGTGCTGGTGGCCAGCATTCGCTTGCATGCGCTCGACGGGCTGTTGCGCGATGTCTGCCACGGCCCCTTGGATGTGTCGTGTGATGCAGCGTTTGACAAGGGCGATGAACTCGGTTGGTTCCAGCACGGTTCGACCATTCTTATATTTGTGCCTGAATCATTCAGCTTTGCTGAAGGCATAGAAGAAGGCCGTGTGCTGAAAATGGGTCAAGCGCTGATGCACTTACCCGCTGACAACCGCGTCGCGTGAAATTTGCCGGTAGCGCCAGGTCATGGCGCACATGCCAGTGGAGATGAGGGTTGCCAGTGCCCAAATCAAACCTTGCACCGGCACATGCAAAAACACCAACAGGCTGTAAGCGCTTAAGAGCAGCAAGACGCTGCTGTTTTCACACGTGTTTTGCACCGAGATAGAACGCCCGGCGCTCAATAGTTTCACGCCGCGTGCCTGCAACATGGCATTCATGGGCACGACAAAAAAACCGCCCAGCATGCCCAGAGCCAGTGTCAAAGCCAGCGCCCAAGGCCAGGTGTGAACCAGCGTCATCAAAGGCAGGGCCAGACCCAAGCCTATGCCTGCGCTCAAGACCTTAGGCGCATTGGTCAAAGACACACAGCGTGCCGCCAATACCGCGCCTGCCATCACACCGATGGCGGTGCCGGCTTGCAGGTAAGCGGCTTGCGTCAAATTCAAATCCAACATCGCCTGGGCCCAGGCGAGTACCAGTAACTGCATGCTGGCACCGACTCCCCAGAATAAACTGGTGACCGACAAGCTGATGCCGCCCAAGGGGTCACGCCATAAGGTTCGCTGGTCTTGGCAAAAATGTCGCCACACCGAGGCTATGTTCCAAGCCGTGGCTGCATAGCGTTTACCGCTGTCTGGAATGTAAAGATTGAGCAACGCAGCTAGCAAATACAGCATGCCAACTGCTGACATGGAGACCGCATAAAGTTGATTCAACGGTAACCAATCTGTGAGGAAGATACACAGTTGAGAGTTCAACCAAATACCTGACACCAAGGCGCCGCCCAGCATGACGCCGAACAAAGCGGCACATACGGCAGTGACTTCTATCCAGGCGTTGGCATGCACCAATTCTTCTGCGGGAACGAGTTCAGTGACCAACCCGTATTTAGCCGGGGCATACACGGCAGCGCCCAGGCCGGTCAGCGCGAATGCGGCAATCGGATCCACACCAGCCAGCAGTGCCAGACAGGCAAGAATTTTCAACCCATTGGCACCCATCATCACGCTGTGTTTGGGTCGGCTGTCAGACCATGCGCCTACCCAAGGGCCTGACAGCACATAAGACAAGGTGAACATCACCTTGATCAGCGGTATCCAAAAGGCCGCTTGCCCTTGGGCCTGCAAGACTGCGATGACCAACAACAACATGGCGTTGTCGGCCAATGCTGAAGCAAACTGAGCAGCGATCAGAACATAAAAACCGCGCTTGTGTGAGGCCACTTTGAGCGGATCAGGACACCAGGCTGGCGGGTTCAGGCACGACGGCGGGTTCCGGCAATAAACGTACTTTGGCAGGCGTGAAGTCCAGTTCCTGGTCCCAGAAAATCAATTCCAGATGACCATCCATATGTTCAACCAGGGCCGAGCGGCTTTCCACCCAGTCGCCGTCGTTGCAATACAGAATGCCGTTGATCATGCGGATTTCAGCGCGGTGAATATGGCCGCAGACCACGCCTTGGTAACCGCGCTTTTGCGCTTCGTGTGCCACGGCGTTTTCAAAGTCAGTGACAAAGTTCAGCGCTTTCTTGACCTTGCCTTTGAGGTAGGCAGACAGTGACCAGTAGCGCATGCCCAGTCTGGCGCGCAAACGGTTGAAGTGCCGGTTCAAGCGCAAGGTCAACTCGTACAAACTGTCGCCGACATAAGCAAGCCACTTGGCGTACTGCACCACAGCGTCAAAATAGTCGCCGTGAATCAGCCAGAGTTTGCGACCGTCGAGTAAGGTATGCGTGGCTTCTTCCATCACTTCAATGCCACCGAAATGGTGTTCCACAAATTCACGTGCAAACTCGTCGTGGTTGCCGGGTATGTAAATCACGCGACTGCCTTTGCGTACCCTGCGCAGAAGTTTTTGCACCACGTCGTTATGCGCTTGCGGCCAATACCATTTGCGTCTGAGTTGCCAGCCGTCTACGATATCGCCAATAAGGTACAAACTATCGCTGGTGTGGGACTTTAAAAAATCCAACAGTGCCTCGGCCTGACAGCCCGGTGTACCCAGGTGCAGGTCAGAGATAAATACTGCTCTGTAGTGCATGCATTCCCCAAAGGATGACTGTGATTAACAGAGCAAGCCATGCATCTGTATGTACCATAGCTTAAGAACGCAGTGTGACTGAATGATGAAACAATAGATTGTTGTTGCAATAACGGTTTATTTAACTAGGAACATAGAAACCATGGCCATGATCGTCAAACAAATATGGACAGCCAATGCTTACCGCAATTTCAACTACCTGATTGCTTGCAGCGAAACTGGCGAAGCCTTGGCCATAGACCCGCTGGACAGCGATAAATGCTTGCAGTCAGCCAAAGAAGCAGGCTGGCAGATCACGCAAATATTGAATACGCATGAACACCATGACCACACCGGCGGCAACCAGGCGGTGGTCGATGCCACTGGTGCCAAGGTGCTGGCGCATGCCAAGGCCGGTCACGCCATACCTGGCATGTTTCGCGGTCTGATTGCAGGTGACATCATCAAAGTCGGCAAGACCGTGGAGCTTGAAGCCATGGACACACCGGGGCATACCATGTGCCATATCTGCTTGCGCTCGCACACCGATCAGCCCGCGCTGTTTTCCGGCGACACTTTGTTCAACGCCGGTGCAGGCAATTGCCACAACGGCGGCAATGTGCAGTCTATGTTTCATACCTTCAGTCAGCAACTGAATCGCTTGCCTGACAACACCTTGATTTACCCGGGCCACGATTACATAGAAAACAATTTGCGATTCACACTCAACCGCGAACCCGACAACGACAAAGCCGCAACGCTTTTAAAACAGGTCAGCGCTCAGGATGTGAACAAGCCGCTGGTCACGACTTTGCAGGTCGAGCGCGAGATCAATACTTTTTTCCGGCTCGATAGCCGCAGCGTGCAAGCGCAGTTGCGCGCTTCGTTTGCTGAATTGACAGGGCCGCTAAATGATGAAACTGTGTTCACCAAATTGCGTGAACTTCGCAACAAGTGGTGAGTGCGACGGCTTTAAAGCGCAGACAGACGGTCAATGATGAAGTTGGCGGTATCCATGATGTGCTGGCGGGCTTTTTTTTCTGCTGCCGCCGGATCACCATCTACCACTGATTGCAGCAAATCCTCGTGCTGGTCCCAGATGTCGCGCGGTTTTTCGTCGCGCATCAACACCTCGCCCATGACGCGCTGCGTGTATGTCCAATGCGCGTCCATGGTGGGTGCCACCAGCAGGTTGTCTGACAAGCCGTAAACAAAATGGTGAAACGCCATGTCGGCGCTGATGAGTTGTGTCACCAGACCGCTTTTCACGGCTTTTCGACCCTGCTCAATCAAGGCCGGGCCCTGATTGCGGGCGGTGGCTGAATTGTTCATCGCGGCTTTGCGAAATGCCAGGCCTTCGAGCACTGCGCGTACCTCGTACATCTGGCGTATGTAGTCCGGGTCCAGCGGCGCCACGATCAGCCCGCGCCCAGGCGCGTCGCGCAGCAAGCCCTGGTTGCGCAACAGCAGCAAGGCCTGTTGCACCGGTTGGCGTGAGACGCCGAGTTCGCTGGCAATCTGTTCCTGGATGATGCGGGTACCGGGCGTGAGCTTGCCTGCGGAAATTTCCAGCAGTATGGCCTCGTGTACCTGCTCGACCAGGTTGGGTTGCACAGACAGAATTTTCATCATCTACCTTTGACAGCTTCTACTTATAAAACTTGCGGCTTCATTCGGAATGGTTGCGCCACTGACGTTCTGCATCATCCCATGCCGTCAGCGCTTGCAGATCCGGTACCCAGGCAAGCCCCGACTTGGCGTCCGACGATTCGGCCTCGGGCGTGACCAGCACATCCAGCAAAGCCGGGCGGTTTTGCAGGGCCAGCGCGATGGCTGCCGGTAAATCTTCAGCTTTTTCAACCCGCTGCGCGTGCATGCCAAAGGCTCGGGCCATGCCGGCGTGGTCGGCGAATTGCAAGCGTGTACCGACCACACGGCCGTGGGTTTGCTGCTGGTCGCGCACTTCAATGGCCCAGGAGCCATTGTTGGCCACCACCACCAGCAAGGGTGCTTTGTGTCTGACGGCGGTGTCGATTTCCATGGCGTTGAAGCCAAAAGCGCCGTCGCCGGTGGCGACCACCACGGTGCGATCCGGACAGGCCAGGCTGGCGGCCACGCCAAACGGTGTGCCCACGCCTATGCAGCCCAAGGGGCCAGGATCCAGATAGGTTTCCGCCTGCAAACCCACACGCGCAAAACTCAGGAAATCGCCGCCGTCGGCCACCAGAATCGTGTCAGCGGGCAATTGTTTTTGCAATTCGGCCAGCAGGCGGTTGGGGTGCATCAGTCCGTCGCCACCGGGTGGAGCCTGTTGCATGCTGACTTGCAATTTGGCCGCGCGCGCCAGGTGTTGCTGGCGCAAACCTCCTAGCCACGCCGTATCGCTGGCCGCTTGGCGACCCGCGCCAGCTTCGCACAAAGCTTGCAGGCTTTGCGCCACATCAGCCAGCAACTCCACTTCACCGCGGCGGTTGTCGCGCAGTTCAGCGGCGTTGTCGGCCAGCCGTATGAATTTGGCTTGACCAAAAATAGCCGGTGAGCCGAAGGCCAGCTGGAAATCGAGTTTGCGCCCGAGCGTCACCACCACATCTGCCTGGCCCATGACGCCGCCGCGCATGGCCGCCACCACGCTGGCATGGTCGGGCGGCACCAGCCCGCGGCTTTCGCCGGTGTCCAGATAGGCCGCGCCCAACAGGGTCAACAGTTTTTGTAACGGTGCTGAAGCGCCTTTGGCACCACGCCCGGAAATAAACAAAGGCCGCTTGGCCTGCCACAGCAGCTCTGCCGCGGCCAGCACATCGGCCGGTAGCGGAACGGTGGCCCGGGCTTGAACCGGCTTGAAAAACTCGGGCAACAAGACCGCGGCCGGGGGGCAAGCGCGCAGCACGTCGACCGGGAAATCCAGGTAGACCGGACCTGGCTCGCCGCCGTGGCCCATGGCCCGCGCTGCGGCCTCGTTCAAGGTGGATAACACCAGCGCAGGGTGGCGCACCGTGCGTGCCAGCCGCGTGATGGAGGCCACCAGCTCGGTGTGCACCATGTCCTGCAAAGCGCCCCGGTGTTCCTGCGCCAGCGGCGGCGTGCCTGAGAGCACCAGCACCGACGCACGCGCCACATGCGCATTGGCTATGCCGGTCATGGCGTTGGTGACACCCGGGCCGGCGGTCACCAGCGCGACACCCAAAGTACCGGTCAACTCTGACTCGGCATGCGCCATATAAACTGCCGCGCGCTCGTCGCGCACATCGATGATGCGTATGCCGTGGGCGTCCAAGGCCATCCAGACGGGCATGATGTGGCCGCCGCACAGGCCGTAAACCCTTTGTACGCCTTGGCTTTTGATGAAGCGGGCAATCAGATCGGCGACTTTCAGGTCGTCACTGGCGGGGGTGTGGGTACTCATCTTCAGGTCTCTTGCTTAGGGTTGTCAGGGTTTGCGGCATCAGCTGTTCGGGATAATACCGAGTGAATTCTGAATTCAGAATACTATATTCCTTGGCTCCTGTGACAAAAATCGGTGTTTAACCTAGAGATGGTGCTTTGAGACAGTTATTGAATATTTCCGACATGGTGCGTTCGCACGCGCGTTTGCGTCCGTCCGACACCGGCGCCATGGACTCGCGCCGCAGCCTGAGTTTTGAGCATTGGGACCGGCGCGCCGACGGCTTGGCCGCCGCCTTGCTGGCCCAGGGCTTGAACCACGGCGACCGGGTGGCCGTGCTGGCGCACAACTGTATTGAATGGCTGGAGATTTATGTGGCCCTGGCGCGCGCCGGGCTGGTCGCGTTGCCGTTGAACTTCCGGCTGACCGGCCATGAAATCGCTTACATCCTGCAAGACGCCCGGGCCGCCGCGCTCTTATGTACGCCGGTGTTGCAGGAACGGGTGCACGAGGTCATGCCTGCGCTTGCGTTGCGCGCCCGGGTGCAAATCGGCGGGCAGACGCAAGACGGCTGGCTGGATTATGAAAAATTGATACATCAGGCCGTTGTGCCTGGGCGCTGGCCCGAGGTTAAACCCTCGGACACCTGTGCCTTGATGTACACGTCCGGCACCACCGGCAAGCCCAAGGGCGCTATTCGCAGCCATGAGGCCAGCACCTTGATTGCCTACGCCACCGCCATGGAAATGGGCTTCACCCGGCGTGACAAGGCTTTGCTGGTCATGCCTTTGTGCCACGCCAATTCACTTTACTTTGCCAATACTTTCATGCATTTAGGCGCTTGCATTTACATTGACGACAGCGCCAGCTTCGATCCGGCGCGTGTCATGGAGTTGCTGTGCAATAACGGCATCACCTTCACGTCGCTGGTGCCCACGCACTACATCATGATGCTGGGTTTGTCGGTAGAAGCCAGCGCGCAATTCGCCACCGGCAGTGTGGCGCGGTTGTTGATTTCATCTGCGCCGGCCAATGAAAGGCTAAAGCGCGATATCCAAAAACTGTTTCCTAACGGTCAGTTGTACGAGTTGTACGGCTCGACCGAAGCCGGCTGGGTGACGATATTGCGCCCCGAAGAACAGTTGACCAAGCTGGGCTCGGTCGGTCGCGAATGGGCCGGTAGCGGCCCTATACGTATCTTGGATGAAAACCGGCGCGAAGTGGCGGACGGCGAGGTCGGCGAGTTGTATTCCTGCACCTCGTATGCGTTTGAAGGTTATTGGAATGCACCCGAGAAAACCGAACAAGCTTACGCAGGCGCCTGGTGTTCTGTGGGCGACATGGCGCGGCGCGACGCAGACGGCTTCATCTGGCTGATGGACCGCAAGAGCAACATGATCATCAGCGGCGGCGAAAACGTTTACCCGTCTGAGGTTGAGGCTGTGCTGGCCGCGCACCCGGCGGTACAAGAAACCGCTGTGATCGGTGTGCCGCATGACAAATGGGGCGAAACCGTACTGGCGGTGGTGGCGCTCAAACCCGATGCAGATTGCCAGGCAGATGAACTCAAGCAATGGTGTAAACACACACTGGCGGGCTACAAATTGCCCAAAGAGATACGTTTTGTGTCGGCTGCTGACATGCCGCGCACTGCCACTGGAAAAATCGTGCACAGGCGCTTGCGCGAGCAGTTTTCAGAACCGCAGAAACAGTCTTCTGTAGCTTGAAACACCTATTCCATACCCTTATTAAAACAAGTACAACAAAGCTTATGAATCCCAGCAGACGTCAGATCATTCAAATTGCCAGTGCAGGTGCCGCCGGTGTGTGCGGTATTCCGGTTTGGGCCCAAGGCGTGGTCAGCGACATTCAAAAAGGCGATTTGCTCATGTCCGCCAAAGGAGATATCAAACAGCCTTTGAAAGTGCAAGACATACCCATAGGTGTCAAGCCGGTGCTGGCGTATGCCATGGACCCGGCGACGCAAAAGCTGCGTGATGCCACACGCATGGACAAATTGCTGCTGCTGCGTTTTGACGAAGCCGATTTGACGCCGGAGGCCAAGGCCATTGCGGTCTCGGGTGTGCTGGCGTTTTCGGCCATTTGCACCCACCAGGGCTGCGAGGTCACCGAGTGGTCCAAGAACGACAAAAGCCTGTTGTGCTTTTGCCATTTGTCCAAGTTCAATCCTTTACAAACCGGTGCCGTGGTTAAAGGGCCGTCCTCCAAAAGTCTGCCCTGGATAGGTTTGACCAGCGATAACGATGTGCTGGCCATCAACAGCGGTTTTTCAGCCAAACCCGGCGCTTAAGACCGGGGAATCAGTCGACGCCCGGCAGCGGCCGGCGTCAATACAACCCTTTACAGGGCGTCCATTGAAACAGAGGAGATAAGTATGAAGTTGACATTCAAACCCGTGGCAGCCGCCATGTCACTGTTGTTGGCATCGGTAGCCGTTCAGGCCGCCGGTCCTTACAACCCGGTGACAGACGCGCGTCTGCAAAACCCGGAGCCACGTAACTGGCTGTCCACCCGCGGTAACTACCAGGGTTGGGGCTATAGCCCCTTGGAAAAAATCAATACAGCTAACGTAGGCAAGCTACAACAAGCCTGGTCGTTCACGACCGGCGTGCAGGAAGGTCACCAGGCACCTCCTATCGTCAATGATGGTTACATGTACATCACCACACCGCAAAACCAGGTCATTGCTCTGGATGCCAAAACCGGTATGGAACTGTGGCGCTACAAAAAGGAAATAGCGCCTGAGCTGTTCCAATTGCACCCGACCAACCGTGGCGTTGCGCTGTATGGAGACAAACTCTATGTCGCCACCACCGATTGCAACCTGGTTGCACTGGACGCCAAGACCGGCAAAGTGCTGTGGACTGTTGCGATTGAAGACTGGAAAACCGGCTACTACATGACGCTGGCTCCTTTGGCTGTCAAAGGCAAGATCATGGTCGGCGTGTCCGGCGGCGAATACGGTGTGCGCGGTTTTATTGCCGCAGTCGATGCCAACACCGGCAAACAAGTGTGGAAGCGTCATACCATTCCTGCGCCCAACGAACCAGGCGGTAACACATGGCCTGATAACGGCTCTTACAAAACCGGCGGCGGCAGTGTCTGGGTGACCGGTACGTATGACGCCAAAACCAATATCGCTTATTGGGGCACCGGGAACCCCGGCCCATGGACACCTGACATGCGCGAAGGCGACAACTTGTACGCCAGTTCTGTGTTGGCGATAGACGTAGACACCGGCGACATCAAAGGTCACCACCAGTACGCACCCAATGATTCATGGGACTGGGATGAGGTCACACCGCCGCTGCTGATCGACACCGAAATCAAGGGTCGCAAAGTGTCAGCTGCGGTGCACGCCGGCCGTAACGGCTACCTGTGGGTGCTCGAGCGCTCGGGCGGTGCCATCAAGTTCGTCAACGCCTGGCCTTATGTTGGTAACAACGTGTTCAAGAGCGTGGACCCGGTCACCGGCCGTCCGACCTATGACATGTCCAGAAAACCCAGCTTGAAAAACGGCGCGGATTTCTGTCCCGGTTTGTGGGGCGGCAAAGACTGGTCTCCTGAGGCCTACAGCCCGAAAACAGGTTTGTTCTACATCCCTGCGAACAACAACATGTGCTCGACCCTGCCTAAAGGCGAAGTCATACCTTACAAGGCTGGCGAGTTGTACATCGGCTTCCCTATTGCTGAAGTGATTACCAATACACGTCTTGGCCCTGGCGCCAAAGACCACATCGGTGAACTACAGGCATGGGACATCAAAACCGGCAAGCTGGCCTGGACTCACAACTTCAAAGACCAGTTGTGGACCCCTTTGATGGCAACCGGCGGTGGTCTGGTGTTTGCGGGTGGTACACCTGACCGTAAATTCCGTGCTTTCAATGCCAAAACAGGCAAATTGCTATGGGAAACCAATGCGCCTTCCGGCGTGATCGGCGTGCCAAGTTCCTATGAAGTCGATGGAGAGCAATACATCGCTGTGCAAGCCGGTTGGGGCGTGGATGCCCAGCGTCTGGCCGGTGCGATTGACAATGTCAAAGGCACTACCACCCTGGTTCCCCAGGGCGGTACTTTGATGATTTACAAACTCCCTAAGAAGTAAAAAAAAGTCCCCGGGGTTTCCCGGTTTAACGGCCCTGCTCCTCGGAACGGTAGGGCCGTTTTTTTTATGCCTGAAATTTATACAAATAATTACGGATCAAGTTGGTTGTCATGGCTTGGTTTCTCCGTTGAATATGTCAGAGCACAGGGTTTTACATCAACAGATGTTCACCGTCATTGGCCCCGCCGAGTATGACGTAATTGACTTTGCGAATGTCCATCAAGCGCGTGCCGCCCGCATAAGAGATGGAGCTTTGCAAGTCTTCCTGCATTTCGCACAGCGTGTCTTTCAAATGGCCTTTGATCGGCTCCAAAATGCGCTTGCCTTCGACGTGTTTGTATTCGCCTTTGTTGAAGTCCGAGGCCGAACCGTAGTATTCCTTGAACAAGCGACCGTCTACCTCTACCGTCTGTCCCGGAGACTCTTCGTGACCGGCCAGCATGGAGCCGATCATTACCATGGACGCGCCAAAGCGCACGCTCTTGGCGATGTCACCGTGTTCGCGAATACCGCCGTCGGCAATGATGGGTTTAGTGGCCACACGTGCGCACCACTTCAATGCAGATAGCTGCCAACCGCCGGTGCCGAAGCCGGTTTTGAGTTTGGTGATGCAGACTTTGCCAGGTCCTACGCCGACCTTGGTCGCGTCCGCGCCCCAGGTCTCCAGGTCAATCACCGCCTCGGGCGTGCCGACATTGCCCGCGATGATGAAAGCGTCTGGCAACTGTTCTTTCAAATGCGTGATCATGCGATGCACATTGTCTGAATGGCCGTGCGCGATATCGATGGTGATGTAGTCCGGGCTCAGGCCTTCGGCGCGCCACGCAGCCACGGTGTCATAGTCAGCTTGCTTGACCCCCAGCGACACCGAGGCGTACATGCCTTTGGTTTTGCAGTCGCGCACAAACTTGACGTTGTCCAAATCAAAGCGGTGCATCACATAAAAGTAGCCGTTGGCTGCCAGCCATTCGCAAATGCTTTCATTCACCACGGTTTTCATGTTGGCGGGAACCACAGGAAGCCGGAATGTATGTTTGCCTAAGGTGACACCGGTGTCGCATTCAGAGCGGCTTTGCACACGGCATTTGCGCGGCAGTAAAAGAATATTGTCGTAATCAAAAATTTCCATGAACCAGGCTCCAAAAATAAACAAGGAGAGCGCTTGGCCTGGCCGGTTAAATAAACCGGACGCAAGAATCTTGGGCCCGGTAATTGATTCTACGCAGGTTGACTGACCCCGTGCTCTAGATATATCAGCGACTGTGACGCGACACGGCTGGTCAGGACAGCATGGCCTCTATGCGACTCAAGGCATCCTCAATCACCATGGGTGGCGCACGTTCAATTTTTTTGGCCTGGCGTGCAGCTAAGTCGAGCATGCGGATTTTGTTGACCAGGGCGACGCCTTGGGTTTTACAACCACTCCCGGTGAGGTTCACAGCAAAACCCGCATAGCGCGCATGGTCGCCGCCTTGTGAAATCGGGGCAACCAGCACATCACCTAAGCGGTTGAAATTTTTGGTGGTCAGTACCAAAGCCGGCCGGGTGCCGCGTTGTTCACGACCGATAACGGGGTCTAGGGGTACGCTGACAATATCTCCTCGATCGAACACAGCCATTACCAGACCTCCTGACCAGCGGGCTTGGACTGGTCCCAAAGCGCCATGTCTGCCGGCGGCGCTGCCTTGCTGTCGCATTGCGCAATCAAATCAGCCAAATGGTGTTTGCGTTTATGTTCCAGCACGACTTTTCCATCGGCGGTGGTGGAGAGTCGCAGGGGTTGACCGGCTTTCATGCCGAGGTCACGCAGCACAGGCGGCGGCAGTATCAAGGCGGTGCTGTTGCCCATTTTTTTCAGTACGACTTCCATCTTCACGGCCTTTCTTGACGACTGGCAGACAGTTTAGTGAGCCGCACCCCAAGTGTCAAACATTGTTATACATCTGCCGACGCTGAGTTGTTTCCTACAATCGGCTGATGCTCACAGGCCTTTCCCCCGACTTCTCCTCCCCTTTGTTACAAGGCCTCAACCCCGAACAGCAAGCCGCCGTCACTTTGCCGGGGCAGCATGCGCTGATACTGGCCGGTGCCGGATCCGGCAAGACGCGGGTATTGACCACGCGTATCGCCTGGTTGCTGCAAACCCGTCAGGTCACGCCCGGCGGTTTGATGGCGGTCACTTTCACCAACAAAGCGGCCAAGGAAATGCTGACGCGTTTGAGCGCCATGCTGCCGGTGAATGTGCGCGGCATGTGGATAGGCACGTTCCACGGCTTGTGCAACCGGTTTTTGCGGGCGCATTGGAAGCTGGCGAATCTGCCTCAGGCATTTCAAATTTTGGACACGCAAGACCAGTTATCTGCGGTCAAGCGCTTGCTCAAGCAATTCAATATCGACGATGAACGCTTTCCGCCCAAGCAAGTGCAATGGTTCATCGCCGGTTGCAAAGAAGAAGGCCAGCGCCCCAAGGATGTGATGGTGCGCGACCCGGAGACGCGTCAAAAAGTTGAGCTGTATCAACTGTACGAAGACCAGTGCCAGCGCGAAGGCGTGGTGGATTTCGGTGAGTTGATGTTGCGCAGTTATGAATTGCTGCGGGATAACGAACCTTTGCGCGAACATTACCGCCAGCGCTTTACACACATTTTGATAGACGAGTTTCAAGACACCAACAAGCTGCAATACGCTTGGATTAAGTTACTCAGCGGCGCGGGCAGCGCCGTGCTCGCGGTAGGTGACGATGACCAGAGCATTTACGCGTTTCGCGGCGCACGCGTCGGCAATATGGCCGATTTTGTGCGTGAGTTCGAGGTGCAACACCAGATCAAGCTGGAGCAAAACTACCGCAGCCACAGCCATATTCTGGACACGGCTAACGAGCTGATCAAGCACAACAAAACCCGCCTGGGTAAAAACCTGCACACCACGCAAGGTGCGGGCGAGCCGGTGCGGGTGATGGAGTCGCCCGGCGATTTGGCCGAGGCCAATTGGATGGTGGAAGAGATCAAACAACTGCTGCGTGATGGGCGCGACGGTGACGGTGCAAAAGGTGTGGTGGCCCGCAGCGAAGTCGCCATTCTTTACCGCAGCAACGCGCAAAGCCGTGTGATTGAAACCGCTTTGTTCAACGCCGCCATGCCTTACCGCGTGTATGGCGGTTTGCGCTTTTTCGAGCGCGCCGAAATCAAACACGCGCTGGCGTATTTGCGTTTGCTCGAGAACCCGCGCGACGACACCAGTTTCATGCGGGTGGTCAATTTCCCGCCGCGCGGCATAGGCGCGCGCAGCATCGAGCAATTACAAGACGCAGCCCGCGCCAGCGGTTGCGCTTTGCACGACGCGGTCAGCAGCATCAGCGGCAAGGCGGGTGCGAATATTTCTGCGTTTGTCGCCAAACTCGATGTGTTGCGCGAGCAAACCCAAGGCCAAACGCTAAAACAAATCATTGAACTCTTGCTGGACCACAGCCAGTTGATTGAGCACTACCAGGCCGAGCGCGAAGGCGCAGACCGGGTGGAGAACTTGCAAGAGTTGGTCAACGCTGCAGAAAGCTTCGTCACGCAAGAAGGCTTCGGCAAAGACGCGGTGGCGCTGCCGGTGGACGAGGCTTTGCAAAGCCAGGCCGACTTTGCCGCTTCGCAAGCAGCCGCAGCCGGCACACCTTTGCAACCGGATGCTGACACTGGTGAAACCTTGTCCCCGTTGGCGGCCTTTCTCAGTCACGCTGCTTTGGAAGCCGGTGACAACCAGGCGCAGGCCGGACAGGACGCGGTGCAACTCATGACCGTGCACGCGGCCAAAGGTTTGGAATTTGATTGCGTGTTCATCACCGGCCTGGAAGAAGGCCTGTTCCCGCATGAAAACGCCATGAGCGATTTCGAAGGTCTGGAAGAAGAACGCCGTTTGATGTATGTGGCCATCACGCGCGCGCGCAAGCGCTTGTACCTGAGTCATTCGCAAACCCGCATGTTGCACGGCCAGACCCGCTACAACATCAAAAGCCGGTTTTTTGACGAAATGCCCGAGCACACCATGAAGTGGTTAACACCTAAAACCGGTTTGCAGGCACAGCCCATGTGGGGCAGCAGAGCCTCGGGCTTCGGCGACAAAGATTCAGGCCGTGCCGGTTTTTTCACACCGACGCCGCCTTCTATTCCTCAACGCGCAAATCCGGCGACTGCCAGCGGCCCGAACGCCTGGGTCCGAAGCGGCTTGCAGGTGTTTCACACCAAGTTCGGGGAAGGTACCGTGGTGTCTATGGAAGGTGTGGGGGATGATGCTCGCGCTCAAGTGAAATTCAACCGCCACGGCGTGAAATGGCTGGCGCTGTCGGTCGCTAAATTGACGCCTGTTTAAAAGCGTTTATGCCAGCACCGGTTCGCTGACAAAGCAGTCGCGGAAACTGTAATAGCTGGAAGTGAAAAACATGGTGGCCAGCATCAGCATGGCTGGCAGCATGAGTGTCAAGGACAACTGGCCTTCATCAAACACCATGCTGATCAGACTGAGCAAGACGCTGGTCATCAAAAATATGCTCAGCCAGGTCAGGCCGAAAACGGCAAATGCCCGCCAGTTGGCCCAGCAAGCCATGAAGCTAAAGAATATGCTTTTGGCCAGCGGCTGCGCATGCCAGTGCATCAGCGCAGGCGCATGCCAGAACAAGGAAGACAAAGGCAGGTACAACAACATAGAAAACAAAGCGGCCGTTTGAAAATGCTCGTTTAATACATGTTCTTCGCTCAGGTTGCCGCCGGCCATGTACATGCGGGCGAAGTCGCCGTTGTCAAACATGGTGGACATGGCCAGCACAAAGCAAAACAACAAGGCGTAGAAAAAGCCCAATAAAACCATTTGCTTGCTTTGCGCCGCACCTTGCTTGAAACCGATGATGAGCATGGACGGCATGGGAAAGCGTCCCAGATCGGCTTCGCGCGCAGCCGCCATCAAGCCCAAAGAGGCAGCCGGTATGAACATCAAGCCTAGAAACGTGCCGCCATACGAGAGCATGGAAGACAGCGAGGCCAGCGCCATGAACAGCAGAAACAGACCGCTGAGCGCCAGCGGCTGACGCCAGAAAGTGCGTATGCCCTGGCGCACCCAGGTGGAGCCTTGACGGGCTTTGACGACATTAAGTTTCATGGCTTAGAGTGTGACAGGGTCATACAGCCTTTGTACCAACACACGTTCAAAGTGCGCCGGGTCATGGGGTTGCAACAAACTGGCTTCGCGCGGCAAGTGGAAATCCCACAAACGCGAAATCCAGAAACGCAGCGCAGCCGCGCGCAACATGGGGTTGAACATGGAACGTTCGGCCGCGCTCAGTGGACGTACCTGCTGGTAAGCATGCAGCATAGCCTCAAAGCGCAAACGATCCAGCACGCCGGTGTCCAGGTCTACGCACCAGTCGTTGATGCACACGCCCAGGTCAAACAGCCAGCGGTCGACACCGGCGAAATAAAAATCAAACACACCGCTGAGCGCTTCGCCGTCAAACAGCACGTTGTTGCGGAAAGCGTCTGCGTGTACCGCGCCGCCCGGCATGGCTTCATAGGCAGACAAGCCGGTCAGGTGGTTTTGAAACGTCAGTTCGTGTGTCAATAACTGCCATTGGTGTTGAGACAAAAAAGGCAGGATTTGCGGCACAGTCTCATTCCACCAGTTCAGGCCGCGCAGATTGATTTGATGCCGGTCATAGTCTTTGGCGGCCAGGTGCATGTGCGCCAAGGTCTGGCCCATGGCGGCGCAATGCACCGCGGCCGGCTCGTCCAGGCAAGCGCCTGGCAGCCGATTGACCACAGCTGCGGGTTTGTCCAGCAGCGTCAACAAAATATCGCCTTGGTGGTTGGACTGCGGATCCGGCACCGCAACACCACGCGAGGCCAGGTGTTTCATCAGGTACAGGTAAAACGGCAGCTGCGTGTGGTTTAAGCGCTCGAACACCGTCAGCACGTATTCGCCCTGGTCGGTTGTCAGAAAATAGTTAGTGTTTTCTATGCCGCTGTTGATGCCTTGCAGGCTGACCAGCTCGCCGATGGACAGCTGGGTCAACAATTCTGTGGCTTGCTGCTCGGAAACTTCGGTGAAAACGGCCATGGAAAGGATGCGAACAGCTCTAGCTAAAGGATGGCGTGATTGTAGGCACAATCCCTGTTATGCAAGACACACCCACATTACTGCTGGTCGACGGCTCCAGTTACCTGTACCGCGCCTTTCACGCCATGCCCGATTTGCGCGCCGACCGCAACGACCCGAACAGCCAGGCCACTGGTGCCATACGAGGCATGGTCAATATGCTGCAAAGCCTGCGCCGCGAATGGCCGACGGCACACGCGGTCTGCGTGTTTGACGCCAAAGGACCGACTTTCCGCGATGAGATTTACCCGGACTACAAGGCCACGCGCTCGCCCATGCCGGACGATTTACGCAGCCAGATCGAGCCGATTCACCGCTTGGTGCGGATGATGGGCTGGCCGCTGCTGGACGTGCCCGGTGTGGAAGCCGATGACGTGATTGCCACGCTGGCGCATGTGGCGGCGACCCAAGGCTTGAACGTCATCGTCTCCAGCGGCGATAAGGATTTGAGCCAGTTGGTGAACGAGCGCATCACCATCATCGACACCATGAACGGCAAAAAGCGCGACATCGCCGGGGTCACCGAAGAATTCGGCGTGCCACCTTCATTGATGATCGATTTCCAGACCCTGGTCGGTGACACGGTGGACAACGTGCCTGGCGTCCCCAAAGTTGGCCCTAAAACCGCTGCCAAATGGCTGGCCGAATACGGTTCTTTAGATGCTTTGCTGGCGCGCGCTGTTGAGATCAAAGGCGTGGCCGGTGAAAACCTGCGTCAGGCCAGGGAATGGCTGGCCACCGGGCGGCAATTGGTGACCATGAAAACCGATTGCGACCTCAGCGCTTATGTCAATGGATGGCCTTCGCTGGACGGTGTCTTGGTGCAGGCGGTGGATGAAGCAGGCTTGCTGGATTTTTACAAGCAATACGGTTTCAAAGGTTTGGTCAGTTCCATGTCCTCGGATGCGCCTGCAACTCAGTCCTCTGCGCACCAAGGCGGCGGTGTCGGCGAAGTCGGTGTGTTGTTTGACACGCCTGCACCCGAGGTGTCTACTGAGGTGACTTACGACACCGTGTTGGACTGGGACAGCTTTGACAAGTGGTTGACAAAAATACAGCAGGCTGAACTGGTGGCACTTGATACTGAAACCACCTCGCTGGTGGAAATGCAGGCGCAACTGGTGGGCATCAGCGTGTGTGTGTCCGCAGGCGAGGCGGCTTACATACCGCTGGCGCACAACGCCGCTGATGCGCCCGCGCAATTGCCTATACAAGAAGTGCTGGCGCGTCTCAAACCCTGGCTGCAAGACGGCAGCAAAGCCAAACTCGGGCAGCATGTGAAATACGACCGGCACGTGTTTGCCAACCACGGTGTCGAAGTGCAAGGCTATGTACACGACACCATGTTGCAAAGCTATGTATTGGAAGTGCACAAGCCGCACGGGTTGGAGAGTCTGGCGGACAGGCACTTGGGTCGCAAAGGTTTGTCTTATGAAGACATGTGCGGCAAGGGCGTGCACCAGATTTCATTCGCTCAGGTGGATGTGGCGCGCGCAGCGCATTACGCCTGCGAAGACGCTGATTTCACACTGGCTGTGCATTTAAGGCTGTGGCCGCTGTTGCAGGCGGATGAGAAACTGAATATTGTTTACCAGTTGGAAATCCAAAGCAGCGAAGCGCTGTATCGCATTGAGCGCAACGGCGTGTTGATTGATGCGCCGACTTTGGCCGCGCAAAGCCACGCTTTAGGTTTGCGCATCATGCAGTTGGAGCAAGAGGCTTACGAGATTGCCGGGCAACCTTTCAATCTGGCTTCACCTAAACAACTCGGCGAAATATTTTTCGACAAACTGGGTTTGCCTGTGGTGAAAAAAACCGCTACCGGTGCGCGCAGCACCGACGAGGAAGTGCTGGAGAAATTGGCCGAAGACTACCCCTTGCCGAAAAAAATCCTGGAGCACCGCTCATTAGCCAAACTCAAAGGCACGTACACCGACAAGTTGGCGCAACTGGCGCAGCCGCAAACCGGCAGAGTGCATACGCATTACGCGCAAGCCGTGGCGGTGACCGGTAGGTTGTCGAGCAACGACCCTAATTTGCAAAACATTCCTATCCGCACCCCCGAAGGTCGTCGTGTGCGCGAAGCATTTGTCGCGCCGCCGGGTCATGTGATTGCCAGCGCCGACTACAGCCAGATCGAGTTGCGCATCATGGCGCATTTAAGCAATGACCCGGCTTTGTTGAAAGCGTTTCACGACGGTTTGGATGTGCACAAAGCAACCGCAGCCGAGGTGTTCGGGTTGACACCTGACACCGTCAGCAGCGAACAGCGCCGCTATGCCAAAGTGATCAACTTCGGTTTGATCTACGGCATGAGCGCCTTCGGGCTGGCCAAGGCCTTAGGCATAGACAACACGGCGGCGAAAAATTACATAGAGCGTTACTTTCAACGCTTTGCCGGTGTCAAGCGCTACATGGACGACACACGGGCGCAGGCCAAGGCACAAGGCTATGTGGAGACTGTGTTTGGTCGGCGTTTGTATCTGCCTGAAATCAATTCACCGAACGGCCCCAGACGCGCCGGTGCCGAGCGTGCCGCGATCAACGCACCCATGCAAGGCACAGCCGCTGATTTGATCAAGCTCAGCATGGTCAAGGTGCAACAGGTGTTGGACAGCGAACACAAAGGCACGCGCATGATCATGCAAGTACACGATGAACTGGTGTTTGAAGTGCCGGATGCAGAAATTTTTTGGGTAAAAACAGAAGTCCCCAGACTGATGGCCGATGTGGCCGCGCTCAAAGTGCCTTTGCTTGCCGAGGTTGGTATGGGTTTGAACTGGGACCAAGCGCATTGATCCTGCTTTGATCAGCGGCGCATAATTCCTGACTTTCAAAGCGAAGAATACATGAGCTTGACCTTGTTGGCGATATTGGCAGGCACCTTGAGTGCCGGTGTAGGCAGCGTGCTGCTGGCAGCACTGTTGGCGCGCGCACTGCTGGCCCGCTTTACCCAGCATTTGCTCAGCCTGGCGGCAGGTGCCTTGCTCGCCACCGCATTTATGCATTTGCTGCCCGAAGCGTTTGAATCTCACATCACGCCGCAAGTGCTGTTCATGACCTTGCTGGCCGGTCTGGTGTTTTTCTTTTTGCTCGACAAGGCCGAGTTGTGGCACCACGGCCATGAGCACGGCGAAGAACACCACCACCACCACGACCATGCGCATGAACACGCGCCTGCCGGCTTTGCTGGCAGTTGGGCGGTGCTGGCCGGTGACAGCGTGCATGCTTTCGGTGACGGCATTCTGGTGGCGGCCGCGTTCATGACCAATATCAGTCTGGGCGCTGCTGCGTCCGTCGCGGTGCTGGCGCATGAAATCCCGCACCACATGGGAGACCTGGCAGTGTTGCAACGCGGCTTTGGTCAGGGCCGCGCTGCCTTGTTCAAACTCAGTCTGGCAGGTGGCGTCACGGTGGTCGGCGGGCTGCTGGGTTTTTTCCTGATCGACGGTCACGAAGCCTGGCTGCCGTTCATGCTGGTGGTTGCCAGCAGCAGCTACGTTTACGTGGCCTTGGCCGATTTGATTCCGCAATTGCAAAAACGTTTGTCCGCCACGGCCACCGCCATGCAGGTGATTTGGCTGCTAGCAGGTATTGCGCTGGTCACGCTGGCCACACAGCTCATGCATGTGCATTGAGATTTTCAGTGCCAGTCTGCTCGCGCTGACTATTTTGGCTGTGAATGGGATGCAGGGCTTATCATGCAATATTACTTACACAGGAGTTGTCTATGGAACCCCATGTCTTTCAAAAAGCCCCTTGCAAGGTTGATGTCGAGGCAGGCAAAAGCTATTACTGGTGTTCCTGCGGGCAAAGCAAAACCCAACCTTTTTGCGACGGTTCGCACAAAGGCTCTGACTTCACGCCAGTGAAATTTGACGCTGACGAAAGCAAGACCGTGTATTTCTGCGGCTGCAAACACAGTGCCAACAAACCCTTGTGCGACGGCGCACATAACAAACTGCCTTGAAGCTCAAGGGTACTGCCTGTAGTTGCGGGCAGACTCTTTTCAGGTAGACATGGTTTTGCACAGAGCTGCAAGCCACCTATTGAACAGGTGAACGTATGACGCAATTCTCATGTTTGCAACTCAGTCAAACACAGGGCATCGCCACGGTGACGCTGAACCTGCCTGAGAAACGCAACGCTTTGTCGCTTGAGATGATGCGCGAGTTGACTCTGGCGTTTGCGCAGATTGCCACCAGCGATGCACGCGGTGTCATACTGGCCGCCAATGGGCCTGTGTTTTCAGCAGGGCATAACTTCGCTGACATGGCCGGTGCAGATGCTGCGCATTTGCAGCAGTTATTTGCCGCTTGCACCGACATGATGAACAGCTTGCAACACATGCCTCAGCCGGTGCTGGCGCGTGTGCATGCCTTGGCTACCGCGGCCGGTTGCCAACTGGTGGCCACTTGCGATTTGGTGATTGCCTCAGAACAGGCTGCTTTTGCCTTGCCCGGCGGCAAGGGCAGTTTGTTTTGCCATACGCCGTTGGTGGCTGTATCGCGCAGCATAGGTCGCAAACGCGCGCTGGAACTGGCTTTGACCGGTGACCCTATCAACGCACAAACTGCAGCCGACTGGGGTTTGGTGAACCGTGTGGTGCCGCATGATCAACTAGATGCCGCCTGTCTGGATTTGATACAGCGCGCCACTCGCGGCAGCGCGGCTTCCAAAGCTTCAGGCAAGCAAGGTTTTTACGAACAAATGGAGTTGCCTCAGGCGCAGGCTTATGCCGTGTCCATGCAGCGCATGGCGCGCGGCGCGCATACCGAAGAAGCGCAGCAAAGCTTTCAAGCTTTTTTGAACCGGTCTTAACTCTGACAGAACTGGCTGCGAAATGCTTCACAGCCGAGCCTGAGCTTTTGGCTCAGCCGCGTGTCAGGCCATTAACCTTTGCGCCAGCCAGACCATAGAGGTGAGCAAAACGGCTATAGAGCCGTATTTGAGTACGCGTTGCTTGGCTTCGGCTTGTCTGGCAAGCAGCAACACCGGTACCGCCACCAGAATAACGGCAGACAGTTGGCCGAGTTCCACGCCCAGGTTGAACGCAAACAGGGTTTCCAGAAAGTAGCTCGAAGACAGGCCGAGTTCTTTCAAGCCGTTGGCGAATCCCATGCCGTGAATCAAGCCGAAAAGAAAAGCCAGTTTCCAGTGGCTGATGTGAAAACGCTTTTGCAGATTGAGCAGCGCCGAGACCATGATGGACAAAGCGATCAGGGATTCGATCAATTTATCAGGCAGACTTACCCAGCCAAAGACGGAGCAGGCCAGCGTGATGGAATGCGCCAGCGTGAAAGCAGTGATTACCTTGAGGGTAAATTTTTCTGCGGCGTGGTTGGTGGGCGTTAAGTTACCTGAGACATCCGGTAAACGTATGGTCAGCATCAAGCCTGGCAGCAGCAGGGTCAATAAAAACAGCAAATGGTCTGCGCCTTCCCAGATGTGCTTGGCACCTTCTTTGGTGAACAGTCCTATGGTTGACCAGCGTTTGGTTTCCCCGAGCGCAAAACGCTGAATCGAGCTGGTCTGGTCAAAGACTGAAGATATTTCATCATTGCGCATCACGAGTTTGAAAAACGCGCGACCGAGTTTGTCGTTCTGGGTGAAGAATTCATAGCGCACCACAATGAATTTCGCATCTGCGGGCAGAGTGCTGCCGCTAAAGCGTTGGCGCACATACAAGCCGTCGTTGTGTAGCACCACCGATTGCGTCAGAAATTCCAGAGGTATGGCCTGCTCGTCCACAGCAATAGTCAATGACTTTTGAATGGCTGTGGTAATCGGGGCTTGCAAGGACAGCAACTTGTCCGGTGCCGGCGGTGGTTCATTGGGTTGACCGGGGGTTTGCAGCAGATTGCCCAGATCGCGCACAATGAAATCGATTTCCAACTGCAAACGCCCGTCAGCTTCGCTGACTGTCAGGTAACTGTTGCCGGTCTGGTGCGCCAGGGCTGAGCCGCAAACACACAATAAAAACAAGGTTTGCGTTAGCAATAAGCCGAGTTTGGAATATATGTTTTGCATCGACAGATGTGTCATGGCGCGAGACTTAAAGCTTCAAGTGTCAGCGGTTTAAGGCTTTGCGGGTATTCCTTGCGCAATTCGGTCAGCAGTTTTTTGAATTTTTTTTGTCCTTCATCTTTGCTGATCAGTTGTTGCTGCATGGCTTGCAGGTAGTGGATGGCCAGAATGAATTTCACTTCTTCAGCATTGATATTGTTTTCTTTGACCTTGAGCAGTCGTTCGCCGATTTCCAGCAATTCGCTCAACTCTTCGCGGGACTGCGACAGCGGGGCCAGCGGGTTGTCAGTGAAGCTGTCATAGAAATGGTTTTTCAGCAGCAAATACCTGGCGTGGTCTGCATAAGAGGCTTTGCCGTCGAGCTTAAGGGCATCGCGGTAGTAATGCAGTTGCGACACATACAAACCTATTTTTGCAGACATCTCCATTTTGAATCCGGCACGAGCGAGTTCATTTAACAGCAAGGTCGATTCAAGACCTTTGACTGCGCCGTGGCTGATGATGTCCTGGTTAAACAGGTCGCGGATTTCCTCTAGCGTTGCGCCTATCTGGTAGAGCGCTTTGGCTTTGACAGGTGCATGCGGATTGCTTGCCTGCACCTGGTAAGACTCTTGCAGTTTGGTTAAATAACTTTTACGCGCATCGGTGGTGATGGATTCATGCGCCAGGCTGTGAAAGCAGAACAGCAAGCCTAAGACGAGTGCACAAAAACGCGTAGCTTGAGACGCGGTCATTTTTCGACAGGTGCAGGAGGTGGATCGAGTTTTTCGCCACGGTAATAGGCTTGAGCGCCTGCATGAACCGCCATGCCGAAACGGCCGTTGCCCGGATTGACCAATTGCAATTTGTCGGCAGCCTCCATCAAGGCGGTGGTGACCAGATAACCGTGGTAGAGCGGAAGATTGGGGAGAGTCACCAGCAGGTATTTACCGTTGTCCACCAGAATTTCCATTTGCAATGGAACAAATTCTTCAAATGGCGGTTCACCGGTGAACATCAGGCGGGCATGTTGGTAAG
Source organism: Bordetella parapertussis (assembly GCA_945901125.1). Taxonomy (GTDB): domain Bacteria; phylum Pseudomonadota; class Gammaproteobacteria; order Burkholderiales; family Burkholderiaceae_C; genus Limnohabitans. The sequence goes on from CAMDKD010000003.1 coordinate 31,425, forward strand.
ACAGCACTGCGCTTTTGACCTGGTTGGTTTTAAGCAAACTGGCTATGCGTGGCATGTCGTGGGTGCGGCTGACCATGGCCCGGCTCAAGGGCAGGTTTTCACGCAGCACGGCCACCCAGGCGTCACCGATGTCGTCGCCGGTGTAGTCTGCGTGAGAGGTCATGATTTGCATATTGCTCTTGCGAAACACGTCCCACAAGCGGTAAGGCGAATGCGCCAGCGTCTTGGCCGCTGGAAAGCAGGCTAGTAAGGTTGCAAACGTGAGGCGGGAGATGAATGATCGTCTTTGCATGTTTTAAATTTCCAAAAAAAAGAGCGAGTGTGACTCGCTCTTTTTGGCAAGCCGCAAGGACTTTATTTTTTATCGAAGATTTCCATCGGGCAGATGGTGGTCACGGCATAGTTTGGCACATCCACCACGTTGCTGATGCGCAGGTCACAAGCGACGCTGGCAACTACAAGGGCTTGCTCTTTGGTCAGGCCTTTGGTGGCCATCAGCCAGTCAAGCATGGCGATCATGGAGTTACGTGCAGCCAAAGTCAAATCATTCGACAGGTTGGTCAAAGGCTTGATTTTTTCGCTGTCCAGGTAAGCCCACTGGGGAGGAATCTCACCGGCTTTTTTGAACGGGTAACCGACCACGGCGTGGAAGCTGTCAGGCTCGAGTTTCTTGATTTGTGAGCCGCCTTCGAACATGGGCTGTTTGATCAAAGAAGCCATGCCTTTGCGGATCTCGGTGGAGACTGTGACGATGGCACCCATTTCGATAGCAGTACCGGCCACTTCGCCGTCGCCTTGTGCATAGTGCACGTCACCGATGAAGAAACCGCAACCGTCGATGAAGCAAGGCAACAGAAGGGTAGTGCCTTCAACCATTTGCTTGACGTCCATGTTGCCGCCGTTTTCACGCGGAGGTACTGTGCGCAGGCATTTGTCTTTGTGGCTGCCTTTGGGGCCGCAAATGTCGGCAGGGCGTGCGCTGATGGGCTGAGGTGGCAGTGCTACACCGCCGGCAGCGCCCAACTGGCTTTCACGGGCCAGCCATTTGTCAACTTCTTCTTCGCCGGGCATGACACCGACGGAACCCATGAAGCCGTTCATAGGAATGCGAACGCCGGGCAACTGTGGTGATACTGCTTCACGGCGGTTCAACTTCCAATTGGCAACGTAAGGATCCGGGAACATGTCGGGCAAAAAGCCGAAGCCGGGGATCAATGTGGTGTAGCCGTATTCGTTGGGGTTGATGTCAATCAGTTTGATGGCCAGTACATCGCCGCGCTTTGCGCCTTCAATGTAGATGGGGCCGGTCATCGGGTGGATCAGATTGGTGTCAATGGCTGTGACATCTTTGGGTAAAGATTTCATGTTCAGGTTGGCATCCAAGGCGTCACGTGTGTGCACCACGATCAGGTCGCCGGGCTTGGCGCGCGCGACAGGTTTGATGGCTGGGTGATAGCGGTTAAAGCAGTTCGGGTCCTGCTCGCAGTGGCCGCCGCTTTTCTTGACTTCAACAATGGTTTGGGTTTTGACTTCTGTGGTGTCGGCAAAGGCATTGCTCAAAGCAAGGCCCATTACCAATAAACCCCAGGATGGCAATTTGGTAAACATGGTGTTCCTTTAAAAATGATTTACAGGGCGTGAAAAATTCCGTCTCCTTTATAACATTCTTTACAAATAAAGACCCGATATTTTTTGTTTTTCAATAGAAAAAAAGGGTTTTTCTAAATAAAAATCCTAAACAAATCTAATGCTATCAAAAGCGAAAGATAGCTATTTAACTGATTAGTTCTGTTATTTGCTTATCTTTGCTGAAATAAACTTTTGCGCACCAATAATAAACACATTTGTTAATCGTATGAGATTGTAAATACTTATAAACTTCCGTCGGGTTTAATGCTGTTTAAATTAAAACTGATTCGCTTCAAGCTTTGGCACAGGGCAAACCAGGCGTGTTACACCATTCACTCCAACTGCCGGCATACAAAGCGGTGCGACCTAAACCTGCAACTTCCATGGCCAGAATATTCGGTATGGCACTGATGCCGCTGCCGCAGTGGTGCACCACGGTTCTGGCATGTTGCAAACTCAGCAAGGCGTCAAATTCAGCCCGCAGTATTGACGCGGGTTTCATCAAGCCGTCGCTTGCAATATTGCTGTTGAAAGGCCGGTTCAAGGCGCCTGGTATGTGGCCTGCGACCGGGTCAAACGGCTCGATTTCGCCTTTGTAACGTGCAGGCGCACGCGCATCCACAATGGTTTGCGAAGGCTTGCCCAAATTGTCAGCCACATCAGCCGTGAGTTTGAGTTCAACCAGCGGTGCACCCAATACAAAATGGGCAGCAAGCGCTTTGGCGGCTGCGCCGGTTTGCACAGCGCCGGCTTCAGCCACCCAGGCTTGCAGGCCGCCGTCTAGCACTGCCACGGCCTCGTGGCCGCACCATTTAAGCATCCACCACAAGCGGCCGCAGTAGTTCATGCCTTGTCTGTCGTAGACCACCACTTGGGTGTCGTTGGATACGCCGTTGGCTGACAGCCATTTGGCGAAATGTTCACGCGAGGGCAGGGGATGGCGACCGCCGTTCACAGCCAGCGCTTTGTCGTGGGTAGATAAATCGGTGTTGATATCCGCAAACGTCGCACCGGCTATGTGTTGCTCTTCAAACTGCTGGCGACCGGCTTCGGGTTTGGCCAGATCCGCGCTGCAATCGAACACACGAAAGTTGCCGGACAAACTTTTTAAATCGTCGGCAGATATCAAGGTGGTGTACATGATCAATATTCCTCAGCGTGTGAAACGGGGACGGCGCGGTTGCGCAAATTGCTAGCGTGAAATCTGCAAAAAAACGGGATTAACTGTTGGGCTCCATGTGGCGGTGGTACCACTCATGGAAATGCTGCATCCCGTCTTCCATCGGGCTTTGGTACGGGCCGAACTGGTTGTCGCCGCGTTGCATCAATGCCAATCGGCCCTGGTCCATGCGCTCGGCTATTTCATCGTCTTCCACGCAAGTTTCCATGTAGGCGGCGCGTTGGGCTTCGACGAAATCACGTTCAAACGCGACGATTTCCTCGGGGTAGAAAAATTTGACTATGTTCATGGTTTTGCCCGGGCCCATGGGATGCAGGGTCGACACGGTCAGCACCTGCGGGTACCACTCCACCATGATGTGCGGGTAATAGGTCAGCCAGATAGCGCCGTGCTTAGGCGTTTCACCTTGCGTGTAATTCAGCAAGGCTTCGTGCCAGCGTTCATACACCGGGCTGCCGGCCTTGCCAAGGCGGTTGGCCACGCCCACGGTTTGCACAGAAAAATGTTCGCCCATTTGCCATTGCAAATCTTCACAGGTGACAAAGTTGCCCAGTCCAGGATGGAACGGGCCGACATGGTAGTCCTCAAGGTAAACCTCGATAAAGGTTTTCCAGTTGTAGTTGCATACGTGCATTTCCACATGGTCGAGCGCGTAGCCGGTGAAATCGAGTTGCTTGTGCGGGCCCAGTGCCGCCATGTCGGCAGCGACATCACGTCCGTTGGCCTCGAACAACATGCCGTTCCATTCTTGTAGCGGGTAGTTTTGCAGGTTCAGGCAGGGATCGTGCTGAAAATGCGGCGCACCCAGTAACTGGCCGTCGGTGGCATAAGTCCAGCGGTGCAGCGGGCAGACCACATTGCCGCCCATGGCTTTGGCCGGATCATTCAGGTTGCCGCGACCCTTGAGCATCACCGCTTGACGGTGTCTGCATACGTTGGAGATGAGTTGTATGCCTTGCGGGGTGCGAATCAGCGCGCGGCCTTCGTTCTCTTGGGGCAAAGCAAAATAGTCGCCTATGTGCGGCACTGACAAAACATGGCCGACATAGCGCGGGCCTTGCTTGAACAATGTATGCATTTCACGCTGATACAGCGCTTCATCAAAATAGCTTGTAACTGAGAGTTGGCCACTGGCCTGCTGCAGTTGAAGACTTAAATCAGACATACGACATCCTGACCTAAAGACTCCCCACAGGGAGAGAAACAAAAAACTGGCTCAGTAGCCAGGCGGAAGCGGATTGTAGCCGCGCTTTAACACCCGCCTACAATCTGAAACACTCAGGATGCAAAACACATGACCAAAGCTGCCAAAACCACTGCTACCCCGGCTGATGCACAGCAGGAACCCGCCAGTTACGAAGCGGGTTTGCAGGAATTGGAACAATTGGTCGCGCGCATGGAGTCGGGTCAAATGCCGTTGGCCGATATGTTGCAGTCCTACCAACGCGGTGCCTTTTTATTGGAACATTGCCGCTCACGCTTGCAAGCGGTTGAAGCGCAAATACAAGTGCTGGAAGCCGGCAGCTTGAAAAACTGGTCAGGCAACGCCGAATGAGCGGCTTTGACATGAACGACTGGAGCCGCCGGCAATTGCTGGCGGTGGAGCAAGCCCTCACCGCATGGGTACCTGCGGACGCGCCCGCCGGCTTAGGTGAAGCCATGCGTTACGCCGTACTCGATGGCGGCAAGCGCTTGCGGCCGCTGCTGGTGCTCGCTAGCCTGGAGGCTTGCGCCGCTCAGACACTTTCTGCATGTATGTCAGACGCCGGCATGCGCGCCGCCTGCGCCATCGAATTGATTCACGCTTACTCGCTGGTACACGACGACATGCCGTGCATGGACAACGATGTGCTCAGGCGCGGCAAACCGACTGTGCATGTGAAATACGGCGAAGCCGGTGCGCTGCTGGCCGGCGACGCTTTGCAAACATTGGCGTTTGAACTCTTGACACCGGACCACAGCGACATACCTGCGCAAGTACAGGCACGCTTGTGCAGTTTGCTGGCGCGCGGCGCCGGACACGCTGGCATGGCGGGCGGGCAGGCCATCGACTTGGCCAGTGTCGGTGAACAGTTGTCGCTTCAACAACTGCGACTGATGCATCGCTGCAAAACCGGCGCATTGCTGGAGACCAGCGTGCAAATGGGCGCGGTGGCGGCGCAAGCGGATGCCACGGCCATGCAAGCGCTGTTGTCTTACGGGCAGGCGCTGGGCGTGGCGTTTCAGGTGGTTGACGATATTTTGGACGTCACCGCTGACACCGCAGTGCTGGGCAAAACCGCGGGCAAAGACGCGGACAACAACAAACCCACGTATGTGTCATTGCTGGGTTTGGATGGCGCAAAAAAAGAAGCAGCTGTCTTGGCGCAGCAGGCGCAACAGGCTCTGGCTGACAGCGGCCTGGTGCAAACGCAGGCCTTGCAGGCTTTGGCTGACTGGGTATTGCAGCGGCAGCATTGATTTTTGAAAACGCGCAGTCTGTTCACGGCTGTCAAAAAACATCAGGGGATCACAATGGAATTGTTCATAACGGGTTTGGTGTTGTTTCTGGGTTGTCATTCATTACGTGTTTTTGCTGCGGACTGGCGCAGCCGCAAGCTTGAACAATGGGGCGAAAAAATGTTTAAAGGCATTTACAGCCTTGCCTCCCTGGTCGGCTTTGTGCTGCTGGTTTATGGATTCAGCAAAATCCGCTGGGACAGCCCGCAACTGTGGTCGCCGCCCGTCGCCATGCGGCATATCGCGGCGCTGCTGATGTTAGTTTCCATGGTCTTGCTGGTGGCCGGACAGGTGCCGCACAACGCCATCAAGGCCAAACTCGGTCACCCCATGGTTCTGGCTGTCAAAGTCTGGGCGCTGGCCCATTTGCTGGCCAATGGCAAACAGGCTGATCTCATTTTGTTCGGCGCGTTTTTGCTCTGGTCGGTGGTCAATTTCCGCGCCGCCAGGCAGCGTGACCGGCTGGCGACTCAGTCAGGCGCACCAATCGAGGCCACGCCGAATACCTTGCGTGTTGTGTTGATAGGAGTTGCCGCCTGGGCTGTTTTGTTGTTTGGCGGCCATACCTGGTTGTTTGCTGTCAGTCCGCTGGGTTGGTAATGAATACTTTTTTATATTATTTTGACGTAAAGTGTTTGTTATTGACCACTTGCTTCATTAAAAGCCGGAGCAGGGCTTCTTATTTATCCCATTGACAAAGCCAAGTGTCATGTTAAATTGACACTTGTGGATGTCGCTTCGAATTGTCGGTGCGGCGGTTGCCACCCCAGCAGGGGGTCACATGAGCTTGTCAAAACGCATAGAAGCAGCCCTTAAGAGGCAATTTTTATTAACCCAGACCAAGAGTGCGCCGCCCCGCTTGATGGATGCTATGCGCCACGCGGTATTTCCCGGCGGTGCACGCATCCGGCCTCAGTTGTGCATGGCAGTGGCCAAGGCCTGCGGCGAGGATGACCCTGAATTGACTGATGCGGCGGCACTCGCCATTGAATTGCTTCACTGTGCCTCTCTTGTGCATGACGACATGCCTTGTTTTGACGATGCCGATATGCGTCGCGGCCAGGTCACCGTACACAAACAATTCGGCGAACCACTGGCGCTGCTGACCGGTGACGCTTTGATCGTCATGGCCTACCAGGTGCTGGCGCGCAGTGGCCGTCAGCACCCGCTGCGCACTGTGCAATTACTCAGTGTCATTAGCGACGGCGTCGGTGCGCCAGACGGCATCGTGGCCGGGCAGGCCTGGGAATGCGAAACACGGGTTGAACTCAGCCAGTACCAGCGCGCCAAAACCGGCGCCTTGTTTGTGGCCGCTACATGTGCCGGTGCCCTGGCTGCCGGTGTCGATCCTCAACCCTGGCATAAATTAGGCAGTACGCTGGGCGAAGCCTACCAAGTGGCAGACGATATCCGCGATGTGATGATGCAGGCTGATCAACTCGGCAAACCCGCCGGTCAGGATGCGCACCATGGCCGCCCGAGTGCAGCCGCTGATCTCGGTCTGGTCGGCGCATTGCAGTATTTCAACGGTTTGATGCAAACCGCTGCGGACTCCGTGCCTATGTGCGAAAGCCGCGAAGCCATGCGCAAACTGGTGTTGATGGAGTCCGAGCGATTGGTGCCGCCGTCTGCTTGCGAACAAATTTCGCGCCAGTCCCAAGCGAGTTCCTCGCGCGTCAGCGCCTGATTTGGCTGATCTATGAAAAGCCTGGATCTGGCCAAACCGCTGGCCGAACACCGCAACAACCGCCCCGGTTGGCGGCAGCAAATTGATCAACGTTTAGACCGTTGGATGACCTCGCCGGGTTTTTACCGCTGGGCTATTTCCAATCCTTTGACACGCTGGGTCACCCGCAGAAGAGCCGCTCAGTTGTTCGATGTGATGGCAGGTTTTGTGCACAGCCAGGTGTTACTGGCGTGTGTGCGTTTGCACCTGTTGGAAATATTGCGCGAGCAGCCGCTTTCACTTGAGCAACTCGCCCAACAATGCCGCATGCCGGCCGCTGCCATGCAACGTTTGTTGCAATCGGCCGTGGCTTTGCGCCTGGTTGAAATGCGAGGCGACAACTGCTATGGCTTGGGTGCGCTGGGCGCGCCTGTGGCAGCCGATCCGGGCCTGCGTTTGATGATCGAGCACAACGCGGTTTTGTTTGACGATATGCGCGATCCGCTGGCATTGCTACGCGATGAGATGCAACCGCATATGCAAGCCTATTGGCCGTACATGAACGGCGATAACCCCCAGGGTTGGGAAGCTGAAAAAGTCGCTCGCTATTCGGAATTGATGTCGGCGTCGCAGCGTTTTGTGATTGAAGAATTGCTGGCCTCATACGATTTTTCAGCGCACCGCCAGGTTCTGGACATAGGCGGCGGTAAAGGCGGATGGGTGCTGGCGCTGGCGCAAAAAGTCCCCGGTTTGAAATTGCATTTGATGGACTTGCCACCGGTGGCCGCCCTGGGGGCTGAACGCATGGAAAAAGCAGGCGTGTCGGACCGTGTCACGGTGCACGGCGGCAGCTTCATCAGCAATGCCTTGCCCGGCGGTGTCGATCTGGTCACGCTGGTGCGCGTGGCGCACGACCATCCGGATGCGGTGGTCAAGGCGCTGCTGACCAAGATTTACCAGATGCTGCCAAGCGGCGGCCGGTTGTTGTTGGCCGAACCCATGGCCCAGCCGCCCGGCGAAAAGCCTGTAGGCGACGCTTACTTTCATTTTTACCTGCTGGCCATGGGCAGCGGCCGTTTGCGCTCCCCGGATGAGTTGCGCAGCTTGATGCTGGAAGCCGGATTTGAGTCGGTGGAGCCGGTTGCCAATCCCATGCCCTTGCATACCCGCATGCTGCTTGGACAGAAAAGATAAGTGAATACCCTAGGATGACAGACAAAACGTCAATTTAGGTTGACACAACTTGCTGTAAACCTAAAAATACAACCAAGACAGATGCATTTCATCCAAAGCTGGTAAACGGAGAGACTGATGAGCAACCCCCAAAGCAATGAAAAGACGATCCAATTTGTCGACCGACTGCGTGAAGAGGCTTTCCAGGAGCCTGATGCCGTGCATACCGGCGAAGTGACCAAGGAAACCCAAATCATTGCCATTTACGGCAAGGGTGGCATTGGCAAAAGCTTCACGCTGGCTAACCTCAGTTACATGATGGCCCAGCAGGGCAAAAAAGTGTTGCTCATCGGTTGTGACCCCAAGAGCGATACCACCAGCTTGTTGTTCGGCGGCAAGGCTTGTCCGACCATCATCGAAACTTCTTCCAAGAAAAAGCTCGCCGGTGAAGAAATCAAGATCGGTGACGTCTGCTTTATCCGTGACGGTGTCTTCGCCATGGAACTAGGCGGCCCAGAAGTGGGTCGCGGTTGCGGTGGGCGCGGCATCATTCATGGCTTTGAAACCATGGAAAAACTCGGCTTCCACGAGTGGGGTTTTGACTACGTATTGCTAGACTTTTTAGGTGACGTGGTGTGCGGTGGCTTCGGTCTGCCGATTGCCCGCGACATGTGCCAGAAAGTTATTGTCGTCGCCTCCAACGATTTGCAGTCTCTTTATGTTGCAAACAATGTGTGTAGCGCAGTGGAATATTTCCGCAAACTCGGCGGCAATGTCGGCGTGGCCGGCATGGTCATCAACAAAGACGACGGCACCGGCGAGGCCCAGGCCTTTGCAGCCAACGCAGGTATTCCTGTGCTGGCGGCCATTCCTGCCAACGAAGACATACGCCGCAAAAGCGCCAGCTACGAAATCATCGGCAAGCCTGAAGGCGAATGGGGTTCTTTGTTTGCCGAGTTGGCCAAAAACGTGGCCGAGGCTCCGCCGCAGCGCCCCAAGCCCCAAACTCAAGATCAGTTGCTGGGTTTGTTCAGCGCTGACGTGACAGGTCGTGACTTTGTCATGACGCCCGCCACAGAAGTTGATATGACCGGCAAGACCGTCATCGACAGACCTACCCTCGAAGTGGTTTACGACGAAGTCTGAAGCTGATCATGAGCGACATCATTCCCATCACCCCCTTGCCCAATCCAGCTGCTGCGGCTGCTGATGGTTTAGGCTGTCATGCCGGTAAAGACCAGATGCTTGACGCGGCGGCCAAGGCCGGCAAGAGCGAGGTGCTGGCGCAATATGCTGCGGACTATCCCAAGGGCCCGCACGACCAGCCGCAGTCCATGTGTCCTGCTTTCGGTTCATTGCGCGTCGGTTTGCGTATGCGACGTACCGCCACTATTCTGAGCGGCTCGGCCTGTTGTGTGTACGGTTTGACATTCACTTCACATTTCTACGGCGCGCGACGCACGGTGGGCTATGTGCCGTTCAACTCCGAAACATTGGTCACCGGCAAACTGTTTGAAGACATACGCGAAGCGGTGTACGAACAAGCCGACCCGGACAAACTCGATTGCATCGTCATCATCAATTTGTGCGTACCCACGGCCAGTGGTGTGCCCTTGCAGTTGTTGCCCAAAGAAATCAACGGCGTGCGCATCATTGGTATTGATGTGCCCGGTTTCGGTGTGCCCACGCACGCAGAAGCCAAGGATGTATTGGCCGGCGCCATGTTGCATTACGCCAGGCAGGAAGCCATGGCAGGCCCGGTGGCTGCGCCGCGTCAAGGTCGCAGCAGCAAACCGACCATCACTTTGCTGGGCGAAATGTTCCCAGCTGATCCCATGATCATTGCGCAAATGATCGCGCCCATGGACTTGGCAGTCGGCACGGTAGCGCCCACCCGTGAATGGCGCGAACTGTATGCGGCTTTGGACTGCAAAGCAGTCGCCGCCATCCACCCTTTTTACACCGCCAGCGTGCGCGAGTTTCAAGCTGCCGGTCGCCCCATCGTCGGATCTGCGCCGGTCGGTATCGAAGGCACAGACGCTTGGTTGGGTGCCATCGGTCAAGCCTGCGGTGTGTCACAAGACAAGATTGATACGGCACGCAATCAGACTTTGGGTGCCATGCGCGGTGTGTTGGCCTCGCAAAAAATCAATGGCCGCATCACCTTGAGCGGCTATGAAGGTTCTGAATTGCTGGTGGCGCGTTTGTTGATTGAGTGCGGTGCCGATTTGCGATATGTCGGCAGTGCTTGTCCTGCCACACCATGGAATGCGCATGATGCCCAATGGCTGCAAGCCAAAGGCGTGCATGTGCAATTCCGTGCATCCCTCGAGCAAGACTTGGCTGCCATGCACGAATTCAAACCGCAGCTTGCCATCGGTACCACGCCAGTGGTGCAAGCTGCCAAAGAGTTGTGCATTCCATCTTTGTATTTCACCAATCTCATCTCTGCGCGTCCTTTGATGGGTGTGGCCGGTGCCGGTTCGCTGATTCAAGTGGTGAATGCCGCCATAGGCAATCAGGCGCGCTTCGATGAAATGAAAGCGTTTTTTGGAACTGTCGGTCAAGGCGATGAAGCCGGTGTGTGGGAGGACGTTCCTGTCATGCACCCGGACTTCAAAAAAGAAGTGCGCCGCCAGTTCGAGAAAAAGCAGAAGAAACGCAAAGCCGAGGAGATGGGCTGATGTTTGTTCTAGACCACGACAGAGCAGGCGGCTATTGGGGGGCGGTGTATGTGTTCACCGCGATCAAAGGACTGCAAGTCGTCATCGACGGACCCGTCGGTTGTGAAAATCTGCCGGTCACTTCCGTGTTGCATTACACGGATGCACTGCCGCCTCACGAATTGCCCATCGTTGTCACCGGTCTGGCCGAAGAACAACTCGGACGCGAAGGCACGGAAGGTGCCATGAAACGTGCCCACCAAGTGCTCGACCCCGATCTGCCTGCTGTGGTGGTCACTGGTTCGATTGCCGAAATGATCGGCGGTGGTGTGACCCCCGAGGGCACCAACCTGATGCGCTTTTTGCCGCGCACGATTGACGAAGACCAATGGCAATGTGCTAACCGCGCCATGTTCTGGCTGTGGACCGAGTACGGCATGAAAAAAGTGCCAAAGCGCGTGCGCAAAGAAGGCGAGAAGCCACGTGTCAACATCATCGGACCTTGCTACGGCACTTTCAACAGTCCCAGCGATCTGGCCGAAATCCGTCGCATGGTGCAAGGCATAGGCGCAGACATCAACATGGTGTTTCCGCTGGGCAGTCATCTGGCTGAGGTGTCGCAACTGGTGGAAGCCGACGTGAACATTTGCATGTACCGCGAGTTCGGTCGCATGTTGTGTGAAGCCCTTGACCGGCCTTATTTGCAAGCGCCTATCGGCTTGCACAGCACCACCAAATTTTTGCGCAAGCTAGGCGAATTGCTGGGGCTGGATCCCGAGCCTTTCATTCAGCGTGAGCGTCACACCACCATCAAACCCGTGTGGGACTTGTGGCGCTCAGTCACGCAAGACTTTTTTGCAACCGCCAGTTTTGCTGTCGTGGCCACAGACACTTACGCGCGGGGCATACGCAAATTTTTAGAAACAGAAATGGGCATGCCTTGTAAGTTTGCAGTCTCGCGCTTACCCGGACAAAAAACCGACAACGCAGCGGTGCGTGAGATGGTTCACAAACAAATGCCGCTGATTTTGTTCGGCAGCTACAACGAACGCATGTACCTGGCCGAGGCGGGCAGTACAGGTCCTATGAAGGCCTCCTTCATTCCTGCATCTTTTCCGGGAGCCATCATCCGTCGCCACACCGGCACGCCGTTCATGGGCTACAGCGGTGCCACCTATTTGATTCAAGAAGTGTGCAATTCCTTGTTTGACGCTTTGTTTCATATTCTGCCGCTGGGAACAGACATGGACAAGGTCGATTCGACGCTGGCGCGCGGCATCAGTGGCGCACAAGAAAACACGCCTTGGGACGATGCAGCACAAACCCGTTTGCATGCCTTGGTCTCCGGTCAACCGGTGCTGGTGCAAATTTCGGCAGCCAAGCGTTTGCGCGACTTGGCAGAAGGCAAAGCGCGTTCAGCAGGTGTTGAGAGCGTCTCTGAAGATCACGTCAAAAAAGCCGGCGCCGAACTCGGTTTGGGAGAAACGGCGTGAACCGAGTGAATTCATTTCTTTCACGTGCCCCGGCATGTGAATCGACCCCGATGTCGCGGCAGTTGCTGCGGCTGCCCAGGTTGCGCGGGTTGGGCGCAGCGTTGGCCTCGCGGCCATTTTGAAGAAGGAGCATCGCATGTCAAATCATCGGACTTCCATTTCCGGCCTGACTGACGAAGAAGCTCAGGAGTTCCACCAGTTCTGGATTCAGGGAACCGTAGGTTTCACAGCTGTCGCTGTGTTAGCCCACATCCTGGTCTGGGCATGGCGGCCCTGGTTCTGAGTCAAGTTCCATAACCGAACGGAGAAAACCCATGGCTAACACCACCTCTTTTGAATCGCATAAATCATCCGCTTGGGATGAACACATTGCGTTTGTTTTGATTTTTGTTCCTTGTTTCGTGTTGCTGCTTTCTATTGCCTTGATCGGTCAAATGATCGGCATGCGCTGGAAAACTTGGCTGCCTGGCGCGGAGAACATGCCAAGCATCATTTCAGGTGTCAAAGCCTCGGTTTATACGTTCATGTCACACATCATTTAGGAGAAAGCATCATGTGGAGAATTTGGCGTTTGTACGATCCCCTCAGGGCCATGGTGGTTCAGGGTATTTTTTTGTTCGGATTGGCAGCAATGATCCATCTCATTTTGCTGAGCACGAACAAGTTCAATTGGCTGGATGGCGCGAAAAAGCCTGTAGCTGCATCGGCGCAAAACTCGCCCATGCCTGCGGCTGTTCCTGCCGAAAAGTCCTGAACTTTGTCAGCACCGGCAGGTGCTGTTTAAAAGACAGCACCTGCATTTTTAAATTCTTTGTTACATCACTTGCGGCAGGAGGGCTAACACATGGCCATGCTCAGCTTTGAAAAAAAATACCGAGTGCGGGGTGGAACCCTTGTCGGTGGTGATTTGTTTGACTTTTGGTTAGGCCCGTTTTATGTGGGCTTTTTCGGGGTCACCACCATCTTTTTTGCCTTTTTAGGTACAGCCATGATTTTGTGGGGTGCCTCGCAGGGGCCGACCTGGAATCTGTGGCAAATCAATATTGCGCCGCCTAATCTTTCCTACGGCCTGCGCTTTGCGCCGTTGATGGAAGGCGGGTTGTGGCAACTGATCACCATTTGTGCGCTGGGAGCTTTTGTGTCTTGGGCATTGCGAGAGGTGGAAATTTGTCGAAAACTGGGCATGGGCTATCACGTGCCTGCGGCTTTCAGCATGGCGATATTTGCGTACTTCACGCTCGAAGTGATTCGTCCGGTGTTGATGGGTGCCTGGGGACATGCATTCCCTTACGGTATTTACAGCCACCTCGATTGGGTGTCCAACGTAGGTTACCAATACCTGCACTTTCATTACAACCCGGCTCATATGCTGGCGGTGAGTTTCTTTTTTGCCACCACGTTCGCGTTGTCGCTGCATGGTGCTTTGATTTTGTCGGCCACCAATCCCGGCAAGGGCCAGGTTGTCAAAACCCCTGAACACGAAGACACATTTTTCCGCGACACCATCGGTTATTCCATCGGTACCTTGGGCATCCATCGTTTAGGGGTGTTTTTGGCAATGGCAGCGGTGGCGTTCAGTGCCTTGTGCATTGTGATCAGCGGTCCGTTTTGGAGTCGCGGTTGGCCCGAATGGTGGGGCTGGTGGCTGAATCTGCCCATCTGGTCTCAGTGGCCTTAATGCTTGACAGGAGCAAATCTCATGGCTGATTACTACAACCTCTTCACGACTGTGCAGGCCAAAGGGCCGGTACACCATGGTGTCGAATTGGGCCCGGGTAATGACACCCGATTCGGACATCCGGCTATTTTCTGGCTGCTGGGAAAAATCGGAAACGCGCAACTCGGTCCGATTTACCTCGGTGGCTTTGGTGTGCTGTCGTTGGTCTGCGGCATGCTGGCATTCAACATCATCGGTTTGAATATGCTGGCTTCTGTCAACTGGGATCCGGTGCAACTGGTGCGTCAGTTGTTCTGGCTGGCGCTGGAACCACCGCCGCCTGAGTACGGTTTGTCAATGCCACCGCTGAACCAAGGCGGATGGTTTTTGATTGTGGGTTTGTTGTTGTCCATCTCGGTATTGGCATGGTGGGTGCGTATGTACCGCCGCGCTATAGCCTTGGGTATGGGTACGCATGTGGCCTGGGCGTTTGCCGCAGCTTTGTGGCTGTTTTTTGTACTTGGTTTTTTCCGTCCGATTTTGATGGGTTCATGGGGTGAGGCCGTGCCTTACGGCATCTTCCCGCACCTGGATTGGACGGCTGCTTTGTCCATCCGCTATGGCAATCTTTTCTACAATCCGTTCCACGCTTTGTCGATTGTGTTCTTATATGGCTCGGTGCTGCTGTTTGCGATGCATGGCGCGACCATCTTGGCCGTGACTCGTTACGGCGGCGAGCGCGAGATTGAACAAATCGTTGACCGCGGCACTGCCTCTGAACGCGCCGGATTGTTTTGGCGCTGGACCATGGGCTTTAACGCCTCCATGGAATCTATACACCGTTGGGCCTGGTGGTTTGCTGTGTTGTGTCCGTTGACAGGCGGCATCGGCATCTTGTTGACCGGCACCGTGGTGGACAACTGGTACTTGTGGGCGATCAAGCATGGCGTGGCACCACCTTATCCGAATGTATTCCCTGCCGTGATTGACCCTGCGCTGACCCTGGGAGCCAAGCCATGAATGCTTTGAATTGGACAAAAAAAGTTTGGCAATACGCTTGCGGTCTGGCTGCACTTTTGGTGTTGTCGGGGTGTGAACTGCCCGTCCCCAACAGTGTGCAACACGGCTACCGTGGCACAGGTATGGTGCAGGTGTACAACACACGTCTGCTAGCTGCCAAAGTGGATGTCAACGGCGCTCCTGTGTCTCTGCCACAGGCACCAGGCGATGGTCCTAAGGCCTCGCAAACCTATAAAAATGTCAAAGTATTGGGTGATCTCAGCACAGCACAATTCAATCGTCTCATGGTCTCCATGACTGCATGGGTGTCACCTAACGATGGTGGCTGTATTTACTGCCATAACCCTGCCAATTTCGCGGATGACGAAAAATACACCAAGGTCGTGGCACGTCGTATGCTGCAAATGACACAGTACATAAACACCGAGTGGAAACCTCACGTGGCTGAAACCGGTGTCACTTGCTATACCTGTCATCGGGGCCAACCCGTGCCATCAGCTATTTGGTTTACCAAAGACCATCAACCGCAGGGATCAAACTTCATGGGCGACAAGGCCGGACAAAACGAACCGGCTGCATCGGTCGATTTGGCTTCCTTGCCCAACGACCCTTTCACACCGTTTTTGCTCCAAGCCAAAGACATTCGCATGAACGGGCCGACACCATTGCAATCAGGTAACAAGCACTCCACCAAACAAACCGAGTGGACCTACGGTTTGATGACACACATGTCTACCTCTTTAGGTGTCAATTGCACCTATTGTCACAACAGCCGCTCATTTCAGAGCTGGGAAAACAGTCCGCCTCAGCGTGTCACTGCCTGGCATGGCATACGCATGGCGCGTGATTTGAATGTCAATTACATGGAGCCTTTGACTCCAGTATTCCCAGACAACCGCAAAGGTGAGTTGGGTGATGTGGCTAAACTCAATTGCAACACTTGCCACCAAGGCGCTTACAAACCTTTGTTTGGCGCGCCTATGGCCAAAGACTTTCCCGAGTTATCTGCGCCGGCTTCGGGCAAGCCTGCCCAAGTGGCGGCCAAGTAGTCCGGTTTAAGCAGTACCAGTCGTCACACATGAAATGGCCAACCAAGATCCCGTATCCGTGGCAGTTTCAGGTGTGGTGGTGGTGGTGCTTGTTGATTACCTGAGGGCACATAAGGGTTGGGGTTGGATGCGCCTGGTTCAAGGTGCAGCCGCTTTCAAAGAAACTCCTGGGCTGCTCTTCACTAAGGTCATGGGCAGTGGCCATGAAGGTGGTTTTGTTCTGCGGCCCAGCGCCACTCACCAAGGCCTGATCTGTGTTTTTGAAAATGCAGAGCTGGCAGATAAGTTTGTCGATGGCCCTGCGGTCAAAGCTTATTCGGATCGCGCCAATTCATTGTTTATTACAACGCTGGCGGTCACTTCAGCCCGCGGATCTTGGGACGGTCGTACATGGGGCGCTACGTCAGAGGAAAGTCTTGGCAAGTACAGTGACATGGACACAAGTTCTGCTGGCATGGTGGCATTGACCCGGGCCAGTATCCGTCCGGCCAAGGCGGTGGCCTTCTGGCGCTATGCACCCGCAGCGCAGGATGATTTGAAAAAAGCCCCGGGTTGTCAAATGGCTATGGGCTTGGGAGAAGCACCGTTGGTGCGGCAGTGCACCTTCAGTCTGTGGAAAGACACGCCGTCCATGATGGACTATGCGCATACCGGCGCGCATCAGCAGGCCATACAAGCTGCTTATAAAAGCGATTTTTTTTCTGAATCCATGTTTGTTCGCATGCGTGTATTGCGTCGGCTCGGCCATTGGGCCGGCGTGATGTCAGCTGCTGAAATATAAGGTGGCTCACTTGGCTGAACATAAAGTAGTCGTAGCAGGTGCAGGCATGGCGGGATTGGTCAGCGCTTTGCAGCTTGCCAGCGCGGGTTTGCAGGTCACGGTGGTCGAAAAAGCAGCCGGCCCGGGCGGCAAGATCAGGCAATTGTTCCCCGACGGCAAACCGGTCGACAGCGGGCCTACCGTTTTCACCATGCGCTGGGTGTTTGATCAAATCATGGCATCCGTCGGCACGCAGCTTGAATCCGAATTGAAAATCCATCCGCTTAAGGTGTTGGCAAAACATTTCTGGGAAGACGGCTCGCAACTTGATTTGTATGCAGATCACCAGCAATCGCTGGATGCAGTGGCCCGATTTGCCGGCGCGGCTGAAGCCAAACGGTTCGCGCATTTTTGTCAGACAGCGCGCCAGGTCTACGACGCACTGGAAGGCCCGTTTATCAAGTCGCCATCGCCGACCATGGGACAGATGATGGGCGCTCTTGGCCCGCGCGGACTCGCCACATTGGCGTCGGTTGGACCCATGCGCAGTTTGTGGTCCAGCCTGGGTAAACATTTCAGCGATCAACGCTTGCGCCAGTTGTTTGCACGTTACGCCACTTACTGCGGCTCGTCTCCGTGGGAGGCACCTGCCACGCTGATGTTGATTGCCCAAGTTGAAATGGACGGTGTGTGGGCCGTCGACGGCGGCATGCATGCTTTGGCTGATTGCTTGATGCGGCTCGGAAAAAAGCATGGCGTCACCTATGTGTTTAACAACGAATGCGAACGCATAGAACTCACCCGTGGCAAAGTGTCTGGCGTGCGTTTGAGCAATGGCGACAGCTTGCATGCCGATAGCGTGGTGTTCAACGGCGACATTGCTGCATTGCGCAAGGGCTTGCTGGGGCCGGCGTTGAATCAATCAGTGGCGGGTAAGGTGCATCCCCGGTCCTTATCTGCGGTGACATGGTCCATGCACGCTGACACAGCCGGCATGCCGCTGGACCGGCACAACGTGTTTTTCGCAAACCATTACGCCAGTGAGTTTGAAGACATATTCAAGCAACGCAGATTGCCGCAACAGCCGACGGTGTATGTATGCGCCCAGGACCGGGGAACCGGCACAACGCCAGATGGCGCAGAGCGATTGCTGTGTCTGGTCAATGCGCCTGCCCGGGGCGACAAGCGAATGTCTGAAGATGAATTGCTGGATTGCGCACACAGCAGCCAGGCTTTGATGGCCGCATCCGGTTTGCATTTAAAGTTGGAGTCCTCACCCTCATGTATACGCACCACACCCCAGGACTTTCACCAGTTATTTCCAGCGACGGGCGGGGCCTTGTACGGCCAGGCCACGCATGGATGGATGGCGGCGTTCGCCCGTTCCAACGCCCGCTCGCAAGTGCCGGGACTGTATTTGGCGGGGGGCAGCGTGCACCCGGGGCCGGGGGTGCCGATGGCAGCCATGTCAGGACGATTGGCGGCCGCGGCCTTGATGGCAGACCTCGGTTTGACCAGTTTGTCCCGCAAGACGGTTACCTCTGGTGGTACCTTGACGCACTGAGTGACGACGGTCACTGGGGCTTGAGCATCATTGCCTTTGTAGGCAGTGTGTTTTCGCCTTATTACGCCTGGGACAGGGCGCGCCGCGACACTCAACCTGACAATTACTGCGCATTGAATGTAGCGCTGTACAGCCGCCACGCCAAACGATGGACCATGACAGAACGTGGCGCGCGGCTCTGCCACCGGGATGACAAACAGTTCACCATCGGCCCGAGTCAATTGCGCTGGGACGGCAATGCGCTGGTGATTGATATCGATGAAATCGGCGTGCCTGTGCCGCACCGGGTGCGCGGACAAGTGCGTGTGCAAGCAGACACCTGGTTCAATTTCAGCACGCCGATTGACCATTCAGGCAAACACCGCTGGGGGCCGCTGGCGCCGTCGGCACGTGTGGAAGTGAATTTGCAGCATCCGGCGCAGCAATGGACGGGTAATGCGTACCTGGACTCCAACGAAGGCGACGAGCCTATAGACCGTTCATGCCATGAATGGGACTGGTCGCGCAGCCCCATGAAAGACGGTTGCACCGCAGTGATATATGACGTTCAAGGTAAAACAACAGAGCAAGACAAACTTCTTGCCTTGCGTTTCAAGCCTGACGGCAGTGTCGAGGATTTTTCAGCGCCGCCAAGACAGGCATTGCCGCAAACTTTATGGCGTATTCAAAGACGCATGCGCAGCGATAGCGCGGTCGAAGTGAAAGAGCAATTGGAAGACACGCCGTTTTACCAACGGGCTTTACTCAAAAGCAGCTTGCTAGGTGAAGAAGTGCAAAGTTTTCACGAAACTTTGTACGTGCCGCGTTTGGTGTCACCCGTGGTGCAAGCCATGTTGCCGTGGCGTATGCCTAGGAGAAGTTGAGGTTCATGTTTGTACGCTGACCCAGTGGCAGACGCAGGGCATCAGGGGCAAATCAATTTGATCTTGGGGAAATAGGTTTTGTAACGCCCCGCATCACGGGTGATTAATTTGTATTTTTCGGTTTCGGCATGCGCGCCAATGAAAAAATCGGGTAACACGCCGGTCTTGTTGCCGCCGCGCTGACGGTACTGGCGAAAGGCTTGGCCGGCCAAGCGTGCCGCAGGTCGCGTCAGATCAAGCACTTGAATAGTCAGCGTATCTAAAAACTTGTCAATCTGTCCGGGTTCGGTGGGGTATGCGGCCAGTTCGGCATAAACCACCATGTTGATGGCTAATTGCCCCGGTTTTGCGCTGCGTAACTGCCGAACAGACCAAGGCATCCAGACAGTGTCTGCCTTGTAAATATCCAGCAGCACGTTGGTGTCCACCAGAATCACGGCTTGTTCCAGTCGTCACCACGGGTAATAGCCATCCACTCGTCGGTGCTGGGCCCTTCTTTGGCAATGCCAATGAACTGTCGGATAGGGTCATCGGGCGAGAGAAAGGACAGGTCGGGTTCGGGCAAAGGCCTAGCCGGGGACGCTGATTTGGCAGTCACCATGTACTCGGCCAGGGCTTCTTGCACCACATGCGATTTGGTCAGATTGCGTGAGACGCAAAATTGGTTCAAGTCGCGTTCAATGGCTTTAGATAACCGAACAGAAAGCATGGCAACTCCTTGTCATACGATGGCCGGTGTGGTGATCGTTCAATTGTATGACAAATTATAAATATATGTCATACACGATATTCAGATCGTTCCTGCGGGTCTAAATCGATGCGATCTTCCTCTGGCGTTGATTTCGGCAACGCGGTTCAATGACTCTGTTTCATCCAGTCCAGTGTTTTTCAAGGCAATGAATAAATGGTAAAAGTCGCTTAACAAGTCATTGGCAAATATGCCCGGATCGTCAGAACCGAGCGCTAACAAAACCTTGGGGTCGTTCTCTTTGCTCTTTTTCGGAGTGCTCATCCAGCGCAGGGCGTGGTGCTGTTCAAACCCTCGGTAATGGCTGATGCGTACATTGCTGCTGGGCAAGGTCTCTATGACCACGCCACGCTGGTTGACTTCGCGCATCAAAATTTGTTGCAACAGCACATACTCTTGGGGAGATAGGTATTTAGAGTCAACAGAGATAAAGGCTTCTGAAGCGGTCCACAGATCGCGGTCGCTTTGCCATTTCCAGCACCTTGCCAGTGCGCTTGGGTTGTTGCGATGATGCTCTTGAATCTTCTGTATTTCTGCGTATATACATTCGTTGAACAGGGTCATGCGGCTGTATTTTTCAGGATCCTTCATGAATTTATGCAACTCAGGCAAGCTCAATCCTCGTAAGTTCATGGCTTGCTCGCATTCAAAGGGTGAAAGCGATTCATGGAACAACTCAATGCTCAGTGCTTGAATATCGCGTTCAATTTTGTGAAGCACAGCATACAATCTGTCGGGGTGTTTTTGAACCAACTGCCACATGGCCAACAGCGCCAAAAACCAATCTCCGCGTTTGACAAGCACTTGCTGCGGCATGCGTTGAATCCATAAATCGGGGTCTATGCCCATGGCAGTGCCATGACCGATGCGGTCACCATCACGAAGGTCTAGGAATAACAAGGCATCGTGCATATATGCTATGCCGCACAACAAGTGCGAAAAGTCTTCGCCAGCATGAATTGTTTTGTGTGTCAATCCAAACTGGGTGCACATTCTGTAAATTGGTGCAAAAAATTCAGGCCTGGCCTTTAGCTCGTTGTCTGCCGCGTCAATGCCGTTGATCCATTGCGAAAGCAAGGGTTGGCGTTTCAAAACGCTCAGCAGTGTCAGTCCCGAAGTGTGCAACGACTTCACCTGTGCGTGGTGTCTGTAAGGGGCGTGTTGACGTTCTTTGGCGGTCCATTCCTTTTTGATGAAATGACACACCAAAATCAACTGCATAGGCAATATTCCCAGGTGGTTTGATTTAGTATGCAATTCTTCAATTTGTTTCAGCACACCATTGAGATAAGTGCATGAGCGTTCTGGCAAGTTGTCAGAAGTTTTGCAGATCAATTCGCCAAGATACTGTTGATAGCCTTGCAAGATCGCAAGCAAGCGGATTTCAAGCTTTCGCACATCCTCTTTGGGTGCAAATCTCCCTTCATAAAAACCGATCTGACTGCGTCTAGGCTTCTGACCGTGCACATCAAGAAATCGTTGTTTGTAATTTTTTTCTGCATCGTCACGCAAATCAGATTGACTGACTTTGTGGAATTGGTCAAACCCACGTTGGTTTTCGCCTTGTACTAACAATTGGTAGTACTGGTTGAACAGTAATAAATATTGGTGGTAATAACCGATCAGCAAATCATGGTCTGGGTATTTGGCGCACTGCGCTAAAAACCTAGTTTGCCATTGCAGTTCAGCGTCTGGGTTGAACTTGTTTGCTAATGCAGTTTCAGGTGCATCCTTCGGATCCAAAATTACTGAAGATATCCATGCTTCTGAGTTGTATGCAGCATAGATCAATAACATGCGCAGTTGCTTTGCCGTGATCAGGTGCTTTCGCATTTTGCAGGGATTGAGTTCGGGGTTGATGCTCCGAACAAAATCTTGGGTAGTGTGATTTTTTATCCACCGATGACTGAATTCATCAGTTGCTTTGAAGGTGTTATTTAATGCATGAAGCCAAACGTGTTCTGCAAACGAACTGCCATTGAGGTGTGCGTGTACTTCGTGAAGTTGCTCGCGCTCCAAGTAGTCTTCTAAAACACGGGTATGTGGGTGAGGTCTGTGGTGATGAATAATGATTTTTTGCGTTTGCCGTGCATAGGTGACCGCCATCAATGGCAGAAAAGATATACGGCTGAGTAAGCCTTGCTGCCAAGCACCAAATTTATCGAATTGGACAAACACCTTCTGGTGTCGAACTTCTAAGTAATTGTCACTTAACTGCGACAGCGCATCCATGGTGATGTGGGCGTGTTGCTTGTTTTGCCAGCCCAGTGCTTGCCATGAGTTGTTGAACACATGGTCTGGTGTGCTGACCATCCATTGGCGGTAGCAGTCATAAAGCTTCTGTCGTATGGATATTTCATGCGGCGGGATATGATGGCAGAAAGGTACAGACAAAAATCGATGATATGAAAGCCACCAGATGCACATTAAATCTGTGACCGAAATTCGTGGCTCTTGCATGGTCATTGACCTGTGTTGTCTGAAGTATCTGAAATATCAGTATCTTTAGGTATGGTTTTTGTCATTAGCCTTCTACCTTGAATTGAAATTTCACTGAGACTGGTAAAGTCAGAATTAGATAGAAATTTAAAATCACTTTTTTCATCAAACAAGTTATTCCACAACTTCTTAGTATTCCTAACTTCCACAAGAGGCTTTCCAAAACTATATTCCTCACGAATTAAACCAGTGATTAGCGGGCAGGTTGCCATTATTCTTGTAAATGGGAGTTGATCTCGCATCTGTTTTATTTCCTCTTGCACTTTGGCTAATTGTTCTAGATATATTCCAGCTGAGCGGCGTGGATTATTTAGATGAACAAGTTGACGAGGTTTATCAAGGCTGATGTTAGTTGGAAGGTGATGGGATGCCTCCTCTTGCAAAAATGCATTCACAACACTCAATGCGTACAACTCCATCAGCGCAGCAAATCCTTTGCTATTTTGATAAGGTAGATTGTTTACAGGATAGTAACGAAGTTCGTTCGAAATTGTTTCTAGCACGAAATTTAAGCGCGGCCACAGTTTTCCCAAATAAACCGATGAAGGGTAAATTTGAGCAAAAAAACCACGGGCATGGTTAAGCCATTCTTTGATGGGATTAATCCAAAATGAATTGACTGAATCGAAATCAGATTCTTGCTCCTCTGGATCCTTAGATATATGATCGCCATCGTTTTGCTTTGACAGCCAAGGTGGTACCGAGACACTGGCTAAATTTGGGAAAGTGCTGTTTAAAACTTTTTTTATTTCAAAATCTTTAATGTGATCATACTTATCGTTCCAATTGGTGTCTTGTGCCAGTTTGAGCAGACGACCTATTAAACCCACTTGGTTGTAAATGGATGCCAAGGCGACCAAGTTATTCATGCCAGACACTTGCATTAGTGAAAAAACATGCGCTGGTTGATTGCCATAATACTTGTCGAACACAGCGCTAAATGTACTTAATCCTTTAACCCGTGTACGAAGATTAAGAGCAATGACTCCAGAGCGAACGACTCTGGTTGTGGGACTATTAACGTAAGGAATTGCAATAATTGTGCTGGCCAAGCGTGCCCATGTGAGTGCATCGTCCTCACGTCCAACACCCATGTAGCGACGAACATGTTCTTGCAATTCCTTGTAGGAATTTTCATCAAAGTATTTATGGTTATTTATCGTTTCAATCAGGAGTTTCATCGTTCCCGGTCCGCGAAACAAATAGGTTAAACAATCTCCTGGTTTTTCTTTCAGTCGATGGGGTACCAAAGCAGACAAGGTAAGCAATGCATTTTTGTATGTGTCCTTGGCACCATTGGGTCGTAAATAGGCTGAAGTATCAAAATCACCATCCAACACAGAGGCTTCAAACACAGCCTGTGCCAATGCCGCCAAGTTGTCGTTTGCTAAGCCGTCGGTATTGACATCAAACTGGTAAAGACTGTTCAAGCCAAACCCCAAAAATGCCTCTATGAATTTACTTTCATAGTTGTTTTTTTCTTTTGTCTGCGACAGCACTTGCAACACCGAGCGCAAGGGTTGCTTTAAAAAAAACTCTGTATACAAATGGACGTCGGCGCTGGATTTGAGTCTGAACCCGGTTTGTATCAACTCTTGTACATGGGCTAATAATTCTCTGTCTGACCGGCCATTTAAGTTAAGCAGCTTGAAAACCACAGCGGGGTTATCCTTTTGACCGTATTGGATCAAGTCCCACATGGGACGCAGGCGGAACCTTAGATTTATCGGAAACAGTTTGAGCAAATACTGCTCCTCCAAATGGTCTTGCATGCGCACCAATTGCTTTTGACGTGAATCGGATGAAGCCGCTTGCCCCCACGCGTGCTTTCTGTGTCCTGCCAGTGATGCGTGGAAATAATCACGAACCAAAAGCGAATACAACTCCATGTCGCCAGTTACCATGACCATCACGCTGGGTGTGTCCAAGTATTTTCGAATGGTTTCCAACAAAGTGATGGCGTGCGTTGCGTTGGTGTCTGCGTCGTCAAATGCTAGCAACAAAGCCTTTTTGCCCAAGACGCCACAGGTTTTTTCAAACAAGTTGGACAAGTCGGACCGAAGGCTGATGCTGTGGCCTGCACGCTCTAGCCCCAAGTCAAGGAACAAGTCTGCGTCCAATTCGTTCAAGGGATGGTGGTCTTTTTGAAACAACGCCAAACCACCCGCTACTTTTTTGAAAGCATTTTTCCATTCTTTCAGGTCATTGGTTTTTTCCTGCGATGCAGCTTTGTAGGTGTTTTCTACTGATCGCTTCAATTCTTGCAATATGGTGAGCAGAATGAATTCGTTGGCTTCAATTCGGCTGGGGTCGATCACAGGCAATATTGCCAGTGACATTTCGGTGTCCTTATCTAATAGTGTCAAGGTAGTGGCTAAAAAGGTCGATTTGCCCGCTCCGCGCGTGCCGTCTATAAAGCTGACCCAACCAGCGTTTTGACCAAAGCTTTGCTTTTCTTTTTGGCTCAGCTTTTTAACCCTTTCCTCGACACGTTCTTTGATGTCTCTGTACAAACTCCTCTGAATCAATTCATCTTCATTAATCTCTTTTTGCGGTAAATCCAAATCAATGATGATTTCGGAAGGTCTTGTGTCTGCTTTGGTATTCATTTTTTTTCCTGTTCACAGTGGTGGACGAAGGCAAATTGGTCGCCTACTCATACAAGCTGAATAAAAACGCCATGCGCTCTGCGTTGTTCTTCCATTTTTTCCCGGCGCAGCGCTCGTAGGATTTATCGAAAGCGGCAACCAGTTTCTGATGTGCTTTGAGCAGCAAAGGTGTCATGCTTAAAGGGTCGTGCAGATCGGCCAGAGAAGCGTTGGCGAATTGGGAACGGGCACCCAACACGGCTGGCGCTGCTTCGTCACTGGCCTCTGCCCAGTGTTTGCTAAGGGCTTGTGCCCTAGCTTTGATTTCATTGAGGCTCATTCGCATGGCGGGGTTGCATAAAGTACCCAGCCACTCTAGTTGAGAATATTGTTAATAAAGAGTTGATAGCATGTATTGCAGTAAGAATTTACCGGTTTTTTTTGAATGTGTGCGGTGGTGCTGAAACTTCAAGTTGGGTAGTCGCGTTGAAAGTCTTTTGGTATGCGCACAGATAGCAAGGCAAGGCCTTGTCATACAGCCCAAGCCCTTAATGAACGATCACCGGTATCTCTGTCGCTGGCGGCGTATTGCGCGATCTATGGCAGCGTACCAGCCCATCAATCATCACCATGCCTATGCCGGGTATGTCGCCGAGTTGCACGCTTTCCAGCAAGGTGCGCGCGGCGGTGTGTTGCGCGCGGTCCATGAACACAAAGTCGGCGGCGCGACCGACTTCAATCAAGCCGCAATTCAAATTGCGTATGCGTGCGGTGTTGCCGGTGGCAAAACAAAACACCAACTCAGCAGGGATGTTTGCGAGGCTTGAGAGCAACGCGACCATGCGCAATATGCCCAGCGGTTGCACACCTGAGCCCGCAGGTCCGTCGGTACCCAGGATGACGCGGTGCGGGCACTTCAGTTCGAGCGCAGCTTTGGCCGCTGCAATCGCCACGCGTTCGTTGCCGTTGTGAACGATCTCAATCGCGCGGCTGGACTTCTCGCATAACTCGCACACATGCGCTTCGCTCAATGAGGTGTGGCCGCCGTTGATATGACCGATCACATCCGCATCGGCTTCGAGCACCACGTCTTTGTCTATCAAGCCCGAGCCGGGAATAGACGGCCCGCCCGTGTGTATGGTGCTTTGTATGCCGTGCTTGCGCGCCCAGGCCACCATTTCTTTGGCTTCATAACCGGCTTTGACCGAGCCCAAACCCACTTCGCCCAGCAGCGTCACACCGGCAGACGCGAGCTCTGCAAAATCATGTTCTGTCATGCCTTTTTCAATGATGGGCGCGCCTGCAATTACCTTCACGCCGCCGGGGCGGAAATTGCTGAACGCGCGTTGTGCAGTGATGGCCAGGGCTTTCAAGCCGACGATGTCTTTGGGCCGACCGGGCAAATGCACTTCACCCGCAGACACCATGGTGGTCACGCCGCCGTTCATGGTGGAGTCGATCCAACCGATTTGGTTTTGTCGGGGTGTCCAGTCACCGAACACCGGGTGCACATGGCTGTCTATCAAGCCTGGTGCCACACAAGTCTGGCGCACATCGATGGTGGTTTTCGCGCCTTCGGTGTCCAAGTCTTTGTATTTGCCCACTGCCGTGATGATGCCGTCCATGACGACGATGGTGTCGGCTTGCAAAATAGGTTGATCAATATCGCCGGAGAGCAGCAGCCCGATGTTTTTGATGACGACTTTGCCGGATGCTTCTTCGATTGCTGCGGTGGCCATGACGGACTCCTTGGAACTATTGTTTGACTGGGCAGAGGCAAAGCCACAAGCATAATGCGTGTTGGCCTTTGCCCCCTGATCCTCACACATCCGAACGGCATGCACACAATTAGCACCACCCACACCGATGGATTGCCAGTCTCTGACAGCGGCCTGCCTATGGGCTTGCAGCGCGTGGAGCCCAAGCACGGTCCGGTGCGCGAGGGCAAGGTCGAATGCAATGCCTGTCCGGTGTTGTGCCAGATTTCCGAAGACCGCGTCGGCGCATGCGACCGCTACGCCAACCACGAAGGTCTGCTGGTGCGACTCGATCCTGTGGTGATGTTGAGTCGCCAAAACAAAGACCAGAACACACAAGCTTTGAATCTGCGCACTGACGCAGACACTTTGCCGCAAACACTGCCCACGCTTGAAAGCGAAGAGCGCGGCGTGTTTGTCACCGGCATAGGTGCGTCTACCACTTACCCGGATTACAAACCCGCGCCTTTCATCGTCGCTTCCAAGTCGCGCGGCGTCGACATGGTGACCGTGGTGACTGAGGGCATCTTCAGCTATTGCAGCTTGAAAGTGAAGATTGATACCGACCGTTATTTGGGCGATGAACGTGCGGCGGTGATGTACCAGGGCGAAGAAGTTGGCCACGTCACCACAGCTGAATACGGCTCGCAAATGCTCAGCTTGGGCGGCGTGCATCACTTGACAGGCGGCAGCAAAAAGCAAGGCCGCATGGCTTTGGAGTTGATGCACAAACTCGGCAATCACCAGGCCTTGGAAGTTCAGATAGAGAACGGCGCCAAGCTGGTGTTGCAAGCGGGCCAAGCCCCGGTGGTCGACGGTGTCACCGAGCAGCGCATGCGGGTCGGTTGCGGTTCTGCTGCTATAGGTATGTTTGCACGCCAATGGCTGGGTTTGTGCGATGAAGTAGTTGTAGTGGATGACCACATCACCGGCGTGCTGACAGAACACCAGGCCGGGCGCTGTCTGCATATGCCACCCAGCGGTATCAAGATCAAAGGACGCAAGTCCACGCCGGGTCGTTATTTTCAAGTGGCGCAACCGGGCACAGGCTGGGGCGGCACCAGCATCACCGACCCTTTGTCTATTCTGGAGGAATGGAACCCGGACGAAGCCTGGCCGGGTTTGCGATTGCTCATGACATCAACCACCGGTGAACATTCGGCCTGGTACGTGTTGGACGAACACCTCAAGCCGCAGCCCGCCGACATGCCCTTTGAAGTCATGCAAGTGGTGCAGCGCATAGGCGAGAACTGCGAACCCTCATTGGTGTCGGTGCTGTTTCTGGCAGGCGCGGGCGGCAGCCTTCGCTCAGGCGTTACCGACAACCCGATACAACTGACGCGCGCGGTCAAGCAAGCCCTGGTCAATGTGAGTTGCGGCGGCGCACCTGCTTATGTTTGGCCGGGCGGCGGCATCACCTTGATGGTGGATGTTATGCGCATGCCGGCCAACAGTTTTGGCACAGTGCCGACACCGGCCATCGTCGCACCCATCGAATTCACCATGCGCTTGAGCGACTACCAGGCGCTGGGCGGCCACATGGGTTTTGTTCGCACATTGGATGACAGCATGCGCAACGGCGCATGGCATAACGACGGTGCACCCACACACATGCGCTGGGAAACGCCACCCTCTGATGTGACACCGTGGCCGCTGGACGCGCCACCCATGTTGGGCTGATACGCATGCATGCACAACGGCGTTTACTCTCTGATGGCCGTTGGCATTTTCAACACGGCCCTATCGATATCGTTTTGCAATTGGCGGGAGAACCGAGGGCTTGCGCTGACGCGATTGAAAAAACATGGCAACGCTTCGAACGCATATTGCCCGAGCTGGTGAGTGAATTGACATGGCTCAGACAGCCGGTGTCTGAGTTGCACGGCCATGTGTTCACAGACCCGGTGGCGCAACGCATGCACCGCGCTGCCGCGCAAGCCGCATTCGCCAGCCTGGATGGTTTCATCACGCCGATGGCGGCAGTGGCGGGTTCAGTGGCGCAAGAATTGTTGCCATATCTGGCGCAGCCCGGTGTGGACAAAGCCTTTGTGAACAATGGCGGTGACATCGCATTGCATTTGCAGACGGGGGAGAGCTGGCGCGTCGGGGTGGTGACAGATTTGGCAAAGGCTTTGTCCGGATTGCAAACGCATGAACTGGTTATCGACGGCGCGTTTGTCATTGACTCAGACATGCCGGTGCGCGGCATCGCCACCAGTGGTTGGCAAGGGCGCAGTTTTTCATTAGGCATTGCAGACAGCGTGACCGTGTTGGCCGCTACAGCAGCGCAGGCCGATGTGGCCGCCACGCTGATTGCGAATGCAGTCAATATTGACGATAGGCGCATTCAACGCCGCCCCGCTGACAGTTTGCGCGATGACACCGATCTGGGCGCGCGTCTGGTGACGCTTGATGTCCCGCCGCTCGAAGAGCGTCTGGTGCAGCAGGCTTTGCAACACGGGCTAGACTGTGCCCGTGAGATGCAGGCGCGCGGGCTGGTACATGCCGCCTTTTTGTGTTGTCAAGGCCAGGCAGTGCTGGCTGAATCTTTGGAATGCCGGGTCGAATGATGAATGACTTGATTGATGTGCGCCGTATATTCACCCACGTGGAGCATATTCACCACGAGTTCGGCCCGCCTGCGGACACGCCATTGGTGCGTGGCGCTATCGCTGCGGTATTGCGAAATCCGTATGCAAGTGCGTACCACGCAGACATACTGCCGATGATGGAAGCGCTCAATCCCTTGGGTGTGGACTTGGCCAAAAAACTCTGCGATGCCATGGGTGTCACGCCCGACCAGATACAAGGCTACGGCAAAGGCGCCATCGTCGGCGCGGCAGGTGAACTCGAACACGGTGCCTTGTGGCATGTGCCCGGCGGTTACGCCATGCGCGAACTGCTGGGCTGGAAAGGCGAGCGCGCGTCTTATACACAAGGTGGTGGCGGCGACAAACCCACCGGTCAACCGGGCAACGCTTTGGCGATTGTGGCTTCCACCAAAAAAGTCGGCCCTCCCGGCGCGAGCTTGGATGTGCCAATGACACATATCAACGCCAGTTATGTTCGCAGCCATTTCGATGCGATCGAAATGCGTGTCCCAGGTGCGCCGCATGCCGATGAAATCATCCTCATACTGGCCATGAGCACCGGTGCACGTGTGCATGCACGCGTCGGTGGTTTGAAAGCACAAGACATCAGTCAATGGAACGGTTTGCGCTGAACGCGCAGGAGACATCATGAAAGCCAACATCCGAAAAATCATTGTGCAAGTCGACGAAATACACCAGGACGGCGGCAAAGCGGTGAACCCGCCGACACGCCGCGCGTTGGCCATGGCAGTGATTGCCAATCCGTATGCCGGACGTTTCAGCGAGTCGCTGGATGAACTGATTGATATTGGTGAAGAGCTCGGCGGCTTGCTCGGCGAGCGCTGTGTGCAAGCCTTGGGCATTGCGCCTGATCTTGCGCAAAGTTACGGCAAAGCAGCCATCGTCGGCGAAGGCGGCGAACTCGAACACGCCGCTGCCATACTGCATCCCAAACTCGGTGCGCCCTTGCGCAAAGCGGTCAGCAAAGGTGCTGCACTTGTGCCTTCAGCGAAAAAGCAAGGAACCCTTGGCACGGCGGTGGATGTGCCTTTGGGCCACAAAGATGCGGCTTTTGTGCGCAGCCATTTTGATGCCATGGAAGCGCGTGTGGCAGATGCGCCGCGCGCGAATGAAATCGTCGTCGCCGTGGTCGTGACCGACAGCGGCCGGCCGCATCCACGCATAGGTGGTTTGCAAATACAAGAGATTGTTGGCCAAGACGGCCTGCGGTAAATCAGAGTTGAGCCAGTTTCCCTACGCACGGGTTGTGCGGTTCTTGATTGGAGAGAGCAAATGAAAGCAGATCGCAGAAAACTTTTGACAGCACTGGGCACCATGGGCGCATTGGGCGCGGTGGCACCTTGGGCTTGGTCGGCCAGCAAAATCAAACCGGGTGAAGACTCGGTGTTGATCGTGGTCGATGTGCAAAATTGTTTTGTTGAAGGTGGTACCTTGCCCGTCGCCAAAGGCTCGGAAGTCGTGCCGGTGATCAACCGCATTTCCAAAGCGTTTGGCAATATCGTGGTGACCCAAGACTGGCACACACAAGGTCACGCTTCTTTCGCATCAGCATACAGCGGCAAAAAGCCTTTTGAAACCACCAAGCTCAGCTACGGCACACAGGTGTTGTGGCCCGACCATTGCGTGCAAGGCACCAAGGACGCAGAGTTGCACAAAGACCTGGCCTTGCCTTCTGCTCAGTTGATCATTCGCAAAGGCTATCACCCCAAGGTCGACAGCTACTCCGCCTTCATGGAAGCCGACGGCAAAACCGCTACCGGTTTGTCCGGCTATTTGAAACAACGCGGTATCAAGACAGTGTTTGTCACCGGCCTGGCCACCGATTTCTGTGTGGCTTGGACAGCCATGGACGCACGCGCCGCCGGTTTTGAAGTGTCAGTTGTGGAAGACGCTTGCCGTGGCATCGACTTGAACGGCTCACTCGCTGCCGCTTGGAAAAGCATGGCAGACAAAGGCGTTAAGCGTATTCAGTCTGACGACATACAAGTCGGCTGATCAAGCTTGCACCACTGCCGTACATGACTGCGTTGCGTTCAGTGGACGTCACACTCAAGGTCAATCAACGCACTGTTGATTTGTCCTTGAGCAGTGCCGCCACGCTGTTGCATGTGCTGCGCAATGACCTCGGGCTGAACGCGCCCAAATACGGTTGCGGTTTGGGCGAGTGCGGCGCGTGTACCGTGTTGGTTGACGGCGTACCTGCCCGCGCTTGCGTCATACCTGCGTTGGAAATGCAAGACAGAGACATCACCACTTTGGAAGGTCTGGGCGATGCGAACAACCCGCACCCGGTACAACAGGCTTTCATAGATACCCAGGCCGCGCAATGCGGCTATTGTTTGAATGGCATGCTGATGATGACCGTGGCCTTGTTGCGCCGCCATCCGCATCCCACCGACGAGCAAATTCGACAGGCTTTATTGGCCAATTTGTGCCGTTGCGGCACGCATATTGAAATCATCGCCGCTGTGCACCGTGCGGCTGAATTAATGAGCGCACACACCTCATGAGCATGCGCGCAGCACAGGTGCACAGCCGCGCAGATATTTTCCAGGCACAAGGGGTGTTGCGCATTGTGCGTTCGCCTTTGCCGCTCGCGCCGACGGTACCGGGTCAACCTGCTTTTGTGTACAGCACAGCGGACGAAGGCGCGGAATGTTTCATCGCGCTGTGGGACGACGGCAGCGTTACCGCGCTGCATGGGCATGTGGATTTAGGCACAGGCTTGCGCACCGCGCTCACGCAAATCGTCGCCGAAGAATTGTCGCTGTCGCCATCGCGGGTTCACATGTTGATGGGCATGACCGGCGTATCGCCCAACCAAGGCGCGACGATTGCCAGCGCTTCTATACAAGTACACGCCGCACCTTTGCGCGCAGCCGCCGCGCAAGCCACGCAATGGTTGTTGCTGCAAGCCGCGCGTTTATGGGTCCTGCCTGTTAAAGAGCTGCGATTGACTGAAGCAGGCATTCAAGCCGCAGACCGCCCGCCAGTTCCCTGGGGAAATTTGCTCAAAGGTTTGAATGTTGAGTTGAACCTGAATTTAGAAACACCGCTTAAGCCTGTCGAAGAACACAGTGTGTCAGGCCAAAGTTTGCCGCGCATAGACATTCCTGCCAAGGTGTTTGGTGAATTGGTGTTTGTGCACGACATGCGCTTGCCCGGTATGTTGCACGGGCGTGTGGTGAGGCCGCCTTATGCGGGTGCGGACAGCGGTGACTTCATAGGCAAAACACTGGAACGCGTGGATGCGCAATCCATTGCGCACATACCCGGCATACGCTCGGTGGTGGTGCAAGCCGACTTTGTCGGCATTGTTGCCGAGCGCGAGGAACACGCCGAGCAAGCCATGCGTGAACTCACTGTGGTGTGGAAGCCGTGGCCGGGCATGCCGGATGTGTCTGACGCGGAAAACGCGATCCGCCGTAACCCGTCAACCGCACGGCAGTTGATCAACGATGGCGATGTGGAACAGGCATTGAGCGATGCTGGGCAACAATTGCAACGCACTTATGTGTGGCCTTACCAATTGCATGCTTCTATCGGTCCGTCGTGTGCGGTGGCGCATTGGCAGCCGGTGCAGGAAACCGAGTCGCCGTATCAACTTCGCATTTGGGCCGGCACACAAAACCCGCACGCTTTGCGCGCCGATATTGCGCTGCTGTGCGGGCTGAGTGATACGCAAGTGGATGTGGTGCGCATGGAAGCCGCCGGTTGCTACGGTCGCAATGGCGCGGATGATGTGGCCGCAGATGCAGCACTGTTGTCCAAAGCTGTCGGTGCGCCGGTGCGTGTGCAACTCAGCCGCGAGCAGGAACATCTGTGGGAGCCCAAGGGCGCAGCCCAACTCATGCAGGTGCAAGGTGGTTTGTCTCTCGGCGGCGAACCCAGTGGTTATGACTTTCAAACCTCTTACCCGTCGAATGGTGCCACCACGCTGGCGCTGTTACTGACGCGCACGGTAGAGCCTTTAGCACGTGCCTTCGAAATGGGTGACCGCACCGCGCGTCCGCCTTATGACTATGCTGATATGCGAGTTACCGTCAACGACATGCCGCCCATCTTGCGTGCCTCATGGTTGCGCGGTGTGTCGGCCTTGCCGAATGCATTCGCGCATGAAAGCTTTATGGATGAACTGGCGACTGCGGCTGGCGTTGATCCGCTGCAATACCGCTTGGCGCACATGTCGGACGTGCGTGCCAAAGAAATGCTGCAGGCCACTGCCGACAAAGCCGGTTGGAAGCCGCATACACAGCCGCAACAACAAGCTGCACAAGGCGAATGGCTGCAAGGCCAAGGCGTGGCCTATGCAAGATACACGCACAGCAAATGGCCGGGCTTTGGTGCGGCATGGGCGGCGTGGGTGGCAGATGTTCAAGTGAACAAAACCACGGGTGAAGTACAGGTCAAACGCGTGGTGGTCGGGCATGACGCAGGCCGCGTCATCAACCCCAAAGGCGTAAAGCAACAAGTGCACGGCAATGTGTTGCAAACCACCAGCCGTGCTTTGTTTGAGCAAATACAAACCGACAGCGTGGACGGCAGTGTGACCAGCGCCGATTGGGGCAGTTACCCGATATTGAATTTCAGACAAGTGCCGGTGATTGAAGTGGTGCAAATGCCGCGTCCGCTGCAAGATCCTTTAGGCGCTGGTGAGTCGTCTTCTGTGCCCGGTACAGCAGCGATTGCAAATGCAATTTTTGATGCCACCGGCGTGCGCTTTCGCAACCCGCCTTTCACACCGGAAGTGGTGCGCGCGGCGCTCAACCCTTTGGCCGCACCAGCTACACCAACACCGCAAGCCGAACAAGTCATGCCTGATGTGCCGCGATCAAAGCAACCGGGTTTGCTCAGCGGCTGGCGTTGGCAACAGTTAAGCGGTGTGTTGTTTGCAACGCTGGCTGTGGGCGCAGCGCTTGTGGGTTGGCGCAGTGTATTGCCGCGCGTCACAACAGCAAGTGCTTCGTTTTCAGCAGCGCAAGTCGAGCGGGGCGCGCAATTGGCCGCCATGGGTAATTGCGTCAGTTGCCACACGGCAGAGCAGGGTGCGCCTCTTGCTGGCGGCCAAGCCTTTGTAACGCCATACGGTACGGTTTACAGCAGCAACCTCAGCCCCGACCCAGAGACTGGCATAGGCGCATGGTCTTACCAGGCGTTTGCGCGTGCCATGCGCGAAGGCGTGTCGCGCGATGGCCATGCCTTGTATCCCGTGTTTCCGTTCACATCGTTTGCGCGCATGAGCGATGAAGACATGACCGCGCTTTACGCCTGGTTGATGACGCAAACACCGGTTGCGCAAACCACACCTGCGCCAGACATGGTGTTGGGTTTCAACATGCGCCCCTTATTGTCCGTTTGGAATGCGGTGTTTCATCAAGACAGAGCAGACCGCTACGACAGCAGCCAAACCCCGCAATGGAACCGGGGCGAGTATCTGGTGAATGGGGTGGCGCATTGCGGCGCATGCCACACACCGCGCAATCTGATGGGCGCTGAGCAAAAGCAAACCGCGTACATGCAAGGCGCATGGGTGGACGGATGGCAGGCACCTGCGTTGACTGGCTTTAACCAATCACCCATGCCTTGGCGCGAACAGGATTTTTTCAATTACCTGAGCAAAGGCCATACAGGGTTTCACGGCACGGCCAACGGACCGATGGCGCAAGTGGTGCGTAATTTGCAAACCGTGCCTGAGCAAGACATACAAGCAATGGCGGTGTATTTGGCTTCGTTGAACCCTTCAGCGGCTTCCCTAGATGTCGCGGCTTTCAATACACGCGCCATGGCGCAGGTGACTTTTGCGGCAGACCATCTGCCCTTGCCGGATGCAGCAGCCAGGCAGTTTGCAGGCAGCTGCAGCGCCTGCCACCATGACGGCGACGGCCCGCAACTGTTGGGCGTGAATCAGCCGCTGGCGCTCAACGGTAATTTGCACAGCGACAGCCCGGCGAATCTGGTGAATGTGATTTTGCACGGCGTGCAACAACCGGCGTCGCGCGACATAGGTTTTATGCCGGGGTTTGAGCAGAGTTTGAGCAAACCGCAAATCATTGCGCTGGTGCAATGGATGCGACAGCGTTATGCGCCGGGCAAGCCGGCGTGGACAGAGGAAGAGATCACTAAGGTGATGAATTAACGATGACTATCCGCGAGATTCTCAAAATGGGTGACCCCCGACTGCTGCAAATCGCAGAGCCGGTGAAAGCATTTGATACACCCGAGTTGCATGCACTCATCCATGACATGCGCGAGACCATGGCTGCGGTGAATGGCGCAGGGCTGGCAGCACCGCAAATTGGGGTGAACCTGCAACTCGTCATCTTCGGCAGCGACCACATCAACCCGCGTTACCCCGACCGGCCCTTGGTGCCCAAAACCGTATTGATCAACCCGGTGATCACGCCCATAGGTAAAGATGAAGAGCAGGACTGGGAAGGGTGTTTGTCAGTGCCCGGTTTGCGCGGCATGGTGCCAAGGTGGGCGCATATTTGCTACACAGGGTTTGATGAAACGGGCAACCTCATCGATCGCACGGTTGACAGCTTTCATGCGCGCGTGGTGCAACACGAATGCGATCACTTGATAGGCAAGCTCTACCCGATGCGCGTGCGGGACTTCACGCAGTTTGGTTACACCGAGGTGTTGTTTCCGGAGATCGGGGATGTGGAAGATGATTGAGGTTTAGGCCACAAGACGTTGGCGCTGAATAGGCTTGGTTGTTTTTCTTGTCTCATTCAAGTAAGCCGTCAAGGCCGCAACCACCACGGCATTGATAGAGGTATCGGTTTGCAATGCATTCATTGCTATGCGTCTGTGCAGGTCTTCGCCAACCCGCACATTGAACTGACCTGTCAAGGTTTTATCCGGTTCTTTGTCCAGTTTCTTGCAGGATGCCAAGTAATCATTCACGGCCGATTCAAACTGTTTTTCCAGCGCTTTGAGGGTCGTAGCCTCGTAAGTCACCAAGTCGTTGATAAACATAATTTTTCCGTGAAGCACGCCGTCTTCAACAGAAGTTTCAACAGAGCCTTGGTAGCCTTTGTAGGTGTAGGTTTCCATGTTCATATCCTTGCGCGTCAAAACAATTGCAGTTTTTGAAGCGTTTTCAAATATGTTGACATGGTAATTCAGTTCATTCAAATTTTGTAACTATTTTTCGGTTACAAATTCTCGTGTTGCATAAAATCTACTTGGTCAGGCATTGCAGCTTTGGTTCAGCAGTCGACAATTCTTGAATGCCAGATGAATAGAACGCGTAAGTTCCGATCAGGTAATTATTGAGTTTAAATAAAGGCGTTATATGTTGAATAAGTAATCACATCGCCCAATGCGCTGACAGCAATTCCGCTTGCGCCAAAACGGTTTGCACGGCTGCATCTGCAAGGTCAGGCGGGTAACCGTATTTATTCAATATGCGCTTGACCATGACTCTAATTTTTGAACGCGCACCCTCACGCAAATTCCAGTCAATGGTCACGCTTTTCTTCACTTGGCTGATCAACTCGGCGGCGATGAAGCGCAGTTTGTCGTCACCCATGGCCATGACGGCACTTTCATTGGCAGCCAGTGCGTCGTAAAAAGCCACTTCGTCTTCACTCAAACCAAGGTCTTCGCCGCGCTTGCCTGCTGCGTCAAGTTCTTTGGCTAAGGCAATCATTTCTTCCAGCACTTGCATGGTGCTGATGGCGCGGTTGTGATACGCATTCAATGTTTTTTTCAGCTTGTCGCTGAACACTTGGCTTTGCACCAGGTTGCGTTTGGCGCGCACTTTCAGTTCGTCTTTCAGCAGTTTTTCCAGCAACTCGGCGGCCACGTTTTTGTGTTGCAAGCCGCGCACCTCGGCTAGAAACTGCTCGCTCAAAATGCTGATATCGGGCTTGCGCAAACCGGCGGCAGTGAACACATCAATCACCTGCCCTTCGGTGGTGATGGCTTTGCTTACCAACTGGCGAATGGCCGCGTCGAGTTGATCCGGCGTTTTGGCTCCGGCGCTTTGTTGCTTATTCAGCGCGGCTTGCAGCGCCTGAAAAAACGACACATCGTCGCGCAGCGCCGTGGCCTCGTCGCTGGCAGCGCACAGCACAAACGCGCGGGACAACTCGGTCACTACTTTCACCCAGCGCTTCTTTCCATCATCCAGTTGCAGGATATGTTCTTGCCCGGCGGGTATCAGCGACAAGCGTTGCGCAGGTGTGCCGGTTGTCCAAACGCTCCAATGAAAGCCGTGCAACATGGCGCAGGCGACTTCGTGTTTTTCTTGAAGCACAGCCACGGCTTGCGCGGTATCCAGCGTGGGACTGCCTTGGCCGCCGCTTTCGGTGTAGTTGGCCAAAGCGCGTTTGAGTTGATCGGCCAGCCCCAAATAGTCCACCACCAGGCCGCCGGGCTTGTCGCCGAACACGCGGTTCACGCGGGCTATGGCTTGCATTAAGCCGTGCCCTTGCATGGGTTTGTCTGCGTACAGCGTATGCAGGCAAGGTGCATCAAAACCGGTGAGCCACATATCGCGCACGATGACGATGCGAAACGGGTCTGCGGGGTTTTTAAACTGGTGCGCCAAGTCGCGGCGCTTGTCTTTGTTGCGTATATGCGGCTGCCATTCGGGGCCATCGTCAGCGCTGCCTGTCATCACCACTTTCACCACACAGGCTTTGCCTGCATCAGTGGCTTCGCTGTCGTCGCCAGGCGTACCGGCCCATTCAGGACGAAGTTTGATGAGTGTATTGAACATGTCCACCGCAATGCGCCTGCTCATGCACACCACCATGGCTTTGCCACTGAGCGCCTCTTGGCGCTTTTCAAAATGCGCCACCAAGTCTGCGGCTACCAGTGCAATGCGTTTGGGGTCACCCACCAAGGCTTCCAGCGCTGCCCATTTGGTCTTCAGCTTTTCTTTGTGGCCCAGTTCTTCACCTTCGGTGATGTCGTCAAACTCAGCGTCCAGCGCGGGTAGGGCTTGGGCGTTCAAGCTGAGTTTGGAAATGCGGCTTTCGTAATAGATAGGCTTGGTTGCCTCGTCGGCCACAGCGCGTTGAATGTCGTAAATACTGATGTAGTCGCCAAACACAGCGCGGGTATTCGCATCTGTTTTTTCGATGGGCGTGCCGGTGAAGCCTATGAAGGAAGCATGGGGTAGTGCATCGCGCAAATTGCTGGCAAAGCCGTATTGCATGGTGCCGGTCTTTTCATTCACACGCCCGCCAAAACCGTATTGGCTGCGGTGCGCCTCATCGGCGATGACGACGATGTTGCGCCGTGCACTCAGCGCGGGCATGGCCTCGCCGCGCTCGGGCATGAACTTGTGGATGGTGGTGAAAACCACGCCACCGCTGGCACGCATTAGCAAATCGCGTAAATGATCGCGCCCGGCGGCTTGCACCGGCATTTGACCTAGCAAACTATGGCAACGTTGAAACTGGCCGAACAACTGGTCATCTAAATCGTTGCGGTCGGTCAGCACCACCAGCGTGGGGTTTTGCATGGCCGGGTGTTGCACCACTTGCGCCGCGTAAAACAACATGGAATAGCTCTTGCCGCTGCCCTGCGTATGCCAAACCACACCGGCGCGTCGGTCACCCGGTTGACCGCCGTGCATGCGCCCGGCCCAGTATGTGCCTGCAGTCTCATGTGCGCTAAGCCCGTCGGCCAAAGGCTGCATGCCACTGGCACGCACGGTCTCAGCTACAGCGGCATTCACCGCGTGAAACTGGTGATAGCCCGCCACGATTTTGTGCAAGCTGCCAGTGTCCGGGTCTTCTTCAAACACGATGAAGTGTTGCAGCAATTGCAAAAAGCGCTGCGGCATGAACACGCCTTGCGCCAACACTTCCAGCTCTAAGGTGCCGGGTGGCGCTTCGCTGTGGCCGTCTATGGTGCGCCACACCTTGAACCATTCCTGACTGGCAGTTACAGAGCCAATGCGTGCTTGCAAACCATCGCTGACCACCAGCACCGCGTTGTAGTGCAAGAGCGCGGGAATCTGCGCTTTATAAGTTTGCAACTGTGCGTAGGCAGACCAAATGGTGGCGTCTTCGTCGGTGGCGTTTTTCAGCTCAATCAGCGCCAGCGGCAGACCGTTGACAAATACCACCACGTCCGGGCGACGGTTGTGCTGGCCGTCGATGACGGTGAACTGGTTGACCACCAGCCAGTCATTCGCCTGCGTGTGTTGCCAGTCCAGCAACCACACCGGCGCGTGCGCTGTGCTGCCGTCAGGCCGCAGGTATTCCACCGGCACACCGCTGCGCAACATCTGCGTGAACGCGCGGTTACTTTGCACCAGCGAATGCTGCCCCACTTGCAAGACCTTGGCGCAGGCCTCGTCCAGCGCCTGCGGCGGCACATGCGGGTTGATGCGCGACAAAGCGGTACGCAGCCGACCGGCCAACACCACATCTGTAAATCTGCTGCGCTCTGCCAAGTCTTCGCCCGGCGCAATGTCCGGACCGTGCGCCACCGAGTAGCCCATCTCGGCAAACCAGGAGAGGGTGGCGGTTTCTACGGTGGATTCACTGATCGACATAAAGTCGAATGCTATTACCTTTTTTGCAATTTATTTTTTGAAAATATTCAAATAGTTCAATATATGGAGATAAATGAAACAGCCTTGGCCCTAGCTAAAAAAACGTGCACTAGGCACCAGCTGGTATCCATTTACCCAAGTGTTTTACCTTGACGGGCAATTGCTGCCATTGGCTGGGCAATGTCTTAATGGTTTTGGCTTGCAAGGGTTTAGATAAATACAGCACCAGCACCGGGTGCCCGTCTTCCTCGCCAACCCCTACGCTAGAGAACCACGCATAACCGCTCAACTCGCTGCCTAAGGAGCGGGCTGCTTGGATGAGCTTTGGATCAGATGCCATGGTTGGAAAGAAGCTCTGTCAATCCAATGGATTAGCAGAAATCCCGACATTTTTGTCGCTTAAATGTCGGGATTCTCCATCAAAAACTATAAAAATCCAGAATGCCGACAAAAGTGTCGGGGAAGTGTCGGGATTCATTTATTGGAATTACGGACTTTGTATTGGGCTGCACGCCCCAACGCAAGCCGTTCAACTAGGTGGTTGTCAACAAGCTTTTTTAGAATTCGTTGGACTTTGCGTTCATCAAAACCCAAATCACGTACAACATCCGAACTACGAACAGTTTGCCTGGTAAAAATTAGCTGTAACGTCGCTTTTTCATCTGCATTCAACTTCTCGATTGCGACTGTTCCCATAGCTTGCATTGCACCTTTTGTGGAGCGGTACAGTGTCAACACTAAATATGGGTTGTCCCATGAATATTGAGGCTGGGGAAGACCAATCGCAGTTGATTGAGTTTTCATTGACTTCAAGCCGAGACCTCGTTCCTCAGCGAGCCCCATCTTTGCAAAAACATAATGAAGAATCGCATTGCGGCTTAGCATTGGGGCAGAGAAGTTTTGTAACTGCTCCAAAGTTATAGGGGAAATTGGTTCGCCAGGGCTCTTGATGATGATGCTGTCAGGGGTAACGATCAAATGACACTTAGCACCATCAATGTCGTAGTTACGGTGCACGAGGGCATTGATAACTCCTTCTCGGACCAATTGATACCATCCGTCCGTCAAATTCGCGCGATGAGCGATGCTCCGGTCAATTGGGTTAGGTAGTTTTTCCCTGAGCCATTTAAGTGCTTCTCTTGGAATCCATACCATAGGCCCTTCGAAATCACGCACTTCTTCAGAACCGTCAGGAAAATGAATGGTGGCGAGCAGGCCGGCCTGGGGAAATCGCCGCCTTATATGATTGCCGAAAAGCAAGAACCCGAATGGAGTGGGCTTTGGCTCAGTTACCTCACCTTCATATACACCCTGTTCAATAAGAATTCGATTGAATGCATGTGAACCGACTAAGGCATTAATTCCTAACCGCTCCCTGTAATCAGTGATTGCAGGAATAGATAAGTCACCTATTGCTATAGAAACTTTAGATTGCTTGAACTTTGACGCTTCAACCGGTGCGTGATTCTCATCACTTGGAAGTTCACTTACCCAGTTAAAAAAATCTGTGTTTGCGCTACGAATTTGCTCTTGGAATTCGCGCTCAAACATTTGGATTTTGACACCATGATTACGAAGATACGCCATGCCCTGACCACTAACGTTGGGATGATCATCTTCGATACCAACATATACCGTTTTGATACGCGCGCTCACAATATGTTTGGCACATCCACGTTTAGGTGCATTACGATGCAAACACGGCTCCAGAGTCGTAAACAAAATACAGTCATCAAGCCGCTCGCCAATGCACTTGCGCTCAATCAAGGTAAATTCAGCATGATTTCCATCACGAAGTTCGCCTCGCGATGCGGTTACATACGTGCCATCAGCCCGAACGAGAACGGCACCAACTTTTATGTTCGGCCTGCCGTCCAATCTGGGTTCAGGCACAGATTCATTCATTACCTGAATAGCCTTTTCCATCATTGCACGGATATTAATTTTTGGTTTATTTGCCATATTGTTAAAAGTTTAGTGGTTGATCTTCGGACCATCAGGATTAATTACCTATTGAGTAGCATCGGTATAAGGCTGTCGCGCAGCTTAGAAAGAGTTTGGGCTTGGTTAAGGTTGATGGTTATTTGTTCATACAACGGTTTAACTTTGGCGGTGAAAGAGGCTACAACTTCCATAGATGGCAGCAATAGCAAAATGGGCCTAAAGTTTTGTTTACTGATTTCAGGAAACGTCGTCCCAGTCGCTCGCACCTCAATTTCAAGCATATTGGTTTGACACCAATTAAGCATGAAGTAGTTACTAGCTTTTGCATTGCTCTTCATCGCAATAAAGCCTTGATTGATAGCAATGGGCATTACTGAAATCGCAAGGTAACCCACAGGCGCTCGGGAAGACATCAGTAAGGTGCCAGCAGGTAATAGGCCTGATGAAATTTGTTTCAAGCCTGAGTCCGTTATCTTTCGGCTTGTGTCCAGAAGAATGGGTGACTGCAAG
The DNA here is from genome assembly GCA_945901125.1 of Bordetella parapertussis. Taxonomy (GTDB): domain Bacteria; phylum Pseudomonadota; class Gammaproteobacteria; order Burkholderiales; family Burkholderiaceae_C; genus Limnohabitans. The sequence continues at coordinate 73,821 of CAMDKD010000003.1, forward strand.
GTTGAAAAATCCTTTGGCGTTGTCCAATGATGCGTTCCGCCCTCCCAGTAGCTAGGTACTGCCGTACTAGGCGTTGAACCTCCAACACACTCGACAACATCGCCAACTGGCAATACTTTCCACCCCTTAGGAATCAAGCCCAAAGCCGATTCCTCAAACGCATCGGGAAACAGCGCCGCCGTGTTGGCGTCCATGCCTGCGGGTAGTCGACCGTCGAGTTTGGCGCGGACAGGGTCGAAGTCTACGAACCAGCTTTTGAAGAGGGTGCGGGCCATGTCTTCCAGCTTGGCGTTCATGCGGCGGTTAAGTTCGATCTTGTCGTCCAGTGCGCCGAGGATGGAGGCAATGCGTTTTTGTTCGGCCAATGGTGGCAACCGAACTTTCAACTCTTCAATCATTGTTTTTGTAAGCGCAGGCCTAGTTGCACCAGCTGATGCCAAAGCTAACAACATGGCTTGATATTCATGCGTTACCAACGTGTATCGCAAATAATCAGGATCTAATCTGGTTGGATTGGTTCTCAGAATTGCGACATGTTGATTTACGCGCGCCGGCAATATGTCTTTGGCAACTTTGCAGCATCGCGCCACAGAATCGCCAGTAATATTCAGCAACACATCATCTGTTCGGAGTTCAACATTACTAAGCTCAGCGGCTTGTTTTTCGTCAATGTAAACAAGTCCATCTCGACTGAATCTATCGTTGTACACGTTTTGGCTGCGGATGAGCGAAGTGAGACCACCTTTGTATGCCTCTTTCCCGCCGCGTGGCGTGGCACCGCTGCCTATCTTTAAGCACACATCTTTTAAGCGAACTACCTGAGCATTAGTCATGAATCTGCCCGGCAAAATTCAAGCGTGAATAGTCCAATTTCTGTGTAGAATTTTGAGCATAGACCCCGAAACTCCCTCTCCCGCCCTTAGCGACGGTGACTGGAGCCGGGGTATCTTTTCGAGTAGTCTCACCCTTCATAACCCACCCCTCGCCCATCCCCTTGAACAATATTTATCCAAGGCTTCAAGCCCGCGCTTCGCAAATCTGTAAACCGGTCCACCGCTTGCGCCATGTGCCGCAGCGACGGGTTGAGCCAACCCAATACATCGTGAATTTGCTGGTGGCGGCTGTCCAGGTCTTTCCAGTGGATGATGCGTTCGTGATGAAACACGTTGTTGCGTAGTTGTCGAATCTTTTCCAGATCGGCCTTTCGTTCTTTACGCCTATGCAATTTTTTGGGCATGTAGGGAAACACGCCTTTGATGCCCGTGGGTAAAAAGTCAGTGCGCTGTTCGTAATGGCTTTCAAATAAGCTCGTCCAAAATCCAAAATTGAGTTTGGAAATAACTCTGTCAGGTGTGACTGATTTTTTGTCTTCCATAATTTTTTGCTTGGCACGCGTGACTTCAGTTTGTGCCCAAGGCGTTAACGCAAAGTGCGGGCTGTCATACCAGTCTTGCCTTTGGTTCTGACTGGACAGTTCTAGGTGAATCGCGTTGCGCAAGCCGATTTCGCAAAAATGCAACGGTGCGTAAAGGCTTTCACATAAGGCCATGTTCAACAGGTAGCGCGCCATGGCCAAGCACTCTGGAGTGACTCCTTCACCGGCTTCTCCGGTGTAGGCGGCCATACGTTCTGGTGACACTGCTTTTTGAAATTCCTTAAAAAAAGCTGTCCCAAACTGCAAATTCTGTGTAGAATTTTTTTCGTTAGCCCCGGAACTCCCTCTCCCGCCCTTAGCGACGGTGACTGGAGCCGGGGTTTCTTCTTGGGCGGTCTCAGCGGCCATAACCCATCTCCCCCCAATTCCCTCTGATCGTTTCTTCCAGCGCTGCCGACTCGGCAAACAGCGCTTCCAGCTCGGCCACCAGGCGGGGCATTTTTTCTTCAAAGGGTTCTCCCTCGTCTTCCACTGCCTCCGCGCCTACATAGCGCCCGGGTGTCAGCACATGGCCGTGGGCGGCGATGTCGGCGGTGCTGGCGCTTTTGGAAAAGCCGGGCAGGTCTTGGTAGGGCGTGGCCGGTTTGGCAGCACGCCAAGCGTGGTAGGTGCCAGTGATTTTGTGTAAATCGTCTTCGGTAAGTTCGCGGTGTACCCGGTCGGTCAGCGTGCCCATCTTGCGTGTGTCTATAAACAAGGTGTGGCCGCGTCTGTCGCGCAGGCCGCGCTTGGCATCTGCCTGTTTGTTTTTGCTGATGAACCACAGGCACACAGGTATTTGCGTGCTGTAAAAAAGGTGCCCCGGCAAGGCCACCATGCAGTCCACCAAATCAGCTTCGATGATGGCGCGGCGTATCTCGCCTTCACCCGATTGGTTGGACGACATGCTGCCATTGGCCAGCACAAAACCCGCCATGCCTTGTGGTGCCAAGTGGTAGATGAAGTGCTGTACCCACGCAAAGTTGGCATTGCCTTTGGGCGGCACACCGTATTGCCAGCGCACATCGTCATCGCGGCGGTGCCAGTCGCTGTCGTTAAAAGGCGGGTTGGCCAGCACATAGTCGGCGCGCAAGTCTGGGTGCAGGTCGCGCTTGAAGCTGTCTTCTTGCGCTTCGCCAAAGTCGGCCTCAATGCCGCGAATGGCCAGGTTCATGATGGCCAGTCTGCGCGTGGTGGCGTTGCTCTCTTGGCCGTAGATGCTGATGTCGCCCACTTTGCCGCCGTGGCTTTCGACAAATTTTTCAGACTGTACAAACATGCCGCCAGAGCCGCAGGCCGGGTCGTAGATGCGTCCTTTGTAGGGTGTCAGCATTTCCACCAAACAACGCACCACGCAACTGGGCGTGTAAAACTGGCCGCCGTTTTTGCCCTCGGCGCTGGCAAAGCGGGTGAGGAAGTATTCGTACACACGGCCTAGCAAGTCCACCGAGCGATGGGTTTGCTCGCCCTCGGTGGCGGCAGCCAGCTCGATGGTGGCGATCAGGTCTATCAACTCACCCAGACGCTGTTTGTCCAGCGCGGGACGGGCATAGTCTTTGGGCAGCACGCCTTTGAGGCGCGGGTTGTCGCGCTCAATGGCGACCATGGCATCGTCTATCAGTTTGCCGATGGATGGCAGTTTGGCGCTGGCTTGCAAGTGGCTCCAGCGTGCCGCTTGCGGCACCCAAAACACGTTTTCAGCGCGGTATTCGTCAGCGTCCTCGGGGTTCGCCCCGGCATAGTCGCCAAGGCCTGCCAGCAGTTTGGCGCGGTGCACCTCAAAGCTGTCAGAGATGTATTTCAAAAAAATGAGGCCAAGCACCACGTGCTTGTATTCAGCCGCGTCCATGTTGTTGCGCAGCTTGTCGGCGGTGAGCCACAGCTTGGCTTCAAAGCCGATATGTGCCGTGCTGGTGCTGGCTTTAGCTGAGGCTTTAGAGCGTGATTCGCTGGCAGAGGTGGGCATGGTCAGTGGCGACATAAACGCCAAGCAAAAAGACCATTGAAGTTAACAAAATATGCCTATTATTAATAGATCTTTTGAATCAATTAGCAGGCAATAAGTTTGCTTTTAGTTCGAACTGTTAATTGCTCACCAAAAAGTAACCCCCCATGGTGCTCAGATCTGACGGAATGCGTGGGGGGTGTTGTTATAAAAGGATGATGTTTAACGCTGAAACCTGTTCATCGGTATGCCTGTGCTCTGCCTTCTTTGCATCTCCAAGCGCTCAAACATATTCAACATAGATTCAATGCGCGGCGGTTTAGGCAAAGTCATTTCCATCGCAGCCTCAGCGCTGAGTTGACATTGCTCCACCAGATAGGCAATGCCTGCCAGCGGTTGCGGCTGCTGACGCTGCACGGTCACCCAACGTGACTGCAACCAGGCGCGTGCCAACAACCAAAGCTTGCGTTTGCCACTGACCACGCTGCGATTGTTGACCGGGTCCATGCCTATGCGGCGCAGTTGGTGGCCGATCTCTGCATAAATCAAATTCGCCGACATGATGGCCGAGCGGCAGTCGCGCGGTAAATGCGCAATACCCGCCACCGATTGTTTGTAGAGACTGTCTGCCTCTTGCAGCACGCGCTCGACCACGCGTTGCAGCGCCGGGGTACACGCAGGCGAAAGAAGCCAGGCGTCCGGGTCTATGCCTTCTTCGCGCATCCACTGCAAGGGCAAATACACGCGGCGAATGCGCGCGTCTTCGCCGACATCGCGTGCGATGTTGGTGAGTTGCATGGCCACGCCGAGTTCACATGCACGTGCCAGTGTGACCGCTTGTTGCGGACCCATGATCCAGCACATCATGGCGCCCACGCTGCCCGCGACCCGCGCCGCATAGCCGTGCAAATCTTCCATGGTCTCGTAACGTCGCTCGTGGCCGTCCCAGGCAAAACCGTCGAGCAGTGCATCCAGTAAATGTCTTGGCAGTGAGTGGCGTTGCACCACTACCGCCAGTGCACGGTCTTCGACGGTGTTTTCCGGTTGGCCGGCATAAATACGGTCCAGCCTGTGGTGCAGCACTTTCAAGCTGCGCTCTATGGAGTCGCCCAAATCCACCATGTCGTCTGCCACGCGACAAAACGCGTACAAGGCAATCGCTGCATCGCGTATGCGCTTGGGTAATAAGCGACTGGCGGCAAAAAAAGTTTTAGAGCCGCCGCGCATCATCTCGACGCAAGCGGCCAGGTCGCGGTCGGCCTGGTCAGTGAAAGGCAAGGGCATGGGGCACCACCTGTTCGAGCATTTTGGCTGACATCAGCACACTGGGCACGCCTGCACCGGGTTGTGTGCCGGCACCCACTAAGAATAAATTTTGAATGTCTTCGCTGCGGTTGTGCGGACGGAACCACGCGCTTTGCGTCAGCACCGGCTCCAGGCCGAAGCCAGCGCCTTTGAAGGACCACAAGCGGTCTTGAAAATCTTGCGGTGTGGTGACTTTGGATGTGACTATGTGTTGCTTCAAACTGGGCAACACGCTGTCTTGCAGCACCGTGGCAATCGCTTCGCGGTATTGCTCGGTGATGGCCGGCCAGTCGGTGCCGCTGCTCAGGTTGGGCACCACCGACAAGGCATAAAACGCATCGCAACCCTCAGGCGCCAGCGACGGGTCGGTGGCAGTCGGACGGTACAAGTACAAGCTGAAATCTTTGGACAGTTTGTGGTTTTTGAAAATGTCTTGCAACAAGCCTTTGTAACGCGGGCCTAACACCATCATGTGGTGCGGCACATCTTCGTACCGTTTGTCCGTGCCGAAATACCAAACGAACAGACCCGAGGAATAGTTACCTTTGTCAATCCGGCGGTCGCTCCAACTGGGGCGGTATTTTTCTTCTATCAGGTGTTTGTAAGTCCAGGCGGCATCTGCGTTGCTGACGACAATTTCTGAGGCTATGAATTCACCGTTTTGCAGTTCCACACCGACCGCCTTGCCGTGCTCTACACGTATGCGGGTGACGGGGGCGTTGTAATGGATAGGCACCATGCGGTTTTGCAGCAGCTTGACCAGCGCGCTGACAATGGCACCGGTGCCGCCCATGGCCGAATGCACGCCCCAGCGTTGTTCCAGTATGTGTATCAGCGAATACACGCAAGTGACTGAAAACGGATTGCCACCGATCAGCAGCGGGTGAAAACTCATGACGATGCGCAGCTTGGGATGCTTCAGATACGAAGACACCATGCTGTAAATAGAGCGCCAGGCTTTCATGCGTGCCAGATTAGGCAGGGCTTTGGCAACGTCGGTCAAGGTCTCAAAAGGAATGGATCCGAGTTCGACAAAGCCTAGTTGGTAACACTGCGCCGAGGCTTGCATCAGGTCTTTGAAGCCTTGCACATCTACCGGACTGATGGCCTCAATTTGCGCCAGCATGGATGATTCGTCATTGCTGTAATCAAAGTGTGTGCCGTCATCAAAACGGATGCGATAAAACGGCGCCATGGCTCGCAAGTCCACATGGTCTTGCATGCGCTCGCCGCACAGCGTGAACAACTCTTCGAGCAAATGCGGCAGCGTGATGATGGTAGGCCCGGCGTCGAAAGTGAAGCCGTCTTGCTTGTGCACATAAGCGCGACCGCCGGGTGCGTCCAGTTTTTCCAATACTTGTACTTGATAGCCTTGTACGCTGAGTCGAATGGCAGCGGCAAGACCGCCGAAGCCGCTGCCTATGACCAAGGCGCGCGGAGAATGTCTGGCCGGTACGTCTCCGGCGGATCTGTCATCAAGTGCTCGGAATGCATTCATGCGGCATCTACCTGGTTAGTTGCAGTCACGGGTACACCAACACCAACTGAAGTGTCCGCCAGTGGCGCGCGGTTTGAGCCGTAGGGGCTGCGTTTCATAGCCCATCCCCACAAGCGTTGCAAAGGCAGGGCAATCACCATCAATACATGTTCAATGATGGCCAGGCCCAGCAGCGAAGACAGCAGTACCCAGCCGGTGCTGATGGTGACTGCGCCTGTTTTGAGTTCCCACACCATCCATGTCCATACAACCACAGACAAAGCAATAGTGAAAAAGAAAAACGGGCTGATGCGGCCGCTTTTGAAATAGCTGCCTATGTAGCGCAGATGTGCCGGCAAATACTGTTCGCCGACTTGAGGTACACCGAAAAACAAATTCAGCTTGGCGCTCAATCGCATGCACCAAAGCAAAGCGTAGGTGCACAAAGCCACGTGGTTGGACTGGCCTTGTTGCAAAGCCAATAGCACACCGAAATTGAACAGCAGCGCCACCTCGTGGTAGAGCAGCGCCATGACGGATTGTCCGAAGCGCCGGTTCAAGCTCAGACCGGGGTCTAGCGCAATACGCCTGGGCCCCGCCAGCCAACCGGTGAGAAAAGCCATTTCATGCCAGCTCCACATGGCGATCACACTGACAAAGCCGATATAGGCATTGAGTACAGAATGCGAACGCATGCTGATGGACGCTGTCCACAGGCTCAAGCCCAGCAAAAAACTGAGAAAGAACATGCTCCATCTGAACGTGTATGTGGGCAAACGCACCAACCACAAAATGGCGCCGGTGCCCAGCCACCAGCAGAACACTGCAAACAAGCAGGCTCCTGTCGTGGTGGATAAAAATTCAATCATTCAGACACCCTACCAAGTGGGTTGCATACGGATGTTGGCGGGCAATTCGTTTTTCTTGACCGGCAGCATGTACAAACGGCCAAACGTGTATGCCGCTTGAACGGCAGTCACCGCACGACCGATCAAGCCGGTCACGCCGCCGCGTTCTTTGGCTTTGGCATTGGCAATAGACAACTCCACCAGACGCGTCATGCAGGCACGGAAGGTCGGGTGATCGATATCGACTTCGATAGGGAAGACCTGACGCGCAATGTCAGAAGTGATGCGAAACACTTCGTAGTCATACTCGGTGGATTCAAAGCCCATGGCTTCGTGCAACAGCGGGCGTGTATGGTCGCGCACATACATGGTGGCATACACCGCCAGAATGAAAAAGCGTATCCACCATAGGTTCACACCGCGCAGCAACTCGGGCTGCGAACGCATGATGAGGGCGAAAGATTCGCCGTGGCGGAACTCGTCATTGCACCAGCGTTCAAACCAACGGAAGATGGGATGAAAACGCTTGTCCGGGTTTTTTTCAAGTTGGCGGTAAATGGTGATGTAGCGCGCGTAGCCGATTTTTTCTGACAAGTAAGTCGCGTAAAAAATGAACTTAGGCTTGAAGAAGGTGTAGGACTTGGTTCGCTTGAGCTGGCCCAGATCTATGCCTAAGTCAAAGTCGCGCAAGGACTGGTTGATGAAACCTGCGTGGCGCGATTCGTCGCGCGCCATGTAAGTCATCAATTGTTTGATGTCCGGGTTTTTGACGTTCTTGCGTACTTCGTTGTACAAAATGCAGCCTGAAAATTCAGAGGTGAGCGAGCTGATCAAAAAGTCTAGAAACTCCTGGCGCATTTCAGGCGACAGCTGCGGCATGAGTACGCGAACTTCTTCGGCAAAGGCTTCGTCGCGCTGGAAGTGATCGTGGTTGTTGTCGCCTTCGTATTCCTTCAACATGGTGTCCCAATCCGCGCGCACGGATTCGATATTTAACCTGTCCATGGCGTCGAAATCGGTGGTGTAAAAGCGCGGACTGAGCACGGTGTTGCGAACGGCTTTGGCGTTGGCATCCGCAGCGTTTTCCACCGTGCCTATCAATAACTCCACGTGATCAAAATCTAATACGGCGGCGTTGGTCATGGCTTACTCCTGGGAAGCTTTCTGAGTGGAAGAGGTGAGAGTCTGCAATTGTGCAAACGAAGACATATTGGTCGGGCCGAATGACTCCAAATCAATGCGCACATCGGTGGCAGGGTCTAGCAATGTCAATCTGCCATCGGTATGGCCGATGAGCTCGAATGCCGGGCCCGATCCGATGCCGCGACGCATGCGTTCGCGAGTCAAGGTGCGTAACGTGCCTCTGACAAAACCTTGTTCGCCTTGAAAACGCGTCACTTCCAATTGACTGCTGGGATCTACCACGGCGACATCCCCGTTAGGCCGGTCTTCAAAACGCAGACTGCGTTTCCAACTGACTGGCGCATCGTCTTGCTGCGCGACCATGCCTTGGTTACGCAGCACACCGACCACCAACAACACACTGCATAAAAAGCCGACGAATATCCAGCCGGTCAGGCCGTGCTGGCCCGGCAGGTTGTTGTTAGAGATAGATTGGTTCATGTGGACAATGCCTCCGTGTGGCGCTTGTTCATGCCCATGGTCGGTTGTTCATCGATGATGTCGCCGAGCATGACCGGTACTGCCGGGTTGACTTCACGCCATGCCTGAACCAGACGCTCTCCGACACGCACTGCATCCGGAATGAAGCGCATACATGGCTCGGGGTTTTTCAAAGCCCAGGGCTTGGCATGCGGCCAGATATTGAGCCAGGCAATATGGTCGTCCCCGGCCAATTTGAGCGCGATGTCACCAAACCCGTCTTTCATGGGTTTGACGCTGGCACCAGCCACCATGCGCAAGGGAAGATTGAAGGTGAGTGTCAGCACGATGCCGATGCGCATGACCACGCGCTTGCTGGTCAGTGTGTACAAGGCGGTGCGTGCAGTCAGCCAGGCCAGCCAGGTCAACAAACCCAAAGCAGTCAAGCTCAAGGCCACACTGGTGGCCAAGGGCACCAGCAGTTTTGGCTGAGGCTCGCCTAAGAGATAAGCGGCTTGCAAAATAATCATGACCGCAAAATAAATAGCCAATGTGCGCACACGAAAAACATGCAGCGCCAGTTGTTTCCAGTCAGGTGAACCTTGCCATAGCAGGCGCTCACCAGCCGGTAAAGCTTCGGGAAGTCCGGGCGCTGCCTCGAACTCGTGTTCGTGGTGCGGATTGACGTTCAAAACAGTGGCTCCTGACGTTCAGGCATGGCGTACAAAGTGCCTGCACCGTAATAGGCGGTGATTTTTTCTTCTTCCAACAGCGTGATCTGACTGTCGCTTTTGGTTTTAGGCACATTGGCGAATTGCGAGGCAAGGATGGAAGACACATGCACGCCACGGCGGTTGATGCGCGAGAAGGTCATGGGCAATAACACGGTGCCGCCAGAATGCAAAGACACTTCGAGGTAGCGGAACATCATTTCGCAACGGTCTACCCACAGGTCTTTGACGTGACCAGCCTCGAAGCGATCCAAGCCGTAGACCGGCAGGCCACGCGGGTCGATATCTGGCGACATGACGCCATGGTCAGCAGCAATACGCAGTGGAACGATTTTGATGTCACCGCCGTGGTAGAGATCGGGTTCATCGGCGCGTGCAGCCCAGGCACCAGGGCCGATACCTGCCAGCAACGGGTCACCCACAGGCTCCAGAGGAGCGCCAAGCCAGCCATGCGCGGGTTGGGCGGTGTAGCTGCCGTCTACGCGGTTGACATCGGGGGCCAAAATTTCACGACCATCCGCCATCTTGTATACCTTGGGCTCCGGCACCGGCCAGCCGATTTGCACCGGTCCGCCTTGCAGGTGGCCGTTGTCCATCGGGTAACCTTCGCGGTGGCCTTCGCGTACAAGGTAATAAATCAGGCCAGCAAAGAAAATCCAAAACATATAGAGGACGATTTGGGCGACGTCCACATATTGGGTGATAGCACCAGTTTCCATGCTCATTCTCCTTTAAATAGCGCAAAAAATATTCAGCCCGGCAGTTCAGCCAGACCGAATCGGGTGTCATCCGGTACCTGCTGGCGTCGCTTGCGACTTACCAGTGGGCCCAGGGCAATCAACACACAAAACAGCATGTACATCTCGATGTGAAACACCACGCTGTAACCGGTGACAGGTGAGACCAAAGCCTCGCCCAGCATTCCTTGTTCGGCCATATTGCCAATCAGGTCGCGGGTGACACCACCCGCAGCCATGGCCAATCCGGATGCGGTGGCCTGAACCGCACCCCAGGCACCTAACACCATGCCGGCGTGCACCTTGTCAGTCATGGCCATGGCTGTCAGCAGCATGCCTACAGAAAACAGTCCGCCGCCGAAACCGATGAGTGTGGCCCCTGCTTGAAACAAAACGGTCGATTGCAACGGGGCGGAAAAAATCACACAAGCGAAAGCCGGTAAACCGATGAGAGCGCCAACGGCAGCCAGGCGACAAGCATCCATGCCGCGAGACATGAAGCGTGCTGACAAGGCAAACGCCAGCAAGGCGCCGGCCGAGGTCATGGCGGTCAAGGCACTGGTCAGACTGACATCAAGTCCCAGCACTTGTGCGCCGTAAGGTTCAAGCACGATGTCTTGCATGCTGAAAGCAGCAGTACCCAGACCCACGGTCCATAAAAAACGGCGCATTCTGGGAATGGCCATCAGTTGACGCCAGTTGTGAGAAAAACCGTCAGGCTCGCGCTTGCCGCGTTTGCTGCTGCGTGCTTCTTGTTTCCACAAAGACACCAGATTAAGCACTGCCACCGACACGGCGCAGCCCTGAACCACTTGAATCAATTTTTGCGGAGAAAAATCACTGAGCAGCAAACTGAGTGCAGCGCTGCCGACGATCAAACCCACCAATAGCATGGCGTACATCAGAGCCACCACACGCGGACGTTTGTCTTCAGGCGAAATATCAGAGGCCAACGCAAGACCTGCCGTTTGGGTGATTTGCATACCGGCACCCACACACAAAAACGCCGTGGCGGCCCCGAGGCGAATGACCCACAAATAGCCTTCGCGCGGCTCCGACAAGCCAAGCAGCGCAAACGGCATGACGGCCAAACCACCGAACATCAAAATCGTACCCATCCACATATACGGAATGCGGCGCAAGCCCAGTGCCGAAGGATGCGTGTCACTGCGGTAACCGATCATGGCGCGCAAAGGTGCAAACACCAAGGGCAGTGCCACCGACAAAGCCACCCACCAGGCAGGCACTTCGAGTTCGATGATCATGACCCGGTTGAGCGTGCCCACCAGCAACGCCATGGTCATGCCGATCGACAACTGAAAAAGTGCAAGCCTGAACAAACGGCCCAGCGGCAGATCAGGCGATGCCGCATCTGCAAACGGCACGTACTGCATCATGATGGATTGCATCCATGCCGGCGGGCGCATTTTGAAGCTCATGTTTGTACCCATTCCCAGGCTTGAGATGTGTAAAAACCGCTGGAGATGCGTTGCATGCGTTTGGGCCGCCAGCCGTGCTGACGCACCGCGCGTTCTAAATACACATGCAAGGTGGATTTGCGTACCGGGGCCAACTGCGGTGAGCGGTCGGTGCGCGGAAACAAACGGCCCATGGCGTGCGCAGTAGCCAGCAAAGGCGAATGCGGGGCAAAGGTGAACACAATGGCGCGCTTGGTGCGCTTGCTCAATGCTTCAAACGCGTTGGCAATGTCTTGCGTGTCGTAGTGGATGAGTGAATCCATGCAAACCACGTAATCAAACTCGCCGTGTTCTGCTGACAGCATGTCGCCCGCCAAAAACGTGATGCTGCCGGCTTTGGCGCTGAGTGCTGCGTTGGTCAGCAAATCCTGCGCATGGCGTTCACGCGCCAAATTGACCAGCGTAGGCGACAAATCGATAGCAATTACATCGGCACCGCGCTTCATGGCTTCTTGCGCCAAGGCGCCAGTGCCACAACCGGCATCCAGCAAACGCATGCCGGTCATGTCCTCGGGCAACCAAGACAACAAAGTGTGTCGCATCTGATCGCGGCCACGGCGCACGGTGGCGCGAATGCGTCCCACCGGCGCGTTGGAGGTGAGTACCTCCCAGGCCTTGGCGGCTGTGCGATCGAAATAGGTTTCGATCTGGCCGCGACGTGCAACATAACTGGCGTGGTTCATCTCAATCAAAGCCCAACAAATCAAAAATATCCCGGTCTTTCATGGGAATGGAGGGCAGCGGGTCTGTGCCTGCCCACAAGGCTGCTGCCAAGCGCATGTACTCATCTTGCACGGCCTTGACGGCGGGCGTGGCTTCAAGCTCAAACATGGTGCATTTCTGCAAACGGCTTTTGCGGATTTCATCCAGCATGGGGAAATGCGCCATGTTCTTCAAACCAGTGACGGCGTTGAACTTGTCGACCTGGTCGGTGTCGTCGCTGCGGTTGACGATGACACCGCCCAAGCGCACGTTGTAGTTTTTCGACTTGGCACCAATGGCTTGCACGATGCGGTTCATCGCAAAGATGGAATCGAAGTCGTTGGCGGTGACGATGAGCGCGCGGTCTGCGTGTTGCAGCGGTGCGGCAAAACCGCCGCACACCACATCGCCCAGCACATCAAAGATCACCACATCGGTGTCTTCCAGCAAATGGTGCTCTTTCAGGAGCTTGACGGTCTGCCCCACCACATAGCCGCCGCAGCCGGTGCCAGCCGGCGGGCCGCCTGCTTCGACGCACATCACACCGTTGTAGCCTTCAAACACAAAATCTTCTACGCGCAATTCTTCGGCATGAAAGTCCACGGTTTCGAGCACATCAATCACCGTGGGCAACATTTTTTTGGTGAGAGTGAAAGTGCTGTCGTGCTTGGGGTCACAACCAATTTGCAGTACCCGCTTACCCAGTCTGGAAAAGGCGGCCGACAGGTTGGAGGAGGTGGTGCTTTTGCCAATGCCGCCTTTGCCGTAAATGGCAAACACTTTGGCATTGCCAATTTTCACACTGGGGTCGAGCTGCACTTGCACGCTACCCTCGCCGTCGGGGCGTCCGCCGCGTTTGATTTGGCTGACGGGAATGTTGGCGGTTTCAATCATGGTGTTTTTCCTATGAGGATTTCAGCGGCTGAAATGAGCCTTGGCTTCGTACATGGTCTCTACCGTGATGCGCGAAACACCGCGTTCACGTGCAAATAACTCGGTGTTGCGACGGGCTTTGCCGCGCACAAAAAACGGGATTTTTTTCAATTCTTTTTCGGCTTCCGGTGCCCAGTCGGTGATATCGACAGTGGCACCGTTTGCAGTTGCGGCATCTTGAGTCACATGAATTTGTTCAGCTTCATGCGATTGAGCAGGTGCCATCGCAGTCGCAGCCGCTTTAGCAGGTGTGCCGTGGCCCGAACCCAGGTGCGAGGGTGCAGCGCCGTCGTGGAATTCGAAGTCTTCGCGGAACATGCCCAGCAAGTGTTCTTCCAGGCCCATCATCAGCGGATGCACCCAGGTGTCAAACAAGACATTTGCGCCTTCAAAACCCATTTGCGGCGCATAGCGGGCCGGGAAATCCTGCACATGCATGGGCGCGGAAATGACAGTGCAAGGAACGCCTAGGCGCTTGGCGATATGGCGTTCCATTTGCGTGCCCAGCAGTAACTCGGGTTGCAATGCTTTGACCTGGTCTTCGACTTCGAGGTAGTCGTCTGTGATCAGTGCCTCAACGCCGTACAACTTGGCGGCTTCGCGCACTTCACGGGCGAATTCGCGGCTGTAAGTGCCCAGACCTACCACTTCAAACCCCATCTCTTGATGGGCCACACGGGCGGCTGCAATGGCGTGTGTTGCATCGCCGAACACGAACACGCGCTTGCCGGTCAGGTAGGTCGAGTCCACCGATTTGGCATACCAACGCGCGCGTGAGGTGCGCATGAATTCTTCGCGCGACTGCGCCGGGTCTGCCAAGCCTGCGAGTTGTTGTACTTCTGCGATGAAATCCAGCGTGCCGTTGACACCGTAAGGAATGCATTGGGTGAACGGTTGGCCGCAACTGCGTTGCAGCCATTGCGCAGTGGTGCGCGCGAGTTCGGGATAAAGCACCACGTTGAAATCGGCTTCGGCCAGGCGGCGTATGTCTGCCACACAGGCTTCTAACGGGGCGACCACATTCACATGTATGCCAAGCTCGTTCAGCAGAGAACGGATTTCTTTGATGTCGTCGCGGTGTCTGAAACCCAGCGCCGTTGGCCCCAGGATGTTGCAAACGGGTTGACGACCTTCAAGCGGCGTGCGGCTGTGGCCGGTAGGCACCAAGGCACGCACCAAATGGTAAAAAGTTTCGGATGCGCCCCAGTTTTCCTTGCGTTGGTAAGCGGGCAATTCCAGAGCCACTACAGGTATGGGCAGGTTCAGCGCAAGTGCCAGACCACCCGGGTCGTCCTGAATCAGCTCAGCTGTGCATGAGGCACCGACCAGCATGGCGTTGGGTTTGAAGCGCGCGTGTGCTTCGCGGGCTGCGTCTTTGAACAACTGGGCGGTGTCGCCACCCAAGTCGCGCGCTTGGAAGGTGGTGTAAGTGACTGGCGGGCGGCGCGGCAAACGCTCGATCATGGTGAACAGCAAGTCTGCATACGTGTCGCCTTGCGGCGCATGCAGCACGTAATGCACGTCTTTCATGGCTGTGGCCACACGCATGGCGCCTACGTGCGGCGGTCCTTCGTATGTCCAGAGTGTGAGTTGCATTTGGTGTCTTCCTCAGGCGGCGAGTTTGATGCGACGGCGCAGCGGTCTGCTGAACAACTCAGCCAGATCAGCGGCTTGCTCGTAGCCTTGGATGGGAGTGAACACGAGTTCGATGGCCCACTTGGTGGTCAGGCCTTGCGCTTCGAGTGGGTTGGCCAAGCCTAGGCCGCAGACCACCAAGTCCGGCGCGTCTGCGTGGCAGCGGTCGAGCTGGTTTTCCACATGCTGGCCTTCGGTGATGCGACTTCCTGGCGGCAACATGGCCAGTTCTTCGGCCATCAACTTGCGGTGCAGATAAGGCGTGCCGATCTCTGACAACTGCATGCCCATTTCGCGGTGCAGAAAACGCGCGAGTGGAATTTCGAGTTGCGAGTCGGGGAAGAAAAAGATTTTTTTGCCTTCTAACTGGCTGCGTAAACGAGCCAGTGCCGCCTCGGCACGTTGTCTGGCTGCGCGGGTCACGTTGTCGAAGGTTTCTTGCGGAACATTGAAGGCATTGGCAGCAGCTTGCAACCATGCGGTCGTGCCTTCAACACCTAGCGGGAACGGCGCGGGCAGTCGCTTGGCACCGCGTGCTTCAAGCGCCAGCGAGGTGTCCGGCAGAAAAGGTTGAGCCAGTAAAAAAACTGTGTCCGGCCCGACTTCAGGCAAGGCGGTGCTGTTGCGCGGCGGGAAGAAATCTACTTGTTTGATGTCCATGTCGGTCAACAAACGGCGCATCTGGTCTTCCACGATATCAGCCAAAGTGCCAACCACCATCAGGCGTTGCTTGGAGCCAGGTGGCAAAGTAGGCAGCACCGGCACCATGGATTGCAGGCAAGTGTCTTCGCCTTGCGTGAACGTGGTTTCGATGCCGCTGCCGGAATAGTTGAGCACACGCACTGCTGGGTTGAATTGGCGGCTTAATCGCTCGGCAGCACGGGACAAATCAAGCTTGATGACTTCAGACGGGCATGAGCCGACCAGAAACAAAGTACGGATATCCGGGCGACGCGACAACAGTTTGTTGACCACTTTGTCGAGTTCTTCATTGCAGTCGGCCAGACCGGCCAAGTCGCGCTCGTCAATGATGGCAGTGCCGAAACGTGGCTCGGCAAAAATCATCACGCCGGCAGCGGACTGGATCAGGTGAGCGCAAGTGCGTGATCCCACCACCAGAAAAAACGCGTCTTGGATTTTGCGGTGCAGCCAAATGATGCCCGTCAGGCCGCAAAACACTTCACGTTGGCCGCGTTCGGTAGTGACCACAGGCGACTGGTCGCAGCCGCTGCTGTCTGAACGGATGGGGATGACGGGGGTCATACTGCCAACTCCTTGTGCATAGCGATGGTGGCGCGTTCTTGGACTCTTGCAGCCCGCAGTTTGAGCAGGAACTGGCCGGCGTTGATGGCGTAGGCTGCATAAGCTGCCAAAGCCAGCCAGAGTTGCTGGTGCGTACTCATGTTGCTGGTGTACAGGCTCCACAAATATGCCGTATGTAATCCCAGCACGAGGAAACTGAACACGTCTTCCCAAAAGAAAGAATGGGCGAACAACCATTTGTCAAACACCACTTTTTCCCAAATGGAGCCGGTGACCATGATGGTGTAGAGCACCAGCGTTTTGAATACGACTGACCAGATGGCCGCAGTTTCGCCCTGGCCGGTGACCATGAAACGGGCGATCAAGCAAACGCTGACGGCAAACACGATGAACTGAAAGGCCGCCAGAAAACCTTGCACAGGCGTCCAGATGGTCGCATCGCGGCGGGCGCGTTCTTCGGGGGTGTACAAACCGGCACTGATGCTCGGTTGCTGAACTTCATTCATGGTTGTTGGAGGACAATGGCTATGAATTGACTTTAGGGTCAGAAGCAGAATGTGTCAACCTAAATTGACGTTATTTAAAGCTGACACATACGGGGTTTTCCCTAGGTTTGAAGTGTCTAAAAACTATGACACTTAGGGAGTTATCAATTCCTGTCGGCTTAGGCCTGAGAAAAGAGGTCAAGTGGAACTCTCAATCAATTCCGATATCAATCGACCTCTGCACCAGGCTTTGGTGACCCATGTCATTCCCCAATTGTTGGATACAACTTCACGGGTGTACGAAAAAATTCCTTTTTCATCCATTCACAGCGAGGAACTAGGTAAAGCCTGCGTCACGGCAGATGGATCTCAAGTTGAGGTTTATGTCAAAAGCATGCTGATGCAGGGTCATGACATTGAAAGTCTGTACCTGGACGCCATTCCTCAGGCCGCCCGGCTTTTTCACGACTGGTGGGCGGCGGATGACATTGACTTTATTCAAGTCACCCAAGGCATTTTCCGGTTGGAGCAATTGATTTACGGGCTGAGTACAGACTTCGTCATGGGTGGCAGCCAGCAAACCCCGGGCAGCCAACCCAATGCCTTGCTGGTCAAATCCCCGGGCTCTCACCATTCGCTCGGCTTGCTGATTCTGTCCCAGTATTTCAGGCGTTATGGCTGGCAGGTGTTCAGCGCCAACCAGTTCACTGCCGACGATATGTTGGTCGCTGTGCGCTCGGAATGGGTGGATTTGATCGGCGTGTCCTTGTCAGAAGACAAGCAGATTCCTGAAATGAAAAAACTGATCTCCCGTTTAAGACAAAGATGCAGCAATCCACATGTGCAAATCATGGTCGGTGGCCCTTTGCTGCGTTCGCGCGAGGATTTGGTTGAGATTTTGGGCGCAGATTTCGGCTGTTTGCATGCAGATCAGGCGCAATTTCAAGCAATTCAACATATTCAAAAAAATCAATTTGCCTCAGCTGTCAGGATGGCGCGATCTTGAGAAGTGTCAATCTGTCGTGAAATGGCGAGTAGAATGGAATTGAGCTGGGAAATATTCGATTTTTTACAAGATAGGCGGGGACCTTTTCCCCTTTTGCAGATTACCCATGAATTACCTTTAAAGTGAATATATTTTCATTACCCGCTGAGCAAATTGAAAGTCTGCTGACGACCTTGTCGGATGTCACCATGGTCTTGAGTGTCGAGGGCCTGGTGTTGGAGATCACGGCTTCAGGCAGAGAATTGCAGAGGTTGAACCTCAAAGCTTGGCAAGGCAAAACCTTGTCCTCAATGGCTACGCTTGACAGCCAGGACAAATTGCGAAATTTGCTGGTCAAACCGGAAAAAAATGTTGCCAGCGTCTGGCGGCACGTCAACTTTACAGTCGGGGAGGTGGATGTCCCCTTGCAATTACTGGCTGTTCCGCAGTCCGACTCGAACCAGTTTTGGGTATTCGGTCGCGATTTAAGCGGGGTGTCGCAGATGCAGCGTCGATTGGTGGAATCGCATCAGTCTATGGAACGCGATTACCTGCGTTTGCGTCACATGGAGGCGCGTTACCGCTTGCTGTTCGAGACCGTCACCGACCCAGTGCTGGTCGTCGATGTGTCGCAGCGCCGGGTGATGGAAGCCAACCAATCTGCGCAACTGGTGTTCAAAGACATCGTCAAGCGTTTGCCGGGTGCCGACATTGTTCAATGCTTCGAGCCTGCCTCCCGCGAAGCATTTGAAGCTTTGTTGCGAACTGCCCAAGCTTCAGGTCGCATGGAAAGCGCACGTGTTCGCAGTTTGAAAGCCGATCAGGATTGTCAATTGCATGCCTCGGTGTTTATGCAAGAAGGCGGGCCGCAATTTTTATTGCGCATGCAGACCGCCACAGTCACTCTCAATGCACAGGTGCCTGAAGCGGATGGCGAGTGGTTCCAGCATGCCCTGGAAAACGCGCCCATAGGCTTTGTCGTCACAGACCGCGCAGGCGCTGTGCTGGCGGCCAATGCCGAGATCTGCAACATGCTCGGTTTGAGTTCTACGGGTCAATTGATAGAGAAAAACTTGGAAGATTTCATGGCGCGCGGCTCGGTCGATTTGGGCGTGCTGCTGAACAACTTGCGTCAATCCGGCATATTGCGCGGCTTTGCTACTGAGTTACGCAGCTCGGTCGGCGTGCTCATGCCGGTCGATGTGGCCGGTGTCACTTTGACCGGGGATCAGCCGACTTACGGTTTTTTCATCCGTGACATTCAGGTCGGACGCAGCGTGCACAAATCCGCCACCTCGGGCATGGCCGATTCGGTCGAGCAGTTGTCGCAGCTGGTTGGTCGCATGCCCATGAAGGACATCGTCGGTGAAACCAGCACCATGATTGAGCGCATGTGTATACAGGCGGCCCTGGAATTGACCCATAACAACCGTGCTTCTGCGGCTGAAATGCTGGGTTTGTCGCGCCAAAGTCTTTACGTCAAATTGCACAGGTACGGCATAGTCTCTGAAACCGACTCAGAGTAAACCCTTGTCGCTGCCAAAAAGCGTCAACTTAGATTGACAACTCAATCTGTCATGTGAAAATGGGGTAATGCAATTCCCCCAACCCACCGCAGTTTTGCAACTTCTCAAGCCCGTCACATGGTTTCCGCCCATGTGGGCTTTTGCTTGCGGTGCAGTGTCTTCGGGACAGTCTTTGACAGAGCATTTGTGGTTGGTTTTCAGCGGTATTGTGTTGGCCGGTCCCATGGTCTGCGCCACCAGCCAGGCGGTGAACGATTGGTTTGACCGTCATGTAGACGCCATCAACGAGCCGCAAAGACCTATTCCATCCGGGCGCATTCCCGGTCGATGGGGTTTGTACATTGCCATTATTTGGACCGTGTTGTCATTGCTTTGGGCTTGGCAACTGGGCGCCTGGGGCTTCAAAGCTACTTTGCTGGCTTTGCTGCTAGCCTGGGGCTATAGCGCACCGCCTTTCCGCTTTAAACAAGACGGCTGGCTGGGCAACGCCGCTTGCGGTCTCAGTTATGAGGGCCTGGCCTGGATCACAGGTGCGGCTGTCATGTCCGGCGGCGAACTGCCGGGCGCACATATTTTGACTTTGGCCTTGCTCTACAGCCTGGCAGCGCACGGCATCATGACCTTGAACGATTTCAAAGCCATTGAGGGCGACCGGCTCATGGGCGTGTGGTCGCTGCCGGTGCAACTCGGTGTCAAACGCGCCGCCGGCACGGCTTGCTGGGTCATGTTGTTACCGCAGTTTGTCGTGGTGGCTTTGTTGCTTCGCTGGAGCGACTGGTCTTACGCCCTGGCCGTGTTGCTGTTGATTTACGCGCAAGTCCCGCTGATGACCCGGTTCATGAAAGACCCGGTCAAGCAGGCTTTGGGATTGAGCGCCTTTGGTGTGCCGTTGCTGGTGGCCGGCATGATGGTCAGCGCTTTTGCGTTGCGTCATGCAAGCGGGGTCACAGCATGACAAATTTGAGTGAAGCTGTTCTTTTATTTGGAGTCAAATGATGAAAAACGATACCTATGACGTGGTGGTAGTGGGCGGCGGCCCGGCAGGTGCAACTGCTGCGGATGATTTGGCTTTGCAAGGGCACCGCGTGTTGCTGCTTGACCGCCAGGGACGCATCAAACCTTGCGGCGGTGCCATACCGCCGCGCTTGATCAAGGATTTTCAGATTCCGGATGAGCTGTTGGTCGCTAAGGCGCGTGCGGCCCGCATGGTGTCGCCCAAGGACAAAAAAGTCGATATTCCTATCGAAGGCGGTTTTGTCGGCATGGTCAACCGCGACCAGTTTGACGAATGGTTGCGCGTGCGTGCCGAATCGCACGGGGCTGTGCGCCAGCGCGGTGTATTCGACAAACTCACCCGCGACGATGACGGCGTCAGCCGGGTGCATTTCACGGTACGTACCGATGATGGTTTGACTTTTGCCGCCAGCACACGCGGCCTTTGCATAGTCGGTGCTGACGGCGCCAAGTCTGAGGTGGCTAGACAAGCTGTCCCGGGCGCGGAAAAAACCAAATACGTGTTTGCTTATCACGAGATATTGCAAACCCCGGCAAACATGTTGCAAACCGATGCCGACCCGTCGCGTTGCGATGTGTACTACCGTGGCAGTTTGTCACCAGATTTTTACGGCTGGGTGTTCCCGCACGGCGACACCATGAGTGTGGGTACCGGTAGCGCTGACAAAGGGTTTTCATTGCGCGGTGCTGTAGGGCGTTTGCGCGATGCCGCAGGCTTACAGCAAGCCACAGTGTTGCGCCGCGAGGGCGCGCCTTTGCCTATGAAACCGCTGCCGCGCTGGGACAACGGACGCGATGTGGTGCTGGCCGGAGACGCAGCCGGTGTGGTCGCACCTGCTTCCGGTGAAGGTATTTATTACGCCATGTTGGGCGGGCGTCTGGCTGCAGAGGCAGCGCACGAAATGCTGACCACGGGCAACACCAAGGCCTTGAAACTGGCGCGCAAGCGCTTCATGAAAGACCACGGCACGGTGTTTTTGGTGCTGGGCATCATGCAGTATTTCTGGTACAGCACTGACAAACGCCGCGAAAGCTTCGTCAAGATGTGCGAAGACAAGGACGTGCAAAAACTGACTTTTGATTCGTACATGAACAAAAAACTGGAGCGCACAAAACCCATGGCACACGTGAAAATATTTTTCAAGGACATGGCGCACCTGATGGGCATGGCCAAAACCTGACGTACTTGCGACAAGGCCACGTAGCTAATGGCCTTGTTGTTCCAGAACAATTGGGAGGTCATTGATGAATAGACTGTACCGATTCGATGGCGCTGGACAAACGTTCGAAATAAGCTTGACCTGAGGGGGTCAGGTTGATGTATTTGGTGCGCCGGTTGTTGCCTTGGAAAATAGACTCAACCAGTTTGGCGTTCAAAAGAACATCAAGCTTGCGATGCAAGGTAGCGGGTGAACCAAGTTGTTTGAAACTCATGACATCAGACACAGTCAGCAGTTTGTCATTTGACACACCGATGGCAATTTCCTCCAGAATCTGTTTGCAAGTGGAGTCCTGCAAAGCTTCATCTGTTATCGATTCGAAAGCTTTAAGCAGATTTAAAAAATTGATGTAATAGTTTTTTTCATTTAGTTCGACCTCTTTTTCTTATTTTATAAGTATTTTCACGGTCTAGTTTTAAACGCTTGGCTTGGTGCATGAAATCTGCAGGGTATTGGTTGAATTTCCCCCGAATGTTGAGCAACGAATACTTGTTTCAGAAAGTGCCGTTGGGTAAATCCGGCGCTAATTGTTAAGGAGAATTTTTAAACAGAATTTAACTGTTTCTTGTGGTGTTTCTTCGTGCACCAGGTGACCATAGCCTGATCGTATGTCTAATTCAGCGTCTGACAACAAGCCCAGCGCCTGTCGGGCTTGCAAAGGCGGTACCGTGCCGTCGTTGTCACCAACCAACATTCGTACCGGGCAGTGCAATTGCTGCAACTTGTAAGCGCCACGCGACAAATCCCAGGCCGCCATCATTTTCAACGCGCCTTGCGCATGCACCGGGCTGGCCACGAGCTGCGCGTACAAATATTTTCCGCGCTCATCCAGCGTAGAGCCGGTGCTTTGCAGCAGTTTGTCCAGCATGCCGGGGCTGCTGGCCTGGCGCGCAAACCACTGCGGCACCAGGCTGGTGACGGCCAGCAATTTGGCAGCCGGTGGAAACAACAAACCGGCCAAGCCCGGTAGCGGCAACCAGGCCGGGTTGATGCCTATCAGCACCTGTGGTTGCAAGCCCTGATCCAACACCATTTGTGCGGCAATGGCCGCGCCTGCCGAATGGCCTATGAAGGCATCCACCGGCCAATTGAGTTGCTTTAACAAAACGCCTAAGCTTTTAGCCATGCCGTGCAGCGACATGCCGTCGCCTTCAGCCAGGCTGGAGAAACCGTGTCCGGGCAAATCGACGGCCAGCACTTGCGCCTTTTCTGCCAACGGCAGCAGCATGTCTCGCCAGGTGTGTGATGAAGCGCCGGTGCCGTGCAGCAACAACACGCGCGGCCCTTGCGTGCCTGCTTGTTGCACATGCCAGCGAACGCCTGGCGCTTCAACGAACCGGCTGAGCCCGGTATTAGGCCAGTCGTGGCGCAGTCTTTCCCAGTCCATGAAATTCAACCAGCCACCGGGTTGCGCCAAACCGGCGTGGTCGATGGGGCTGTCTGTTTTTGCCAAACGGATGTAGCCGTTGCAGGCGCAGATGGCATGACGCCGCCGGATTGCACCGCCTGTACCGCTTGTGCCATGCGACTGCCATTGGCCAAGGGCAAAGGCACGTAACGTGCGCCCATTTCTTTGGCCAGTTGTTGGGCCTGCGGGTCCGGTCTGGCGCTGGTGTCCAGCCAGATGGCCGGTAGGCCGTGGCCACGCCACTGACGCGCTAAAGTGAGCGCCTCCTCCAGCGCTTGAGCCCGTCCGCCTTGACCTTGCAATGTCACGTTTGGACGCCCATCGGACAGCATGACCAGGCTGGGCGAATGCCCGAGCCGTTTTTCCGCCAGCGCGACTTGCAGGCTTTGTTCGATGGCTTTGGCCAATGGCGTGCCGCCGCCGCCGGGCAGGCCGGAAAGGCTGCGCTTGGCGCGTACCAGCGATTTGGTCGGCGGTAACAAGACCTCGGCGGTGGTGCCGCGAAAGCCTATAACGCAGACCTGGTCGCGCCGTGCATACGACTGAGCCAGCAGCAACTCGACCGCGCCTTTGGCCTCGGCCAGACGGTGCAGCGCCGCAGAACCGGATGCATCAATCGCAAATATCAGGCAGGTAGGGCTGTTTTCGGCAAAACGGTGCACATGGAAATCTTCGGTGCGTATGGCCAGTCGGGCTTTGGAGTTGGCGGGTATGCGACGCAGTTTCTGGCGTGGCACGGCGGCGTTGAGTGTCGCCAGCACATGCAAGCGTGCGCCCTGGCGCGGGTTGCCCGGGCGCGGCGGCATGGGCGTGCCGCGCAAAAAACTCATTTTGCGGTCTCCGCTGCGGCCTTGGCCGCGACCGGCTGCTGCTGGTTTGTTGCCCTCGGCCAGTTGCGCCAGCACGTCTGCAGGCAGGCTGGCCAAGGCGGCTTCCAGCATCATCTCGGCCATTTGTTGCGGGTCGAATTCGGGCTCTTGCTGCTCATCTGTCTCGGCGTCTTCGTCCTTGGGAGCTTCATCGGGCGGCGGCTCTTCAGGCGGGCTGTCTTGCTCAGGGGGCTCGGGGGGAGGCTGCTCCTGCTGGGCTTCCTCAGGTGGCGGGGGCAAGCGTGTGGCGCGCGGCGTGATCACCAATCGGGCTGCGCGGCCCAGGTCTTCGTCTTCCACCGCGTCGCTGCCGCGCAAAGCTGCCATCACTTTGGCCAGCTTGATGGCTGCCAATGGCGCGCGCAAGCTGTCCACGCCCAAAGCCATGGCGGTCTGGCACATGGCCTGCAGGTGTGCGTCACTGACCGGCATCTGCCTGGCATGGTCGCGCAAGGCGTTCAAATCAAATTCGGGCAAGGTGTCCATCACCAGCCGGGTTTCTTCAGATTCGCCGCCGGAGCGTCCCATAGAACGCAAATCCAGCCAGATACCTAAACGCTCCTGCAAGCCGCCGGCCAGTGGCGGTTCGTCGTCCAGTGCCTCGTCCAAAGCGGCTACGCCAATGAAAGTGTCTTGCGTCATGCCGCTGCTGCCCAGGGTCACCTGACCCTGATCCAGCACCTGGCCCAAAATGGCGGCGGTGTCGTCGGGCAATCGTTCGGCCATGGGGAGCAGCAACACCGTGGGCGTGGTTTGCAGCAACAAACCGGCCTGGTAAATAGCGCGCCCGGCATTCAAAGTGGCACCCAAGTCCAGCCCGCCGAGCAGGCGTTCGCTGTCGGCGTGTCCCGGCAGCCGTCTGAGTGAGGGATGCAGCCGGGTGAGTTCAGCCAGCCAGTTGTCGCGCACCGGCCCGTGCGGCGCACGCAACCAGACGCCGCGCAAACCCGGGGGGTCGACGCTGAGCGCAGCCGCAGCCCACAGGGCGTCGTCCCAGGCCAGGTTCACGCGCCCAGCACCTCCTCAAGCGCACGTTGCACACGTGTGCCCGAGCCGGTGTCGTCCAGCGGATTGCGGCGCAAGCGGTGGCGCAAAGCCAGCGGCGCGATGGCGCGCAAATGTGCCGTGGTGACGGTTTTCTTGCCTTGTATCGCAGCATAGGCGCGGCTGGCGCGCATCAAAGTGAGTTCGGCGCGCAAACCGTCGGTGCCCAGTTTTTGGCAAAGTTGCGCGCAAGTGCGCAGCAAGTCGTCACCGGCTTCGACTTTTTCCAGCGTTTTGCGGGCTTTCAATATGTGGTTACGCAGGGCTTGGTTGTCGGCTGCATAGGTTTGGCGAAAAGCCTCAGGGTCGCGCTCAAACGCGTCGCGGCGCTTGATGACGAGCACACGCTGATCCAAATCCTGCGGCGTTTTCACTTCCACCGACAGACCAAAGCGGTCCAGCAATTGCGGGCGTAATTCGCCTTCTTCCGGATTGCCGCTGCCGACAAGAACAAAACGCGCCGGATGCCGGATGCTAAGACCTTCGCGCTCGACCACGTTTTCGCCCGAGGCTGCAACGTCGATCAGCAAATCGACCAAATGGTCTTCCAGCAAATTGACTTCATCTATGTAGAGAAACCCACGGTTGGCCTGCGCCAGTAAACCGGGCGAAAAAGCCTTGACACCCTGGCTCAGCGCTTGCTCTAAATCCAACGCACCAACCACGCGGTCTTCGGTGGCGCCCAGCGGCAGGTCAATGACCGGCACGGGCTTGCTCTCAGTCGCAATTTTTTTCCCCGTTTTGAGGCTGGCGCAATCCGCGCAACTGACGCTGTTGCTGTTCGGGTCGCAACCGTAACGGCAGCCCTTGACCACTTGTATGGGCGGCAGCAAATCGGCGAGTGCGCGCACCGCCGTGGATTTGCCGGTGCCTCTGTCACCCAGCGCAAGCACGCCGCCGACTTTGGGGTCGACGGCAACGATTTGAATTGCCAGTTTCATTTCGTCTTGACCGACGATGGCGGAAAATGGGAAGGGAGTAGCCATGGAGCAATCTTACGAAAGACGCAGGGTGACAACCTCACCATGCGTGAACAAGGGAAAAGCCGGATTAACTTTGGCTGGCTTCGTAGACGCCTTCCAAACGGTCTTCAAGTTCGTCGCTGGCCTGCTGCATTTGTTGCAACATGTCGGCATCCGGTGTCCAGTAGGCGCGGTCCGAGGCTTCAATCAAGCGGTTGGCCAAACGGGCTGAAGCTGTCGGGTTGAGCCTGGCGAGGCGGTCGCGCATTTCAGGGTTGAGCACAAAGGTTTCGGTCAATTGCTTGTAAACCCAAGGCTGCACCTGGCCGGTGGTGGCCGACCAGCCCACGGTGTTGGTGATGTGCACCTCGATTTGTCGAACGCCTTCGTAGCCGTGTTCCAGCATGCCTTCGTACCACTTGGGGTTGAGCATGCGGGTACGGGTTTCGAGCGCTACTTGTTCCGACAGACTGCGAACCGTGCCGTCGCCACGGGTCTGGTCGCCGATGTAGACCGGCGTATTTTCAGTGCCGCCCTTGGCCTGGCGAACAGCGCGGGTGATGCCGCCGAGTGTGTCGAAATAATTGTCCACCGTGGTCACGCCGAGTTCGACAGATTCCAGGTTTTGGTAGGTCAGTTGCACATCGGCCAAAGCGCTTTTAAGCAAGCCGGGATTTGACACGGGTTGGCCGCTGACACCGAAGGCAAAACCTTTGCGCGAGGTATAGGTGTTGGCGAGTTCGTCCTCGTTGTCCCAGCAGCCGTTGTCGACCAGATGGTTCACATTCGCACCATAACTGCCATCGGAGTTGCCGAACACGCGCAAGGCGGCCGTTTGCATGTCGCAGTTGTGTTCCTTCTGGTAAGCCAAGGCATGTTTGCGAATGAAGTTTTGATCAGACGGTTCATCTGCCTCGGCAGCCATGAGCGCGGCCTGGGCCAGCATCTTGATTTGCAGCGGCAGCAGGTCACGGAAAATACCTGAGAGCGTGACCACCACATCGATGCGCGGGCGGCCGAGTTCGGCCAGCGGAATCAGCTGGGCGCCAACCAAGCGACCATAGCTGTCAAAACGGGGTTTGGCACCCAGCAAACGCAGCGCCTGACCGATTTGGCTGCCTTCAGATTTCAGGTTGTCGCTGCCCCATAAAACTATGGCCACAGATTCTGGCAGCGGATTGCCGTCGTCCATGAAACGGGCGATGAGTTTGTCGGCTTGCTTGGCGCCGTCTTGCACAGCGAAAGCGCTGGGAATGCGAAACGGGTCAAAACCGTGCAGGTTGCGCCCGGTGGGCAACACTTCCGGTGTGCGCAGTAAGTCGCCGCCGGGTGCCGGGTGTATGTAACGGCCATCGAGGGCACCGAGCAGGCCTTCGATTTCGCTGTTCTTGCCCATCAACATAAAGGTCTTGGCCAGCGTATCAAACAGCTTGCTGCGCTCTTCGCTGGTCGGCAAGCCGCTGAGTTCTGCCGCCTTGGCTGCACTGCCGCCTTTGACGATGGCATCAATGGCCGCCGGTGCGACTTCGCCTATGTTTTGGCTTTCGGCCATGGCGCTCAACATATTGGCATATTGCGAGTCGTTGAACGGCTTGCCGACCACATGCAGACCGTGCGGTATCAGTGTGTATTCAAGCTCCAGCATTTGCACCGACAACTGCTGAACAGTGTGTTGCACCTCTTGCATGCTGTTTGCATTGGCGTGTATGTTCCACACGGGTTCTGCGGGCGTCAGGTCTATGGCCGCGGCTTGGGCTTGAATCAGTTCGGCCAGGCTCGCCATGTCTGCGGCCTCAGCAGGACTGAGGTTGCGCCAACGGTCAATAGAGGCTTTCAAATCCACCAAACCGCTGTACAGACCGGCTGCTTCTACAGTCGGTGACAAATAACTGATGAGCGTCGCGCCGCCTCTGCGTTTGGCAATCGCGCCTTCTGAGGGGTTGTTGGCTGCGTACAAATAAAAATTCGGTAAGTCCTGGATCAGACGGTCAGGCCAGCAGTTACCTGTCAACCCTGTTTGCTTGCCTGGCATGAATTCCAGCGACCCGTGTGTGCCGAAATGCATCACCGCATGGGCTGCAAAGTCTTCGCGCAGGTAGCGGTAAAACGCCGAGAAAGCATGCGTCGGGGCAAAGCCGCCTTCGAACAACAAACGCATCGGGTCGCCTTCATAACCAAAAGATGGCTGCACAGCGACCAGCAAATTACCGAACTGATGCCCCATGACAAAAATGGACTGACCGTTGGAGAGTTGCTTGCCGGGCGCAGGGCCCCAATGCGCTTCGATGTCAGTCAGATAGCGTTCGCGTCGCACATGGTCTTCTGCGGAAATCAGCGTGTGCACATTGGCATCCGCGCCGTATTGCATACGGTTGCCTTCCAGAATCTGGTGTTCCAAGGCTTCGCGTGATTCGGGTATGTCGACGGTATAGCCTTGGGCCTTCATGGCCTTCATGGTGTTGTAGAGCGACTCGAACACACCCAGGTAGGCGGCGGTGCCGGTGTTACCCGCGTTAGGCGGGAAATTGAAAATGACCATGGCCACACGGCGTTTGGCACGTTCGCTGCGACGCAGTGCCACCAATCGCGCCACCCGCATGGCGAGCATAGAGGTGCGCTCGGTGCAGGTGAACATGTCTTCCTGGTGATGTTCTTTGGTGAAAGTGCAGCGTTGCTCACAGCCGGTGCAAGTCACGCCGTCGGCACCCGGGCGTCCGCCGTAAACCATGGGAATGACAGAACCATCAAGTTCAGGAATCGCCACCATGATGGTGGATTCGACAGGCAACAGGCCGCGACTGGAGCCGCCCCATTGGTCCAGCGTTTGAAATTCGACCGGATGGGCGGCGATGTAAGGCACATCAAGTTTGCCCAGAATTTCTTCGGCAGCGTGTGCGTCGTTGTAGGCGGGGCCGCCGACCAACGAGAAACCAGTGAGAGAAATGACGGCGTCCACCGTGCATTTACCGTCTTTGAGGAAGAAAGCTTCAATCGCCGGACGTGAATCCAAGCCGGCTGCGAACGCGGGCACCACTTGCAAACCTTGTACTTCCAAAGCAGCAATCACTGCGTCGTAATGCTGGGCGTTGTTGGCAATCAAATACGAGCGCATCAACAATACGCCGACACGGCCTTTGGCGGCTTGCGGTTTGACCAACTGCGGCAGCTGATTGATGTCATCATGCAGGCGCGGTTGCATGCGCGGGTGATACACGCCGACTTCAGGGTATTCAAGCGGCGCGGCAACCTTGAGGTCAGTGGCGTTTTTAGGCAGCACGTGTTTGGCGTAGCGGTCAACCAGAAACATCACCAGGTTTTGAATGTTTTCTTGTGAACCGCCGAGCCAGTATTGAAGTGTCAAAAAGTAAGCGCGCAAATCCTGTGCAGTACCCGGCACGAAACGCAGGATCTGCGGCAGCCGACGCAGCATCTTCATTTGCTTGGCACCGGCGGACGCGTTTTGACCGGCTTGGGGTTTGCTGCCGCGCAGTTTTTTCAGGAAAGCCATGGGACCGGTGCTGGGCTTGCCCATGTCGAGCTTGCCCATGTGAGTCAGCTTGACCACCTCGGCGGCGGACATGATGCAGACCATGGCGGTGCACTGATCGCGGCGCGCTTGCAAGTCGGGCAAAATCGGCTGAAAGTGGTCTTCCAGAAACAGCATGGTGACGATAATGATGTCAGCAGTTGCAATATCAGCTTTGCAGCGCGACAGCTTGTGGGCATCCGCTGTGTATTCTGAGGCGGAGTGGACAGAAAAACTGAGGCCCGGGATGAGGCGTATCAAGGCATCACGCGCTTTGGCGGCCGCGCTGTTAAGGTGCGTGTCCATGGTCAGGATGACCACTTTGACTGAATTTTTCGCTATCGAAGAGTTCGTCATGCGCGATGGCTTTTTCTGAAAGAAGGTTGAGATGTACGCAACACAGAATGTGTCAATACAAGTTGACATTACAAAGTGTCCGGACGAATTTATCACTAGGGATAACCCTTGAGTCTCGAAAAACAATCCGTTCTGCCAGATTCAGTGGGGTCTGAGCAACTCTTGGAGCCCCGGGTTTCAGGCTTGCCCTCGGTTAAAAAAAATTGGCGCAGTCTGCTTGTGTCTTTTGTGCTGAGTTTTGCAGTTGCAGGTATAGGCGGTTCCTTGACCGTGCTGGACGCCTGGTACTTTGCTTTGAAGCAACCCGCCTGGAAACCGCCGGATCCGGCTTTCGGGCTGATCTGGTCGGTCATATTCACCTTGACAGCCATTTGCGCCTGGCTGGGCTGGCACGCCTGCCCGGGCCGCCGCCAGCGCATCACATGGCTCTGCTTATTGGCTTTGAACGCCTTTTTCAATGTTTTCTGGAGCCAGCTTTACTTTAAATGGCACCGGCCGGACTGGTCCATGATCGAGCTTTTATTTATTTGGCAAAGTATTGTGTTTCTGATGGTATTTATTTACCCCTATCGCCGCCTGTCAGCCTGGCTGCTGTTGCCTTATTTGGTCTGGGTCACTACTGCCGGCGTGCTGAACCACACCACCATTGTGTTGAACGGGCCGTTCACCTCTTGAAAATCTTCTTTACCTGAGCGTCAACCTGGGGTATCGGACGAGCGTTGAATGCTTATGCTCCCGTATAGGCAAAAATACAGGGCTAAGCACCCGTCAGGGTTTTCATTATTTATCGGAGATTTTTATGACCAATCGTCGCGAATTTGTAATTCAACTCAGTTTGGGCAGCGCTGCTATGTTGGCCGGCGGCCAAGTGTTTGCTCAGGCCCTGGTTGACGAAAAGGATGCACAAGCTTCCGCCCTCGGTTACAAGGCTGACACCA
The DNA here is from genome assembly GCA_945901125.1 of Bordetella parapertussis. GTDB lineage: Bacteria > Pseudomonadota > Gammaproteobacteria > Burkholderiales > Burkholderiaceae_C > Limnohabitans. Next base: position 104,225 of record CAMDKD010000003.1, read on the forward strand.
CCAAAGTGGACGGCAAAAAATACGCCACCCACAAGTCCGATCAGTGTTGTGCCAATTGCGCCCTGTACCAGGGTAAAGCCGGTGACAAGGCAGGTGGCTGCCCGTTGTTTGCAGGCAAGAATGTCACTGCCACCGGCTGGTGCAGCGCTTACGCAAGAAAAGCCTGATCGCCGTTTTCATCCGCGTTCAGCTGGCTCCGACCCCTGTGGCTTTTGGTCCAGGGGTTTTTTGTTGCTATATGCTATCAAGGGTAAACCCCATATTGTCAACTTCAGTTGACACACTTAAGCTCATAAACAAGAGCACCTTGCCTTTGAGGCATGTATTGCAGGAGAAGGCCAGATGACCCCACTGTTAGACAGTATCCAATCGCCGGCGGATGTGCGGCGGCTGTCCCCGCAACAATTGCCTATATTGGCCCGTGAGTTGCGCCATTTCCTGATCGAAAGCGTGGGCAAGACCGGCGGGCATTTCAGCTCCAACCTGGGCACGGTGGAACTGACGGTTGCCTTGCATTACGTATTTAACACCCCGCATGACCGCTTCGTCTGGGACGTCGGTCACCAGACCTACCCGCACAAAATCCTCACTGGCCGTCGGGAACGCATGGGCAGTCTGCGCCAATTAGGTGGTGTCGCCGGTTTTCCCAAGCGCGATGAAAGTGAATTCGATCACTTCGGAACCGCGCATTCATCCACCAGCATTTCCGCCGCCTTAGGCATGGCCATGGCGGCAAAGCAAAAAGGCGAGCAAAGACACAGCGTGGCCATCATCGGTGACGGGGCCATGACCGCCGGTATGGCATTTGAAGCCATGAATAACGCAGGTGTGTCAGATTGCAACATGCTGGTCATACTCAACGACAACGACATGTCCATCAGCCCGCCCGTCGGTGCGCTGAACCGCTATCTGGCGCAATTGATGAGCGGTCGTTTTTACACCGCCGCCAAAGAGGTAGGCCGCCAAGTTTTGAAAAACGCGCCGCCATTGTTTGAGTTGGCGCGTCGGCTTGAGCACCAGACCAAGGGTTTGATACTTCCCGCCACCTTGTTCGAAAAATTTGGTTTCAATTACATCGGCCCTATCGACGGCCACGACTTGGACGCATTGATTCCTACTTTACAAAATATCAAGAATTTGAACGGGCCGCAGTTCTTGCACGTGGTTACCCGCAAAGGCCAGGGCTACAAGCTGGCCGAAGCCGACCCTATTGCCTATCACGGCCCCGGAAAATTCGATCCCAAGATCGGGCTGGTTCCTCCGGCTACTGCACCCAAACAAACGTTCAGCCAGGTGTTCGGCAACTGGTTGTGCGACATGGCGGCCCATGACCCGAAACTCGTTGCCATCACACCGGCCATGCGCGAAGGCTCCGGTATGGTTGAATTCCACCGGCGTTTCCCCGAGCGCTACCACGATGTCGGCATCGCTGAACAGCATGCGTTGACCTTTGCCGCTGGTCTGGCCTGCGAAGGTTTGAAGCCGGTGGTTGCCATTTATTCCACGTTTTTGCAGCGTGCCTATGACCAGTTAATACACGACGTGGCTTTACAAAAACTGCCCATGGTGCTGGCGCTGGACCGCGCCGGTATCGTCGGTGCCGATGGACCCACCCACGCAGGCTTGTACGACATTCCCTTTTTGCGCTGTATTCCGCAAGTCAGCATTGCCTGTCCGGCAGACGAAAACGAATGCCGCATGTTGCTCAGCACGGCCTACGCCCAGGATCACACGGTCGCGGTTCGTTATCCGCGTGGATCAGGCGCAGGCACAGCTATGTCCCCGGGCTTGCCCACGCTGCCTTTTGGCAAAGGTGAAATCCGCAAACAAGGCCAGGGCGTAGCCATCCTGGCTTTCGGCACCATGCTTTACCCGGCTTTGCAAGCGGCACAAAACCTGAACGCCACGGTTGTCAATATGCGCTGGGCCAAACCGCTGGACACAGAGTTGCTGCTGCAAATCGCGTCCTCTCACGAAGCGCTGGTCACCGTGGAAGAGGGAGCCTTGATGGGCGGCGCTGGTTCTGCTGTGCTGGAAGCCTTGCAGGATGCCGGTATTATTTTGCCTGTGTTGCGACTTGGCGTACCCGATGTATTCACCGAGCACGGCGACCCGGTCAAGATTCTTTCGCAACTCGGCCTGGATGCCTCCGGCATAGAGCACTCAGTTCGTCAGCGTTTTGCCCCTATCATCACTGCGGAAGTTATCACCGCCGCCAAAGGTTTGAAACTGGTCGGCTGATAGAATTTTTGAATTCATCCCCTTGTTTGATTGGAGTTCCCATGGATCGTCGTTCCGCACTTAAAAATGCAGGCATTGCCGGCGTACTTGCCACAGGTATTGCGCCTGCGGTACACGCTCAGGAAGCCATTCGCTGGCGTCTCGCGTCCAGCTTTCCAAAATCACTGGACACCATTTACGGTTCTGCTGAAACCTTCGCCAAAAAAGTCAATGAATTGAGCGGCGGCAAATTCGTCATTTCCACCCACGCTGCCGGTGAACTCATGCCCCCCTTCGGCGTGGTCGACGGCGTGCAAAACGGCACGGTTGAAATAGCGCACACCTCGCCCTACTACTTCTTCGGCAAAGACGAGACATTTGCACTCGGGTGTGCCGTGCCTTTCGGTTTAAACAGCCGTCAGATGACGGCCTGGATGTTCCAGGGCAACGGCATGAAGCTGATGCGCGAGTTTTACAAGCAGTACAACATCGTCAATTTCCCAGGCGGTAACACCGGCGCGCAAATGGGTGGCTGGTTCCGCAAGGAAATCAAATCCATTGCCGATATCAAAGGCCTGAAATTCCGCGTCGGCGGCTTTGCTGGCAAGGTGATTGAGCGCATGGGCGGCGTGCCGCAAAACATTCCCGGCGGCGAGATTTACCAGTCATTGGAAAAAGGTACTATTGATGCCGCCGAATGGATAGGCCCTTATGACGACCAGAAACTGGGCTTTAACAAGGTTGCGCCGTTTTATTACTACCCCGGCTGGTGGGAAGGCGGTCCTGAGTTGGACTTCTTCATCAATGACAAGGCGTATAACAGCTTGTCGGCGGTCAACAAGTCCATCATTGAATGCGCTTCTGCATTTGCCCATGTGGACTGCCAAGCTAAATACGATGCCCGCAACCCGGGCGCTTTGATGCAACTGGTGGCCAGCAAAACCAAGGTTCTGCCTTTCCCCAAGGATGTCATGGACATCGCTTTCAAGGAATCCATGGCCTTGTACGACGAACTCAGTGCCAAAAACCCGAACTGGAAAAAGGTGTACGCTGACTATTCAGCGTTTCGCAAACAGCAAAACCTGTGGTTCCGCTTCTCCGAAGCTACCTTTGACCGTTATATGCAAGGCGTCAAACTCTGATTTGAACTTTGCCAGAAAAAAAGCCCCGCACTGCGGGGCTTTTTTTTCTGGCTGTCAGGGAAAACAACAAAGACCTGGCAAACACAGACAGACCTTGATTGCAGGTCTGTCTCGGGCTTTATTTTTTCTCGTTTTCCTTGTTCATAGACTCCTGCATCATCTTCATCGGGTCGTCTTCCAGTTTGGTTTCTGTTTCAGCACCGGTTTGCGCAGCCGCCGGGTCGGCAGACAGTTCACCTTCTTGTGTGGCGTTCATCATTTCAAGTTGAACTTGTTCAGCGCTCAAACCTTCTTCTTTGTCCAGGCCACTGGATACGATGCCAGGGAAGGCAATGATCAGGCCAACCATGATAATTTGGATGATGACGTACGGTACGGCACCCCAATAAATTTGCATGGTGGTGACGGGCGGAATTTCTTTTTGCGTGGGCTTGTCGAAATAGGCTTTGATCGGCGCCACACTGCGCAAATAAAACAGCGCGAATCCAAATGGCGGGTGCATGAACGATGTTTGCATGTTGACAGCCAACAACACACCAAACCATATCAGGTCGATGCCGAGTTTTTCTGCGACGGGCCCCAGCAACGGCACCACGATGAACGCAAGTTCAAAGAAGTCCAAGAAAAAGGCGAGAACAAAAATCAATATATTGACGACGATCAGAAAACCGAGTTGCCCACCCGGCAAATCCCCCAGCAAATGTTCCACCCACATATGTCCATCCACGCCTTGGAATACCAGACTGAAACAGGTGGAGCCAATCAAAATAAAGAGCACAAAGCTGGACAATTTGGTGGTGGAGGTCAAAGCCTGTTTGAGCAGCGTATAACTGAGTCGACCGCGCACTGTGGCCATGATGATGGCGCCCACTGCTCCCATGGCGCCACCCTCGGTGGGGGTAGCAATGCCCAAAAAGATAGTGCCCAGCACCAAAAAGATCAGTAACAGCGGTGGAATCAATACAAAAGTCACGCGTTCAGCCATGTTGGATAACAGGCCAATGCGCGCAGTCTTGTTGATGACGGCTAGCACAAAAGCCAACAATACACCGCAGCAAAGCGACACCACGATGGTTTCATCGTTGGCCGGATTGGAGCCAGTGCTGCCTTTGAAGTAGTCCAAGATGGCTGGATAGCTTTGCGCCAAATACACCGCGGAAAAAGTACACAAAATCGTCAGAAGCAACAGTGAAAGCAGACCCGATTTGCCGTTGTCTTCGCGGATGGTGCGGGCTGACAAGGGCAATGCGGGTACCCATTGCGGGCGGAAGATGGCCACGCCCATGATGAACAATACATACAAGCCGGTCAATATGAACCCTGGTAGGAAGGCACCTTTGTACATTTCACCAACGCTGCGGCCGAGTTGGTCTGCCAAAATGATCAGCACCAGTGACGGCGGGATGATTTGTGCCAAAGTGCCTGACGCGGCAATCACGCCGGAAGCGATGCGTCTGTCATAGCCGTAGCGCAGCATGATGGGCAAGGAAATCAGTCCCATGGAGATAACTGATGCAGCAACCACGCCGGTGGTGGCTGCCAGTAACGCACCCACAAAAATGACAGCAAATGCCAAGCCGCCTCGAACCGGACCGAACAATTGGCCGATGGTGTCTAGCAGGTCTTCGGCCATGCCCGAGCGTTCCAATATCAAGCCCATGAGCGTGAAAAACGGAATGGCCAGCAAGGTGTCGTTTTGCATGATGCCGAAGATTCGCAAAGGCAAAGCTTGCAACAATGCTTCGGGCAACACGCCCAATTCAATACCGATGAAGCCGAAAAACAATCCGCATGCGCCCAAACTGAAAGCCACCGGAAAACCCAGCATCAGAAAAACAATCAGTCCCAGGAACATGACCGGGGCGAGGTTGTGTGTAAAAAATTCCATGGTGGTCGTTCCCGATTCAGGCTTTTTGTGGATGGGTTTTGGATTCTGCCAACTTGCGAATTTCTTCGGCGAGTTCTTCTTCAGCAGATTTATCACCCGCTTTGAGCGTCGGGTCGCTGATCAGCCCCTTTAAAAACGCGATACGTTTGATCAATTCAGAAACACCTTGTAACCATAGTAAGCCAAAACCTAGTGGAATCATGGCGTATACCGGCCAGCGGATCAGGCCACCGGCGTTAGAGGACATTTCTCCGGAGATCAGACCTTTCCAGAAAAACGGTACGCCAAACCACATCACCGCTGTGCACATGGGCAACATGAAACAAGCGAATCCGAAGATATCAATTTTGGTTTGCGTGAGCCGGTCAAAGCGCGAATAAATCACGTCGATCTTGACGTGCTCGTTTTGTAACAGCGTGTAGCAAGATGCCAGCAAAAAGGAAGCTGCAAATAAATACCATTGCACTTCCAAAAAAGCATTAGAACTGGTATTGAATATTTTGCGCACCAAGGCGTTGATGGCGCTGATCAGGGTGGCTGCCAATATCAGCCAAATGACGTATTTGTTGATCCAAGTGTTGAAGCGGTCGACACCGTTCGAAAATTTCAGCAATCCCTGCATGTCAGGCTCCGGTGATTAGGCATGCGGGCATTCTATGCGCCTATGAAACCACCCTGTTGGGACTAGTGGCTGTTTTTGCGAGCCAATTTGCGGTAGAGGGTGGCGCGGCTGATGCCCAGCGCCTTGGCGGCTTGCGCCACATTGCCTTTAGAGTGGGCAATTGCCTTATTGATCACGGCCAATTGAATTTGCTGAAGTGCACCTGTAGCAGCCGGTTGTGACGCATTTTGGCAAGCATCTTGCAAACCGGCTTTGATGTGCAAATGCAGTCCCGACCACAAGGGGACTTCCATGGTGTTGGCGTGTGTTGCAGCATCAAACAACAATCCCATGGGAATGGCAAACAAGTCGCTGGCGTGAGGATGAGTGTGTTTGACGAGGTTTAGCATCTCGCGGGCCGGCAGATTTGCACCAAGCACGCGTCCTTCTTCGTCAAGCAAAAGCAAGCCGTCATGGTCGTCACCCGTTAAGCGACCTGGCCAGTTCAGGCGCAACAACAAATGGTGAGCTTGGCGCAGCAACAAGGCATTGCTGATGCTGCAAGCCGATAAGGCGGCCAGATGCATTAACTCGGGGCGCTCTTGGCTCATGACGCCGGTCAGGTCGAGCATGCCTATGCATTCGCCTTGACCGTTCCACAGCGGTGCCCCAGCGCAGCTGTAAACCGAAGTGTCTTTGAAAAAATGTTCGCCACGGTGCAACCACACCGGTTTTTGGGTACTCAAAGCCGCGCTGATGGCGGTGGTGCCTACAGCTTGCTCGCTCAAATCAATGCCTACACGCGCGATGGCGTCTATGCGTTTGTCGTGTCTGTCAATGCCGCCGCCGACATCGACAACCACGCCTTGGGCGTCGGTGATCAGCGCAAAAAAAGAAGTGCCTGCAATCGCTCGTCCAAGCCGCTCAAGTTCAGGCCGGGCGGCTTGCACAAAGTCGTGGTTGCGGTCCAGCGTGCGGTTGATCTGCGCCTGCGACAAAGGGGCAAAGCCGACCTCGTATTGGGGTTGCATACCTAGTTGCAGACAGCGTTGCCAGCTTTGGCTGATCCAGTCGGACAGCCATGGCGAAGCAAAAGCGCCTTCGTTCATCACGTTAAGGCGGGCTTGCTCAATCTGGCTCAAACGATTGACGGAGAGGGTGTGGCTGTTCATTGAAAGCACAATGTGACGGATGGCGCTGACAACCGGCTTACCGCGCCCAGAATAACCCTATGGTTTTGATACCGGCCAGGGTACACAGCAAAGAACCGAACAAATGCAAGCCGGCTGTCAGCAATGCAAGCCCGAAGCGCGAGCCGAGCAGCATTTGCACGACCTCACTGCTGAACGAAGAGAAGGTAGTGAGCGCACCCAGAAACCCGGTGACCAGCAGCAGTCGCCACACAGGATCGAGCTCGGGCAGGTTGTTGAACACAGCCACACACACACCAATGAGGTAACCGCCTATCAAATTGGCATACAAGGTTCCCCAAGGCAAGGCTGCGTTCTGGTTAAAGTGCACGCCGAGTTGCCAGCGCGCTAACGCACCGATACAGGCTCCTATACAAATGGCAATGACAGCAGACATGGGTTTGGCCTGAAAAAAAGGATCCACTGATTATCCTGCTGCATCGTCAGCAGGCTCTGCGGCTCCGGTTTGCCTTAACGCGTGCTCGGTTCAGGCCGCATAATCGACTGCATGAGAAAAACCTATCCGTTACAAGCAGAAGGACGTCATCCTGACAGGGTGTTGGACGCAGTGAAACACGATGTGCGCAAATATTTGAAGCGCGAGCGTCGCAGGCCTTTACCTGAGGGAGTGGATTTCTGGAACTTTGATTGCAAATTCGGTCTGAGTGCTGAAACTGCTGAGACAGTGCATTTGTCAGCTGTTATTCCTTCGATTGACGCCGCCGCCAAAGAACAGGCCGTGCAGGTGTATGTGGAAATCATCACCACCCACGGCAAGCGCACACCCAAACCTGTCGTTGAAGAAGTATTGCTTGTGGATGAAGAGGACGGTTTACCGGAATGAGTCAGATGCTGCAAGGACTGCGGATTCTGGTCACCCAGGCCGATGTGTTCATGGGCCCGGCCCTGTGTCAAACCCTGTCAGCACACGGCGCCGCTGTGCTGGCTGACACGCAAGACCTGACACCAGCCGATGCGCCGCAGCGTATGGTAGAGCAGCACGGCCATATCGATGTGTTGCTGGTCAATCTGGCCATGCCGGCACCTTCCACTCACGCAGGTGAAGTTTCTGAAGATGAATGGCAGGCGGTGTTCGACACCATGGTCCATCCCTTGCCCAGATTGGTGAAAGCCGTGTTACCGCAAATGCAGGCGCGTGCCAGCGGCAAGGTGCTGGTCATGGGCAGCGCCAGCGCTTTGCGCGGCATGAAGCGGGCTTCGAGTTACAGCGCGGCACGCGGCGCGCAATTGGCCTATGTTCAAGCGGTCGGCGTTGAGCTCGCGCCATTGAATATCCAAGTGAATGCGATTGCCCAAAACTTTGTCGACAACCCCACCTACTTTCCGCCTGAAGTTCAGGCCAATCCCCGTTTTATAGAGCGCATGAAACGCGAGGTGCCGCTAGGGCGTCTGGTGAAAGCCAGCGAAGACGCTGAGTTCGCCGCCTATTTGTGTTCAAGCCATGCGGATTGCTTTGTTGGACAGGTGTTTCCGGTCAGCGGTGGCTGGGCGACCCGCTGATTCAATCCTTTTCTAAAACCACCAGATTGTTAAGAAGCGCATTTTTAAAGCGTTCAAAGTTTTGCATTTGCGGTGCATGGCCGAGATCCGGAAACAACACCAGTCGCGCACCCGGAATGACTTTGACAGCGCGCAAAGACATGGCTCTGTAATTGCCGAGTTGAGATTTCAAAGGTTCTTGCACTAAGTCTTTACCCAGGGCGGTGGTGTCTTTGACGCCAATCATCAATTGCGTAGGCACTTTGATGTCAGCGAATTCATGCAGCACGGGTTGCTCAAAAATCATTTGGTAAACCAGCGCTGAATGTTTGGCGACGGTTTCTTTGCCGGGCCCTCTGAACATGCCGGCGATCATTTGCACCCAAGGCTCGTATTCGTCTTTCCATTCGCCCGCGTAATACGTGCTGCGTTCATAGTTGCGCAGCCGTTCATCCGTGAAAGCCAGTTCACGCGCATTCCATTGCTCGAAGCTCAGCGCAGGCACACCCAAGGCCCTCCAGTCTTCCAGACCCAGCGGGTTGATCATCACCAGTTGATTCACCTCTGCGGGGTATATCAAGGCGTAGCGCGTAGCCAGCATGCCGCCCATGGAGTGACCGATGACCGTCGCTTTGTTTATCTGCAATGACTTCAGCAAGGCGCGAGTGTTTTCAGCCAAGCCGGCAAAGCTATAGCTGTAATTGTCCGGCTTCGCGGATTTGCAAAAACCGATTTGATCTGGCACGATCACACGCAAACCGGCTTGCTGCAGCATCACGCCAGTGTCGTGCCAGGTGGCGGCACAAAAATTCTTGCCGTGTAACAACACCACCGCATGGCCGTTTGGCTTGGCGGGTTGGTAATCCAGGTAGGCCATGTGCATAGACTGGCCTTGCGACTTGAAGGCGAATTGCAAAACAGGCACAGGGTAATCAAAGCCTTGTAATTCAACACCGTAGACCGGCGCATCGGCATGCGCCGCCAAAGATGCACTCAGCAACAGCAGCGCAAAAAGTTTTTTCATGGTGAGTCTCATGCAGCGGCCAGCATGCCTTTGTGTTCAATGAATTTAACCACCGTGTCCAGGCCGTTGAGGGTTTTCAGATTGGTCATGACAAAGGGTTTGAGTCCTTGCGGGCTGGCACGCATGCGCTCGGTGTCGGCTTTCATCACATCAAGGTTGGCACCGACATAAGGTGCCAGATCGGTTTTGTTGATGATGAACAAATCGCTCTTAGTGATGCCCGGGCCGCCTTTGCGTGGAATTTTTTCACCAGCCGCGACATCAATGACGTAAATCGTCAGGTCGCTCAATTCCGGGCTGAAGGTGGCGGCCAGGTTGTCGCCGCCGCTCTCTACAAACACCACATCGGCGTTCGGGAATTTTTCCAGCATACGGTCTATGGCTTCCAAATTGATAGACGCGTCTTCGCGTATGGCGGTGTGCGGGCAGCCGCCAGTCTCCACGCCCATGATGCGCTCGGCAGGCAAGGCGCCGCTGATGGTCAGCAGCCGCTGGTCTTCCTTGGTGTAAATGTCATTGGTGATGGCGATCAAATCGTATTTATCCCGCATGGCTTTGCACAGCATTTCCAGCAAGGTGGTTTTGCCGGAGCCGACCGGGCCGCCTATGCCGACGCGCAGGGGCGGAAGTTTTTTGCTGCGGTGAGGAATGTGGTGAAGTGGTGTGCTCATGATCGGAACAGTCGGGAGTACTGGGTTTCGTGGCGCGCCGACAAAATAGCTAAGCGCGGTGTAAAGGATTGTTGTTGATTGTCGGGTATGGACAAAGCATGCTCGACCGCAACAGGAATTTCAGCGCTTAGGGCGGCCAGCATGCGTTGGCCACTGAGTTGGCCCAGCGGCACAGATTTGATGCCGGCCTGCACCATGTTTTCCGCCCAACCGAACGCGCAAGCCAGCAGTCCCTCTCGCAGCGCAATGGTTTGCGTGTTCAAGGCCAGCGCAAACACCAACGGCCAGGTCGGTGGCAGGCTGTCACAGAACTGAATATCACCTTCATCTGCGGCCTGGTGATTGCGCAACCAAATTAAGAGCGAGCGGCCCATTTGTTCGGTTTGCAAACGCATCTCGAAGGTTTCACGGGTTTGCATCACCCAGTCGCTCAGTTGTTGCAATGCGGCTTTGTCTTGCATCTGCCAGGCCTTCATGGCTTGTGCCACCACCGGCAATTCACTGCGCGCTTGCACCAGATGCAACTGGTCAATCAACCAGTGTTGGGCCGAGCTTTCGTCAGTGACCAGACCGTGTTCGACCGCCGCTTCCATTCCCTCCGAGTAAGAGAAACCGCCCACTGGCAATGCAGGCGACGCCAGTTGCATCAGCCACAGCAAGCGGCTAGCCGGATTAGACATACTCACAGGTGACAACACGGCTGGATTCCAACGCGGACATCAATGGTCGTGATCACAACCGGGACCGTGCACGTGTGCGTGTGGCGGCGCTTGTTCATGGGTATGACCGTGTTCATGCGCATGCCCGTGATCATGGTGGGCATGACCGGCGTGTGCTGCGTGTTCGCCGTAAGCGCCGTTTTCCGGCTCAAAGGATTCATCTACTGCGACGACTGTCATGTGCATATCGCGCAGCATGTCGGCCAGCACATGGTCGGGTTCGATTTTCAAATGATCGGCTTGCAGTTCAATAGGTACATGGCGGTTGCCCAAGTGGTAGGCGGCGCGGGTCAAATCGAACAAGCTGCCGTGGTCAGGGCAATGGGTGATGCGTAACACCGGTTGCGGCGCGGCCAGCACTTTAAGTAATGAACCGTCTTCTCCCACCAGCACATCGCCGCCGCGCACCACTTGCCCGCGTTGCAGAAACACGCCGACACTGCGGCCGCCGGAGTCTGTGGTTTCGAAGCGGCTTTTCTGCCGCACATCCCAGTCCAGCGTGACCGAGGCTGCGCGTTTGAGCAAGGCATTGGCCAGACCGTGGCCTTGGCGTATGAGTTTGGAGTAATGAATCATGAGCTAATCTGAAGTTGCGTTTCAGTGATGCCGCTTGAGCAAAACTGTAACGGTACCACCATTAACCACCTAGGCTAAAACAGGAAATAGCGCTGCGCCATCGGCAGCACGCTCGCCGGTTCACAGGTGAGCAGCAAACCGTCAGCACGCACCGCATAGGTTTGTGCATCGACTTCCATGCGCGGCGCATAGTCGTTGTGAACCATGTGACGCTTGCCTATGCCGCGAATGTTTTTCACGGCGCTCAAGGTCTTGTGCAAACCGAAACGCTCGCCCACACCGGCAGCCAGACCGGCTTGCGACACAAAGCTGAGCGACCCTCGGTGCAAGGCACCGCCGAAGGCGCCGAACATGGGCCGGTAATGCACAGGTTGCGGTGTGGGAATAGAGGCGTTCGGGTCGCCCATGGCGGCCATGGCGATGAAGCCGCCTTTCATGATGATGAAGGGTTTGACACCAAAGAACGCCGGTTTCCACAACACCAGATCGGCCCATTTGCCTACCTCTATGCTGCCGACCTCGTGACTGATGCCGTGCGCAATCGCCGGGTTGATGGCTAGTTTGGCGACATAGCGTTTGACACGCGCGTTGTCATGCCGGTCGCTGTCGCCGGGTAGTTGGCCGCGCTGCTGTTTCATTTTGTGTGCGGTCTGCCAGCAACGCATGATCACTTCGCCGACGCGGCCCATGGCTTGGCTGTCCGAGCTGAACATGCTGATGGCACCTAGGTCGTGCAGTATGTCTTCTGCTGCAATCGTTTCGCGCCGGATACGGCTTTCTGCAAACGCCAAGTCTTCGGCAATCGACGGGTCAAGGTGATGGCACACCATCAGCATGTCGACGTGTTCATCCAAAGTGTTGATGGTGTAGGGGCGTGTCGGGTTGGTCGAAGACGGCAGCACATTGGCTTCGCCTACCACTTTCAAAATATCCGGTGCATGACCGCCGCCCGCGCCCTCGGTGTGGAAAGTGTGAATGGTGCGGCCCTTGAATGCAGCGATGGTGTCTTCGACAAAACCGGATTCATTCAAGGTGTCGGTGTGGATCGCGACTTGCGTGTCTGTGTCTTCGGCCACGTTCAAACAGTTGTCAATGGCTGCGGGCGTGGTGCCCCAGTCTTCGTGCAATTTGAGGCCTATGGCGCCTGCGTTGATTTGCTCGTGCAATGCGTTCGGCAGCGATGCATTGCCTTTGCCCAGAAAACCCAGGTTCATGGGGAATGCATCAGCAGCTTGCAGCATGCGCTCCAAGTTCCAAGGCCCGGGCGTGCAAGTGGTGGCGAACGTGCCTGTGGCAGGCCCTGTGCCACCGCCTAGCATGGTGGTCACACCACTTGCCAAGGCTTCTTCAATTTGCTGGGGCGCGATGAAATGGATGTGCGTGTCAATCGCACCGGCGGTGACGATCATGCCTTCGCAGGAAATGATTTCAGTGCCGGGTCCGATGACGATATCTACGCCGGGTTGGGTGTCGGGATTGCCTGCTTTACCGATGGCGGCAATGCGTGAATTTTTGATGCCGATATCGGCTTTGACAATGCCCCAGTGGTCGATGATGAGCGCGTTGGTCAGCACCGCGTCCATGGCACCACCGGCTTGTGCGCCGGTGCCAAGCGGGCCGTTGCGGGTGCGTTGCGACTGGGCCATGCCGTCACGTATGGTTTTGCCGCCGCCGAATTTCACTTCCTCGCCATAGCCGCCTGCACGCAAGGTGTAATCATCTTCAACTTGAATGATCAAATCTGTGTCTGCCAGTCGCACACGGTCGCCAACTGTCGGGCCGTACATTTCCGCATAAGCGCGTTTTTCTATTTGTGCCATCACTTGGCCCCTTTCAATGCGCCTTGTACATCGCCGCGAAATCCGTAAATCTGCCGGTCACCAGCGTAGTCCACCAATTCAACCGTGCGCTCCTGCCCGGGTTCGAACCTGACAGCCGTGCCGGAGGCGATATTCAGGCGCATACCGGTGGCCTGTTCACGATCGAAATGCAAACCGTGGTTGGTTTCGGCAAAGTGGTAGTGCGATCCCACTTGTATAGGCCGGTCACCGGCGTTTTTCACCAGCAGCGTGCAAGTGCGTCTGTTTGTGTTCAAGGCATGCTGACCCGCGTCAATGAACATTTCGCCAGGAATCATGCGGCTCATTTGCGGGTTTCCCACCAGATACCGGCAAGCACAAAGGCGAGCAGGCAAAGGCCGATCAATTCAGCACCGTGAGAGTGCGGTGAAGCCTCGCCGTGGCCAGGGTGCGCCATGGCTTGGGTGCCGATCAACAAGCTGATAAAAAAGAGTTGTTTCAACATGATGGTGTCCTTAAAGTGCAAATCGCTAAACAATGGGTTGATGGACCGTGACCAGCTTGGTGCCGTCGGGGAAGGTGGCTTCGACTTGTATGTCGGGAATCATCTCTGCGATACCGTCCATCACATCAGCGCGCGTGAGTATGTTGCGGCCTTCGCTCATCAACTGTGCCACGGTCTTGCCATCGCGCGCGCCTTCCATGACGGCGGCGCTGATGAAAGCGACGGCTTCAGGGTAATTGAGTTTCAAGCCTCTGGCCTTGCGGCGTTCGGCCAGCAACGCTGCGGTGAAGATCAGCAGCTTGTCTTTTTCGCGGGGGGTGAGTTCCATAAGGTGATGCGCCAGTCAAATGAGGTCAGTAATTATTGACGCAATTTTTGAACCAGGCGCAGCTTGAATTTTTCGCTGTTTTATGCACCTGTTGCGTGCGCATTGCACTTCTCTGCTTAAATATGGTGCGAAAAAAGAAAATCAGCATTAAATTTTTAGCATTTTATATTTAATAAATTGCGGAAAATGAAATAATTTAAGGGTTTGTACGGATTACGCATTGAATGCACGGTAATACGATGAAGCCTCACCTATTTCGAAAAATCGTCAAAAAGGCCGATTTTTTGGAGGAGCAAAAAAGCCCCATACGCGCTTGCCGCGCTATGGGGCTTTTTGCGTTTTGAGCGTCCATTTCCTTTGTGAATCACAGTTTAAGGAGTCAACATGAGTATGTCATCACGTCGTCGGTTTATACAAAAAGGCAGTACCTTGGTTGCTGCCACAGCGCTTCCTGGCGCCGCACTCTGGCCAGGTTTGAGCCTGGCTGCTGAAGAGGTCAAGTTGGGCTTGCTGCACTCCATGTCGGGCACGATCGCTTTGGCAGAAGCGGCTATCGTGGACGCGGAAAAAATGGCCATCGATGAAATCAATGCCGCTGGCGGCGTTCTGGGCAAAAAAATCGTGCCGGTTCTGGAAGATGGCGCAAGTGATTGGCCTACTTTTGCAGAAAAAGCCAAAAAATTGCTGCAACAGGACAAGGTGCCAGCCGTTATCGGTTGCTACACATCAGCATCGCGCAAAGCCGTGTTGCCTGTGTTCAAGGCCAACAAGGGACTGCTGTACTACCCGACTTATTACGAAGGCCAGGAGGAAGATCCTCAGGTTATTTATACCTCACAGGAAGCCACGCAGTCAGTGGTCGCAGCCATGGAGTGGATGGCAAAACAGCAGGGTAAAACTTTCTTCTTTGTTGGGTCGGATTACATTTACCCGCGCACCTGCAACAAGATTGCCAAAGCAACTGCTACCCGCCTGGGTTCAAGTGTTGTCGGCGAAGAATATGCGCCGCTGGGTCATACAGAGTTCTCGTCCATCATCAACAAAATCAAGGCAGCCAAACCAGACTGGATTTATTCAACAGTGGTCGGTGGATCCAACGTTGCGTTCTACAAGCAATTAAAGGCGGCAGGCCTCGACGGAGCCAAGCAAAAGTTGTTGTCAACCGTGGTTTCAGAAAACGAAATCGACGGCATCGGCAAAGACAATGCGATTGGTTATTACGCCTGTATGGGTTATTTCCAAAGCATCAAGTCACCGGAAAACGAAAAATTTGTGGCCGCCATCAAAGCCAAGTACGGTAAGGACCGGGTGGTTGGCGATCCTATGGAATGCGGCTACAACGCAGTGTATTTGTGGAAACTGGCTGTAGAAAAAGCCAAGTCATTCGATGTGGCCAAGGTGATTGCTGCTTCATCTGAAGTTGAATTCAAGGCACCTGAAGGGCTGGTGAGAATTCACAAAACCAACCATCACGTCTGGAAGAAAGTACGCATCGGACGGGCACGCGCAGACGGTCAGTTCGACATTGTTCATGAAAGTCAATTGACTGAACCGAACCCGTTCCCCAAGCTGTAATTTCTTTAAAGTGAAGTATTCGGACGGCCTGCCGGGTAACCGGCGGGCTGCCGAGGAGAGTTTCTGTGAGCCTTGAAATATTCTGGATGCAACTTTTCAGCGGCGTCAGTTACACAGCAATATTGCTGCTGATGTCTTTGGGACTTGCCATTGTTTTTGGTTTGATGGGTGTCATCAACATGGCACACGGGGAGTTAATGGCCCTGGGAGCCTACGTCACCTTCATGGTGGCGAATGTGTTTTTAAAAATATTTCCTGATTCCATAGACATCTATATTCTTTTTGCCATACCGGCGGCTTTTCTGGTGACATTTTTTTTCGGTATGTTCTTAGAGTGGGCTGTCGTGCGCTGGTTTTATAACCGTCCGCTGGATACTTTGTTGGCTACCTGGGGTTTAAGTTTGATCCTGCAGCAAACTTATCGCACTGTATTCGGCCCTCAGGAAGTCACTATCCCGCTGGCGTCGTGGCTCGATGGTGCTATTGAGCCATTTACCGGTGTGCAACTTCCTTTGAATCGCATATTCATCATTGTGCTGACGTTGCTGGTTGCTATCGGTGTGTATTTGCTTTTTTTCAAAACTCGCATGGGTTTGCAGGTTCGAGCCATCACACAAAACCGTGCAATTTCTGAAACAGTAGGCATCAATACCCGCAAGGTCGACATGTATACCTTTGCCCTTGGCAGTGGTCTGGCAGGAATTGCGGGCAGTGTCTTCACCATGATTGGATCAACCAATCCGGGTACCGGTCAACTCTATATCGTCGACACCTTCATTGTGGTTGTCTTCGGCGGTGTGGCCAGCATCATGGGTACTGCGCTGTCAAGTTTCATCATTGCACAACTACAAACTACGTTTGAATTCATGACCACCAGTTCGTATGCCAAAGTCTTGTTGATGCTGATTGTGGTGATTATTCTGTACTTCCGTCCTAATGGTTTGTTTTCTCCTAAAGTGAGGAGCTGATATGCCAAAAGATTTTTTGCGTAAAAGCTGGTGGGTAAATTTCGCCATCATCTTTTGCTTTTTATTGCTGCTGCCGGTGATTTCACCGTCCTTCAGAGTTCCGCTATACGGAAAGTACCTTTCCTTTGCATTCGTCGCTCTGGGCATTGTTCTCAGTTGGGGGTATTGCGGCATTCTGAGCTTGGGGCAAGGCATCTTTTTCGGAATCGGGGCGTATTCACTGGCAATGTTCCTTAAGCTTGAAGCCTCCAGCCCGGAGTTACCGGATTTCATGGTGTGGAGCAGCGTTGAGCAATTACCGTTGGCTTGGGAGCCTTTTCACAGTCTTGCTTTCACCTTGATTTGCATACTGGTTCTGCCGGTGCTGCTTGCATTTCCGTTCACTTACATGATTTTCAAAAAACGGGTCAGTGGCGTTTATTTCTCAATTCTTACCCTGGCGCTTTCATTGACTTTGACGGTATTGATCATCGGTAGTCAGGGCGGTACAGGTGGTGCCAATGGCATCACAGACTTCAGTACTTTGCAGGGATGGGATGTGGCATCGGACGAAGCGCGTATTCGCATGTATTTTCTGATGCTGGGCTTGCTGGCGGTGTGTGCTGTGATTGTCCAATACCTGGTGTCTTCCCGGTACGGCAAAGTGTTGATTGCCATCAGGGACAGGGAAGACCGGGTGAGATTTTCAGGTTATGACACCGCCTGGATCAAGGCGGCCACTTTGTCTGTGTCTTGTGTGCTTGCTTCTATCGGCGGCGCCATGTTTGTGTTGTTCACAGGCTTGATTACTCCTCAATTGGTTGGTGCGGTGGCATCAGTTGAAATGATTGTTTATGCAGCATTTGGCGGCAGAACTTCAGTGCTTGGTGCGGTATTTGCAGCCTTTGCTGTCGGTTGGCTCAAATCCGCTTTGTCAGAAGAATTTCCACAAGGTTGGTTATTTTTTCTGGGAGGACTGTTCTTGCTTGTCACTGCGGTTTTGCCGCAGGGACTGGCAGGTTTGACCGGGCTATTTGAAAGAAAGCCGGCAAATGAAAGTGATGCCAAATGAGTAAGCAAGCTCTTTTGGAGATCAACGATTTGCTGGTTGCCTTCGGCGGTTTTATCGCCATCGATCATGTCAGTTTGAGTGTGCTTCACGGTGAAATCCGTTGCATCATCGGTCCTAACGGCGCAGGTAAAACCACATTACTCGATGCCATATGCGGCAAAACGCAGGCAAGTCAGGGAAGCATATTTTTTGCTGGTATCAGGATTGACAACGAAAGTGAGTTCAAAAGAACGCGACTGGGCATGGGTCGAAAGTTTCAAACGCCTTCGGTCTACGATGATTTGACGGTTTATCAAAATATTCAAATTTCAGTGCCCAAAGGCCAAAGCATGCTCTCGGCCATATTCAACCAAGACGATCAGTTTGATGACGAAATCCAGGCGGTTGCTGTTACAACCAATCTTGAGAATTTGCTCACTACACAGGCCGGGACGCTGAGCCACGGGCAGAAGCAGTGGTTGGAAATTGCCATGCTGCTGGTGCAGCATCCTAAATTGCTGTTACTTGATGAGCCTGTGGCCGGCATGAGTTTGAAGGAGCGAGATCAGACTGTCGATCTCATTCAAAGAATTTCAGCCACTCAAGCTATTGTGGTGATTGAGCACGACATGGACTTTGTCAAAAAACTATCCGGCAATGTCACTGTATTGCACCAGGGCGCCATTTTGTGTGAAGGTTCCATAGAACAGGTTCAGATTGATCCGCGCGTGCGGGAAGTCTATTTAGGCGATTAGAAGATGACTCTGCTCAAGACCACAGACTTAATGGCAGGCTATGGACAAAGTATTGTGCTGCACGGTGTTTCCTTTGAAATGAAGGCACACGAGGCAGTGGCTGTTGTTGGAAAAAACGGCATGTCCAAGTCAACTTTTTTTAAAACTTTGGTAGGTTTACTTCCGGCGCACTCCGGGCGTATCGAGTTCATGGGACAGGACATCACACAAATGCCCGTTTTTGAACGTGCCCGAATGGGTTTGGGCTATGTGCCTCAAGGACGTTTGTTATTTGCGCAATTGACCGTTGAAGAAAACCTGATGACGGCGCTGCAAACCGGTCGTTTGAAAAAAATTCCTGACCTGGTGTATGAATTATTTCCTGTGTTGTCGGAGATGAAAAATCGAAAAGCGGGGAATCTGTCCGGCGGTCAACAGCAGATGGTTGCAATCGGGCGGGCTTTGACAGCGGGGCCGGTTTTATTGATTCTTGATGAGCCTACCGAAGGCATACAACCTTCCATCATCAAGGAAATTGCTGCGGCACTTGTCAAGTTGCAACAAGCAACTGATTGCACCGTGCTTTTGTCTGAGCAGGTGCTGAGTTTTGCAACCAGCGTTGCTGACCGGTTAGTGGTTTTGGAGCGGGGCGCAGTGGTTCATAGCTGCGGCAAGGGGGCGGAAGACGTGGATGCCGTCAAGGCATTTTTGACAATTTAACAATTCACAGGAGAACTCATATGAGACACGGAGATATTTCTAGCAGCAAAGATTGCGTGGGCGTTGCAGTTGTTAACTACAAAATGCCGCGTTTGCATACCAAAGCTGAAGTTCTGGAAAATGCGCGAAAAATCGGCGACATGCTGGTTGGAATGAAACAAGGTTTACCAGGCATGGACTTGGTTATTTTTCCTGAATACTCAACCCACGGCATCATGTATGACTCCAAGGAGATGTACGAAACAGCCGCTACTATCCCTGGCGAAGAGACTGAAATTTTTGCAGCAGCTTGCCGTAAAGCCAAAGTCTGGGGTGTTTTTTCATTGACAGGTGAACGTCATGAAGAGCATCCGAAAAAAGCACCTTACAACACCTTGATCTTGATGAACGACAAAGGTGAGATTGTGCAGAAATACCGCAAGATCATGCCTTGGGTACCTATTGAAGGTTGGTACCCCGGTAATTGCACTTATGTGTCAGACGGCCCCAAAGGAATGAAAATCAGTCTGATTATTTGTGACGATGGCAATTACCCCGAAATATGGCGCGATTGTGCGATGCGGGGCGCTGAATTGATTGTGCGCTGCCAAGGCTATATGTACCCAGCTAAGGATCAGCAGGTGCTTGTTGCGAAGGCCATGGCCTGGATGAACAACTGCTATGTGGCTGTAGCCAATGCCTCCGGCTTTGACGGCGTGTATTCGTATTTCGGTCACTCGGCTATTGTTGGATTTGACGGTCGCACGCTCGGGGAATGCGGCGAAGAGGATATGGGCATTCAGTATGCTGAACTGTCTGTCGGGCTGATCCGTGACGCCAGACGCACCATGCAATCTCAAAACCATTTGTACAAATTGCTGCACCGCGGCTACACCGGGAAAATCAATTCCGGCGAAGATGCCAACGGGGTAGCAGATTGTCCTTTTGAGTTTTATTCCAAATGGGTTAACGATCCAGAGGGCGCACGCAAAATGGTTGAATCCTTCACTCGCTCTACGCCGGGAACAGACGAAGCGCCGATTGAAGGTATTCCAAATCAATCAACCAAGCATCGCTGATAACTTGTCCAGCAAGCGCCCTGTGACTTCAGTGGTTTCAGGGTGCTGCTTGGGGTTTTGTTAACAATACAAACAGGTATTTCATTCTTGACTATTTCATACCACCACTTGGGTGAAGAAGAACTGGTGTTTCGTCAGGCATTCAGTCACTGCTTACCTCTGCTGATTAAAGGCCCCACCGGTTGCGGCAAAACACGTTTTGTGGAATACATGGCGCAGCAATTAAAGCTGCCGATGTGGACAGTGGCCTGCAATGAAGATACCAGCGCAAGCGATCTGGTCGGCAGGTACATTCTTAAGGGAAATGAAACACCTTGGATCGACGGGCCTTTGACCCAAGCGGTCAGACAAGGTGGTATTTGTTATCTGGATGAAGTGATAGAAGCCAGGCAGGAAGTACTGGTTGTTTTGAATTCGCTGGCTGATCATCGCCGTCAGCTCTTTATTGACAAAACTGGCGAAGTGCTTCAAAGCCCGCCTGATTTCATGCTTGTTGTTTCGTACAACCCCGGATACCAGAGCGTGATGCGTGATTTGAAAGAGTCCATCAAGCAGCGCTTCATCGCCGTACGCTTTGACTATCCTGCAGTCGAACTGGAGCAGCGCATTATTGCTACCGAATCCGGTTGTCAGCCTGGACTGGCGAGAGCGTTGGCCAACTTCGGGGCAAGCTCACGAAAATTGGCCGGCACCGGTTTGTTTGAAGGTGTGTCAACCCGCATGCTGATACACGGCGCTAAATTGATGACGACCGAAAAAGCTCAGCAAAATTTGCTGGAAGCTGCTTTGATAGATCCGGTCACGGACGAGCCAACCATCCGTGCCACTTTGCTGGCTTTGTTGCCACTGGTCCTGGCCGCTGTTCAGAACTGAGTCAATGCACATGGCAACAGTGCTTGCAGACAAATGGCTGGAAGCAGTGTTGCGAGGCTTGCAACAACCGGCACAGCAAAAACCGTTGGTTGCACTGGAACGGCACAATAAACAGCAACGACTCGCAATTACCCCTTTTGGGTTGTCGCTGCCGCGCAGTTTGTCTGAGCAACTGGCCAATGTTTTGCAAGGCGGGTATCAACCTGTAGATTTGTTATGTATGGCAGCGCATGCCAAGGCTCATTTATTGCACTCCGTTTTTTTTCAGCCGGTGGGTAAATTCAAGCAACTATCGCTGGCCCTGATTTCACTGCTGGAAGATGAGCGGGTTGAGCGTTTAATTGCTGACGACATAGAGGGCATTGACGCTGTTTTTGCTTCAAGACTGGATATCACGCAGGCGTTGGAAATCGGTGGTGTAGAAACTCAGCTGGCGAAAATGTCGGTCTGTCTCAACCGCAGAAGCAATGTTTATGACGATTATTGGTGCGGCAAGGCGTTGGCCATGTTTGAGCAGGCATTGATCAGCGGCCAAGGCTTTGCGGCCCTGCGTGAAGCCGGCTCCATTCTGGCCAATGATCTCGGGCAAATGCGATACCGGTTTGACCATACCCGCTATGCCGTCTGGCCAGCCTACCGTGATGACAATTCAATTTTGTGGACTGATGCATCTGCTGAACAAAAAATCCGGGAAACTGTTACACACTCCAGCAGCAAACCTCCTCCGCTTGAGGAGTTGCCCGTCGTCAAAGAACCTTTTATTTTTTACTATGACGAATGGGATGGTGAAAACTCAGCGATGAAAGAAGCTTTTGTCACTGTGAATCACACGGGCTTGACGCCTGGTCATGGGACAAAAGGTATCCCATTGCGGGCAGCGCATGCTACTTCGTTTAAATCTCGCAGAAAACGCGCCATTCGCGGTGAGTTCAAAGCTGCTACTGACTTCAGTGAACAACTTTGGCTTGATAAGGCCATAGAGCGTAGTGTCGATCTGCGCTGTCTCATATCTCCGGATGAAAATATCTATCAGCTATGGCAACGCCAGCAACTGAGCACAGGAGTGATGCTCTTGATTGATGCATCTGAATCTGCCAATGACCGGATACCCGGAACCTACACCAGTATTTTGGATATTGAGAAAAAAGCGATTGCATACCTGGCCGATTTTTTTCAATCCGCACAAATTCCTTTTGCAATTTCAAGCTTTCATTCCAATACCCGTGCTGATGTCAATATATGCCTGCACAAGGATTTTGTATCTGCCTGGTCAACGGCTGAACGCAAGGCTATAAAGGGTTTACAGGCAGGTTTTTCTACCAGACTTGGCGCCGCTTTGCGGCACATGGGTACTTTGTGCAGCAAGCGCCTGCAACAACCCATGGTTCTGGTATTGACTGATGGCATTCCCAGTGACGTTGACGTGGAAAACGATAATTATTTGTTGCTGGATGCTCAATACGCAGTGGCTCAACTCAAGGACGAAGGCGTTGCCATTAATTGTTTGAAAATAGGGTCTATGCAAGGTCAGGTCTGTCAACAGATCTTCGGTATCCCGCATACTGTGGTTTGTGAAGCAGACAATATTGAATTGGCTATTCGCAGTGTTTTGAAAAAAATTAGAAAGAGCTTTTCATGAAGACCCTTATTCCTGTTGGCGTACTTTTTTCGCAAACAGGCGCTACCGCTGTGATTGAGAAGACGCAATTGCATGCCACCACGCTCGCTATCCATGCCGCGAATCTTCAACTGGCCGCACACGGACTGGAAATTCAGCCTTTTTACATGGATCCGCAGTCTGACCCGTTTCTTTTTTCCAGCATGAGTGAACAATTGATCACAGAGCATGCGGTGAATGTGATCTTCGGTTGTTACACCTCCATAAGTCGTAAGTCGGTGGTGCCGGTTATTGAAAAGTACAACAAGCTTCTTTTCTACCCGACCTTATACGAAGGATTCGAATTTTCTCCGAACGTGATTTATACAGGCGCTTGCCCGAATCAAAACATCATCATCCTTGCTGAATTCATGTTTTCCATGTTCGGTAAAAATGTGTATCTCATCGGGTCGGATTACGTTTATCCCTATGAATCCAACCGCATCATGAAAGACATGGTCAAAGGCTTCGGCGGGCAGATCATGGGTGAGCACTACCTCAGCCTTGATGCCGCCCATGCGGCCTTCAGGCCTTTGTTTGCAGATATAGCCGCGTGTAAACCGGATTTTATATTTTCAACCGTAGTAGGCGCATCAACATCCGCTCTTTATGAAACCTACGCGCAAGCCGGTTTTCAACCGCATACATTGCCTATCGCCAGCCTCACTACATCCGAGGCTGAACTGGCCATCATGAATCCTGCCGCTCGAGCGGATCATTACACAGCCGCACCTTTTTTTGCGTCTCTATTAAAGAATTCAACCTTACCTGACTGGCAACACTTGGCAGATTTGACAAAAGAAGTACCGGTTAATCAGTGCTGGGAGTCTGCCTATTTTCAGGTTATGCTGTTTGCCAAGGCGCTTATAGAAGCTGACAATGTCAATACTGACTCTCTGCTCAAGGTACTGCGCGGCATGGAAATAGATGCACCTCAGGGGCGCATTCGCATTGACCCGGATAACAACCATTGCTGGGTGTATTCGCGCATTGGTCGTTCTTGTGCGAATGGTGATTTTGAAATTGTGAAGGAATCGAAGAGGACAGTGCGGCCTGATCCGTACCTGATGTCCTATGCCATTTCAGCTTTGTAGTTTCGCCAGCTGTTGAAGTATGTACAGCTTGCACATCTTATATAGCCGCTAAGGAGGTTGTATGGAAAAGCATGATGTTGTCGCCGGATTACGCCAGATGCAGGTGGGTTTATGCCATCCTCTGGATGCCGAGTGCCGTTTGATATCTCAGCAATTGGAACGACTAGGCATGCCGTTCCGGCAGGTCTGGCCACCTGTCATGAGCGATTTAATGGCTGTTGATCTGGTGGTTCTGTCTCTGGTGCCTGAAGCTTTCATCAAGATAGACAAAGCACTGTTGAATGCACTTAAAAATAAAATCGTGGTGTCAGTTCTGAAATTTGAAAGCCCCACCGTGCTGGAACTGGCCTGCCAATTGAATTCTTCTTCTTTGTTGTTTTCCCCTGTGAAACCTTTTGGTGTGTTGTCAGCTATTGTGCTGGCAGTCAACCAGCATAAAGTCCGCGAAGATTTGCTCAAACGCATCAGTAAGCTGGAAGGACGAATTGAGTCTGTGCGCTGCATTGAACAGGCCAAACGCTTTTTGATGGATACCAGCGGCATCAGTGATGCTGAGGCTTTCAAGGTCATACGCGACCGATCCATGGACAAACGGTGTTCAGTAGAGGAAGTTGCCCAAAGCATCATCACCGCCAAGGATGCACTTGAATCTGCCCTGGGAGACTCTAGCCCTTTGGCAGGCCAGCACATAGCCGAATCCGTTCAACGCGGCATAGGTACAGTTGTTCGAATTAAATAAACATTCGCAGACCTTCAATGCCCTTGTTTGGCGCTGAATGCACTGTACTTGGCCTGTTTTTGCATTAATTTGGTGCGGAGCCAACCCAATTAAAGGTATTTCTTGGTGATATTTTTGATTACTTGCTGATTTAGCTGGTTGGCACAAGGCTTGCAAAGGTAGTTGGCGCAGCCCACAAGGCGCGTTTCTTCTAACCCTTGTATTGTTTTGGAGCACCTCGAATGTTTAACCGTCGCTTTCACCTGAAAACCCTGGTCGCTGCTGCCGCAGTCGCCAGCGGCTCTTTGTACATGACATCAGTCCAGGCCGCAGACACCATCAAAGTCGGTGTGTTGCACAGCCTTTCAGGCACCATGGCTATTTCCGAGACCGTGTTGAAAGACACCGTGCTCATGGCCATCGACGAAATCAACGCCAAAGGCGGCGTGTTGGGCAAAAAGCTTGAGCCTGTGGTGGTCGACCCCGCTTCCAACTGGCCTTTGTTCGCAGAAAAAACCAAACAACTGCTGGGACAAGACAAAGTGGCAGTCATCTTTGGTTGCTGGACATCTGTGTCACGCAAATCCGTGTTGCCCGTGGTTGAAGAAATGAACGGCTTGTTGTTCTACCCTGTGCAGTACGAGGGAGAAGAATTGTCAAAGAACGTGTTCTACACAGGCGCTGCGCCTAACCAACAAGCGATTCCCGCTGTTGACTATCTGATGAGCA
Organism: Bordetella parapertussis; assembly: GCA_945901125.1. GTDB lineage: Bacteria > Pseudomonadota > Gammaproteobacteria > Burkholderiales > Burkholderiaceae_C > Limnohabitans. Next base: position 129,544 of record CAMDKD010000003.1, read on the forward strand.
AAGACGGCGGTGCTGCCAAGCGCTGGGTATTGCTGGGCACCGACTATGTGTACCCGCGTACCACCAACAAAATTCTGCGCGCTTACCTGATCAGCAAAGGCGTGAAAGAGTCTGACATTGACGAAAAATACACACCCTTTGGTCACTCCGACTATCAGACCATCGTGGCCGATATCAAGAAATTTTCAACCGGCGGTAAAACCGCTGTGGTCTCCACCATCAATGGTGACTCCAACGTTCCTTTCTACAAAGAACTGGGCAATGCAGGTTTGAAAGCCAAAGACGTTCCCGTCGTGGCCTTCTCTGTGGGCGAAGAAGAATTGCGCGGCGTGGACACCAAGCCTTTGGTCGGTCATCTGGCTGCATGGAACTACTTCCAATCCATCAAAAACCCCACCAACGATGCTTTCATCAAAAAATGGTCTGACTACGCCAAAGCCAAAGGTATTGCCGGTCACAAAGACAAGCCTTTGACTAACGACCCGATGGAAGCCACCTACATCGGTATCAATATGTGGAAACAAGCGGTTGAAAAAGCCAAGTCCACCGATGTCGACAAGGTCATCGCTGCCATGGCCGGTCAGACTTTCAAAGCACCTAGCGGCATCACTTCCAAAATGGACGAGAAAAACCACCACTTGCATAAGTCTGTGTTCATCGGCGAAATCAAGGCTGATGGCCAGTTCAACGTGGTCTGGAAAACACCCGGCCCTGTGAAAGCCAAGCCTTGGAGCCCATACATTCCCGGCAACGACGTCAAGCCTGACGAACCTGTCAAGAAGTAATTCAATAGGGAATGCATTGGCTGCGTGAGCAGTCAATGCGGGATGCGAAACATGAGGGGGAGGGCGCAAGTCACTCCCCCTTTTGATGAACAGCGAAAAGAGCAGGTATGAAAGCGATAGCTTGGGTTTGGGTGTTTTGTTTGTACGGGCTGAATATGTCAGTCGCGCATGCACTGACAACGCAGCAGGTACATGACATAGTGGCGGGCGAAACCGACGCCCGCATTGAAAGTCTGCAAAAGGCATTGGCACAAGCCGATGCGCAGACAGCCGTATTTTTGCAAGCCTTGGCAGATGACGCTGTCGTCATTGCTGGCGAGCAAGTTGTCGTTGTTCGTGACGGCAAAGGTTTTGATCCGGCAACAGGCAAAGACATGCCCGTGCCTGCAAGCGCAGAAGGTGTGGTCAGCAACAACCGCATGCGCGGCGAAATTGATTCAGCCCTGGCTGCATTGCAATTGCTCAGCCCGGATGATGCGATGCGCATGAAAGCAGCGCAGGCTTTGGTGTCTGAGCCCGATCCGAGTAAAAAACCGCTGCTTGAAAAAGCCATTGCAGCAGAGAAAAATCCTGCCATCAGCCAATTGCTGCTGCTGGCGCAAGCTGCCATTGACATCAGCAGCACAGACGCCGCCGTGCGCTTGGCCGCTGCCAAGGCTTTGGGCAACAGCAAAACGCCAAACACGCAGTTATTGTTGAATCAACAAATGAAGCAGGAAACCGATGCAGCGGTGAAAGCGCAAATGCGGGCTTCGTTGGCCGATATCAAATCAGCACTGGCCTGGGGTGAGCGGCTCGGCGCGTTGTTCACCGGACTGAGTCTGGGATCTATTTTGTTACTGGTCGCGCTCGGCCTGGCCATCACCTACGGTTTGATGGGTGTGATCAACATGGCGCATGGCGAATTGATGATGGTCGGTGCCTATGCCACTTACGTGGTGCAAGCGTTTTTCCGCAAGCACATGGGCGGTGCTTTCGATTACTACCTGGTCGCCGCTTTGCCTATGGCATTTATCTCGGCTGCTTTGGTGGGTGCATTGTTGGAGCGTGCGGTGTTGCGCCATTTGTATGGTCGGCCACTGGAAACATTACTGGCCACCTGGGGGATCAGTTTGATACTGATGCAAACCGTGAGAACCATTTTCGGTGCTCAAAACGTTGCAGTGGAAAACCCTTCGTGGATGAGCGGCGGCATTCAGGTGTTGGCAAATCTCAGTTTGCCGTGGAACAGATTATTTATTGTGGTGTTTGCTTTGCTGGTGCTTGGCGGTGTGGCTTTGTTGATCAGCCAGACGCGTTTGGGTTTGTTTGTTCGCGGTGTCACGCAAAACCGCGCCATGGCTTCGTGCATGGGGGTGAACACTGCACGCATAGATACGTATGCGTTTTCACTCGGCTCCGGTATCGCCGGTTTGGCCGGTTGCGCGCTCAGCCAGATCGGTAATGTCGGGCCGGACTTAGGGCAAGGCTATATCGTTGACGCCTTCATGGTGGTGGTGCTAGGCGGCGTCGGTCAACTGGCTGGTACTGTGTATGCGGCGCTTGGGTTGGGCGTGCTCAACAAATTGCTGGAAGGTTGGACCGGGGCAGTGCTGGCAAAAATCGCCGTGCTGGTGTTCATCATCATCTTCATCCAGAAACGACCGCAAGGTTTGTTCGCGATGAAGGGCCGCAGTGCGGAGGCATGACATGAAAACCATCACGCTTCCTCAACCTGTTCGATTGTTGTCGCCTCTGGGTTGGACGGTGTTCATCGGTCTGCTGCTGTGCGTCAGCCTGTTGGCTCCAGCGCTGAATTTGTGGTTGCCGGTGAGCCACCCTTTGCATATGAGTGACTTCGCTGTCTCGCTGGTCGGCAAGATCATGTGTTACGCCATTTGCGCGTTAGCCATGGATTTGATCTGGGGCTACACCGGCATTTTGTCCCTGGGCCATGGTTTGTTTTTTGCACTTGGCGGCTACGCCATGGGCATGTACCTGATGCGTCAGATCGGTACTGACGGCAATTACAAATCTGAATTACCTGACTTCATGGTGTTCCTGGATTGGAAAAGCTTGCCGTGGCACTGGTACTTCAGCGATAGCTTTGTAGCGACCTTGCTGTTGGTGGTGCTGGCGCCTGGGTTGCTGGCTTTGGTGTTCGGCTACTTCGCATTCCGTTCACGTATCAAGGGGGTGTATTTCTCCATCATCACGCAGGCCATGACTTTTGCTTTCATGTTGCTTTTCTTTCGCAATGAAACCGGTTTTGGCGGTAACAACGGCTTCACCGATTTCAAACGCATACTGGGTACACCGATTGCCACACCGAACATGCGCATGCTGTTGTTTGTGTTGACAGGAACTTGTCTGCTTGGCTGTTATCTGGCTGCACGTTGGCTGGTACAAAGCAAATACGGTCGTGTCTTACAAGCCATTCGCGATGCTGAAAGCCGCGTCATGTTCTCTGGTTATTCGCCACTGCCTTACAAACTCAGTATCTGGGTGATTTCTGCAGTGATGTGTGGAATTGCAGGGGCTTTGTACGTGCCACAGGTTGGCATCATCAACCCCAGCGAAATGAGTCCTGCCAACTCCATCGAAATTGCCATCTGGGCAGCGGTCGGCGGCCGAGCCAGTTTGATCGGTCCTATTGCAGGTGCCTTCATGGTCAACGGCGCCAAGAGTTGGCTGACGGTGGTCGCGCCCGAATACTGGTTGTATGTGTTGGGAGCCTTGTTCATTGCCGTGACTTTGTACATGCCGCAAGGCGTGGTCGGTTTGCTGGGAAGTTTGAAGCAACGCCTGACCGATGGCAAGGGGAAAGCGTCATGACACCTGAACTCATGAGCCAGGGCGCAGAGCGTCTTGAAAAATACAAATTCAAACACATACAGTCGCCTGCTTCTGGCGGACGGGACGCCAGTTTTTCGCGCATACACCAACCCGGAGAATTAGATTTGACACATGGCCGCATCTTGTACCTGGAAGACGTGAACGTCAGCTTTGACGGTTTCAAGGCGATCAATAATCTGTCTCTGGATATCGGTGTCGGCGAATTGCGTTGCATCATCGGCCCCAACGGTGCCGGCAAAACGACCATGATGGACATCATCACCGGAAAAACCAGACCGGATTCGGGCCAAGTGTTTTTCGGCAGCACGATTGATTTGCTGCGTCACAACGAGCCTGACATCGCGCAAATGGGCATAGGCCGTAAATTCCAAAAACCCACGGTGTTTGAGCAACTGACTGTGTTTGAAAATCTCGAACTGGCTCTGAAGACAGGCAAAGGTGTGGCTGCTTCTATGCTGTTCAAACTCAACGGCGAACAAAAAGACCGTTTGAGTGAAGTACTTCACACCATTCATCTTGACAGTGACTTGTTACGACAGGCCGGCAACCTGAGTCACGGGCAAAAGCAATGGCTGGAAATCGGCATGCTGCTGATGCAGGATCCGAAACTCTTGTTGCTGGATGAACCGGTGGCCGGCATGACCGATCAGGAAACCGAGCGCACGGCTGAATTATTTTTGTCGCTCAAAGGCAAGCATTCGCTGATGGTGGTTGAGCACGACATGGCCTTTATCCGTCAGATCGCCGATATCGTCACCGTACTGTGTGACGGTTCGGTGCTGGCACAAGGAACTTTCGACGATGTACAAGATGACGAACGCGTCATCGATGTTTATTTGGGACGCTAAAGCATGCTGGCGATAGAACACATTCACCAATACTATGGCGGCTCGCACATCTTGCGCGATGTCAGTCTGAGCGCCAATGCAGGACAGGTCACCGTGCTGCTGGGGCGCAACGGCGTGGGCAAAACCACCTTGCTCAAAGCATTGATGGGACTGGTCCCGGTGCGTGAAGGTCACATCAGTTTTGAGGGTCACACTATCACCAAGACCACGCCGTATGAGCGCGCGCGTGCGGGCATAGGCTATGTGCCGCAGGGCAGAGATATTTTCAACCGTTTGACGGTAGAAGATAACTTGCGCATTGGCCTAGCCACTCAACCCGCATCTGCCGATATACCGTCAGAGTTGTTCGAGTTGTTTCCTATTCTGGATCAAATGCGCAATCGCCGAGGCGGGGACTTGTCTGGCGGTCAACAACAGCAACTCGCTATTGCCCGCGCGCTCGCAGGCAAGCCAAAGTTGTTGGTGTTGGACGAACCGACAGAGGGCATACAGCCCAGCATCATCAAAGACATCGGGCGTGTGATCAAGCGCTTGGCGTCGCGTGGTGACATGGCGATATTGCTGTGCGAGCAGTACTACGATTTTGCCGAGGAACTGGCCGATCAATACTTGGTGATGGAACGCGGCGAGGTGATCGCGAAAGGACCAGGAGCCGAGATGAAATCCAAAGGTATTCGCAAACTGGTGTCTATTTAAAAACCCCTGACTCTCGTTCTTTACAAATCACAGATGTCCTTGGCATAGCGTCATCAATCCAAGGCATACAGGCAACACACTATTGCAGTAAGCTGAGCCTGTACAGGCTTTGCTTGCATGAATATTTCTTTCTACAAAGGTGTCAATGGAATTACAGCCAGAAGTATTGAGTGGATTTGTGACTGCATTGGCTATCGGTTTGTTGATCGGCACCGTTCGCGAAAAACTGCATGCCGATGAAAAACTTCACTCAGGCATTCGCACGCATGCGGTGCTGTCATTGGTATGCAGCGTTGGCATGACATTGGGGCTGTATGTTTTTCTCGTGATATTTGCAGTGGTCGGTGCGTTGGTGGTGGTGTCATACCGCAACAGTGTGCAATCTGACCATGGCATGACGGGTGAAGTGGCCATGCTGGCGACTGCGATGTTGTCAGCATTGGCCATCCAAAATCCTGGCTTGGCGGCAGCGTTGGGCGTGTTGGTAGCAGGCTTGCTGTTTGCCAAATTGCCATTGCGCCGTTTCAGCAGAGAGTTGCTCAGCCTTGATGAATTGCAAGACGGTTTGTTGTTGTGCGCCGCGATATTGGTGGTGTTGCCTTTGTTGCCCAAAGACCCGATCGATCCTTGGGGTGCATTGCAACCCTATGCCTTGTGGCGCATCGTGGTGTTGATCATGGCCGTGGGCATGGCCGGACATGTGGCGTTGCGGGTAGTGGGAACGTTTTGGGGCTTTCCATTGACAGGATTTTTCTCTGGCTTGGTGTCTTCCACCGCAGCGACCGCGAGTTTTGGCCAACATGTTCGAGAGGATGAAAAGTTGCTGGATATTTCTGTGGCGGCTACTTTGTTGTCCAATCTGGCGTCAGTGGGCTTGCTGGGTCTGGTGCTGTATGTCAGCTCGCCGGCCATGTTGGCGGTGGTATGGCTGCCGTTGCTTGCAGCAGCGGTGAGCTTGATGTTGTGCGCGGCTTTCTGGCTGAGTCGGAGCAATATGAATGGCCAGGCAGTCATGCAATTGAATGCACACGCTTTTAATCTGCGGCATGCCATGGTCATTACACTGACCATCAGCGTGGTGTTGCTGGTGTCTGTCTGGTTACGCGATTGGTTGGGCGAGGCTGGAGCGATTGCATCCGCAGTACTTGCTGGGGCGGCAGAAATTCATGCGGCTGCGATCAGTCTGGCGCACATGAGCATGCAAGCAGACAGCAACATGCTGCATTTGAAATGGGGTTTGTGCGGCGTATTGGCCAGCAGTGTGTTGGCCAAATCCGTGGTGGCATGGGTGAGTGGCGGACGGCTTTTTTGTCAGCGTGTGGGGGGTGCGTTGCTGCTGATGCTGTTGTCATTTGTGCTGGTACTGGCTTGGCAAACCGGCGTCATGTAAAGCCTCAATCACACTGTACCCCTGCCTCACATAGACCAAATACGCGGCATCACCGCTGGCAATTGCCAGCAGTGAAGACGCCATTGCAACCAAATGCTGCGCAGCAAGGCCATCGCACTTTCCACCTGTGCTGACAGCACACGCACCACCACGACTCGTTCGTCAGGTGACGAGACGCCAGACTGCAAACGCAGCGGATGCGCTTCACACAATTGACGCGCCAGTGCGAGCACTTGCTCGCGCAGTGCATCGTCAATGGCATCTCCTTGGGCAAACACCAGGGCTGATAGACATGTGTGGCCATTCAAGCCCAGTGGACTGTGCAACAGACGGAGGTCACTGGCGTCGATCAAGCCACGTTCCAGCCAAGTGCCTGCAATTTCCAGATGCTGCTGAAACTGTCCCGTTACAAAGGGCTGCTCCGCATGCGGCAAACCCAACGCTGTCACATCCCAGGCCATCAGCCTGCTGCCAGCCTCCATGTGAAATACCGCCTGGTTATGCGCTTGGCATCCGTTGTAGGCCAATGCCTCTAGCGGCAACCATTCCAGCGTCGCGTTAGCAGCCACACGGGCATGCACCAGTTGCCGTGCTGTCTTTGCGTCCGAGCCATAAAAGCGCGTGGCACCCGGCGTGGTGATGAGCGCGTGAGCACCGGTGTGTAAATGGATATCGATCAGCAGTTCATCGCCACCCACCAGACCCGAAGGTGGATGCACCAGTATGTTGTGACAGATCTGGTCCCCTTCAGGGTAGAGGCTTTTCAGAATGCGCAGCGGCCCTTGGTGTTCATGGCGGGCCACACAACGCTGGTTTTCGACACAGTAGTCGACCTTGAGTTTGGCCTGCCATCCCATTTCAATCTTTGTTATCCATAGGATTAGCCGTGTAAATAATCGGTCAATTTCGCGCCGCAGTTCAGGCAATATCTGGCTTCTGGCAAATGTCCCTCGCTTAAACATTTATGGCAAGTACGGGTAGTTGCAGCATAGGATTCTTCATGCAAGCCACCTCGGTGCATGGCCATTTCTGCAGTCACGATACCCGTGGGTACAGCCAATGTTCCCCAACCCAGCAACATCACGCATGAGGCTATGAACTGCCCCAATGCGGTTTTGGCAGTGATATCACCAAAGCCAACGGTAGTGATGGTTGTAATTGCCCAATAAATTGAAATCGGGATACTGGTAAAGCCATTTGCAGGGCCTTCCACCACATACATCAGACTTCCCAAGACAATGACTAAAAAAAGCACAAAAGACAAGAAGACGAAAATTTTCCGTCTGCTATCTGATAAGGCCAACAATAGCCATTGGTATTCAGCCACGTAGGCTGGCATTTTTAGCACCCTGAAAATACGCAAGAGGCGCATCACACGTACATCAAGCAAGGCATAAAGCTCAGGGAAAAACAAAGCCAAATAAGAAGGCAGTAAAGACAGTAAATCAATCAACCCAAAAAAACTGGTGGCGTAGCGCATGGGCTTAGGGCAGCACATCAGGCGGGCGATGTACTCGATGGTAAAGATAATGGTGAAAAACCACTCGGTTGTGGCAAATTCAAATTCAAAGCCCTGGCGCAAACTTTGCACGCTGTCGGCCATGACCACCAGCACACTCAAAATAATGGCCCAAATCAGGGACATATCAAACAATTTTCCAGCTGGGGTGTCTGCCTCAAAAATGATGGTGTAAAGCTTTAAACGCCATCCACCCATCGGGCGATCTATACTGTTGAGATTGCTTTGTAGGGCATCTAAACGCTCTTGTTTGTTTTTCACAGCTTGTTATATTCGATAAAAAGATAAATCTTATATCAATACACCTGAACCGGCTCACTATGGACACAATTCTCATTGTTTTATTTGTCTTTACATATGCTGCTATTGCATTCGAACACCCTCTCAAAATAAACAAATCTGCTTCAGCTTTGTTGGGGGGAAGCTTGATGTGGGCGGTCTATGCACTGGCGTCAGCTGATCCGCCCACCATTTCCCATGATTTGTCTGAAACTTTGGTGGGAACAGCGCAAATAGTTTTTTTCCTGATGGGTGCCATGACCATTGTTGAAGTGGTGGATGCACACAAAGGCTTTGATGTAGTGACTACACGCATCAAAACCACCAGCTTGCCGCGCTTGTTGGTGTTGGTATGTGTGGTAACTTTTTTTCTGAGTGCTATTTTGGATAACCTGACCACCACTATTGTGATGGTATCTTTGCTGAGTAAATTGCTCAAAGATCGCGAAGACCGTTTATTTTTTGCTGGCCTGGTTGTGATCGCCGCCAACGCTGGCGGTGCTTGGTCACCCATAGGAGACGTCACCACCACCATGTTATGGATTGGCGGACAAATCACTGCGTGGTCTATCGTCCACTCATTGATTCTTCCGTCTATTGTCAATTTGCTGGTGCCTTTGACTTATTGCACATGGTTATTGAGAGGCAAACCCGTGGTTCCACCCGATAGCGCCTCTGCACATTTAACTGGCGGCAATCAGGCTTTAGCTACAACCTCTGCTTTTGATCGAAACACCATGTTTTTTTTGGGCCTGGGTGTTTTGATAGCTGTACCTGCTTTTAAAACGGTGACAAACTTGCCACCGTTTATCGGCGTGTTGTTAGGCTTGGGATTGCTGTGGTTGGTTGGCGATATTTTGCACCGAGGTAAATCCATCGAAGCGCGAAGTGAACTAGAGTTGTCTCATGCACTGTCTCGCATAGACATGTCGTCCATCGTTTTCTTCATTGGTATTTTGTTGGCTGTGGCCACCTTGGAACACACCCACATCTTGACTGATATCGCGCAATGGCTTGACAGTGTTGTAGGCCGCCAAGATGTCATCGTGATGATGATCGGTGTTTTCAGTGCGATTGTTGACAACGTGCCTCTGGTTGCTGCATCCATGGGCATGTATTCCCTTGAAGCTTACCCTGTCGACAGTTTTTTATGGACATTTTTGGCATATTGCGCGGGAACTGGCGGTTCTATTTTGATCATCGGGTCAGCTGCAGGCGTGGCGGCCATGGGCATAGCAAAAATTGACTTTGTTTGGTATGTGAAAAATATCAGTTTATTGGCGCTGGCTGGTTACTTGGCAGGCGCTTTTGTCTTTATCGTTCAATACCAGTTAGGGACATGAAAAACCCCCCATCTTTCGCAAGATGGGGGGTTCAACTAATCGTCGCTTGAGTCTTGGTGTTAATCCAAAATCTTGGAGTTAAACATGGTGCCATCCAAGTCCAATGGGTAGTCCATGTCTTTGATGATCATCAACAAGCCTTGGAAGACAAAAATCACCAGCAATTGAATAAACAAGCCGGTGATGCCGGGTGTTGCCATCATCACCAGCACGAAATA
>CAMDKD010000004.1 GCA_945901125.1 Bordetella parapertussis
GCAGTGCTGTCGCCTTGGTATTTTTCAGCCACCTCATAAAACTGCGGGCCGTATTTGCGTTTATCAATCTGATGGCAGGCGAGGCAGTTGTTGGTCAGCATGAGTTTTTTCAGCTGCTCATTTTCCGCATAAACAGGTTTGGCACAAAACAACAAGCCGGCAAACACAGACATGCCGAAAAAACGCAGAAGAACAGAAGGATGAGGAGAAATGGATAAGTTGTTCATGATCACAATTAAAAAAAACCCTGTTATGACAAGTCACACAACAAGGACACTCGAGAAACCGCTGTTAAATGAAAAAACGCGCTGCACGAATGCAGCGCGTTCAAAAGGCATTAAGCCAACAACATTACTGAGGTGTTACGGCGAAAATTGCGCCACGGGCCTCATCACCAACATACAAGGTGCCGTCAGGACCTGAATGCAAGTGACGCACGCGGCCTGCGTAGTCAGGGTATGACAATTCAATCTTCTTGGCAGACGAACCGTCTTTGGCCACGTCAAGAATGTCGATACGGTTGCCAACGGGGGTGCCGTGGATACCAATACCTGCATAGCCAACTGCCAAGCGACCTTCCCATTCTTTCCACTGTTTGCCAACCAGCCATGCGCTACCGCACATGCCTTGTGACAAGCCATTGTTATTGAACGCTGGCTTCAGAGCATTGGGATAGGCTTTCAGATCGGTCATAGGCATGAACGCAGCGCGCTCTTTAGGCGGTGTAGCACCCATTTGGTTGGGTGAGTAACCGCAGTAGCCATCTGGACAAGCTGGGCGTCCGTTGACTTCGCCACGGGGATCCCAGCCGCCGTTGCCACCATTAACAAGCTTGGTGACTTCATCGCTGTGCCAAGGTCCATTTTCTGAAATGTAAACATCGTTACCGCGGAAAGTGATGCCTTGAGGATTGCGGTGACCGTAGGTGAAGATACGCTGGTCAAAGCCTGCGGGTGGTTTGTTGCCAGCGGCGGCCTTGCCGTCACGGTCAACGCGCAACACTTTGCCGATCAGCTTGGTGCCGTCTTGTGGGCCGGGGCCGCTGTGGTTGTCGCCAATCGTCACGTACAAGAAGCCATCAGGACCGAATCCCAAAGCGCCACCGTTGTGTGCGCCAGGACCGCCAAAGGGATGGTTGGATTTCTTGGGCTTGTAACCCATGTCAGTGATGATTTCTGTGATCTCAGAAACATTCTTCATATCGGCACTGACCTTCATGCGCATCAATATGTTGGCATAGCCGCCAAAAGCACGGTTATCACCTTTGGAAGTGGAACGAAGGTAGACAAAACGGTTTTTGTCAAATTCAGGGTCAACCGCTACGCCTAAAACGCCAGCTTGTCCGTCGCAAAACAAATCATTTTTAACAGACGCAAAACCGGTTGAACCGCCGATGCCCAACAATTTGTTGATGCTTCCAGATGGTGTTCGCACTGAAAGTCCGGCGCATTTTTCAGTAAAGAAGAAAGTGCCGTCTTTCATCGCTGCCATGCCCCAAGGGTCTTTGGCTTCAATAAATGCTTCTGCTTTGACATTGACAGCCAAGGCAGACTGTGTGCCCATTAAGCCAGTGGCGGCTAAAACGATGGAAGGCAACAAATAACTTGTTTTTGCAAAGCGTGATTGCACAGCAATTTTCTTGCTCTGTGTGTTTGGCATTTCTACTCCATAAGGGTGTTAAAACCAGCGATTGACCGCTGGCAGCTGTTGAAGAACTCATGTGGGTTAAACGGTTGTAGGTGCAATGAGCACGAATGGAAACTGCATGCACAACTATCCAACCCAAAAGCATCGTAAAGAAAGCCATGCAGCTTTTCATAGTAGAAATACCTAGGACTTTTAAGTTGTGAAATATTCCCACAACAACTTAAATCGACAGTTTGTCTGCCTAAAAAACCCGGTCAGATCTGTACGTTCGAATCGATGATTTGATGTCGTTGAGCCAAATGAACCATACCCGCCAAAGTATCTACTTGGAGTTTTTCTCTGATTTTTGTTTGCCGGTTGTACACAGTTTTTTCATTCAAGTTCATGATTTCTGCGCAATAGCTCACGGTTTTGCCCAAGGCCAGCAAGCGAAACAATTCCAGTTCTCGCAAGGTAAGAGACGCAATGCGCTCATGCTCTTCCTTCAATACTGTATGACCGCAATTTGAATTGATGTTGGCGTCGACAAACGCTTCTCCCATGTTTACCGCGTGAATCGCCAGCAGCAATTTTTCGGGGGATACGTTTTTTGACACGAAAGACTTGGCACCTAACTCCAGCGCTTTGCGTTTGACCAAGGGGGTGTCGTACATAGAACAAATCAATATCTTGGCGGCGTTATCGCGCATCAGCATTTTTTGTAACAAACTTAAACCGCTCACGCCAGGCATGGATAAATCCAATACAGTGATATCGGGTTTGTAGACCACGAAGGCCAGGTAAGCTGAATCTGCGTCGCTCGCCTCGGCCGCCACTTCGATAGCGGCATCAGTCTCGAGCAAGCGTTTATAGCCTGCCCTTACCACGGGGTGGTCATCTACCAATAAAACACGAATCATTTGAAAAAATATTGTGTGCAGGTAGCGTATGGTGAAGCAAACACTTGAATGGGAATTATTCCTGCACTTAATAGGGGGAAAGTCTTAGGGCTTATCTTTTCTGAGGTTAATTCTCTCGGGTTTAAAGAGTTTTACCGATGGTTTTTGAATAAATCGAGGATCAAAAAATAACTATCACCAATCACGCAAGCTCTGTTGATCGCGGCCCGGTTAAGGTTTTCAAGTATCCAGTATTCATACAGGGCGAAAAACGACGCATTGCAAAAGCCTTCGCATTTAAAGGCCTGGTCATGTGAGACGGAATCAACTTATTCATGAAAATTTTTCTAGATAGCGCACGCAAAACAACTGAAGTATTTCAACAGTTCATGCACGTAACTGAGGACTATGGTTTTTCAAAAAACATTGTTCCTATGCGCTTGGCTCAACTAGGAGATGAGCAGCTGATTTCCAGTGCGCAGGCAAAAAAGAGTGAGTTGAAACTTATCCACCAGGATTTCCTGGTGGTGTTGCTTAAACAGATCGGTTGCGTTGTTAGACATGCGCCCCCTTTGCTGTTAACAAACCTATATAACCGTCAAACATGGCGCAAGCCGCATCAAAACGGAATATCGTCATCCATGTCATCAAACCCGGACTTCGCCGCTGCCGGTGCTTTGGCCGCCGCCGGGGCTGCGGCGCGAGGTGCGCTGCGTGCGCCGCCGTCTTCACCCGCCGGTGCGCCCATGCCTTCGCGCCCGCCGAGCAATTGCAATTCGGTGGCGATGATGTCGACGGTATTTTTTTCCACGCCGGTGGTTTTGTCGGTGTACACGCCGTATTTCAAGCGGCCTTCGACATAAATAGGACGGCCTTTTTTCACGTATTCACCGGCGATTTCGGCTAAGCGATCATAAAACGTGACCCGGTGCCATTGCGTGTCTTCGACCATTTCGCCGCTGGTTTTGTCTTTGCGCTTGCTGCTGGTGGCGATGGATACATTGGCCACGGCCTGGCCGCTGGGCAAATAACGCACTTCGGGGTCGCGGCCGCAGTTGCCGAGCAGTATGACTTTGTTGACGGATGCCATGGTGTTCCTCTTGATGTGACAGTGAATAAGTGGTGACTTGTGCCGGATTATGCGGCTTGGAGGCTTGCGGTTTCAGTGACCTGTGACCTGTGAATCCGGTGCGCTGCGCACATAGCGCGTACCCCAGGCCACCGCCAGCCAGACCAGCATCAGCAAGCAGCTGGCCAGGAAAACCCCGTGTGCGCCGCCGCGTTTGACCAGCCAGCCGCCGAACGCGCCGCCGGCAAAAATGCCCAGCGACTGCAAGGTGTTGTACACGCCCAGCGCCGCACCACGTGAGCCTACGGGTGCCAGCCGCGAGGCCAGGCTGGGTTGGCTGGCTTCCAGCACATTAAAGCCGCAGAAAAAGAAAAACAACAGCAGCGCCAGCAGCCAGAGCTGCGGTTCACCGGTCCAGGCCATCCAGCCCCAGGCGGCTTGCACCGCCAGCACCAGCGCAATACACGCCAGAAAAAGGGGCCGCAAATGGCCTTTGCGCTCCAGTGGAAACAGCGTCATGCCCATGAACACAAAGGACAGCAGCACGGCGGGCAAATACACATAGCCGTGGTCGGTGCTGGCAACACCTGCTTGCACCAGCAGCGCGGGAATGGCGACCCAGGAGGCGAGTTGCACCGCGTACAAAGCAAACACGCCGAAATTCAAGCGGATCAAATCCGGGTGCACCAGCAAGCCCCACAGGCTGTGCGGCGATTTGGCGTTTTTCTGCAAAGGCATTTCCACCGGTGTCCACCAGCGCACGATCGCCATGCCGCCAACCGCCAAAAACAAGGTCACGCCGAAAATGGCGGACAAGCCGCCCCAGCCGGAGAGCACCGGCCCCAGCAGCAGCGACAGCGCGAACATCAAACCAATGCTGCCTCCCACCAGTGCCATGCCTTTGGTGCGCACCGCGTCGCGGGTCTGGTCGGCCAGTAAAGCCGTGACCGCCGCTGAAATCGCGCCGCCGCCTTGCAGCGCCCGGCCCCAGGCCAAGCCGTTCACACTGGTGGCCATGGCACCGACCACGCTGCCTATGGCAAGCATTGCCAGCCCCATGTAAATCACGCGCTTGCGGCCTAGGCGGTCGGCCGCCAGCCCAAACGGGATTTGCAACGCTGCTTGCACCAGCCCGTAAATGCCCATGGCAAAACCAACCGCGCTCGCGTCCTGGCCGCCATCGTACTGGCGCGCTTCGATCATGAACACCGGCAGCACCATGAACAAGCCCAGCATGCGCAGCGCGTAAATGCTGGAGAGCGAAAACGCCGAGCGCTTTTCGTCCGGCGTCATGCGGGCGTCGGTGGTGGCGTCAGAAGTAGGAATGTGGGACAAGAGCGAAGTACCTGTGATGAAACCAAAGTAAACAGCACACATTGTCGCCCAAAGGCCGCCCTTATCATGCAAGCCATGGCCAAAGAAAAAACCCTCTTCAGTTGCAGCGATTGCGGCGGTACCAGCCCCAAATGGCTGGGCAAATGCCCGCATTGCGAGGCCTGGAACACCTTGGTGGAAAGCCGTGTCAGCGACAGTGGCATCAGCAAAAACCGTTACAGCGAACGCGCCGGTTTGGCGCCCGCCTCGCCGGTGATGGCGCTCAGCGACATCGAAGCGCAGGAAGTCGACCGCACACCGACCGGTCAGGACGAACTCGACCGGGTGCTGGGCGGCGGCATGGTCGAAGGCGGCGTGGTCTTGATCGGCGGCGACCCAGGCATTGGCAAATCGACTTTGTTGTTGCAGGCGCTCGACGGTTTGCAGCGCAGCGGCCAGCGCACGTTGTATGTGACGGGTGAAGAATCCGGCGCGCAAGTGGCTTTGCGCGCGCGCAGGCTGGGTTTGGACAACAGCCGGGTGAACGTGCTGGCCGAAACCCAATTGGAAAAAATCATCGGCACCTTGCAGGCGCAAGCACCGCATATCGCGGTGATTGATTCGATACAAACTGTGTATTCAGACCAGCTCACCAGCGCGCCGGGGTCGGTGGCTCAAGTGCGCGAATGCGCCGCGCATTTGACGCGCCTGGCCAAGTCCAGCGGCACCGCCATCGTGCTGGTCGGCCACGTCACCAAAGAAGGCGCGCTGGCCGGGCCGCGCGTGCTCGAGCACATGGTTGACACCGTGCTTTACTTTGAAGGCGATACACATTCCAGCTTCCGACTGGTGCGCGCCATCAAAAACCGATTCGGTGCGGTGAATGAAATCGGCGTGTTCGCCATGACCGAAAAAGGCCTCAAAGGCGTCAGCAACCCGAGTGCGATTTTCTTGAGCCAACACGCCGAGCCGGTGCCCGGCAGTTGCGTCATGGTGACGCTGGAAGGCACGCGACCGTTGCTGGTGGAAATTCAAGCGCTGGTCGACAGCGGCGGGCCGTCGCCGCGCCGTTTGTCGGTGGGCTTGGACCGTGATCGTCTGGCCATGTTGCTGGCGGTGTTGCACCGGCACGCCGGCGTGGCTTGCATGGACCAGGATGTGTTTGTGAATGCGGTGGGCGGTGTGCGCATCAGCGAACCGGCGGCCGACTTGGCGGTGTTGCTGGCCATACAAAGCAGCTTGCGCGGCAAGCCGCTGCCCAAGGGCTTTTTGGCGTTTGGTGAAATCGGTCTGGCCGGTGAAGTGCGGCCTGCGCCGCGCGGCCAGGAGCGTTTGAAAGAAGCCGCTAAGCTGGGGTTTAGCGTGGCTTTGATACCCAAGGCAAACGCACCGAAAAAACCCATTGAAGGCATGACGGTGCATGCGGTCGAGCGGGTCGATCAAGCCATCGCGGTGTTGCGCCAGTTGGATTAGTTCTGTGCATCCACCGGTTTATTGCGCTGGATCAAAGTCGCACAAGCACTTCGTTTTGACAATGGACTTTTGTCATGCACAGGAGCCGCCGTGTCGTTTTTCCGAAAAATCTCAGTGATGGCTGTTTGTCTGAGCGGCCTAGCTCTGACGCAAGCCCAGGTCAGCGTTGCCGTCCCGGCATTCACGCCTTATACGCAGCAATGCACGGTCTGCCACAACGCCTACCCGCCCGGCATGTTGTCGGCCATCTCCTGGCAGAAGTTGATGGCAGACATGCCGTCGCACTTTGGCGGCAGCGTCATGGTGAATGTGGATACGCAAACTAAAATTTCTGACTGGCTGCAAAAGCACGCGGGCACATTCGCACCTGCAGCGACACAAGACCCGCCGCAACACCGCATCACGCAAAGCGACTGGTGGCAGAACATTCACCGCAACAGCAAAAAAATGCCTGCTGCGTTTTGGAAAACACCGATGCGCTTGAGCGCTTCCAATTGCATTGCCTGTCATGCCCAAGCTGCCGCCGGTGAATTCAACGGCAAAACCGCCAAAGTGCCGAAATAAAAATGACGGTGCGGCATGCGTCAAAATGCGCGCATGAACTGGCGAAACATTTTCTTACCCGCGGGCCTGGCAGGTCTTTTGTATCTCTCCTTCCGTGCCTTCGGCTGGTGGGGCTTTTCACTGGCTTCAAGCGGCATTATTTTCTGGCTGTTGCAGCATGTCACGCGTTTGATGAAGACCATGGAAAGCGCGGCAGAGCGGCCTGTGGGCACGCTGGACAACGCCGTCATGTTCCATGCGAAATTGCACAAAGGTCAGCGCTTGCTCAGCGTCATCGGGCTGGCGCGCAGTCTGGGTCAATTGCAGACAGGCAAAGGCGTGCAACCTGAAATATTCGCCTGGCAGGACGAGGCCGGCGACCGGGTCGAATGCAGCTTTCAAGAGGGGCGATTGACGCACTGGGACTTGCAAAGAGCACCGCCGCCGCTGGCGGCTTCTGACGGGACGTAAAATCGCACCCTTTTAACTGTAGATGCCCCCGAAAGGATTTCCATGAGCGCCCTGCCACCCCCCATGCACGACCGAGACGGCAAGATTTGGATGGATGGCGAGCTGGTCGACTGGCGCGATGCGAAAATCCACGTGCTGTCACATACCTTGCATTACGGCTGCGGCGCATTCGAAGGCGTGCGCGCTTATGACACCGTCAACGGCACCGCCATTTTCCGTTTGCAGGAACACACCGAGCGTCTGTTTAACAGCGCCAAAATCCTGCGCATGAAAATCCCGTTCACGCAAGAAGAGGTGAACGAAGTACAGCGCACCGTGGTGCGCGAAAACAATTTGAAAAGCGGCTATATCCGGCCTTTGACCTGGATAGGTTCGCAAAAACTCGGCGTCAGCCCCAAAGGCAACCGCATACACCTGATGGTGGCGGCCTGGACCTGGGGCGCTTACCTGGGCGAAGACGGCATGAAGCGCGGCATACGCGTCAAGACCAGCAGCTATACGCGCCACCATGTGAACATCACCATGACCCAGGCCAAAGCGGTCAGCAATTACACCAACTCGATTTTGGCCAACATGGAAGCCTTGGACGACGGTTACGACGAAGCCTTGTTGTTGGATGCTTCCGGTTTTGTGTCTGAAGGCGCGGGTGAAAACCTGTTCATCATCAAAGGCGGCGTGATTTACACGCCCGATTTGTCGGCGGGTGCATTGAACGGCATCACCCGCAACACGGTGTTCCATATCGCCAAAGATCTGGGTTTGGAAATCGTGCAAAAGCGCATCACGCGCGACGAGGTGTACATCGCCGATGAAGCCTTCTTCACCGGCACTGCCGCCGAAGTCACGCCGGTCCGCGAGCTCGACCGCATCGAGATCGGCATCGGCAGCCGCGGCCCGATCACCGAAAAAATCCAGAGCGCGTTCTTTGACATCGTCAATGGACGCAACCCGAAATACGCGCATTGGTTGACGGCGGTTTGATCACGTGAACGCTAAAACACAACCCATTGAACTCAAAGCGGCTGACTTGAACAGCCACGGCGGCGTGTTTTGCCCCAGCCCCATGGCCGGTATGCAGACCTGGAACACCCATCCCAAGGTGTTTCTGGATGTGGCCCGCACGGGCGAGGCCAAGTGCCCTTACTGCTCTACGGTTTACCGCTTGAAAGACGGTGAACATGTGCACGCCCATTAAAGCCAGCTTCTTTGCCTGTCCATGACACGCAGCCTGTTCATCGCTCCGCAGTGGATAGGTGACGCGGTCATGACCGAGCCTTTGCTGCGCCAGTTACACGCGCGCGGCGAGCGCATCACGGTGGCCGCGCTGCCTTGGGTGGCACCGGTTTACCAGCACATGCCGTCGGTAGAAACCGTGGTGGAACTGCCGTTCAAGCACGGCAGCCTGCAATGGGCCGAGCGCCGCGCTTTGGCGCGTCAGTGGCGCGGCCAATTCGAGCGGGCTTATGTCGGCCCCAATTCTTTGAAAAGTGCATTGATTCCCTGGCTGGCCAATATCCCACAGCGCATCGGTTACCACGGCGAATCCCGCTATGTGTTGCTGACCCAGCGACTGCCGAATCCGCCGAAAGGCGAACGCCCGCCCATGGTGGACTTTTACCTGGCCTTGAGCGGCACCTTGACTGACAAGCGGCATAGCATGCAACCGGTGTTGCAACGGCCCACAGACAGCGTGCGGCAAACGCTGCAAGCCTTTGGCCTCCAAGCCGGTGACTACACCGTGATCGCGCCGGGGGCTGAATACGGCCCGGCCAAGATGTGGCCGGCGCAGCACGTGGCCGATTTGTGTCAACGCATACAAGGGCGCGTGGTGTTGCTGGCCTCGGCCAAAGAAAGCGCTTTGTGCCAATCGATTGCGGACATGGCGGACAGTGCACAGGTGCTGAACCTGGCGGGACAAACCCAACTGGGTCAGGCGTTTGACTTGATTTCAGCGGCGCGCGACGTGGTCAGCAACGATTCGGGTTTGATGCACGTGGCCGCCGGCTTGGGTGTGCCGCAAGTCGCGCTGTTTGGCTCAAGCAGCCCGCGCCACACACCGCCCTTGAGCGACAAAGCGCAGGTGATTTGGCTGGCCGACGACCCGCAATACACCCCGGCGCTGGACTGCGCACCTTGTTATGCGCGCACCTGCCAATTTGGCCATACGCGTTGCTTGAACGACATAAGGCCCGAGCGCGTGGCGCAGTTGTTGCAGTCGCTTTAAGACTAAAAACGCGACTTTTTTACATCACTTTGAATAAAAGTCGCGACTAATCAACAAAGCACTTTAAGAAAGTCGCAAAAAGGCACAACCGCCTGCCGACTTGATTCGGTGTCGCGACAACACAGGCTGATTCAGCTGCGGTTCAGCCAGTTCAAATAAGCGTCCACGCCTTGGCTGACATTCAAAAACGCGTCGGTGTAACCGGCCCGGCGCAAGGCCGATATGTCCGCTTGGGTGTAGCTTTGGTAAGCGCCTTGTAAATGCGCTGGAAACGGGATGTAGTCAATGCGCGCATCCACTTGCCGGTGTTGCTTGTGCCAGCCGAGTACCGCGCGCGCCATGTCGTTGAACGATTGGGCGAGCCCAGTGCCGAGGTTGAAAATGCCGCTGTGCTGCGCATGCTCCATGAACCACAGGTTGACTTTGGCGCAGTCGCCCACGTACACAAAGTCGCGCTGCTGCTCGCCGTCGGCATAACCGTCGGTACCTTCAAACAAACGGCACACGCCATCGGCCAGTACCTGGCGGTTAAAGTGAAACGGCGTGGAAGACATGCTGCCCTTGTGCGCTTCACGCGGGCCGTAGACATTGAAATAGCGCAACCCCACGACTTGGTGACGCAGTCGCCCTTGCAGGCTGCGCACATACTGGTCGAACTGAAATTTAGAGAAAGCATACATATTGATAGGCAACTCGGCGGCGCGCTGTTCAGCAAAGCCGTTTTTGCCCAGCCCGTAAACCGAGGCCGAGGAGGCGTAAATATATTGCGCGTTGATGGCCTGGCACCAGTGCAACAGGGTTTTGCTGTATTCAAAGTTGTTGCGCATCATGAACTGGCCGTCCCACTCGGTGGTGGCAGAACAAGCGCCCAGATGGAACACGGTTTTCACCGGCCCCAGGTCTTGACCGGCTTGAATCCGGGCCATGAAATCGTCCCGGTCCAAGTAGTCACGGATATGCAAGTCGGCCAGGTTGTGCATTTTCTGGCCGTTTTTCAAATGGTCAACTACCAGAATGTCGGTGTGTCCGCGCTGGTTGAGTTGTTCAATCAGGTTGCTGCCGATGAGGCCGGCGCCGCCGGTGACGATGATCATGTTTGATGAAGTCTGGTTTGTTTCAAGTTAAGGCATCGCATTACCAGCAGCGAAGCAGCCCGGCAAAACGCCTGCCGCCTATTGTCGGCGCAAATGCGGATGTTTCAGCGCTGGCTGCCGGCATGAAGGCTTGCGGCCATTTGCAGTTGCAATGCCTGCCAGACTGCATCTGGCGTGATGGCGCGCATGCAAACACAGTCACGGTTGCTGCACACGGTCTCACACGGCCCGGGCAATTCCAAATTGGTGCTGGCCGGGCCTATGGCGCCCCAACGCTGTTGGCTGATCAGCGGTTTGGGTGCATACACCCCGACAGCCGCTTTGCCCATGAGGGCAGCGATATGCAGCGGGCCGGTGCTGCAGGCGACCAGACCGGCCGCAGCGGCTATGCGGTGCATGTAGTTGTCCAGCGAGTCCAGCCCCATCACTGAGGTGCAAGTCGCAGGGAACAAATGTTGTTCACCGGCAAAACGCTGCGCATCGGCAGGTGTGCCGCCGACCACAGGGTGCCAGCCGTCCTTGACCATCAAATGCGCGAGCTCGGCGAAATGTTCTATCGGCCATTCGCGGCCATTGCCGCGCGAATAAGGGTGCAGGACGATGTTCTTTTCTGATGAACTTGCATAAGCCGGCAGCACAGACAGCCCGGACCAGTGACCTGCTTGCTCACGCAATTGCGAATCATCGGGGCAGGCTATGTTCAAAACACGCGATAGCAGCAGGAGATTCAAATAGGCTTCATGGTGTTGACTGCGCGCCCGGCTGAGCCAGACCCGGTTGTTGCAGTTAAACCAGTGGTAAACGCGGCCCCAGACGCCGCTGCGTTTGGGGATACCGGCTTGTTTCGCAGCAGCAGCAATGCGCCGGTTCGGAAACACATGCACGATATGGTCGGCTTGCATGCCGCGCAACCAGTCGCGAAGCTCATCTTGGCTCATCTGTTCCGGCAAAACCGCCACGTTATCCACCCAATGGCAAGCCCGGGCCACCGGCGCGGCATAGGCTTTGACCAGCAGTGTGATGCGCCAGTCTGGGTGTATGGATTTCACCCAGCCTATGGTCGGTAAGGTCAGGCAGACATCGCCGATGGCGTCAGTGCGGCTGATGATCAGGTGCATGGAGCTGCGAGATTGAAAGCCATGCGGTCGTTTTCAGGCTTGCTGAATTTTTTGTATAAGACTGGTGGTGGAATGCCCGGCCAGAAAATCCAGGATCACCACTTCGCCTCCGGCAGCGGTGACGCAAGCCCCGCCAGCTACTTGCTCAGAGGTGTAGTCGCCGCCTTTGACCAGCACATGCGGCAGCAAATGGCAATACAGCCGCTCGGGCGTGTCCTCGGCAAACGCCACCACGCCGTTGACACAGGCCAGCGCCGACAGCATGCGCAAGCGCGTGACCAAAGGGTTGACGGGGCGGCCTTCGCCTTTGAGACGGCGCACCGAATCGTCGTCATTCACCGCGACAAACAACATATCGCCTAAAGCGCGGGCTTTTTCCAGGTAATCAATGTGCCCGGGGTGGAGGATGTCAAAACACCCGTTGGTCATGATGACGCGTTTGCCAGCCGCGCGGGCTTGTTGAATGCGCTCGAACATCGCGTCTTCATTGAATACCGTGTGTTCGTCTCCGTCGGGCTGCAGCGCCTGTCGCAATTCGTCGAAACTGACGGTAGCGGTACCGAGTTTGGCGACCACCAGACCGGCGGCGGCATTTGAGAGGTTCATGGCCTGCGCTAGGCTCAGACCGGCGGCCAGCGCCGCCCCCAAAGTGGCGACCACGGTGTCGCCCGCACCTGTCACGTCAAACACTTCCTGCGCCCGCGTGGAAATATGCACCGCCGCGTGGTCGCGCACCATCAAGCTCATGCCTTTTTCGCTGCGCGTGACCAGCACTGCTTGCAAATCCAGCGAGGCGCGCAATTGCTGACCCTTTGCTTCAACATCGGCATCGCAGGCGCAATGGCCAACCACCGCTTCGAATTCGCCCATGTTGGGCGTGATGACGGTCGCGCCCCGGTAGCGCTCGAAATCTGTGCCCTTGGTGTCAATGATCACAGGCTTACCGGCTGCGCGCGCCAGCGCCACCATGTCGGCGGCGCGGCGCAAAGCGCCTTTGGCGTAGTCCGACAAGATGACGGCGTCGACCAGTGGCAGTTGCGCTTTGAATGTTTGCAGAAATTCGTCGGCGTCCCACTGCGGAAAATGGTCTTCGAAATCCAGCCGTATGAGTTGTTGCTGGCGCGAAATAATGCGCAGCTTGGTGATGGTTTTGCTACCCACCACTTTTTGCAAATGCGCGTGTATGTGTCGCTCGGACAGCAGTTGCTGCATTTGTGTGGCGGAGGCGTCATCGCCGACCAAGCCCATGAGCCGGGTTTGCACGCCAAGCGCCGCCGTGTTGGCCGCCACATTGCCGGCCCCGCCGAGTCGCACTTCTTCTTTGTTGACATGTACCACCGGCACTGGTGCTTCCGGTGAAATGCGACCGGTTGAGCCGTGCCAATAGCTATCGAGCATGAGGTCGCCGACGATCAACAGGCGCGCATGCGATAAATCGGGCAGTTGCGCAGAGGAAAGTTGTATAGACATGCTCAGTGCTCAGTCCGCGGACACCAGTCCGAGTTGTTGTTCAACCGCACCGCACAGGCTGTGGCCGATCAAAATATGCGCTTCTTGAATCCGCGCCGTCACCTGGCTGGGCACCACGATGGAGATATCGCACACGGCTTTGAGCTTGCCGCCGTCGCGCCCGAGCAAGCCTATGCAAGTGATGCCCAGTGCTTTGGCGGCGGCCACGGCAGCCAGCACATTGCCGGAGTTGCCCGAGGTGGAGATGGCGATCAAGCAGTCGCCGGGCTTGCCTATGGCTTGCACTTGCCTGGCAAAAATTGCGTCGAAAGAATAGTCGTTGGCGATGCAAGTCAGCGCCGACGTGTCGGTCGATAAAGCGATGGCAGCGATCGGCGGCCTGTCCTTGATAAAGCGGCCGGTGAATTCGGCGGCCAGGTGCTGGCTGTCTGCGGCGGAGCCGCCGTTGCCGCAAAGCATCAGTTTGCCGCCGGCGCGCAGGCTGTTGACACAGGCGTTGATGGCCTGGTCTACGTCTGCGTCAAGCGCCGCCAAGTGCTGGCACATGGCCAGGTGTTCGTTCAAATTGCGTGAAAAAAGGCTGTCAGTCATGGGCGAAGTTGTGATTCATGGCGATGGCGACGGCTTCGTCGCTGCGAAATACGCTTGACACACGTGCTGGCTCAGCAAGACTTCAGCCCGCGTGTTTTTGAATTGGCGAGTATAGGCATTGGCCTGGCGGATGATGGCCAGCGCTTCTTCAGGATGCGCTTCGTAATGGTCAAACAGTTGCTGCAAATTGCTGAAATCGTCAGCCAGCTCGGCATAGTGAACACCTGCCTGTAAACGGCCTTCCAGAAACCAGGTTTCAAAACGCGGCCGGGGCATGAAGCACAGCGAATTCGAATTCAGTATCCATTTGAGGTTGGTCGCTACATCATTGCCTTCAATCGACAATATGTATTTGTACTCTAACTGCTCAAAAATACTCAGCCTGGGTTTGTAGTGCGGATCCTCGTGCGCCAGTGCCGGATTGCCGGTGTCGCAAAAAGGCATTTGGGCGGTTTCTTTCAAAAGCAGTTGACGGTTAGGCTGGTAGCTGGCTCCGCGCCAGACCATAGCGGCGCGCTTCATGCGAAAGTCATACGGGTCGCGCGGAAAACGCAAATGCCGTCGCATGTCCATGGGCAGCAGCACCGAGTTTTGGTTGCTGTCGCTGATAGGCCTGCTTTTCACCAGACTGGGTACATCCGGCACCCAGTTCACATCGCCGAACAGGCGGAAAAAACGCCGGTTCAGAAAATGCGGGTACAGACCGCGCAACATGTCGCCGACGTAATAACTGTGTCGCATGATGCTGACCTCGTGCGCCAGTACGGTGCCCGGTGGCAGTGCGAGCGGGCCTTGCAGCTTGCAGTAAAGCGCCAATCGCTGTTCCTGGTCTTGGTTTAACGCAGGAAGCACTGGTGTGCGTGAGTCAGAACCGCCGGCATAACGCACCAACAGCCAAACCCACAGGTTGCTCAACTGCCATTTCAGCGGCCAGCGCGCATACCAATTCAAGACGGTAGATACGCACATGCGCCAGCCTACCAGCAACCTGTCCCCCATGCTCAAACCCAATGTATTCATGACCGCTTTCTCAATCCCAGGTAAATAACCACCGACACCACCAGCAAAGCCCCGGCGATTTGAACCGCAGCGATCTGCTGGTCCAGCACCGCCCAGCCCAAGGCCAGCGCAAACACCGGCTCCACATTCATGATGGCGCTGTTACCGGCCACACCGAGTTTAGGCAGCACCGTGAACATCAGCGTGAAACCGCTGCCGTACAAACAACTCAAGCCCAGCAGTCCCAGCCAGCCGATACCGGTTTGCGGCCACTGAGGACCGCCATGCCAGCCTATCACTGCTGCGGCCACCGAGGCGGCCAGCAACAGGCTGAAAAAAGTACGCACCCGCCCGTCCAGCCCCGAGGTTTCGTGCTGCGTCCACACCAGCACCAGGCCGAAACTGGCAGCCGCCCCCAAAGCAAAGGCTACGCCTGCGCCCATCACCGCCCATTGCTGGCGCATGCCCAGGCCCGAAGCCGCACCCGCCACATCCAACGCCAAAGCCAAGCCTGTCAGTATGACCGGCATGGCCAGCAACACTTGGCGTTCCGGCGGCAGCTGGTAAAGCAAGCGGTTCCACAAGGCCGTCCACAAAGGGTAGGTATTGAAAGCCAGCAGGGCCAGCGCCACCGGCAGGCGCGACACCGCGCCGTACAGCAGCTGGCTTTGTAAGCCCACCATCAAACCGATCAGCAACAAGCCGCGCCGGTGCCCGGGCGTGAGCTGCCAGGATGTACCCATGCGCAACACCAGCAGACCGACTACCAGTGCGGTGGCGGCGCTGCGCACCGCCACGGCTGTGGCCACATCCAGCCCGTTGTTGAAAGCCAGCCTGGCGCAGACATGGTTGCCGGCCATCAGCAAGGCGACTAACAACAAACTGGCAAAGCCTTGCAGGCTGAGGGCGCGGGAAGATGTCATGGGTGTATGGGGTTGAATAGGGGAGCCGGACAGGCTGGCGGGCAGCAAGTGAGCCCGGCGCAAATAGCATCAGGAGGGAGGCGCCCAGGCCAATCTTTGAGCCTCACTCCATTTGTCTTCTAGGCGGATCAGATGGGCACGGTCGACAAACGGCGGGTAACTGACGCCTTCGGTCAGTCGTATGTAATGGTGCACAAACACGTCCAAGGCGATATGCACCGGTTGTATATCGCCGTGCTCGGCATGGCGTTGCTGAACGCGCATGTACAAATCGAAATCGGCCGCTTGTATGCGCTCGTCCCAGGCCCCGACCAAAGACAGCGCGCGCCGTGTCATCATGACGGTGTTGCCGACAAAACCGGGTTTGCATTGCAGGGCAAAGTCGCGGGAACGTTGATGAATGAAATGCGGCCAGCGCGGGTACATCAAGCGGTGCATCAAGGCCAGCGCAGTCTCACTGCGCCCGCCGATAAGCAGCACCAGGTTTTTGATCCAGCGCCAGCGCCGCCGCAACCGTTTGGTGGCGGCAGCGGTCTCGATATGTTCGATACCGCAAGAGGTCATCACATCCATGCCATGGAGTCGCATAGAGGCCTGTAAACGTGTGTTCCAGGCTGGCGGGACAATGACATCGTTGTTCAAAAAAGCCAGGCAGTCGCCTTGCGCGACCTCAATGCCGCGGTTCTGGCAATACGGGTAAGAGTAATTGCCCTTGTTACTTATCACCTTCGCACCGACGCCGGTAAAAAACCCGGCACTGCCGTCGCTGCTGCCGTTGTCTATAACGATCAGCTCCCAATCGCCATCTGTGTTCGCAGACAAATGCCGCCAGAACAAGCGGTTCATGGCCAACTGGTTATGCACAGCAACAATGATGCTCAGCAAGATGCGTGGTCCTTCATCTTGTCAGGCGCAGACCAGATACGCGCGGGCGCCAGAAAGATCAGTAGCACCAGCATCATGAAATGGCCTTCAACCATGTCTATGCTCATGGAGTTAAAAAGAATACTGGTGAGGAACAAGCAGACAAATAGCCACAGACCGTGGCGCTGCCAAGTTTCGCTACGGCGTGCCGCTAGGCGACAAGCCTGCACAAAGATGCCCAGGTAGAGCAACAAGCCTATCAAGCCTTTGGTCGTCCACATGTACAGGTATTCGTTGTGCGGATTCGGAGCAAATACTTGGGGGTTGGTCGCGCCCATGTCGCGGTTGACCGTCCAGAACAGTTGCTTGAAATTCAGCGAACCCGTGCCCGTCCAGAAATGATCTAGCACGATAGACCAGGAGGAGACATAGTACTGAAGTCGCAAGCCCACAGAAGTTTCAAGCTGGCTTCTTTGTTGCGGGCTCATCAGTAAAAATTGCTGGTACTCAGAGAAGATCAATGCAACCCGCACCTGTACCTTAGGCGATAAGCTGGCCAACAGTAGCAATAGGGATAAAAGACTGATCCCGCCAAGCAGCAAAATCAGCCTATGCCTACCTGACTGGCGTTGCCACAGCAAGAAAAACAGACATAGGCTGCCCACAGCCAGCAGCACATAGCCCGTACGGCGGGTTGAAACCCAAAACAGTGATGCCAGCAGCACAAATGCCAGGGCGCTCAAAAGCCAGGGCCGATAGCGACCCTCAATCGCGCCATGGGCCAGCAGCAAAACCATGCCGACCAGAATTTGCCCATGCAAGTTCGGCATGAAAGAGGGCATAAAGACTTGGTGGTTCAGCACCAGTGTGGATGCCAAGTTGGCAGCTGCCAGCAGGCATACCGTCGAACCAAGCGACAGCAGTGCATGACGTGCCACCCGTGGCGAGGCAAACAGCGGCCAAAGCAGCAGCACAAAAAAGAATTTACGTACATGGCGCAAGGCTTGCAGCGAGTCGCTCAGGCTGTTGCCGCCCAGCAGATTCGCGCTCAGATCCCACAGGCAAAACAAGCCTATTAATATAAACAAGGGCTTGGCCAGCGCCCATTCGCCCTCAGGCCAATCAAAGCGCGACCATGCCCAAACTGACAACAAAGCCAGCAACAACATACAAATATTGGTCAGCGCCGTGCTGGAAAGCAAGGCAATGCACAGCAGCACCACCAGCGGCGAAGTCAGGCGTGGCAGCCAGTGGTCGGTAAGCGCAGAACTCATGCTGACATTATCAAGCCTAAAGACTGACATGCCATCGCCCGCGGCTTGCGTTTCCTATGCCATAGGTCAAAGCGCATGATCAGCCCCTGCGTCAATGACATGGGGATTCACTATGATGTCAGGTTGTCCGGAATAAAACCACACACGTGAATTCACCCTCAGACGCCAACTACCTGCTTAACCACATCAATGGACGCGGTGCGTTCGGCAAGATCAGCATTCGCGGTGCGCGCACCCATAACCTGAAGAATATCGACTTGGATATTCCGCGCAACCAGTTGGTGGTGATCACCGGTTTGTCGGGCTCGGGCAAATCCAGCCTGGCGTTTGATACTTTGTATGCCGAAGGTCAGCGGCGTTACGTGGAAAGCCTCTCAGCCTATGCGCGACAGTTTTTGCAGCGCATGGACAAGCCGGATGTGGATTTGATAGAAGGCCTGTCACCGGCGATTGCCATCGAGCAAAAAGCCACCAGCCACAACCCTCGCTCGACCGTTGGCACTGTGACCGAAATTCACGATTATTTGCGTTTGTTGTTCGCGCGCGCGGGCACACCGCATTGCCCGGAACACGGTGTGCCATTGCAAGCCTCCAGCGTGTCGCAAATGGTGGACGCGGTGCTGGCCTTGCCGGCAGAGACCCGCATTTTGCTGATGGCGCCGGTGGCGCGCGAACGCAAAGGTGAGTTCACAGAAGTGTTCACGCAAATGCAAGCGCAAGGTTTTGTGCGTTTCCGGGTTGATGGCAAAGTCGTCGAGCTGGCCGATTTACCTGCGCTGGTAAAAAACGAAAAACACGATATAGATGTGGTGGTTGACCGGCTCAAAGTGCGCCCCGACATGTTGCAACGAATCGCCGAGAGCATGGAAACCGCCTTGCGTCTGGCTGACGGGCGCGCCTTGGTGCTGGATTTGGACACGGGCGCAGAGCATGCGTTTAACGCCAAATTTGCCTGCCCGCATTGCAGCTTTGCCATCGGAGAACTCGAGCCGCGTTTGTTTTCTTTCAATTCACCGCTGGGCGCTTGTCCCGACTGCGAAGGCCTGGGCGAACAAAGTTTTTTCGATCCGGCGCGCATCGTCGCATTCCCTGACATCAGCTTGGCCAGCGGCGCCATCAAAGGCTGGGACAAACGCAATGCGTATTACTTCGCCATGTTGGAGAGTCTAGCCAAGCATTACGGCTTTGATCTGGAAACACCGTTTGAATCTTTGCCGGACAACGTCAGGCAAGTATTGCTGTTCGGCTCGGGTGAAGAAGACATCAAATTCAGCTATGTGCTGGAGTCGGGCGCCAAAGCCGGTCGCAAGACCAGTAAGCTGCATCCGTTTGAAGGCATTGTGAACAACATGAGTCGGCGTTACCGCGACACCGACTCCTCATTGGTGCGCGAAGAGCTGGCGCGTTACCGCGGCCACCGCGCGTGTCTGGCCTGCGAAGGTACGCGTTTGCGCGCAGAAGCCCGCCATGTGCGTCTGGGTACCGGCGCGCAGGCGCGCACGCTGCACGATGTCAGCCACACCACCTTGTCCGAATGCCAAGCGTATTTTCAAAACCTCAAGTTAGATGGCAACAAGGCCGATATCGCCGACAAAGTGGTGAAAGAAATCGCCAACCGTTTGAAGTTTTTGAACGACGTGGGTTTGACTTACCTCAGCTTGTCGCGCAGCGCCGACACCTTGTCCGGCGGTGAAGCGCAGCGCATACGCCTGGCTTCGCAAATCGGTTCCGGTTTGACCGGTGTGATGTATGTGCTGGACGAACCCAGCATAGGTTTGCACCAACGCGATAACGATCGGTTGATAGACACTTTGAAACATTTGCGCGACATAGGCAACAGCGTGCTGGTGGTCGAGCATGACGAAGACATGATCCGCGCCGCTGACCATTGCATAGACATGGGCCCGGGCGCAGGCGTGCATGGCGGGCGCGTGATGGCGCAAGGCACACCGGCGCAGATCGAGGCCAATCCGCAGTCACTCACCGGCCGCTACATGAGCGGCGCTTTGGCTATTGCCGTGCCGGATAAGCGCCGCGATTGGTTATTGCAACAAACCACAGTCCAGGCACAGCAGCCGGTGGCCAGCAATGTGTTCGGCAGTCCGGTCATGCCTGCCAACCGAACAGTGGCCAAGCAAGCATTGACCGTGGTCGGCGCGCGCGGCCACAACCTGCAAAATGTGACCGTGGAATTTCCGGTCGGCTTGTTCACCTGCGTCACCGGCGTGTCAGGCTCGGGCAAATCCACTTTGGTGAACGACACTTTGTATGCGGCGGTCGCCCGGCAGATCCACCGCGCCCACGAAGAACCGGCGGCGCATGACGACATCCTCGGCCTTTACCATTTTGACAAAGTCATCAATGTCGACCAGTCACCCATAGGCCGCACGCCGCGCTCCAACCCGGCCACCTATACCGGCTTGTTCACGCCGCTGCGCGAGTTGATGGCCGAGGTGAACATGGCGCGCGAGCGCGGCTACGGGCCCGGCCGGTTCTCATTCAATGTCGACGGCGGGCGTTGCAGTGCGTGTCAGGGCGACGGCATGGTCAAAGTGGAAATGCACTTTCTGCCCGACGTGTATGTGCCTTGCGATGTGTGTCTGGGCCAGCGTTACAACCGCGAAACCCTGGACGTGCAATACAAAGGCAAAAACATCGCACAGATTTTGCACATGACGGTGGAAGACGCGCTGGCGTTTTTCAAAGCGGTGCCGACGCTGGCGCGCAAGCTGACTACCTTGATGGAAGTCGGACTCGGTTACATACGCTTAGGTCAGGCGGCCACCACCTTGTCCGGCGGTGAGGCGCAACGCGTCAAATTGGCGCTGGAACTCAGCAAGCGCGACACAGGCAGAACGCTTTACATATTGGATGAACCGACCACCGGCTTGCATTTTGCAGATATCGATTTGCTGCTCAAAGTGTTGCGCCAGTTGGTTGATGCGGGCAACACCATGGTGGTGATTGAACACAACTTGGACGTGATCAAAACCGCCGACTGGGTGATTGACATGGGGCCGCTGGGAGGAAGCGGCGGCGGCCAAGTGGTGGCCACCGGCACGCCCGAGCAAATCGCGCTCAACCCCGAGAGCGCGACAGGCCGTTATTTAAAGCGCTTGCTGCCGGACTGATTCAGCTTTTGGTCAGCTGATAGGCCTTGGCCGCAGCGTTAGCCATCTGGTCTAGGATATCCAAGGCTTGTTGGGTCGGTAGCAGGTATTTGGTGCGGCGGTTACTGCCTTCAAACACCAGCTCAACCATGTTCAGTTTGAGCAAGTCATTGATCTTGCGATGCAACATGGCCGGCGAACCTATGCTTTTCAGGTTCATCGCCTGCGTCACATTCAAAGGTTGCTTTTTGTCATGCGCCATGGCCACACGCATCAGCAGTACCTGAGCATCTATATCAGGTAGCTTATGGTGGTGCTCATTTTCAATATCATTAACAGTTTCAAGAAAAGCGAAGAATTGGGTACGGTTCGAGGTCATGGCACATTATTTTTATAATACCTGAACATAGCTCAGATTCAGGCAGCGTGCATTAACCCGTTGATATGATTTACTTTTTTCTGAAAACAGTGATTAAAAAAACAAATAGCAAACGACTGTTAATTGAACAAATATTCTTCTTATGGATTGTCTGTTTTGGCCGCATTCAGCTCGTCACGGCTTGACCGCGCGCTGTGTCTTGCCGCGTTCACATAGTCAGTACCTGACGAGGCGTACAAAATCGCGCGCGATGAATTGACAATGATGGGGCCGCTCACGCCGTTTGCATCTGTGCGCAGGCCTGCGTGTACCGTGGCCCGGGCGTCGCCGCCTTGTGCGCCTATGCCGGGAATCAACAAAGGCAATGAAGGCGCGATCTCGCGCACACGTGCAATTTCTGCCGGGTAAGTGGCACCCACCACCAGGCCGAGTTGGCCGTTCAGGTTCCAGGGCCCTTGCGCAAGACGCGCCAGGTGTTCGTACAACATAGGCGTGCCGTCGACAGACGCCAGCCTTTGGGTTTGCAAATCGTCACCGCCGGGGTTGGAAGTGCGGCACAGCAAAAAAGCGCCTTTGCCGTGGCGTTTCACATACGGTTCTACCGAATCAAAGCCCATGAACGGCGACAAAGTGACTGCATCGGCACCGTAGCGCTCGAAAGCCTCGATGGCGTATTGCTCGGCAGTGCTGCCTATGTCGCCGCGCTTGGCGTCCAGAATCACCGGCACCGCAGGCGCGACACGGCGTATGTGCGCGATCAGTTGTTCGAGTTGCGCTTCGGCGCGGTGCGCGGCAAAGTAAGCGATTTGCGGTTTGAAGGCGCAGACCAGGTCATGCGTGGCGTCAACCATAGCGGCGCAAAAATCAAAAATATGCGCAGCCTGACCGGTCAAGCCTTGCGGGAAACGCGCGGGCTCGGGGTCCAGGCCGACGCACAGCATGGATTGGTTCAAGGCCGTGGCTTGTTTCAGTTTGTCTAGGAAGATCATGCGCCGGATTGTAGGCAGTGCTTGCTGTCGTCAAGCGGTTAATCAGGCGCTTGAGCGCGCAAGCTCATGCGCTGCCGGGCTCATTCAAACTGGACATGGCCAGACACAGATCGCTCCAGGCGCGCGCCTTGTCGGCCGGTGAGCGCAGCAAATACGCTGGGTGGTAAGTCACCACCACCGGACAGCCATGGGCCTGGTGAACCTGGCCGCGCAATTTGCCCAGCGGTAACTCGGCGGCTTGACCGTCGCTGAGTTGATCATGCAGCACAGCCTGGGCCGCGAGCCGCCCCAGCGCCAAAATCATGCGCGGGCGCAGCAAAGCGATTTGACGCGCCAGGTAATGCTGACAGGCGTCAATTTCAGCGGGTAAAGGCTTGCGTTGCGCCGGACCGCAGCATTTCAAGGCATTCACCAGCACCACGCTGTGTTTGCCCGCTGAAGCGCCCGGGCGCGCAATGCCCATGGCTTGCAACATAGCGTCGAGCAATAAGCCTTCGGGTCCGGCAAATGGTTGGCCGCTGGCATTCTCGGCATCTGCCGGCGCGTCGCCGACGATCAGCCAGTCAAGCGCTTGTCCGTCAGCGGCAGGTGTACCGTCGGCAAACACGCTGTGGTTGCGGTGTTCGCACAAAGCGCAGGCCTTGCATTCAGCCGCAGCTTGTCGCAGGCCGGCCCAGTCCATTTGCGCCAGACCGGCGGGCAGCGGCTTGAAGTCTGTCACCGGCGCGGTGGCAGTGCCCAGCACAGGCGCGGCTTTCACCGGCGTGTCTACAGCCGGCCTGGGCGTTGGTGAGAGAGCGCGGGCCGGTGCGGGCGCTGCGCTGACATTGACTGAAAGTGCCGGGGCTTGTGCAGCCGGAGCCTCAACAGGGACAACTGGCGCAGGCAGCCAGACCCGCACGCCGATTTCGGCGAGCATGGCGCGTTGACGTGTATCCAGCGACAAAGACATGGGCTTAAGTTACCACTGTCTGCTCACCAGGACAAAGACATGACCACGGCATCTTCGCGTATGCCGTTGTGAGCCGGGTAATAACCGGGCCGCACACCGTCGTGCACAAAGCCGCAGGCCTGGTAAATATTGATGGCGCGCAGGTTGCTGACGCGCACTTCCAGCCAGATGGCGTGTACGCCTTGCGCGCGGCTCCAGTCCAGCAAATACTGCATCATGTGGCGCGCCAGGCCGCGGCGTTGCTGCGCCGGAGCGACGGTGAAATTCAGCAAGTGCAACTCATCGGCCCCGCGCATGGCCACTAGGTAACACCAGACTTCCTGTTGCATCAGCCAGACCGGCAGGTGGTAGCCGGAGTCCATGGCATCGGTGAAATTATTTTGCGTCCAGGGGTGTGAATAAGCGCTTTGCTCTACCAGCAATAAAGCGGGCAGCACCGTCCGGTCCAAGGCTTGAGGGGCCGACAGTTCGGCTGCCGCGTCTTCTGTGCGGGCAGGGCCGGTTTTTTTGAACGGATTGAGATTCATGCGGCAGACAGTTTGTCGCTTAAGCGCTGCGCCGTGGTGCGCGCCACATCATCCCGCACATACAAAGGCAGTGCCGAGGCCGCGTGCACGGCTTCTCCGCGCGCCCAGGCGCGCGCCGCCAGCTTCAACATGGCGTCTGCCTGCGGCCAGACTTCGACGGTTTGACCGCCGACGTTCAGCAAATGCTGCAAACCAGAGCCGTGCGCTGTCATGGCATTGCCAGCCAGCGCAAAACCCAAAGCGTCCCAGTGCGGCGGCAGTATGAGATCTTTAGCTTGTGTCAATTGAGGCGCCATGCAGCTGAGCCAGCCGTTGTCATTCCACTCATAAGCAGCGGCATACACCTGACCCATGCGCGCATCCAACAGGGCCAATACCCGGGGCGATTGCGCCAGCGCTGTTTCTGCCAAGCACAGCAGACTGTCAACCGGTAGCAGGGGCAAATTCGCGCCCAATGCCAGACCCTGGGCCACAGAACAAGCGGTGCGCAAGCCTGTGAAAGCACCCGGGCCGCGTCCAAAAGTAATCGCCTGCAACGCTGGCAAGCGGAGTTCTGCACGCGACAACAAGCTCAAAATGGCCGGTATCAGCTGTGTCGATGCTTGTGCCCCGGCAACCCCCGCATGCGTGAAAACCTGATCGGCACGACACACCGCCAGCGACATGCGCTCGGTGCCGGTGTCTATGGCCAGCAAGTTCATGCCGCAACTTTTGCCGTTGCAGAGCGTGACGACTGCACGCCGAAGACGATGCCAAGCGTCACCAGCGACAAGCCCAGCATCACCTGCCAGCTCAGAGGTTCACCCAGCAGCAACACCGCGCCCAATGCTGACAGGCCGGGCACCAGCGCAGTGATCATGGTGGAGCGCACCGGCCCGTAAGCCCGAATCATCAGGGTAAAACTGATGCCCGACACCACCACCGAGCCGACCCCTTGAAACAAGGCGTGCCACAGAATTTCGCTCCATGGTGCGCTGAGCAAATGCGTGCTTAATACACCGCTGGCGCACAACACCAGGTAAAGCGGCACAAAGCTGAAAAAAGCAAAGCAGGTGATGGCCATGGTAGCTTGCACGGCTTGCAACTGGTAGCGGCGGATGATGACGCTGTAGGCTGACCAGCACATACTGGCGACGATGAACATCACATCGCCTAGCCATACCGTGCCGCCTTCAAACGCATGCAGCAGGCTGCTGCCGCCGACCAGCAAATCGCCGCCCAGGATCATGGCAAGGCCTAGCAGCCGGTAGCCGTGCAGCCGTTCGCCAAGTAGGAACACAGCCAGCAAGCTGGTCCATAAAGGCAGGCTGCCCGGCAACAGCACCGAGCCGTGCGCTGCCGGGGCAAAAAAGAAAGCGCTGTAGGCCAACACCGCGTAAGCGAAGCCGCCGAACAAGCCGGTGAGAACGGTGATGCGCCAGGGCAGCGGGGAAAAGCCGCCGAATGAACCCGTCACTGCCCCCGTGCTGCGCTGGCGCTGCACAGACCACCAGCACCAGGGCAGCAGAATGACACTGGCGCCCATGATGCGCGCCCAGGTGATATCCAGCGGCAGCAGCTCATGCCGGGCCGAAGCGCGGGCTATGACGATAAAGGCAGACCAGATCGACACCGTGACCATAGCCGCCAGCCAGCCGGTGTGGCGCGACGAGCCACTGAGCAGCTGTTTCATGAAAGATTGCATACCGGGATTATCCGTGCAGGTTTGATAATGCCGGTATGACAAGCCTGTTTTGCAAACCTTGGGTCTTGACTGCCCTGCTGCTGGCAGTGTGTGCGCAATCACGGGCAGAAACTGCTGCTGTTTTGCCCGCAGCTGTGCAGGAGGCCTTGAAAGCCGCGCGTCTGCCGCCGGACGCGTTGAGCGTGGTCGTGCTGCCGGTGCAAGCGGGCAGCCCGCGTTTGCAACACCAGGCCGGTGTGCAGCGCAACCCGGCGTCGCTCATGAAGCTGGTCACCACCAGCGCAGCGCTGGATTTGCTCGGTCCGGCGTTCACCTGGCGCACGCCTGTATACCTGGACGGCCAAGTGCGCGATGGTGTGTTGCAGGGCAATCTTTACCTGCAAGGCAGCGGCGACCCGCGTTTCGGTGTGGAGCAACTGTGGCTGTTGTTGCGCAGGGTGCAAGGCCTTGGCATACGCAGCATTCAGGGCGATATCCTGCTAGACCGCAGCGTGTTCAGCCTGCCGGCGCAGGATCCGGGCGGCTTTGACGGCGAGCCGCTGCGGCCCTACAACGCCGCACCCGATGGATTGCTGATCAATTACAAATCCTTGCTGTTGCAATTCGTGCCGGACCAGGCCAACAAAGTGGCACGTGTGCATGTGGAGCCGCCGTTGGCGGGTGTCAAATTGCCAGTGACTGTGCCTTTGTCCTTGGCTGAATGCAGTGACTACAGAGGCGGTTTGAAAGCGGACTTTCAAAACCCGCTGAATATGGTGTTCAGCGGCAGCTACCCCTTGGCTTGCGGCGAAAAAACCTGGCCTGTCGCTTACGCCGAGCCGGAAAAATTCGCCGCGCGCGCAGTGCACGGCATGTGGTTGCAACTCGGCGGTCAATTGAACGGCAGCGTGCGCGATGGTGTGCTGCTACCGGGTTTGAAACCGGTGTTTTTTCATGAGTCCCCCACGCTGGCCGAAGTGGTGCGCGACATCAATAAATTCAGCAATAACGTCATGGCCGAGCAATTGTTTTTGACACTGGCTGTGCAAAAACGCGGCAGCGGCAGCGCCCCGCTGGCGGTTGAGGTGGTGCAGGCCTGGTGGCGCGAGCGCCTGTCCGGCGTTGAAGCGCCTCACTTGGACAAAGGCTCAGGCCTGAGCCGCGAAGCCCGCCTCAGCGCACAGTCGCTGGCCGCTTTGTTGCAATGGGCCTGGGCCCAGCCCTTCATGCCCGAATTGATAGCTTCGCTGCCGGTCACCGGCGTGGACGGCACCATGAAGCGCAGCAAAAGCAGCGCGCCCGCGCATTTGAAAACCGGCAGCTTGCGCGACGCCATGGGGATTGCCGGTTATGTGGATGCGGCCAACGGCCAGCGTTATGTGCTGGTTGCCATGGTGAACCACGCCAACGCCAACCAGGCCAGACCGGTGATGGATGCCTTGATCGATTGGACAGCCGCCAAACAATCGCCCTGAAAGTATT
The DNA here is from genome assembly GCA_945901125.1 of Bordetella parapertussis. Classification (GTDB taxonomy): domain Bacteria; phylum Pseudomonadota; class Gammaproteobacteria; order Burkholderiales; family Burkholderiaceae_C; genus Limnohabitans. Next base: position 27,055 of record CAMDKD010000004.1, read on the forward strand.
ATTATTTGACAAATACGAAAATATATTAAACAATATTAATGTATTTATCGATTATTGAGTTGTCCAGCCGACGGGGGTTAAGCGAATGAAAACCATAGGGCTTTGGGTTTGTCTGCTGGTGCTGCTTGTCGGTTGCCACACGCCGAAAAAAAAGTACAAAGCGGTTTATACCGTGGATCCGGCTACGGCGTGGGAAACCGTAGAACTGACACCGCAAGGCGTGCATTACGGCGTCGACATGACCGGCATGGTCAGACACGATTTGTTCCGCACCTTCTGGCTGCAAAAACGTTCAGCCAACAGCCCTTATTTGTATGAAAAACTGCAAGTCAATCTGAATTGCCGCGACAGACAAATGATGTGGTTGATGCGCACCCAGGTGCAAAACAATGAGGTGATTGCGATACAGACAACGGCCTCTAACTGGTGGCCGGATCGGCACAAGGACGCGCCGTTTTTGAAATGGCAGCCGATTGAAGCAGACACCTTGGAAGACAAGCTGGCCGACAAAGTGTGCCTGGCACCGGACAAGCGCTAGCGGCTCTGAAGTTCGGTGTCAGGCATCGCTTGGTGAGCCTGGATTTGGCTTGAAAAAACCAAGCGCTCAGCCCAGCAACAAGCGCAAGCCCAGCGCGGCAAACAGCAGAGCAGCCAAGCGGTTCAGCCCGTTTTGCCAGCCTAGCGAGGACAGCCACCACTGTCCCCAACGCCCGCCACCCAGCGCAATACCGCCGAACACCAGCAAAGCGGCCAGCATGAACAAGCCGCCCAGCACAAAAATTTGTTGCCAGGCAGCCAGCGTTGATTCAACTTGTACAAACTGCGGAAGAAAAGCCAGGAAAAAAACCGCTACCTTGGGGTTGCTCAGGTTCATCCACACGCCGCGCCAATAGCTTGTACGCGCAGACAGCGCCGGTGTGTGTTCTTGCTGAGACTGCACCGCAGTGGCGCACCAGGACAACCAAGCCAGCCTGAGCAAATAAGCGCAGCCTGCGGCCTTGAGCAGCTGCAAGGCCCAGCTGTACGCCGCCAATAAAGCCGCCAGCCCCAGCGCCACGCCTGCTGTGTGAAACAACAGGCCGGTGCACAAGCCCAGCACCACCAGCAAACCGCTGCGTGCGCCGTGTTGCGCCGAATGGATTAACACAAACAAATTGTCCGGCCCGGGGGTGAGCGCCAGCAGCACGGATGCCAGAAAAAAAGTGGCGTGGAGTTGGGTCAGCAGCATGCGCCAGGTGTTTGAAAAATATTCAAGCGCTGGCGCGCAGCAGCCGGTCGCGCACGCCGTCCCAGATGGCTTCAAGCGGCGGGGCTTCGATCCAGATTTCGTCCACCCCGGCGGCGTCGAGTTCGCGCAAGCGGGCGAATAATTCGTGGGCACAAGCGGCGGCATCATCCGGCATGCGCAGCCATTGCAAACCGGGCGGCAAGGTTTGCGGCGTGCGCAGCCAGAATGCTGTTGCCTGGGGTGCAGCATTTTTTAAGCGGTCTGCCAAGGCTGAGGCGCTCAGCATCCGCACACGCGCACGCGGTGCGTAATGCGACTCCAGCATGCCGGGTGCGGCCGGTGTGACAGCCTCAGTTGCCTGAGCACTGGCGTGAGTCAATACCGCTGTGCCGCAAACAGCGCTCAGTTGTGCCGGTGTCAACATGCCAGGGCGCAGCAACACCGGTGCGCCACGGCTGACATCGACGATGGTGGACTCAATGCCGACCTCGCAGTCGCCGCCGTCCATCACCGTCAGGTCCGCAAAGGCTTCGCGCACATGTTGTGCGGTCGTTGGACTGACGCGCCCGAACAAGTTGGCGCTGGGTGCAGCCACCCCTTGCACGCCAGCCATCAGCGCTTGTTGCAACACCTGTTGCGCCAACGGGTGCGAAGGGCAGCGCAGTGCAATCGTGGCGTGACCGCCGGCCGCGGCATCTGCCACACCGGCGCGTCGCGGCAGTATCAAGGTCAAAGGGCCGGGCCAGAAAGCCTGCATCAGGGCTTGTGCAAATAACGGCACATCGCTGGCGAACAAAGGCACTTGCGCGCTGGATGCCAGATGCACGATCAAGGGATGGTCTGCCGGTCTGCCCTTGGCTTTGAAGATGGCGGCCACGGCGTGAGGGTTGAGCGCATCGGCGGCCAGGCCATACACGGTTTCGGTTGGCAGTCCGAGCAGTTCACCGCGCGCCAGTGTGTTTACCGCCAAGGCAATGTCTGGCGCAGATCCGCTTAAAAAACGCGGGCTGCTCATAAGGATGCGCGCAGAAAAAAAGTGTGTTTTTGTTTCACGGCAGGTGGCTTTACCAAGGGGCAATGCCGAGGATGCCGGCCGCCTTCAAAGCGGTTTGCCTGGCCTGGGCAATAGCAGATGCAGTCAGCGTCAGGTGCCCCATTTTGCGACCGCGCCTCGCCTCGGTTTTGCCGTACAAATGCAAATGTGCGCCGGGCAAGGCCAGCACTGCCGCCCAGTCTGGTTCAAGCGGCGAATCGCCATGTGGCAGCCACAGGTCGCCCAGCAGATTCAGCATCACGCAAGGACTGTGTAAACGCGGCATGGTCAAGGGCAGGCCGGCCATGCAGCGCACTTGCAATTCGAACTGCGACACATCGCAGCTGTTGATGCTGTGGTGGCCGCTGTTGTGCGGGCGCGGGGCGATCTCATTCACCACCAAGGGACCTAGCGCGTCGCGCACCGGGCCGTCTTGCAACAGAAAAAATTCCACGCACAACACGCCGGTGTAGTCGAGCTGGCGGGCAATGTCGTAAGCCGATTGGATGGCCAAGGATTCGGTCTCCACAGGTAAAGCAGCTTCAAACACTTCGGTGACGGCCAGTATGCCGCCCCGGTGCAAATTGGTTTGCAAGGGCAAATGCACGGTCTGACCGTCGACGCCGCGCGCCAGCACCACCGAGCATTCGGCGGCCAGTGGCAGGCGTTTTTCCAGTATGCAAACCACGGAAGGGTCGGCGTTTTGCAATTGCGTAAAAGCAGCGGCCAGCTCCGCGCGGTTATTCACCCGCGCTTGCCCTTTGCCGTCGTAGCCCAGCCGTGTGGTTTTCAAAATGCCGGGCAGCAAATCGTCCTGCACTTGAGCAAGTTCAGACGCGTCATGAATCACCCGGTGCGGCGCCACGGGTACACCGCAGCGCACGAAATGCGCTTTTTCCAAGGCTCGGTCTTGCGCAACCCGCACGGCTGAGGGCCCGGGCGCGACCGGCATGTGTTGTTGCAATTGCGCCAGCGCCTCGGCCGGCACGTTTTCAAATTCAGTGGTCACCGCAGCACACAGCGACGCCATTTGCGCCAGCCCTTGCGGGTCTAGGTAGCCGGTTTGTATGTGGGCATGGCTGATCAGGCCGGCCGGGCTGTGCGGGTCCGGGTCTAGCACCGCGGTGCGGTAGCCCAGGCTTTGCGCGGCATGCGACCACATGCGCCCGAGTTGTCCGCCGCCCAACACGCCCAGCGTGGCACCCGGCTTCAAAGGCAAACCGCTCATGCGGCAGGCGGCAGCGTCATTTGACGCGCGGCATCGCTTTGGCGTTGGCGGAAATCCTGCAAGGCTTGTTGCAAAGCCGGGTTGTGCAAGGCCAGCATGGCGACAGCGAAAAGCGCGGCATTTGCCGCCCCGGCGGCACCGATGGCAAATGTGGCCACAGGTATGCCCTTGGGCATTTGCACAATGCTGTGCAGCGAATCCACGCCTTGCAAATGCTTGCTTGCTACGGGAACGCCCAGTACCGGCACCGTGGTTTTGGCGGCCAGCATGCCGGGCAAATGTGCCGCTCCGCCCGCGCCCGCAATGATGGCGTGCAGCCCGCGCGACAGCGCTGATTCGGCATACGCGAACATGTCGTCCGGCATGCGGTGCGCCGACAGCACTTGCGCTTCATGCGCTATGCCAAACTCCTGTAACAGTTGGGTGGCATGCTGCATGGTGTCCCAGTCAGAGCTGGAGCCCATGACGACACCGACAAGAATAGAGGCCATGATGTGTGGCAGTTGAACTGCGGGTAAGCTTATGGTTGAACGAAGTGCCGGACAAGTACATCCGGCGATACTGATTGGCTGATTTTATTCCTGTGGACCTGACACCCATGATTGATGTGACTGTTGAGAATTTTGAAGCCGAAGTTATTGCGGCTTCCTCCCAAATACCGGTGCTGCTGGACTTCTGGGCACCTTGGTGCGGGCCTTGCAAATCGCTGGGCCCGGTGCTGGAAAAACTGGAGCTCGACTATGCCGGGCGTTTCAAGCTGGTGAAGATCAACTCCGACGACGAGCAGCAACTTTCTCAGGCATTTGGTATCCGCAGCATACCTACTTGCGTGCTGATGATGGACGGCAAGCCGGTTGACGGTTTCATGGGTGCTTTGCCTGAAGGCAAGCTGCGCGAATTTCTGGACAAGCATTTGCCGGGCGAAAATGAGCTGCTGGCCGAAGAAGACCTGAATGCCGCCGAAGATTTGCTGGCCGAAGGCAATGCAGATGCGGCGCTGGCCAAGTTGCAAGAGGCGCTGGCCGTCAACCCGGCGAATGACGACGCCCGCTTTGAATACGTCAAGCTGTTGATGGCCATAGGCGAACTCGAGAAAGCGCAGTCTGCGTTGGCTCCGGCGCTGGCGCAAATTCCTTTGCAATTGCGTTTTGAAGCCTTGAAACATTGGGGCGAGGCCTTGCATTTTTCCGAGACCGACGAACGCGCCCAGTGGCAAGTGGCGCAGTTCGATGCCTTGATAGAAAAAAACAAGCGCGACTTTGACACCCGCCTGGCCAAAGCACGTTTGCTGATGGCGGCTGCCGAATGGACGGCGGCCATGGACGAGTTGCTGGAAATCGTCATGCGCGACAAAACCTGGAACGAAGGCGCGGCGCGTAAAAACATAGTCGCTGTGCTGGAACTGCTGACCCCGGTCAAGCCCAAGGGCGAACAACCCGTGCCCGGCAAAAGCGCAGGCGGCATCGAGCTGACCGGCAAGGCAGTGGCGCTGGACGACCCGCAGGCGGAGCTGGTGTCGCGCTACCGGCGCAAACTCAGCATGGCGCTGAACTGAGTCGCGTATCAGGCAAAGTGAGTGATCTTCCAACGGTCGGCTTGACGGTATTGCTGGCCGAAGACAACCCGGTCAACCAGACCCTGACACGCGCTTTGCTCGAGCAACTCGGCCACCGCGTGTTGTCGGCCGTCGACGGCAGCCAAAGCTTGCAGTTATTGGCGCAGCAGCGGGTGGATGTGTTGCTGCTCGATGTGCAGATGCCCGGCACGGATGGCTTGGCGGTACTTAAAGCATTGCGCCAATCAGAAAAGCTCACCCGCGCGCACCTGCCGGTGTTGATGCTCACCGGCCAGGCCATGGACGGCGACCCCGAACGCTTTATCGCCTTGGGCGCAGACGGCTATGTGAGCAAGCCGGTCAACCGCGACAAGCTGGATCAAGCGATAAAGCAGCTGGAATGCCCGTAAAACCGGCCTGGCGGCCTCAGTCGGCTTGCAAGCGCGCCCAAGCTTCCTGGTATTTGTCGGCAGTGAGTGAAATCACTTCTTGCGGCAGGCCTGGGGCCGGTGCAGTTTTGTTCCAGGCGGAGCCGTCGACCTGCGCTGTTTCCAGCCAGTCGCGCAAATACTGTTTGTCAAAGCTCGGCGGATTCGCGCCTTCGCTGTAAGCCTCGGCCGGCCAATAGCGCGAGGAATCCGGCGTCAACACCTCGTCCATCAGCACCAAAGTGCCTTCGGGACTGAGGCCGAACTCGAACTTGGTGTCGGCAATCAAAATGCCTTTGGCCGCCGCGATGTCATACGCGGTTTCGTACAAAGCAATGCTGATGTTGCGTATGCGCTCAGCCAAATCCGCGCCGATCATGGCCACCGTTTGATCGAAGCTGATGTTTTCATCGTGCTCGCCAGCGGCAGCTTTGGCCGCCGGGGTGAAGATGGGCTCGGGCAAACGCGAGGCATTGTGCAAACCGGCGGGCAGCGGCACGCCGCAGACCGCGCGGCTTTGCTGGTATTCCTTCCAGCCGCTGCCGGCCAGGTAGCCGCGCACCACGGCTTCCACCGGAATCGGCTGCAAGCGGCGCACCAGCATGGAACGCTTGCTGACGTATGGCCGCTCAGCGTCGCTGACCACTGATTCGGGCGCGTCGCCGGTCAGGTGATTCGGGCAAATATGGTGCAGTTTGTCGAACCAGAACAAAGCCATTTGCGTCAGCAAAGCGCCTTTGCCCGGGATGGGCTCGTTCATCACCACGTCAAACGCGCTGATCCGGTCCGACGCTACCATGAGTATGCGGTCGGTGCCGACTGCGTAGTTGTCGCGCACCTTGCCGCGCGCCAGCAAAGGCAACGAACCCAAGGTGTGGGTATGCAGCGCCAGGCTCAAGTCACCACCTGCTCGAGCATGCCTTGCTGGTATTTGGCGGCCATCATTTGCAAGGGGGTGTTTTTGATTTTGGAGCCCTGGCCTTCGCAGCCGAATTCCATGTAGCGCTGTTTACAAATTTGCTTGGCGGCTTCGCGTGCGGGTTTAAGCCACTCACGCGCGTCGAATTTGTCCGGGTTTTCGAACAAAAACTGGCGCACGGCTGCTGTCATGGCCAAGCGTATGTCGGTGTCGATATTGATTTTGCGCACGCCGAATTGAATGGCTTTTTGAATTTCTTCCACCGGCACACCGTAGGTTTCTTTCATGTCGCCGCCGAACTGGCGTATTTTGGCGAGCAAGTCCTGCGGCACACTGGAAGAACCGTGCATCACCAGATGCGTGTTGGGAATGCGTTTGTTGATGGCTTGTATGCGGTCAATCGCCAGAATATCGCCGGTGGGTTTGCGGGTGAATTTGTAAGCGCCGTGGCTGGTGCCGATGGCAATCGCCAAAGCGTCGAGTTGCGTGCGTTTGACAAAGTCGGCGGCTTGCTCGGGGTCGGTCAGCAACTGCTCGCGGGTCATGATGGCGTCGGTGCCGTGGCCGTCTTCCTTGTCGCCTTTCATGGTTTCCAGCGAGCCCAGACAACCGAGTTCACCTTCAACAGTGATGCCGAGCTTGTGCGCCATCTTCACCACTTCGCTGGTCACGCTGACGTTGTAGTCGTAGCTGGCAATGGTTTTGCCGTCGCCTTCCAAACTGCCGTCCATCATCACCGAGGAAAACCCCAGATCAATCGCGCCGCGACACACCATGGGGCTTTGACCGTGGTCCTGGTGCATGACCAGCGGCACATGCGGATAGGCTTCGATGGCGGCCTGTATCAAATGCTTGATGAAAGACTCGCCTGCGTATTTGCGCGCACCGGCGCTGGCTTGCAGTATCACCGGGGCACCGGTTTCGTCAGCGGCCGACATCACAGCTTGCACCTGCTCAAGGTTGTTGACGTTAAAGGCGGGTATGCCGTAGTTGTGTTCGGCAGCGTGGTCTAGCAATTCGCGCATTGAAACTAAAGCCATGGTGTTTTCTTTCGTGTGACAAGTGACAGAAGGCGTCGGACTCAGCCGACTTTGCATATTTTCAGCATGTTAGTGCCGCCTGGTGAGCCCATGGGTTCGCCGCAAGTGATGGCGTAGACATCGCCTTTGTTGACGATGCCGCGTGACATCAGGTGTTGCTCGGCCTGGTTCAGCGCGGTGTCGCGGTCGGTGCTGGTGTCGAGCAGCAGCGCGTGCACATTGCGGTACAGCGCCATGCGGCGTTGCGTGTTTTCGCGTTTGGTCAAAGCGTAAATCGGTATGTGTATGCGGTGTCGGCTCATCCACAAAGGCGTAGAGCCTGAATCGGTCAAGGCGACGATGGCTTTGGCGCCTAAGTGGTGCGCGGTGAATAACGCGCCCATGGCAATCGTCTGGTCGATGTAGGTGAATGTTTTGCCGGTGAAGTCGGCGTCCAGCGCCACTTCTTGGGCGTCTTCGGCTGCCGCGCAAATCTGCGCCATTTGCTGCACGGTTTCCAGCGGGTATTTGCCGACCGCGGTTTCGGCGCTCAACATAACGGCATCGGTGCCGTCGAGCACGGCGTTGGCCACGTCGCTGACCTCGGCGCGGGTGGGCACCGGGTTGGTGATCATGCTCTCCATCATTTGCGTGGCGGTGATGGCTACCTTGTCCATTTCGCGCGCCATTTTGATCATGCGTTTTTGCAGCGCCGGTACGGCGGCGTTGCCGACTTCGACCGCCAGGTCGCCGCGCGCGACCATGATGCCGTCGGAGGCGCGCAGGATTTCTTCTAAATGAGGAATGGCTTCAAAGCGCTCGATCTTGGCGATCAAACCCGGTTTGTGTTTGAACGGTTCGGCAGCGACATTGCAAAGTTGGCGCGCCATTTCCATGTCGGTGGAATTTTTCGGAAAGCTCACCGCCACATAGTCAGCTTGAAACGACATGGCGGTTTTGATGTCTTCCATGTCCTTGCCGGTCAGCGCCGGGGCGGTCAGGCCGCCGCCTTGTTTGTTGATGCCTTTGTTGTTGGATAACTCGCCGCCCATTTTCACGCTGGTGTGGACTTGCTCGCCTTTGACCTTGTCGACGGTGAGTACGATCAAACCGTCATTCAGCAGCAGCAGATCACCGGCTTTGACGTCGCGCGGCAGTTCTTTGTAATCCAGGCCGACGCCGTTGATATCGCCGGGCTCGGCGCGCGAGGCATCCAGAATAAAAGCTGCGCCGGCTTGCAGCATGACCTTACCTTCGGCGAATTTGCCGACGCGGATTTTGGGGCCTTGCAAGTCGGCCATGATGGCGACCACACGACCGGCGCGTTTGGCGGCTTCGCGCACCAGCATGGCACGGCCCACATGGTCTTGGGCTTTGCCGTGGCTGAAGTTCAGCCGCACCACATTGACACCGGCGCGGATCATGGCTTCAAGAATGGCGGGGTCGCTGGACGCAGGTCCCAGGGTGGCAACGATTTTGGTGGCGTGATTTGACATATTTATCTCGGGCTGAATCCGGCTATTGTCACACGCTCAAGCCCGTTAGTGATGTGATTTTTCTGTGACAGGCAAGCAGTCGGACATCCCTATTTCGTGAGTTTTGCATGACCTTTTTCAAGCCGTGAGTGCGTAAAGTCACGCCCATGCAAACAGCGAACTATGTGATGGATGAATGGCAGGAACACGCGGCTATACCCGGCTTGCAGGTGCTGGCGCGCCAGGGTCAGGTACGTCACTACCGCAAACACACGTTGCTGATACAGCAAGGCGATACCGGCCATCAGCTTTACCTGGTCATGGCCGGGCGGCTGCGCGAATACGCGTTGTCTAACGACAGCCGGCCGCGAGAAATCACTTTGTCGCTGGTCAGCCCCGGTCAGTTGATAGGCGTGTCCGCCTTGGACGGCGGCCCGCACTGCGCCAGCGTGGTCACGCTCACACCAGCGGTGTGTTGTGTGATTTCGCGCGAATCGGCGCTGGCCGTCATACAACATTCGCCGTCGCTGGCCATGGATTTGCTCAAACTGGCTTTGCAAAGAGTGCGCATGGCCACCGAAACCACCCGTCTGGCCTTATTTTCTGATGCTTACAGCCGCTTAAGCGCTTTGTTGCAGCGCGCAGACAGCGGCGAGGAGATGTTTGCCGCCGATGCCAGGCGCTTGCCCATGACGCATGCCCAGATCGCGCAGCAAATAGGCTGCAGCCGTGAAATGGTCAGCAGAATCATGAAAGACCTGATCACCGGTGGTTACGTGGTGCGCGAGCCGGACAAGGTTTACCGCGTGTGCAAGCGCTTACCTGAGCGCTGGTAGGGGCAAGCTGCACAGTCAGTCTGGCAACAGCTTGATTGGCTACAATGCCTGTCGTACTGAGCTGACGTCCTTGTGGCGGCCCAAGACTCAGAGCACTTGTCTTTTTGGTGCCATGCATCCCGCTTTATGAACCCTATTGAACAACCTATTTCTCTGCAAGAGCCCATGCCGCACCGCAAGGTGATACGCGAGTGGCTGATTCCCCTGTCCGAACGTGTCACTTTGCGCGCCATGCTGTTGCTGGTGCTGGATTACGCCGTCTGGGCAGCTTTGCTGACAGGAACCGTGTTGTTTGAGGCCTGGTGGGCCAAATTGCTGTGTGCCGTGGCCATGGGTTTCACCATCGGGCGCTTATTCATCATCGGCCACGATGCCTGCCACCAAAGTCTTACACCTCATCGCGGCTTGAACAAATGGGTGGGCCGCATCGCCTTTTTGCCGTCGCTCACCACTTTCAGCCTGTGGGACATAGGCCACAACGTGGTGCACCACGGCTACACCAACCTCAAAGGCTTTGACTTTGTCTGGGCACCGCTGACCAGCGACGAATTCGCCAAGCTGTCTTTCGCCGGTCGCATGCTGGACCGCGCTTACCGCAGCGGCTGGGCACCCGGTTTGTATTACATGATTGAAATCTGGTGGAAAAAAATGGTGTTCCCGACCTCCAAGGAAATGCCTACACGCCGCCCCATCTTCATCAAGGACAGCTGGTTGATCACCGGTTTTGCGGCTCTGTGGATTGGCGGCATGGTCGCTGCCGCGCTGGCTACCGGCCAAAACGTTGCCTGGATTTTGCTGTTCAGCGTGGTCGTGCCGTTTTTGTTTTGGTGCGCCATGATCGGTTTCGTCGTCTACGTACACCACACCCATGTGAAGGTGTCCTGGCATGATGACCGCAGCGCTTGGGCCAAAGCCCAACCGTTTGTGTCCACCACCGTGCACCTGACTTTCCCGTTCAAAATCGGCGCGCTGATGCACCACATCATGGAGCACACGGCTCACCATGTGGACATGAGCATTCCTTTGTATCGCCTGAAACAAGCTCAAAGCAAGCTGGAAACCCTGTTGCCCGGTCGCATCATCGTGCAGCCGTTTTCATGGGGCTGGTATTTTCAGACCGCACGCTCTTGCAAGCTGTATGACTTTACCCGCCAGTGCTGGACCGATTACAAAGGTCGCGCCACCAGCCAGCCACCGGTCGGTTTGGCGGCCTGATACGCGGAGTAGTTCAATGAAAAAGCCCCGCAGTGCGGGGCTTTATTATTGATTGGCTAAGACATAGTCAGCCCAAGCGCTTGAGGCTTGCTCAGCCTGCCGCGCGCTTCATCAATATCTCAAACGCGGGCAAGGTTTTGCCTTCCAGCACTTCCAAAAACGCGCCGCCGCCGGTAGAGATATAGCCAATGTCTTTGTCAATGCCGTACTTGGCGATCGCAGCCAGCGTGTCGCCGCCGCCGGCAATGCTGAACGCAGAGGAAGTGGCAATCGCATGCGCCACCACCTTGGTGCCGTTCTCGAAAGCCGCGAACTCGAACACGCCCATGGGGCCGTTCCACACTATCGTGCCGGCCGCTTTGAGTTGCGTGGCCAAGCGAGCGGCGGTGTCAGGTCCTATGTCCAGAATCAAATCGTCGTCGTCCACCTCGGTGGCTTTTTTCACCGTGGCCACCGCGTCCGCAGAAAAGGTTTTGGCGCAGACCACGTCGGTGGGAATCGGCACCTCGGCGCCGCGCGCTTTCATGGCGTCGATGACGGCTTTGGCTTCGCCCACCAGGTCGGGTTCGGCCAGACTTTTACCGATCTTCAAACCGGCGGCCAACATGAAAGTGTTGGCAATGCCGCCGCCCACAATCAACTGGTCCACGTTGCGCGCCAGCGCTTGCAGAATAGTGAGCTTGGTGCTGACCTTGGAACCGGCAACGATGGCGGCCAGCGGGCGCTTGGGGGCGGCCAGCGCTTTGCTGATGGCGTCGATTTCGGCGGACAACAAAGGACCGGCGCAAGCCACTGGCGCGAACTGCGCGATACCGTAAGTCGTGCCCTCGGCGCGGTGCGCGGTGCCGAATGCGTCGTTCACATAAATGTCGCAAAGCGCCGCCATTTGGCGGGCCAGCGCTTCGCTGTTTTTCTTTTCGCCGACATTGACCCGGCAGTTTTCCAGCATCACCACCTGACCGGCGGCAACAGACACGCCGCCCACCCAGTCTGCCACCAGCGGCACATCCCGGCCCAGCAACTCGGCCAGGCGTTTGGCGACAGGGGCCAATGAATCTTCGGCTTTGAACGCGCCTTCGGTGGGGCGACCCAAGTGTGACGTGACCATGACGGCAGCGCCTGCGTCCAACGCCATTTGAATGGCGGGCACTGATGCGCGGATGCGCGTGTCCTCGGAAATACGGCCCTGATCGTCAAAAGGCACGTTCAAGTCGGCGCGGATGAACACGCGTTTGCCACGGGCCAGGCCCTGTGCGCACTGATCGGCGAAGCGGATGATTTGCATGGGGTTTGTCTCCGTGTGAATGTTTTGTGTCATTTTAGGCGGGCGGGCGGAATGAGGTGGTCAGAGTGACAAGGGCATGGCTTTAGGTTGGGAATGGTTGGGGGGGTGGAGCGGCGGCAGCAAATTAGACCGAAAACAATGGGTGTAATTGGGTAATTTTGTGGGTGTCATGAAAAATCACAATTGATACGAACTGAAAGCGCGAACGCCAACCCACCCAAAACCAGTATCAACGCCCCGACCCATCAAACAACCGCCACGTCCGCACCGAATGCCCTAAAAACTCAAAGGCATCATCCCCACCGTACACCACGCATGTATGGCCCACGCGATCACCTGCATAGCGTTTGAATTTGTCCAAGCCCTGGGACCAGTCTGTACTGAAACTTTGGCCGGATTTGATTTCCACCGGGTACAACAGCCCGGTATCGGGATACAACAAATCCAATTCGGTGCCGTGGTTGTCACGCCAGAAATACACATCGGGGGCAAGTCCTTGGTTCAGCCGGTGCTTCAATGTTTCTGACACCACCCACGACTCGAAGACAGCGCCACGCATGGCATGTGTGCTCAGTGTTTGCGCATCGGCAATCCGCAGCAAGTGGCACAGCAAACCCGTGTCATAAAAATACAGCTTGGGCATTTTCACCAAACGCTTGCCGAAGTTTTCATGCCAAGGTTGCAGCAAACGGATGATGTAGCTTGCTTGCAGCACACTCAGCCAATGCTTGGCAGTATTCACACTCACGCCCGCATCCGAGGCCAGCGAAGCGGTGTTCAACAACTGACCGCAACGCCCTGCGCACAACATCACAAAACGTTCGAAAGCTGCAAGATCATGCACGCCGCTGATTTGGCGCACATCGCGTTGTACATAGGTAGCAAAGTATTGAGCGTACCAATCATAGGGCTCGGGCGCGGCATCATCCGGGGCAATCAGCGCAGGATAAGCGCCTCGCCACAATATCTGCATCAGATCCGGCGATGGTTTGCGCTGCCACGCCGGGGTTTGCGCAATCTCCGCCAGACTCAAAGGCAACAACTCCAAATGCGCGACACGCCCGGCCAGGCTTTGGCTGATGCCGGCGCGTAAACCGAATTGCTCTGAACCCGTGAGCACAAAATCACCCATGCGCTGACGTTCATCTACCAAGCCCTGTAAATTCGACAAGATGCCGGGCAAGCGCTGTACCTCGTCAAACACAGCACCATCAGGAAATTGCGTAAGAAAACCGCGCGGGTCTGCTTGTGCCCGTTGACGAACCTCCACATCTTCAAAGCTGACATAGGGTTTATCGGCAAAACACATACGGGCCAAGGTGGTCTTGCCTGACTGGCGTGGTCCTGTGATGGCCAGGACACGAAACGTGCGACGCAAACGCGCGATGGCGAACTGGGCTTGGCGTTCAATAGGCATAGGCATTTTGTACAAATATGCATTTAAATTGCATAATTGTACAACTCTAAGAACGGATCACAAGCCGCCCGAGGCGGGGATTTTTACCAACCCAAGCCAATATGCAGCGGCAAATACACCGCCATGCCCACGATGATGGTGCCCAGCACCGCTTGGCCTTGTCCGCGCTTATAAAAATAAAAACCTGCGCCTGCGGCCGCTCCAAACAAGCGCGCATCCAGCCAGGTGGTGATCAACGCACCGTGGCTGACCAATATTTCCGGCACCACCACAGCGGCCAGCGCGGCAATGGGTGCGTATTGCAAGCCGCGATGCGCCCATGACGGAAACGGCAATTCACGCTCGGAGATAAAGAAAAAACAGCGCGTCACCAGGGTGATGACTCCCAAGCCGACGGCAGTGAAAACCTCGCTCAGTTCCATCAGGCTTTGACCTCTTTGCCGGCCAGCGGCGTTTGTTCAATCACCACGCACACCGCGACAGCTGCTGCAATCGCCACCAGTATGTTCAAACGCATGGGCAAGGCGTAGGCCGCGACGGCGGCCGCACCAGCTACCGCCAGCGAGATCACGCGCATGCGCGACTGGCTGAGCGAACACAAAATACCAAACAGAGCCAGTACACCGGCAAAACCCAGTCCCCATTGCAACGGCACTTGCGCGGCCAGCACAACGCCGAGCAGGCCGGAGACTTGCCAGCCGAACCAGTTCAAAAAGCAGTTGCCGCTGAGGTAAGCCATTTCACTGCGCTGTCCTTCTCGGGTGTCAGAGGCTTGCGGGTAGCTGTGCACAAACTGCACGTAGTTCATGTCGGCGATGAAATAGCCTATGGACAAACGCTGCCAGCGCGGCCAGGCCATCATGTAGTTGCGCAAATGCAAACTGAACACCGCGAAGCGCAAATTCACACAAAACGCGGTCGCCAATATCACCCACACCGGGGCCCCGGCGGCGAGCAGCGGAATGGCGGCCAGTTGCGCGCTACCGCCGTAAATCACCAGCGTCATCAAGGTGGCCATGGCCGGGCTCAAACCGGCTTGCACCATGGCCACACCTGTCATCAAGCCCCAAGCCCAAATGCCGGGCGCGACTTTGAGTGTGTCGACCATGCCTTGGCGAAAAGCAGGGTGGCGGAAATTGGCGGGATCAAAAAACATGATCAGTCGGCGGATTGCCCCAGCACCATGCCAACCGTTAAAGCCTGACTGTGCAAAAACTCGGCGGCACTGATGCGTTTGCCGCCCGGGCGTTGCACTTGGGTCACACGTAACGCGCCGTCGCTGGTGGCGATATCGAAGGCTTCGGCGTGCAATTGCACCACAGTGCCTGGTTCGGTATGACTTGTCGTTGGCAAAGACAAAGCAGACCAGATTTTCAAAACCTGACCTTGACAAACAGTGTGTGCGCCTGGAAACGGATCGAATGCGCGTATGCGTTGCGACAAGCGCAGCGCGGGCAAGCGCCAGTCGATCAGCGCTTCATCTTTCAAAATTTTCGCAGCGTAGGTGACGCCTTCGGTGGCTTGCACTTTCGCTTGCAGTTGCGGCAGCGCAGACAGTGTGTCCACAATCAAACGCGAGCCCAAAGCAGCGAGTTTGTCGTGCAGAATGGCGCTGGTGTCTGTGTCGCTGATGGGCAGGCTTTCGCGCATCAGCACCGCGCCGGTGTCCAAGCCAGCGTCCATTTGTATGATGCACACGCCTGTGTCGCTGTCACCAGCTTCGATGGCGCGTTGTATGGGCGCGGCGCCGCGCCAGCGCGGCAGCAGCGAAGCGTGGATATTCAAGCAGCCCTTAGGCACGCTGTGCAAAGTCCAGTCGGGCAACAGCAAACCGTAGGCCACCACCACCATCAGTTCGGCGTTTGCCTGTGCAATAGCTTGTTGAGCGGCCAGAGCTTCTTCGGGGTATTTACCGTCCAAGCGCAAGCTGTGCGGTTGGCACACGGGCATGCCGTGTTCAATGGCGTATTGTTTAACCGCTGAGGCTTGCAGTTTCATGCCGCGCCCGGCGGGTCTGTCGGGTTGGGTCAGCACCAGCGCAATCTCATGACCGGCGTGATGCAGGGAACTGAAAGCGGTGCGGGCGAATTCCGGGGTGCCGGCGAAAACAAGGCGCATTTATGAGCGCTCTAGGTCGCGTTGGGCTTTGAGCATTTTGCTTTTGATGCGCATGCGTTTGAGCACGGACAGGTATTCGACAAACACCTTGCCCATCAAGTGATCCATTTCATGTTGTATGCAAATCGCCATCAAGCCTTCGGCTTCGATGATGACTGTTTCGCCATGTTCGTTCAGCGCTTGTATCTTGACGCGCTCAGGCCGTTCGACGCCGTCAAAAATACCGGGCACGGACAAACAGCCCTCTTCGTTTTTGACGCGCTCTTCGCTGGCCCACAACAACTCGGGGTTGATCAGCACCTGTGGCTGGTTGTGTTCTTCGGAGACATCCATCACCAGCAGGCGCTCATGCACATTGACTTGCGTGGCGGCCAGGCCGACGCCTTTGGAGTCGTACATGGTTTCAATCATGTCGGCAGCCAGCGCGCGTATGCGGTCATCCACGGCGGTCACCGGTTTGGCTACGGTGTGCAGGCGCGGGTCGGGATAGGAAAGAATGGGTAGTAAAGCCATGCGCCTATTGTCGCTTTTTTGAAAACCCGGGGTGAAGCCGCGGTTACAAAAATCGCAGGCCTGAGTGACACCGGCGACACCCAGCGGGTCTACGCTGCATGCCTTGATCTGAAAGGCATGCACACATGGAAGATACGCTTACCAAAGAACAAGCGGTCACAAGCGCTGACCACAGCGATTGGCAGGATTGGCTGCGCCTGAGCCTGACGCCGCACATAGGCTTGCAAATGCAGCACCGGCTGGTGACGGTGTTCGGCTCGCCCGCTGCTGTATTTGCCCAATCCGGGGCCGCTCTGCTGGCGCACCTGAGCGAGGCGCAGGCCAAAGCCTTGCAGCTGTACCCGCCGGACTGGGACGCGGTGCTGGCGCGCACCCGGGCCTGGCTGGATCAAAGCCAGACCGGCGTGCAGCAGGCCATTTGGACCTGGAACCACGACAGTTACCCGACTGCTTTGCGCGAACTCGATGACCCGCCCTTGCTACTATTTGCGCAAGGGCAGACCGACAGGCCGTGTTGGCAAGGCGTGGCCGTGGTCGGCAGCCGCAACCCGACGCCGCAAGGAAAAGAAAACGCCAAAGCCTTTGCGGCGCAATTGCAACAAGCGGGTTGTTGCATAGTCTCAGGCTTGGCCATGGGCATAGACGCTGCCGCCCACGTGGGCGCGCTGCAACAGCCCGACCCTCAGCGATGTGTGACGGTGGCCGTGGTCGGCACCGGCCTGGACCAGGTCTATCCGCGCCAGCACCATGCGTTGGCGCAGCAAGTGGCGCAACACGGCTGGCTGCTCAGCGAATTGCCGCCCGGCACGCCGCCATTGCCATACCATTTCCCTATGCGCAACCGCTTGATCGCCGGATTAAGCCACGGCGTGCTGGTGGTTGAAGCGGCATTGAAGTCCGGCTCGTTGATCACCGCAGACATGGCGCTGTCCCAAGGCAAAGAAGTGTTTGCGGTGCCGGGCTCCATACATTCTGTGTTGTCGCGCGGCTGTCATGCCTTGTTGCGCCAAGGAGCCAAGCTGGTCGAGAGCGCGCAGGATGTGCTTGAGGAATTGCCTGTGTACAGCAGCAGTTTGATGCAGCAACCCGAGCCCGTCAAAACTGCTCAGGTGACAAACAGCAAACAACTTGCATTACTCAAAGCGCTGGGCCACGACCCGCAAACGCTGGAGATGCTGTTGCTTGGCAGCGACTTGACGCTAGACGAAGCACTGATTGCCATGCAATCGCTGATAGACACAGGCAGAGTGGCGCAAATGCCCGGCGGCTTGTACCAGCAACTGTGTTGAATACAGCATCAGCGCAATGCATAAAAACAAAGACTTGAAAAGAATTTGACGCATGCCTGCAGAACCGGTTTTGAAAAAGGTTATATTGCAGACATGTTCGATGTCCTTGTATACGTTTACGAACACTACTGGCGTGGTGACGTTTGTCCCGAATTGCCGTTGCTGGGCCGCAAACTCAGCGCAGCAGGCTTTGACGCCGATGAAATTCAGCAAGCCTTGTCCTGGCTGGCGGGGCTCAACAGCGCCGCCCAACACGCCGACTTGATTCAAGTGCACCAGCAGCGCGTGGCCCCGGCTTACGTGCAGTCGCCTTTGAGCATGCGTGTGTACTCTGAAGCCGAGCAACAGCATTTAGGTGCCGCCTGTCTGGGGTTCATTACCTTCATGGAAAGCGCAGGCGTCATGTCGGCGCAAATGCGCGAAATCGTGGTCGACCGCGCCATGGCCGTCACCGACCATCCGGTGGAGCTGGACGATTTGAAAATCATTGTGCTCATGGTGTATTGGAGCGCCGGCATTGAGCCGGATGCACTGGTGCTAGATGAATTGTGTGACGACAACGTTGACCGAATCGCTCACTGACCACCTCAACTCATAGACGAAAAAAAGCAGCCATCGGCTGCTTTTTACTTGGCCGTGCAGTTAAACCACTGCGCCGGAATTCGGATCATTAGGGTCTTCTTCGGGTCCTTCTTTTTTCACCTGTTTGATCAGGTCTTCGCGCTTGATGCCCAGCCACATGGCGATGGCAGCCGCCACGAAAACCGACGAGTAAATACCAAACAAAATACCGATGGTCAGTGCCAGCGCAAAATAATGCAGAGTGGCGCCGCCGAACAACAACATGGACAAGACCATGAGTTGCGTAGAGCCGTGGGTGATGATGGTGCGGCTGATGGTCGAGGTGATGGCGTTGTCGATGATCTCAATCGTGCTCATCTTGCGAAAACGACGGAAGTTCTCTCGCACCCGGTCAAAAATCACCACCGATTCGTTCACCGAATAACCCAGCACCGCCAGCACGGCAGCCAGCACCGGCAGCGAAAACTCCCATTGGAAGTAAGCGAAGAAACCCAGAATGATGATGACATCGTGTAAGTTGGCGATGATGCCGGCCACGGCGTATTTCCACTCGAAACGTATGGCCAAGTAAATCATGATGCCGACCACTACAAAGGCCAGCGCTTTCAAGCCGTCTATGGCGAGTTCATCGCCGACTTGCGGCCCGACAAACTCGGTGCGTTTGAGTTCGGCTTGGGCATCGGTTTCTTTCAACGCCGCCAGCACCCGCTCACTTTGTTCGGTGGCGGTCGAGCCTTTGGCGGCCGGCATGCGTATCAATACGTCGCGGGCTGAACCGAAGTTTTGCACCTGCACATCGGTGTAGCCCAAGGCCGCAATGCGCGCGCGCACAGGGTCGAGTGCCACCGGCTGCGAAAAGTTCACCTCCATGAGCGTGCCGCCGGTGAACTCCACCGACAAATGCAAGCCCCGGCTGAACAGGAAGAACACCGCCGCCAAAAAAGTGAGGAAAGACACCGCGTTGAAAATCAGCGCATGGCGCATGAAAGGTATGTCGCGTTTGATCTTGAAAAATTCCATGCTGTTTCCTTGTTCGTCAGCTGTCACCCGTTAGGGAGCGCAATGCAATCGGGGTCAGTCGGCCTTGGCGCGTTCTATGGCTTTGGCGGTCAGGTCATCTGGCCGCCAGACTGTGCCGATAGACACGGTTTGCAAACGTTTTTGACGGCCATACCAAATATTCACCAGGCCGCGCGAGAAAAATACTGCCGAGAACATGCTGGTGAGAATCCCTAAGCAATGCACCACAGCAAAACCGCGCACCGGGCCAGAGCCAAATGTCAGCAAGGCCAGACCGGCAATCAGCGTGGTGACGTTGGAGTCCAAAATGGTGGACCAGGCGCGCTCGTAGCCTATATGTATCGCGGTTTGCGGCGCTGCGCCGTTGCGCAACTCTTCGCGCACGCGCTCGTTGATCAGCACGTTGGCGTCAATCGCCATGCCAAGCACAAGTGCCATGGCCGCCATGCCGGGCAGCGTCAGCGTGGCTTGCAGCATAGATAAGACAGCCACCAGCAGCAGCAAATTGACCGCCAGCGCAATGCTGGAGATTACGCCGAACAACATGTAATAAACACACATGAACACCGTGACGGCCAGAAAGCCCCAGGTCACACTGTCAAAACCTTTGGCAATATTTTCAGCGCCGAGTGACGGGCCGATGGTGCGTTCTTCGATGATTTCCATGGGCGCGGCCAGCGAGCCGGCGCGCAACAACAAGGACGTGTCAGCCGCTTCGACCGTGGTCATGCGACCGGAAATCTGCACCCGGCCACCGCCTATTTCGGTGCGTATCATCGGTGCCGTGACGACCTCGCCTTTGCCTTTTTCAAACAGCAAAATCGCCATGCGCTTGCCGACGTTTTCACGCGTCACGTCTTTGAAAATGCGCGCGCCTTTGGCATCCAAAGTCAGGTGCACGGCGGCTTCTTGTGTCTGGTTGTCAAAACCGGGTTGGGCGTCGGTCAGGTTCTCGCCAGTGAGCATGACTTGTTTTTTCACCACCACCGCCTGGCCGTTGCGGTCCAGGTATTTTTCAGCGCCGAATGGCACAGCGCCGCTGCCGACTTCGGCTGAACGCGCTTCGCTGCTTTCATCCACCATGCGGATTTCCAGCGTTGCAGTGCGACCCAGAATGTCTTTAGCCTTGGCCGTGTCTTGCACGCCCGGCAGTTGCACCACGATGCGGTCTAAGCCTTGCTGCTGAATCACCGGTTCGGCCACACCGAGTTCATTGATACGGTTGTGCAAGGTAGTGATGTTTTGTTTCAGCGCTTGGTCTTGCACCAGACGACCGGCTTCAGGTTTGAGCTTGGCGTTGAGCAACACGTCGCTGCCTTGTGCGCTCAGCGTGCTCAGCAGATCGGGGAACTGATCGCGCAGCAAGATGGCCGCGGCATCAGCGGCGGCTTGTTCGCGAAACACGATATCGATTTGCTGGCCGTTGCGCGAAATACCGCCGTGGCGAATGTTTTTCTCGCGCAACAGCGTGCGCAAGTCCCCTGCCAACGATTCGGCTTTTTTGCTCAAAGCGGCTTGCATGTCAACTTGCAACATAAAGTGCACACCACCGCGCAAATCCAGACCCAGGTACATGGGTGCGGCGCGCAAGCTGCTCAGCCATGCCGGTGTGCGCGCGATAAGGTTGAGCGCGACGACATAAGATGGGGCATCCGCATCCGGGTTAAGCGTGCGTTGTAACGCGTCTTTGGCTTTGAGTTGCTGGTCGGTGGTCTCGAAACGCACTTTCAGCGAATTGTTTTCCAGCGTCAGCATGGAAACACTTAAGCCCGCGGCTTTCAAAGCCTCTTCCACTTTGCCTTGTACGCCCAGATCTACCTTGACGCTGGCGCGACCCGGCGAGACTTGAACCGCAGGCGCTTCGCCGAAAAAGTTCGGCAACGTGTAGACGCTGCCCAGCAGCACGGCGATCAGAATGACCAGGTATTTCCAAATGGCGTAACGGTTCATGGCGATGACTTATTTGATAGAGCCCTTGGGCAGCACTTGCACCACGGCGCTGCGTTGCAACTGCAACACCATGCCGCCGGCCACTTCTAGGCCGATTTGTTGTTCGCCCAGTTGGGCGATCTTGCCCAGCAGGCCGCCGGTGGTGACAACTTCGTCACCCTTGGCCAGTGCGTCGAGCATGGCTTTGAGTTCTTTCTGGCGCTTCATTTGCGGGCGGATCATGACGAAATACAGCACCACAAACATCAGCACCAGCGGCAGCATGCTCATGAGGGATGACGATAAATCGCTAGCAGGCGCAGCAGCGGGGGCAGATTGGGCGTAGGCGGAAGATATGAACACGAAAATTCTCCGTAAATAGGCAACCGGCGATTGTATGCGGTTGGTATGACCTGTCGGGTTGTGTGTTTCAAGGCGCAAAACTTAGGCAGGCTAGGGTGTATTTGATCAGTGCGATGTCTCCGTGCAGTATGAAATAAAGTTCGCAATACTATTTAGTGCGAGTTTGAAATATTGAGTCTAATGTCTGAGATCCATATTTGCTCCTCATACTTGTTATAAACCAAGGTTCGATATCCTTAGCAAAACCAAGTAAACCTTGTAAATGATAAGTTTCATCAAGTGATAATTTGCTTAGCTTATGTCGATGAATCATTGCGCTAATTTTTCGTTTTTTATTTCGACCAATAGATATTTGATTCTGATTAGTGAGAATTAATCCAGTTACACGACGCTGATATTTCTTTGACAGGTGGATTGTTTTCATAATATTTAGGCTAATTTGTGGATAGGTCAAATTAGCAAGAACCTTATTAACTTCAGCTTCAAGCTTCAATGAAATGCCTTCAGTATTTGTTGAGAAGGTGAGGTCATCAGCATATCTAGTAAATATGACATCATTAGTTTTGCACCATGATAATAAATGGTCATCAAAATCGAACATCACAGAATTTGATAGCAGAGGCGAACTAGGGGCACCTATACTTAGTACGCGCATTTTGGATTGTTTATCATAAACACAGCTTAAACGTGCAATTAATTGGATATCATTTTTAGAAAAACGGTAACTTATATGTTTCGTAAAGTGTTGTATCAAGTCGGACTCATTTATAGAAAAGAAAAAATTTTTGAAATCAAACTTTGAAATATAAGAATTCTCTTTATGTGCAGCGGCATTTTTTTTATACTGCTATTTATTGTGTACGCGGTAGCAGACTCATGCAATGGTAATTCATTGAGTACATTTTTCATTAACCATCGTTGTAAAAACTTCGTCTCCTTTGCTGGCTGAGCTATTGTTCTTGTTCCTCCTGTCTTCTTGGGTATTCTGTATACCTTGTATGTGTGAGGTGATCTTATGATCAAACGATGGATTTGAGATTCACTTAAGCCTGTTGATTCATGAATCAAAGTTATTAATGTTGAATTGTGAATCAAGTTGTTGCCTCCTATACAAATTTAGATATCGCTCTACAACGGTTTTTGTGATTGGAAAAATTTGTGAAGTAGTATTCGCTTACCAAAGCTGTAAACCGCAGTTCATCAAAAGGCTTGGTCTTATCTTTTGTGGAAATAACGAGCTTGTGAAAATCCACTTTGCTTCGCATATAAAAACGAGAGTCACTGTATTCGACTTGTTTGATTAATTTAAACTCTGTCAATAAGAAGAGTTGACTTCTTAGTTCTGAATTGGTTGTATTTATGCGCAGAACTTTTAGAAACTGAAAGATTTCAGACTCTTTTACAGCTATAAAAAGAGAAACAATCTGGCATATAAGTACCATGACATGCGACTTCAAATTGATTTTGAAAATTTGGGTTTTGGGTTGTTTTTTGAGTTGAGATTTGATGTCGTCAATTACATCTGCAGTAATCTCAGTCGTAATACTCGATGTTTTTTTATATTCCAAGGGTAAGTTTTTACCGCAGTATTATCGTGAGCTGTTAGAAACCTAAGAATTCCAAGATTTATAAACGAATCGCTTGCAGCATAAATTTCAGAACGTATTGCAATAAGCTTGTTACTCAATTCCTTCAACTGTGAAAATGCACCTATTTCAGCAAGTGCGCCCTCGCTCTCAAGAATGATCACCACAAGAGAGCAGATACTGGCTAATTCCTTTTCAAAACTTATTAGGTCTGGAAATAAGCTGTCAGCATTCCAACCTTTGATGTGCTCAGGGTAAAAAAGGTCAAATTCGCTAGGAGATGGTGTGAAATTATTAATGGCATCGCGAAGCGATAATTTATGTTCAGTACTTTCTGTATTCAGTTTGAAATACCCGCCGCACAGAAGTACCACTGGCTTGCTAGAAAACTCTACTCGACAGGCACCCATATCAAGTGCATGCATTAAGGAGGTTCGCGGGTCTTTTTCGTCAGATGTCATAAAGAAAGTTCTTCACCTGAATCAGCCGCAGAAAACCTCTGCGGATCGGATTGAGCTTGCGAAAGTAGACCCGCAGAGGTTTTCTGCGGAATAAACCCAAGCAATGCAATAGAGTCTGGCGAAACGCCCGACTAAGCCATCAGAAATGAATTCTAAAAAGCTCTATTCACGTGAAGAACTTGTTTATTGTAATCAATAATTATGCAATCATTGATTGCGAATGTTGCGACCCGCAACTGACGATGTTCTTAGGAATAGCGCTTGTTTAGTGCGGAATTGAACTATTTCTCAAAAAAACTTATTCAAATCAGACCGATCAACGGCACCTGAACTAGGTCGGCCGTAGCCGACGTTGCGCAAGCGTGGAGGCGAGGCCGATCCTGCGTCAGGTGCCGTGACCGGCTTGCTAATCTGACTCGTCACAAGCGCGTTGATTTGCACGATCAACTTCTCGCAAACACCAACAACTCACTTATTTGCCCTTGATCAGCCGCACGCAATCCGGCAATGTATTTCTCACGAAGTTGGTCAGCAGAGTGGGTGCTTAAAAAGTCCGAGCCCCAACTCAGTCGCGCACGACCAAGCCGCATCGCCAACAAATCAGACATTAAGCGTGCATGACGGCCATTACCATTTGCAAATGCGTGAATCCAAACCAACTGGTGATGAAAACGCACTGCAATTTCATCTTCATTGAAGACTTGGTGCTCTATCTGATGGCGGGTGTTGTCCAATAGATCGCGCAATTTCACGGCGACTTGCGTCCAATCGACGCCTATGTTTTTGTTGCTGCTGCGAAAGCTGCCCGCCCATTGCCAAGTCTTGTTAAACATCTGCCTGTGCAAGTCACGAACAAAGCCTTCGTCCAGCAATTCACGTTTGCTTTGCCGTGCGGCCCACCGATCACCTTGAACGATATTCAACTGTTCCCAGGCGTTCAGGTCGGCTTGGGTGGTGATGTGTGTCGGTATCAGCCCGGCAGCTTCATCCGGATCAAGCGGGGTGGCACCCGGCGGATAGAAAAATTCCATGCTCAAGCCCTCACCAAAGTTCGCGGCGGGATCCGTCTAGCAATGCTTTGGCAGTCATCGCCAATTGCAGCTTGTGCAACGATTCACCAACCGCTTGGTCTTCCAGCGCCATGGAATGTGCGATGGGTAGCAAACGCTCACGCGCGACGGTTTCGGCCTGACGTTGCACCATCTCTTTCAAGCTGGTGCGCGGCACCAAGGCATATTGCAGTTCGCAATCGAGTGCCGCTGCCAATTTGCGCAGGCTGGCCAGGGTAATGGCATCTGTGGCCTCAGAGCTTTCTAGTTTGCGCACACCGGCATGTGACATGCCCAGCCGACGCGCGAATGCCGCCGCAGACATTCCCACGGACTCTCGAATAGCACGGACCCAACCCGAACCGGGGCGTGGGCTCAAGGCTGACGCTTTCCAGGCGGTGAGTTGGTCGTGGGTTTGTTGCAGTTGAAGGTCGCGAAAGGGCTTGTTCATGAAACCTATGAGTGTTATTTCAAAAAGAAAATATAACTCATGGGAATCATTAAAGCAATATAAATGCAACTTATAGGTGATATTTATATTAAATCAATGAAGCCTGTAGGCTCCACATCACAAAACGCAAGGTCGGCAAAAAGACAACGAGGGAAAAACAGCGTCTGAAGCAGGTCGGCCGTAGCCGACGTTGTGCAAGCATGGAGGCGAGGCCGAGCCTGCTTCGGGCGCTGTGTATCGAAAGTCTCTAAGAAACCAAGTAAGAGCCAAGCAAAGCTCCCGAGCGACTCAACTCAAATGCGCCCCAATCAAGCCCGCCAACTCAAACATCCCCACTGAATCCTTACCAAATACGGCCTTCAGTTTGGCGTCGCACTGAATCGTGCGCTTGTCTTTCGGGTCTTGCAGGTTATTGGACTTGATGTAGTCCCACAGCTTTTTCATCACCTCGGTGCGGGCCACGGCTTCATTGCCGATCACGGCTGCTAATGCCGCGCTCGGCGCTTTACCAGCTGCAACTTTGCGCGGCGCTTTGGGCTTGGCCTCTTTGGCAACTTTGGCCGCAGCTTTTTTGGCCGCCGGTGTTTTCTTTCCGGGCAATGTTTTGCCTGCCGCTTTGGCCAGTGCCGCCGTGCTTGGTGTGCCGCCTTTTTTCGGGTACTTGCTGGGCTCGAACGCAAAGCTCACTTTGCCGGCTTCGGGGTCGTAAGTCAAATAGGCTTTGAACGCGCGGCGGGTGCGCATGGAGACAAACTTCTCCAGCAAATCGGTTTTGCCCTCAGCCAGCAGCTTTTTCACCTGATCGTGTTCAATCACTTGTTGAAGGATGACGCGCCCGGTCTTGAAGTCGCAACTCGGCGTGGGCTGGGCGTTGGTCGGCACGGATTTGCTGCACACATAGTTGGCGCCGTGCTCGTGCACCGCAGAGCCGCACTTGGGGCAAGCGCCCAAATTTTCAGCGTCACCAAACTCGACAATCTCGCCGCTCTCGGCGTTTTTGTCGTCGCCAAAGTCAAACTCCAGCTTCCAGTTTTTGTCTTCGTCGCTGTATTTCAGTGCGATTTCAGCGGCGAAAGGCCAACCGGCTTTAGAGCGGAAACCATCCAGCGGCCCGATTTTTTTGTCGCGCACAAACTGCTCGACTTCAGTTGGCTCAAAGGTGCGGCCGGCTGGTGTTTTGCCGAACGAGAAACCGCAGCCCGGGCCTTCGGTTTCGCCCTCGGCATTGGTTTTGGCTATGGCGCCTGGTGCGCCAATGCAGGTGTAGCGGCGGTAATTTTCTTTCACCACACCTGCGCAGTTCGGGCAGGGCGTGGAAAGCGTGGCGTAGTCGCCGGGAATGGTGTCGCGGTCGTATTCCTTGGCTTTTTTCACCATGCGCCCGGTCATCTCGGCGATGTCTTGCATAAAGGCTTCGCGCGACAGCTTGCCTTTTTCCATTTGCGAGAGTTTGAATTCCCAGTCGCCGGTCAGGTCGGCGCGGGATAACTCTTCCACGCCCAAACCGCGCAGCAGTGTCATCAATTGGAACGCTTTGGCCGTCGGTATCAATTCGCGGCCTTCGCGCAACATGTATTTTTCGTTCAGCAAACCTTCGATGATGCTTGAACGCGTGGCAGGTGTGCCCAAACCCTTTTCCTGCATGGCTTCGCGCAGTTCGTCGTCTTCCACGGTTTTGCCCGCACCTTCCATGGCACCCAGCAACGTGGCTTCGCTGTAGCGCGCAGGCGGGCGGGTTTTCAGGCCTTTGGGATCGGCATCGTCAACGCGCGGTTGTTCACCGGCAGCCAGTTTCACCAAAATCTTGCCGGACTCTTTGTCTTCTTCCTCGTCGACTTCTTTGCCGTAAATCGCTTGCCAGCCCGGATCAATCAACACGCGCCCAGTGGTTTTGAAGTGATGGGTTTTGCCTGCTGCGGCCACCTGGCTGATGCGGGTGGTGTCCATGAATTGAGCGGCCGGGTAGAAAACGGCGATGAAGCGGCGCACCACGAAGTCATAGAGCTTTTGTTCTGCGTCAGACAAACCGCTGGGGGCTTCCAGCGTCGGAATGATGGCAAAGTGATCGCTGACCTTGGTGTTATCAAACACTTTCTTGGTTGGCTTGATATAGCCTTGGGCGATGGCGGTTTTGGCAAACGGAGCCAAGTGGCCCATGCTGCTTTTGGCCAGCATTTGCATGGTGTCTTTGACGGTCGGCAAATAGTCTTCCGGCAAATGGCGTGAATCGGTACGCGGGTAAGTCAGCGCTTTGTGGCGTTCGTACAGGCTTTGCGCCAGCGACAAGGTGGTTTTGGCGGAAAAGCCGAAGCGGCCATTGGCCTCGCGTTGCAAACTGGTCAGATCGAACAGGCCCGGGCTGCCTTTGCTGCTGGGTTTGCTTTCTTCGGTGACCGTGGCGGTTTGCTTTCGCACCGCGTCGGCAATGCCCTTGGCCTCGTCTTGCGTCCAGACCCGGTCTTCTTTTTTCTCGGCGTCATCCGCGTCTTTTTTGTGCTGCGGGTTAAACCATTTACTCGCGTAAGTACCGGCGGCAGCGCCAAACTGCGCATGGATTTCCCAGTAATCCCGGCTGATGAATTTGCGAATCAACTCTTCGCGCTCGACCACCACGCTCAAGGTGGGGGTTTGCACCCGGCCCACGGTGGTGAGGAAAAAACCGCCGTCACGTGAATTGAAAGCGGTGAATGCACGTGTGCCGTTGATGCCGACCAGCCAATCGGCTTCGGAGCGGCTGCGCGCCGCGTCGGCCAGGCCTTGCATTTGCGCGGCGGTGCGCAAGCTGCCGAAGCCGTCGCGTATGGCTTGCGGCGTCATGGACTGCAGCCACAGGCGTTTGACCGGTTTGTCCAATGTCTTTTTGCCGCCGGCGTATTGTTCGATCAAGCGGAAGATCAGCTCGCCTTCGCGGCCCGCGTCACAGGCGTTGATGATGGCGCTGACATCTTTGCGCTTGGCCTGCTTGACCACAGCGGCCAGGCGCGACTTGGTTTTTTCCACCGGCTTCAAATCGAAATACGGCGGAATCACAGGCAAATGGGCAAAACTCCATTTGCCGCGTTTCACGTCAAATTCTTCGGGTGCCTGAATTTCCACCAGGTGACCGACCGCGCTGGTGACCACATACGTGTCATTTTCAAAATGATCGTCGTGCTTTTCAAATTTGCCCGCGCTCGGTGTGAGCGCCTTGACGATGTCTTGCGCAACTGAAGGTTTTTCAGCAATGACCAGTGTTTTACTCATGAGCGTAATCCTTGCATACAATCGGCATTCTCGCGTGCGCGCGCACGCGCACATGTACGTATTCAACTTAACAGAGTTTTCAACTTGACCTCCCCCATCATCGCACCCGCCCATGGCAAGCGCATTGAAGTCCGCAACTCAGGCGTGCATGGCAAGGGCGTGTTTGCTCTGGTGCCTATCGCCAAAGGCGAAATCATCATTGAATACTTAGGCGAGGTCATCAGCTGGAAAAAAGCGCAAAAACGCCATCCCCACGACCCCAGCGATCCTAACCACACGTTTTATTTCCACGTCAGCAAAAAAAATGTGATTGATGCACTTTACGGCGGCAACGACGCGCGCTGGATCAACCACGCGTGTGCGCCTAACTGCGAAGCCGACGAGGCCGGCGGGCGTATTTTCATCCGCACGCTGCGCAAGATCAAAGCCGGTGAAGAGCTGAATTACGACTACGGCCTGGTGATAGACGAGAAATACACGCCCGAGCTGCTGGCCGAATACCCCTGCCGCTGCGGTGCCCGGGTGTGTCGTGGCACCTTGCTGTCGCCCAAAGACTGAAGCCGGCGCTTCGCTCTGACCCGGCCGCAAACCCATGCCAGCCGATCGCCTTGATCCTTGGAACCTGAGTGGCTTGCAAGCGCTGCTGGCGCCACTGGATCACCAAGCGCAGGTGGAACACGTCAGCGACATAGATTCCACCAATACCGAGCTGATGCGCCGTGGCCGCGCGGGGGACACCCGCACCTGTTTGCTGCTGGCCGATGCGCAAAGCGCCGGTCGCGGCCGCCTGGGCCGCCAATGGCACAGCCGCCCGGGCGACGCCTTGCTGATGTCGCTGGGCGTGACGCTGGCGCCGCAGCACTGGTCCGGTTTGTCGCTGGCTGTGGGTTGCTGTCTGGCCGATGCGCTGGATCCGACCCTGGACAAGGGCATAGGCTTGAAATGGCCGAACGACTTGATGCTGACACCTTGGGACAAACCGCGCAAACTTGGCGGCATATTGATAGAAACCGTGCTTCGCCAGGGTGACGCCGGGCAGGCCCGCTTTGCGGTCATTGGTATAGGCCTGAACCTGGCCACGCCGCCCGCCGCCGACTACCGCACCGAACCGGCTGGTTTGCGAGAGCTGCTGGGCCCGCAAACCAAGGCGCATGACTTGTTGCTGCAGATACTGCCGGGTTTGGTACAGGGCTTAAACCGTTTTTGCGCCAGCGGCTTTGCCGCGTTTTCAAATGAATTCGCCCGCCGTGATGTGTTGCTGGGCAAGCCTTTGCAATTGAGCGACGGCAACCGAGGCAGGGCCGCCGGTGTTGATGCTCAGGGCGTGTTGTGGCTGGACAGCGACAACGGTCGCATACCGGTCAGCAGCGACGAAGTCCGTATCGCCGATGCGGGGCCGGCATGAAGCACTGGCGAAAGTGGCTGACGTTGCTGTTGGTATTGCTCAACCTAGGTTTTGCCGCCTGGACTAACGATTATTTAAAGCCACTGGGCTGGCAACCGGCTGATCCGCGCGAACCGCAGCGTTTGCAGCAGCAGCAGCGCCCGGACGCATTGCAGCTGATTGCGCCAGATCAGCGTCAGTGAGTGTTTGCAAAAAAGCCAGCACATCGTCTATGTCTTGTTCGCTCAAGCGCGGCTGCTCCCCCGGTTTTTGACCATAGGGAACCTCGTCACGGTTGACATTGGCGCGCAAACTGGGGTGCACGCCGCCCAAGGGCTTGCTTGTGCCGTACCAGCGTTTCGGGTCAGTGTCACGGGTGGCGTAAAACGAGATGGCTTCGCGCAAATCGGTCATGTAAGCGTTGTGGAAAAACGCGCGCCGCACGGCCACATTGCGCAATGTGGGCACTTTGAAAGCGCCGCACAAGCTGCTTGCATCCGAGCGAGTGCGAACCAGATGGTGGGTGCACACACCCTTATCTAAGGGGAGGTTTTTAAGCATTTGCGCTGACGCAGGCACGCCGAGGTTGTCGTAACTGTTGTCGGTGAACAAAGCCGGCGTGCCGTCTTTGTCAGCTTCTGCGGTGTGACAAGCGGCGCAATTGCCTTTTTCAGGGTCTTTGAACAGTTCCCAACCACGCGCTTGTGGTGCGGAGAAACTGGCTTTGCCTAGAGAGACCCGGTCAAATAACGAGTCAAACGGGTGAAAGTCGGTGTCTTCGGTTTGGTAGCTGGCCAGCGCCTGCTTCATGCCGGCAAACGCTTTGTCTGGTTGCTGCCAAATGTTGGTGCCGAACAAGCGCTCGAACTCAGCGGCATAAGCGGCGCGAGACAGTTTGGCAACGACGCTGGCTTTGTCAGGGTTTGCCATTTCAGCCGGGTTCAAAAAAGGCTCTGCGGCTTGTGCTGCCAAACTGTCAGCGCGGCCATCCCAAAAAAAACCGCCGCTGGCTTTGCCTTCTTCGTCAAAGTGCAAACTGGTGTTGCGCCAAATATAACGCAGCGAGGGAGTGTTACGAACGCCTGTGAACTGCATCTGGGGCCCGCCGATCTCGAGCCCGCGTGCCGAGGCATGACCGAATTCTTTCATATGGCAACTGGCGCAAGACTGTTTGCCGGAGGCCGACAGGGATTTGTCATGAAACACTTGCTCACCGAGCCGCGCTTGGGCAGATAACAGTTGGCTAGGGTTTTGTTTCTGACTTTGTTGCCAACCCAGCCAAGCCAAGGCGCACAGCACCACAGCGACCGGCACCAGCCAGATGACAAACCCGCGGAGATGGCTAAGCCGTCGTTTCATGGGGTTCAGCGCAGTCCAACACGGTCTAGCATTTGTTGCACTTTCACCTGGTTCATGCCCACCACACTCGCGGGTAATTTCTCGCTTTTAAAGGATGCGCCACCCATGGCTTTAAGCGCCGGGTTGTTGATAGAAAGTCCTTTGATCACCGGCCACTCATTATTGCCATCGGCGAAATAGGTTTGCGCTTGTTCACTCACCAAATAGTTGAGAAATGCAACCGCGTTTTCCGGGTGCTTGGCGTGGCGCGCTACTGCACCACCGGCGATGTTGACATGCGTACCCCAACTGTTTTGGTTGGGTAGCATCACCCCAATGCGCTCCACCACGGCTTTGTCTTGCGGGTTGTCGCTGCGGTAGAGCCTGGCCAGGTAATACGAGTTGGCCAAAGCCACGCCACATTCACCGCTGGCCACGCCTTTGATTTGGTCGGTGTCGCCGCCTTTGGGTTGGCGCGCCAGATTGGCCACCAAACCCTTAAGCCAAACTTCCGTGGCAGGTGCGCCTAAATGCTCCAGCATGGCTCCGAACAAGGACAGGTTGTAGGGGTGCGAACCTGAACGAATACACAAGCGGCCGGCAAATTTGGGGTCGGCCAGTTTTTCATAGCTGTCGACATCTTCAGGTTTGAATTTTTGCTTGTCGTAGACGATGACGCGGGCGCGGGTGGACAAGCCAAACCAGCGCGTTCCCTCGGGCCGTTGCTTGGCGCGCAAATGCTCTGGCACCGCTTTGAGCAACGCGGGCGACTGCACCGGCGCAAACAAATCCTCTATTTCGCCTTTCCACAAGCGCGCGGCATCAACCAGCAAAATCACGTCTGCCGGCGAAGCCGATCCTTCGGCTTTGAGTCGGGCCAATATGCCAGCATCGTCCGCGTCGACGCGGTTGATTTTGATGCCGCTTGCACGCGTGAAGTTGTCATAAAGGGCTTCATCTGTGGCGTAATGGCGTGCCGAGTACAAGTTGAGAACCGGCTCCTCAGCGGCAAAGCCGGTCAGACTTAAAAGAAAAAAACCTGTCGCCGCGAGGAGTCGGCCGACCTTGACAAAACGATGAGTAAGGGTAGAAGAGCGCATGCAGACACCTTTTCAACATAACAGGCATCATCTTAAATCAAATGCGAACTATTCGCATTCGTTTTGAATGGTCAGGGTTTTTGTGCGCTTTTTTGGGCTCTGGCCATCAGCAGCACCGGTAACAAACCTGCAACCACCAAGGCCAGCGAGGGCAGTGCAGCTTCGCCCAAACGCTCATCGCGTGCAAGTTGGTAAGCCATGACTGCCAGGGTGTCTGTGTTGAATGGTCGCAACACCAAGGTAGCCGGCAACTCTTTCATGACATCCACCCATACCAGCAGCATGGCCGAAGCCGCAGACGGGCGCAGCAGTGGCCAGTGAACTCGCCAAAATATATCTTGACCAGAGGAACCGAGCATGCGGGCGCTTTCATCGGCGCTGAGAGAAATGCGTGAATAGCCGCTTTGCACACTTTGCAAAGCCACAGCGATAAAGCGAACCAAGTAAGCCCACAAAAGTCCGAGCAGAGTTGCGGTCAGCCAAAAGCCGACGCCGCTCTCAGGCCAGCGTTGCTGAATCCATGACAGGGGAAGTAACAAACCAACCACGATGACAACGCCGGGAACGGCATAACCTAAGCCTGCCAATTGCGTACTGAACCGACGCCACCAGGTCGGGCGTGTGCGCACGCCGTGGGCCAACACCAAAGCCAGCCCGACAGCCAGCACAGCACTCATACCGCCAAGTCTCAAGCTGTTCCAAAACCACCCGGCAAAGGCCGCCCACGGCAAGGCTTGTTGCTGGCTGCCGATCCACAAGGCATGGCCCATGATCAAAAGAGGGAAGACAAACCCCAGCAATACCGGCAACACACACAAAACAAACGCCATAGCCGCACGCCAACCGTGAAGACGCATTGCTTGTGATTCTTGGGTGCGTGAGGTCGTGCGGCGGTTGGCAAACCGAAGCCGTGCTTGGGCGCGGTATTCCACCCACAGCACTGCCGCCACCAGCAAGAGCAAAAAAGAAGACAGCTGAGCGGCCGCCACACGGTTATCCATGACCAGCCAGGCTTTGTAAATGCCAGTGGAAAAAGTTTGCACACCAAAATAACTACTCACACCAAAATCGGCCAGCGTCTCCATCATGGCCAACGCCAATCCCGCTGCAATCGCAGGACGCGCTAACGGCAAGGCCACACGAAAAACTCGGCGTGGCAAACTAGCGCCCAACAAACGGGCAGCCTCCATTAACTGTGGCGCGCGTTCAGAAAATGCACTGCGGCACAGCAAATACACATAAGGATACAAACTCAAACTCAACACGACGGCAGCGCCCCAGGTGCTGCGAACATCGGGCCATAAAGCGCCTTGCCAGCCGCTGTGCAGACGCAACCAGATTTGCAGCGGCCCGCTGTATTGCAAAAAATCGGTGTAAGCATAAGCAACCACATAAGCAGGCATGGCCAGTGGCAGCAACAATAACCAACTCAGGGTTTGCCGTCCTGGAAAGTCAAACAGGCTGACGGCAGCCGCGCCGACACTGCCTATGCTGACTACACCAAGCGCTACCAGCAGGCACAAAAGCAGACTGGTCAGCGTGTATTCAGGAAGAACTGTTTCAAGCAAGCCCTGCCAGACAGCGGCAGAAGTGGTGTCCCATTGCAGCCAGGCGAACAGCACCATCAACACAGGTGCGACGAGCATACAAACGGTGAATCCGCGAAGAAAGCTAAACAAGGGCATGGCGTGAAGCAGCACGTAGGCAAGCAAGGGTAAGCGGCGATTGTAGGCAGCAGGCTATGTGCCTGCCTACAATCCTTCTCATGTACATAGATGTGTCAGATTTGCAAGTACGCTATCCGGGGCGCGACCAAGCTGCGGTGAACCATGTGAGTTTTGGTTTGCACCAAGGTCAAATGGGGGTGTTGATCGGCCCCTCCGGTTGCGGCAAGACCACTTTGCTCAGAGCCGTCGCCGGGCTCGAGCCGGTCAATGGGGGTGTCATTTCCATGAATGGACAGATCATAGGCAGTACTTCCGTACACCGTCCCGCTGAAAACCGACGCATTGGCATGGTGTTTCAAGACTACGCCTTGTTTCCTCATCTCAGTGTCGAAAAAAACATTGGTTTTGGCATAAATCATTGGAATGGGACAAAGCGTGACGCACGCGTGAAAGATTTGTTGTCTTTGGTGGGATTGTCTTCAGTGCCTAAGCAATACCCGCATGAGCTGTCTGGCGGGCAGCAGCAACGTGTGGCATTAGCACGGGCGTTGGCACCCGAGCCATTGTTGTTGCTTTTGGACGAGCCGTTTTCCAATCTGGATGTGGACTTGCGCGAAAGGCTGGCGCACGAGCTGCGCGGGATATTGCATCAAGCACAAATCACTGCGTTGTTTGTCACGCATGACCAGATGGAAGCCTTTGCTTTGGGCGATGTCATCGGTGTGATGAACCAAGGCAAAATTGAGCAATGGGACGATGCATACCGGCTTTACCATCGTCCTAAGACGCGCTTTGTCGCAGAATTCATCGGACACGGTGTGTTTGCTCCTGCCAAGGCCAGGCAGCAAGGCCAGCACATGGTGTTGCATACCCCTTTGGGGGATTTACAAAATATGGACGAACATTTCGTGCAACAACCGATCGCGAATGATGGTGTCTGCGAAGTTTTGCTGCGGGCAGATGACATCGTGCATGACGATGATGCGCCAGTGAAAGCTGAAATCCTGCGCAAAGCTTTTCGCGGCTCCGAGTTTTTGTACACCTTGCGATTGGCCGGTGGTCAAACTGTGCTGACCCATGTGCCCAGTCACCATGATCACCATGTGGGGGAGTGGATCGGCATTCGACTGCAAGCAGACCATGTGGTGGTGTTTGGCGCAAGCTCAAACTCAGAAAAGCAAGTTAAGCCACAGTGATGTTTTTTACTTGTCAGCAAATCGTAGACATAAATTTAGTCATGGCGGGGTGAAAATCTGACACTGAATCTTGCGCCCGGCGATGTGTGGCCGGGTCGGGTGTCGTTGATGCTGACCTTGGCGTGGTGTTTGTTAGAAATCTCCATCACGATGGCCAGACCCAGGCCGGAGCCGTCAGCCTCTGTTCCCAACGCCCGGTAAAAAGGCTCAAACACCCGCTCTCGCTCCGCCTCAGGTATGCCGTGGCCTGAGTCTTCCACTTGAATCTCCCAGCCGCTGCTGGGGTTGCCGCAGACCCGCGCCGTAACAATGCCTTGTTCCCCGGAGCTGGACGGGGTGTAGTTGATGGCGTTGTCTATCAGATTACGCACCATCTCTTTGAGCAAGGTCGGGTTGCCCGCTTGCAAGGCCAGACCGAGTTCGGGGCCTTCAAACCCCAAGTCGATCTGCCTTTCCATGGCGCGCGGCAATGAGTCCTTGACCACTTCCATGGTCAGCAAAGTCAGATCGCAGGTTTGCATGGCCATGCCGCTGCCGCTGCTCTCGGCGCGTGCCAGCGCCAGCAACTGGTTGACCGTGTGGGTGGCGCGCATGCTGGCGCGCCCGATTTGCTTGAGCGACTGTTTTAAATCTTCGGCGTTGGCATCGCTGCGTTGCGCCAGATCGGCTTGCATGCGCAAGCCGGCCAGCGGGGTTTTCAGCTGATGCGCGGCGTCGGCCAGAAAGCGTTTTTGGGTGGCGATAGAGTGTTTGAGCCGGTCCAGCAAATCGTTGACAGACGACACCAGCGGCATCACCTCAGACGGCACCGCGGTTTCGTCCAAGGGGCTCATGTCATCGGGTTTGCGTTGGCGTATGCGGTCTTCGAGTTCGCTCAAGGGCTGAATGCCGCGCGTCAGCGCCAGCCACACCAGCAACACCGCCAGCGGCAAGATGACAAACAAGGGAAGCATCACGCCTTTGATGATTTCATGCGCCAGCACCGATCGTTTCTCCAGCGTCTCGGCCACTTGCACCAGCGCCGGTTGTGCTGCGCGAGGATTGACCCGAACCCAAATATAAGCCACACGCACCGGCGTGCCAGCCATCAGGTCGTCACGAATACGTAACTCGTTGGTGACCAGTTTTTCATCGTCCTGCGGCATAGGCAGACCGGCTTCGCCGCTCAGCAGCTCGCCATTACCGCCCAGCACCTGGTAATAAACGGTATCGGTTTCGTCAGCGTGCAAAATCTGATGCGCAGACAAAGGTAGATGAAAACTCACGGTGCGCTCATCGCTTTGTACCAGTTGCGCTAAGGCCGTGGCGTTATGGCCCAAGCCGCGGTCAAACGGCACCTTGGCAATGCCTTCGGCAACAAGCCAAGTCAGACCGAAAGTGATGGGCCACAACAACAAAAACGGGGTGAGCATCCAGTCTAGGATTTCGCCGAACAGCGAACGCTGGCTGCGTTGAAACAGCTTCACCATGGCGGGCCTGACATCAGATAACGGGCGGGTTGATTTTTTCCAGGCAATAACCCAGGCCGCGAACCGTGGCAATGCGGATAGGGCCTTTTTCTATTTTTTTACGCAAGCGGTGTATGTAAACCTCGATGGCGTTATTGCTGACTTCTTCGCCCCATTCGCATAAGCGTTCAACCAACTGGTCTTTGCTGACCAGACGGCCTGCGCGTTGCAGCAACACCTCGAGCAAACCGAGTTCGCGCGCAGACAACTCAACCATGCGCCCGTCTATGGTCGCCATGCGCCCGGCCTGGTCATAGACCAGCGGACCGTGTTTGATGGTGGCAGTGGTGCTGCCCATGCCGCGGCGCGTCAAGGCACGCACACGGGCTTCGAGTTCCTGCAAAGAAAACGGTTTGGCCATGTAATCGTCTGCGCCGTAATCCAGACCTTTGACGCGCTCGTCCACGCTGTCAGCGGCGGTGAGTATCAACACCGGCATGCTGTTGCCGCGGGCGCGTAAACGCTTTAAAACTTCCAGGCCGTGCATCTTGGGCAAACCCAGATCCAGAATGAACAAATCGAATTCGCTGGAAGTCATCAAGGCGGCGTCGGCTTCGGTGCCGTTGGCGACGTGGTCAACCGCTGCACCCGAGGCGCGCAAGGTGCGTAGCAAACCGTCGGCAAGCACCTGGTCATCTTCGGCGATCAGTATGCGCATGAACCGTCTCCCGGGGTATAGCAAGGCTGCTGGGCGGATTCTAGGCTTTGCAGTCTCAGTTGCGGCAAAGCCTGGCATCAACACGGGTTAACGATAGGACGTGGCATAAGCTTCCAGACCGAGGCTGACGACGGTGGCCACCTCTTTGCCGACTTCGCTGCGGAACTCCTCTTCGGCCTGGGCGACAGCCTGCTCGAAGGCATGCAGCCAATCCAGACCGCTTTCGGTGAACACAATGCGCTTAGCCCGGGCGTCCAGGCCGTCGGCAACCCGCTGAACCAGATCCCAGGCTTCGCATTGCGTGACCAGGTCCCCCATGGCCTGTTTGCTCATACCGGCCATGTCGGCCAGTTCGGTCAAGCGCGCGCCGTTCAAAGGCAGATGACGGGTGATATGAATATGCGCCGCGCTCACTTTGTCGCGCGCTGCCAGATTGGCCAGCGCCAGCGGTACGTCGATGTGTCTGGCCATCAACTCAAGCACCCGGTCGTCGAAGCGGCGCATGGCGTGGCCGAGCAGCCGCCCAAGGTGAGATTGGCGCCAGTCCAGGGCTGAAGGAAGCAGGTTGAACGACATGCTTATATAGTAAGGCAAACTGACCAAATAAAGTGTTTACAGAATTCAATAAGGCAGATAAAGTACTGTTCAAGCATCCAGCCTGTGTTTCAACACAGTGGCAGATGATATTCCTAAACCATTGATTCAAAGGAGTTTTTCATGGACAACGTCAAAAGCATCGCCGCCGCCGGTGAAAAGGCCAAAGCCCTGCAAGCCGCACTGGCGCAGATAGAAAAGCAATTCGGCAAGGGCACCATCATGCGCCTGGGCGAAGGCGAGGTCATCGAAGACATACAAGTCGTATCAACCGGCTCATTGGGCTTGGACGTGGCGCTTGGCGTGGGCGGTCTGCCGCGCGGTCGGGTGATCGAAATTTACGGCCCGGAGTCGTCAGGCAAAACCACGCTGACTTTGCAAGTCATTGCTGAAATGCAAAAAATGGCCGGTACCTGCGCGTTTGTGGACGCCGAACACGCGCTGGACGTGCAATACGCGCAAAAGCTGGGCGTCAACTTGCAAGAGCTGCTGATCAGCCAGCCCGACACCGGCGAGCAGGCGCTGGAAATTGTCGACAGCGTGGTGCGCTCCGGCGCGGTCGATCTGATCGTCATCGACTCGGTGGCCGCGCTCACACCCAAGGCCGAGTTGGAAGGCGAAATGGGCGATTCATTGCCCGGCTTGCAGGCGCGTCTCATGAGCCAAGCGCTGCGCAAGCTGACCGCGCACATCAAGAAAACCAATTGCACCGTTATATTCATCAACCAGATCCGCATGAAGATCGGCGTCATGTTCGGTTCGCCCGAAACCACTACCGGCGGTAATGCGCTTAAGTTTTACGCCTCGGTTCGCTTGGACATTCGCCGCACCGGCACCATCAAAAAGGGCGAGGAAGCCATAGGCAACGAAACCAAAGTCAAAGTGGTGAAAAACAAAGTCGCGCCGCCGTTCAAAACCGCAGAATTCGATATTCTGTTCGGAGAGGGAATCAGCCGCCACGGTGAAATCATAGACATGGGCGTGGTCGCCAAGGTCGTCGATAAATCCGGCGCCTGGTACGCCTACCAGGGCGAAAAAATCGGCCAAGGCCGCGACAATGCACGCGAGTTCTTGCGCGAAAACCCAGAGATGTCGTTTGAAATCGAAAACAAGGTGCGCGCATCACTCAACATCCCCTTGCTGGCGGCTGAAGTGGAAGAGCCCAAGCTGCAAGCCGTCAAGTGAGCCAAGTGTTTCAGTTGATACAAGGTGGCGCTGACGCAGCACAAAGCGCCGCAACTGGCGCGCCACGCGACAAGACCCCCACGGTCAAGGCGCGTGCCGTCAGCTTGCTGGCGCAGCGCGAGTATTCGCGTCAGGCCTTGCAGGAGAAGCTGGAGGCCGAGGGGCAAAGCCCCGAGGCGCTGGCGCTGGCCTTAGACCAGTTGCAGGCCAGAGGCCTGGTGGACGATGCCCGGGTGGCCGAAACCCTGGTCAACCGTCGCTCGGGCAAATTGGGCGGTATGCGCATGCGCCAGGAATTGCAAGCCAAGGGCTTGTCCCCCGAGGTCGTCGCCGACACCATGGCGGAATTGAAAAACACCGAACTGGCCCGGGCGCAGGCCATTTGGTCTAAAAAATTCGGCCAGCTGGCCAAGGATGCCGCCAACCGCAACCGGCAAGCCCGGTTTTTGGCCACGCGCGGTTTCTCAGGTGATGTGGTGCGCCAGGTGCTGTCCGGCCTCGGTATAGAAGAAGAGTAAGCCCCAGCTCAAACCTGCAACATCAAACGGATATTTTGCACAGCCGCGCCACTGGCACCTTTGCCCAGGTTGTCCAGCCGCGCCATCAGCACCGCATGCCCGTAGGTGTCATTGGCAAACACCCGCAGTTCCATCAGATTGGTGTCATTCAATGCCGTGGCGTCCAATTTCAAATCATCTGTGGCCGGCAAGACGCGCACACTGGGGTCATGCGCATCATTGGTACGCGCATAGTGGGCGACCAGTGCATTATGCAAATCATGGGCACTCACTTTGCCGGGCAGTGAAGACAAATGCAAGGGGAGTTGCACAATCATGCCTTGCTTGAAATTGCCCACGCTAGGCACAAACAGGGGGCGAGTGGTCAAACCGGTGCAATGCATGATCTCCGGAATATGCTTGTGCGACAAACCCAGCGCATAGGCCTCAAATAAAGCGGCGGTACCCGCATCGTAAGCTTCAATCATGGGCCGCCCGCCGCCCGAATAGCCGCTGACCGATGGCAAGCAAAGAGGGAAATCAGCCGGAACCAGCCCGGCAACTACCAGTGGTCGGATCAAGCCAATGGCACCGGTGGCGTAACAGCCAGGGTTTGCCACCCGGCTTGCCTTAGAAATCGCCGTTGACTGACCCACACAGAGTTCGGCAAAACCATAAACCCAGTCCGCATGGGTGCGGTGTGCGGTGGATGCATCCACGATACGCGGTTGATGA
Source organism: Bordetella parapertussis (assembly GCA_945901125.1). GTDB lineage: Bacteria > Pseudomonadota > Gammaproteobacteria > Burkholderiales > Burkholderiaceae_C > Limnohabitans. The sequence continues at coordinate 67,159 of CAMDKD010000004.1, forward strand.
CCGCTCATGCTGTCAATCATCGCCACAGATTCTTTGGCAGCATCGTCATGCAGACAGAGAACAACCAGATCCACGGAGGACATCAGCGCACGCTTGGCAGCAGGGTTTTTGCGTTCGGTCGCATCAATGCTGACAATGGAAATGTCCGGCAACAAGGCCAGACGCTCGCGGATTTGCAAGCCTGTGGTGCCTGCTTCGCCGTCGATAAAGATGGTGTACATGTAATTAGCGCTTTCCAGACAAAACACAGGCAGCGCGCGGGGTATACAGATAACGCGCCGGGACTCGCAATCTGAGCACCGCGCAGGCTGTCACATGACAAATACCGGACAGCACTTAGGCCTGATGATGCAATGCAGCATGATACATTTCCTGACAGTTCAGCCCGCTATGGGCTTTAACAAGCGCCAGGCAGTATTGGCCCTACCGGATTGAAAGCGAGTTCTCATGAAAATACACGAATACCAAGGTAAGGAAGTCTTGCGTCAGTTTGATGTCCCGGTGCCCCGTGGCATTGCCGCCTTCACCGTGCAAGAGGCTGTAGAAGCGGCGCAAAAACTCGGCGGCCCGGTCTGGGTGGTCAAGGCGCAAATCCATGCCGGCGGGCGCGGCAAAGGCGGCGGCGTCAAAGTCGCCAAAAGCATTGATGATGTCAAACGACTTGCCACTGAGATTCTGGGCATGCAATTGGTCACACACCAGACCGGTGCCGTGGGACAAAAAGTCAGGCGCTTATATATAGAAGACGGCGCAGACATACAAAAAGAATATTACGTGTCTGTGGTCACAGATCGCGCGTCGCAAAAAATCGCTTTCATCGCCTCCAGCGAAGGCGGCATGGACATTGAACAAGTCGCGCATGACACGCCGGAAAAAATCATTACCGAATTGATCGATCCCTTGACCGGACTGGATGATGCGCAGGCCAAAAAAATCGCCGATGCGGTGGGCATTCCAGCTGACTCTACCGCGCAAGCCGTGGATGTGTTCAAAAAGCTGTTCACCTGCTACATGCAAACAGATGCATCGCTCGTGGAAATCAACCCGCTCAACCGCGACAGCAAGGGCAACATCATGGCGCTGGACGCCAAGTTCAACTTTGACGCCAACGCCTTGTTCCGCCATCCCGAGATCGTGGCTTACCGTGATCTGGACGAAGAAGACCCGGCTGAAATTGAAGCCTCTAAATTCGACCTGGCCTACATCAGCCTGGACGGCAACATCGGTTGTCTGGTCAACGGCGCCGGTTTGGCCATGGCCACCATGGACACCATCAAATTGTTCGGTGCCGAGCCCGCCAACTTTTTGGATGTGGGCGGCGGCGCCACGCCTGAGAAAGTCACCGAGGCTTTCAAAATCATGTTGAAAAACCCCAAAGTCGAGGCCATTTTGGTCAACATTTTCGGCGGCATCATGAAATGCGACACCATCGCCCACGGCGTCATCACAGCGTGTAAAGCGGTGAATTTGAAGGTTCCTTTGGTGGTTCGCATGAAAGGCACCAACGAAGACCTGGGCAAGCAAATGCTGGCCGAGTCCGGCCTGCCCATCATCAGCGCCGACACCATGGCACAAGCTGCTCAAAAAGTGGTTGCCGCATTGCACTGAACCGCTTGAGGCCTATTTCTCGCCAAAGATGAACCTCATCCGCGAAAAGAAAATTGATTGAACCAGTCGCCAAGCGCATTGCTTGAAACATCCAAAGGATTCGGAAAATGTCCATCTTCATTAACAAAGATACCAAGGTCATCACCCAGGGTATCACCGGCAAAACCGGTCAATTCCATACAGAGAAATGTCAGGAATACGCCAACGGCAAGCACTGTTTTGTCGCGGGCGTGAACCCGAAAAAAGCCGGTGAATCGATATTCAATATCCCGATTTACGCGTCCGTCAAAGAAGCCGCGCACGAAACCGGTGCCACTGTGTCGGTGATTTACGTGCCGCCCGCCGGTGCCGCAGACGCGATTTGGGAAGCGGTTGAAGCCGATCTGGATTTGGCCATTTGCATCACTGAAGGCATACCTGTGCGCGACATGTTGATGGTGCGCAATCGCATGAAAGCCAAAGAAGCCGCAGGCGGCAAGCGAACGCTGCTGCTTGGCCCCAATTGCCCCGGCCTGATCACGCCCGATGAGATCAAGATCGGCATCATGCCCGGCCATATTCACCGCAAAGGCCGTATCGGCGTGGTGTCACGTTCAGGCACCTTGACTTATGAAGCGGTCGCGCAGCTCACGGAAATCGGACTGGGCCAATCCAGCGCTGTGGGTATCGGCGGCGACCCGATCAACGGCTTGAAACACATTGATGTGATGCGCGCTTTCAACGACGACCCGGATACAGACGCGGTCATCATGATCGGCGAAATAGGCGGACCCGATGAGGCCGAAGCCGCACGCTGGTGCAAAGCCAACATGAAAAAACCCATCGTCGGTTTCATCGCCGGTGTCACCGCGCCTGCGGGCAAACGCATGGGTCACGCCGGCGCGTTGATCAGCGGCGGTGCTGACACGGCAGAAGCCAAGCTCTCCGTCATGGAAGAGTGCGGCTTCAAAATCACGCGCAATCCGTCTGAAATGGGCAAACTGCTCAAGGCCATGCTGTAAATGATGGACTTTGCTGCCGGTCCGGATTTTTGGATCGGCCTGCTCAAAATTATTTGAATCAACATCGTGCTGTCCGGCGATAACGCTGTGGTGATCGCCATGGCGACTCGCTAATCAGTCTGGGTGCCCGGTGTCTGTGCCGTGCTGGTCTTGTTCTCTGACCGTTGGCTGGCCCTGTTTGCAACACGCACAACCAAAAAAGAAGAGACGGCTTAAGCGGATATTCACTATTTAGCCAGCCACACTTTCACTGTCCGGATGTGCAGGCAAGAAAAATCTCAGCTCCAATTAACCTTAGGAGCAGACATGCGAAAACGCCAACAAAACGGCTTTACTTTGATTGAACTGATGGTGGTCATCGCCATCATTGGCGTATTGGCTTCACTTGCCGTGCCGGCTTACCAGGACTACAGCGTCAGAGCCCGGGTCAGCGAAGGCCTGAGTCTGGCAGGAGTGGCCAAAACACAGGTGCAGGATGTGTTCAACAGCGGCGCTTCGTCGACCAACGGTTACGCATCCGGCTATTCTGCGCCGGCAGCCACAGCCAATATCAAAAGCCTGGCCATCAGTGCGGCAAGCGGCGTGATCACCATCACCACGCAGAAAAATGCAGGCAATGGCACTTTGCTGCTGGTGCCTTACACCGGCACAAGCAGCGCTGCAACCGCCTTGCCGGATGCCACCGCAGAGTTCAGCGTGCCGGATCAGGCCGCCGTGGCCTGGCGTTGTCTGGCAAAAGATGCAAGCGCACCCACCGGTATCACTTTGGCAGCAACGCCGACGCTGGATGCTAAATTTGCGCCGTCTGAGTGCCGTTGAACGGCAATGGCTTGGCGTTCAGTCGGCGACAAAACTCCCTGACTTGCCGCCATGCTTTTCCATCAACTTCACACCGTTGATGGTCATGCCCCGGTCCACCGCTTTGCACATGTCGTAAATGGTTAGTAAAGCAACTTGCACTGCAGTCAACGCTTCCATTTCCACGCCGGTCTGCCCGTGGGTTTCCACGGTAGCCGTGCAACTCACGCGGGCCGGGTCGTGGTGGGTTGAGAAATCCACTGCCACGCGGGTCAGCGCCAGCGGGTGGCACAAAGGAATCAGGTCTGAGGTTTTCTTGGCAGCCTGTATACCGGCGATGCGGGCTATGCCTATGACATCGCCTTTTTTGGCATTTCCCGCTTCAATCAAGGCCAGGGTGGCGGGCAACATGTGAATGTCACCTGTGGCGACAGCGATCCGGTGTGTGCTGGTTTTAGGGCCGACATCGACCATATGGGCCTGGCCCTGGGCATCAAAATGGGTAAGTGACATGCATGACAACCTGATAGATCAAAAAGCCTGAAAACAAATGCCGGGATACGGCAAGCGGTGCAGGGGTAACATCCTTCCCTGATCATACGGTTTTGCTTTGTAACCTTGAAAAACACCATCAGCTGTTCTCCCTACTTGGCCTGTCTGCTGTCACTGTCACTTGCAGCCGTTAGTCCGGCGGCATTGGCACAAACCCAGCCAGCCCGTTTGCCGCACATAGGTGACGGCAACAGCATGAGTGTCCCGCAGGAACGCAAGCTGGGCGAAGCCATCATGCGCCAGATCATGCCTGACCCGGACTATCTGGATGACCCGGTGCTGGTGGATTATTTACAAGGCATCTGGCAACCGCTCAAAGAGTCGGCCAGGCAACTGGGCAATCTCACCCCGGAGTTGGACGAGAGTTTCAGCTGGAGCCTGTTTCTGGTGCGCGACCGCTCGGTCAATGCCTTTGCCTTGCCGGGTGGCTACATGGGCGTACACCTTGGATTGATTGCTGTGGTCACCAGCCGTGACGAACTGGCCGCAGTGATGGGGCATGAGTTAAGTCACGTGACCCAGCGCCATATCGCGCGCATGCAAGACAGTCAGGGCAGACAAACACCGTGGATGATCGCCAGCATCATGCTGGGCGTGCTGGCGGCAAGCAAAAGCCCGGATGCGGCCAACGCCATGATCATGGGCGGTACTGCATCCATGGCACAGAGTCAGTTGAATTTTTCAAGAGACATGGAGCGCGAAGCTGACCGCTTGGGCTATGCCGTCATGACAAATGCCGGGTTTGAGCCGCAAGGTGTGGTCGGCATGTTCCAGAAACTCGCCCAGGCCTCGCGCTTGAATGACAGCGGCGGCTACCCTTACCTGCGCAGTCACCCGTTGACCACCGAGCGCATAGGCGATATGCAGTCGCGCATGGGCACAGAAGTCATTCAAACCAAAGTACGTCCGCAGACCATGGCGCATGCCATGATGCAGGCTAGGGCGCGCGCTTTGATGAGCAAGCGTGCTGAAGAAATTCAAGATCTGGTGCTGGCATACGAAAACGAAACCAACACCCGCAATACACAAGCCCAGCAGGCGGGGTTGTTGTATGCAGCAGTCATGGCCTATACCGAGCAAAGACAAGCTGACAAAGCCTTGCAGGCGTTAAACCGTTTGATGGTATTGAGCGCGAATGATACGCAAGGCTTGAGCGCCACCCGCTGGCTGGCGGCGGATACACAGCGACTACTGGGCAGGCATGCCGAATGTTTGAAATTTTTAAACGATGTGCCAGCATCCCGTGCCCGTTTGCTGTTGCAGGCCCAATGCCGTGTCGCGTCTCAAAAACCTGCTTTAGTCGAGCAGGCCGCAGACCAATTGCAACTTTGGCTGGCCGACCATCCCAAGGATCCGCTGGCATGGGACCTGACTGCGTACGCCTATGCGCAAAGCGGTCAAGCTTTGCGCGCCTTGCGTGCCGAGGCCGAAGCCAAAGCCGTGCGCTTGGATGAGGTCGCCGCGATTGACCGTTTGCGCGCCGCTCAGTCGCTGGCGCGTGAGCTCACACAACAAGGCAAGTTGGATCTCGGCGGCCAGCAGGAAGCCTCCATCATCGATGCGCGCTTGAGGGCGCTTGAGGCAAAACGCAGCGAGTTGTTGCACCCTAATAAGTGACCGCCAACATGGCACCGCAAAGCATACACATCACAGACATTGAAGCTGCAATTAACTACTGGCGGCTTTTGAAGCCCTCGCCAGACGGGGTGACGTTAGCGGCCGAATTGCGCGCGCTGGCCGAGGTGTATGCGCTGATGATTTACCACCGCCAGGAAGAGGCGGCGGAGCAAGGCTTTCCAGCCAAGGCTTATGCGGCCTGGCGTGCTTGGTACGACACCACGCCTGATACGCCGTGCATCGCCATCTGTTCGACCAGCCAGGGCGACCCGGTATGCAAAGGCTGCGGCCGCAGTTTTGAAGAGGTGCAGTACTGGACCGAAATGAGCCCTGGGGCCAAGCGACATGTGTGGCGGCGCATCACTTTGTCGCGCTCGTCCTGGCGGTTTAACCGGTATGCGGAACGGGCCGCTGAGGGCGTGGACAAGGCTTAGATTGCAGCATCATGAAGCAGCCAAGCGCTCGGCTGATTAGTGCATACAAGCCGATGCTTGAAGACTTGAAACGCAAAAGCAAGCGGCGCTTAAGCGCGCTCAGCCAGGCTTGCCGCCAAGCCGATATAAGTAGCAGGCGTGAGCGCAAGAAGGCGTTGCTTTTCTGCTTCGGGAATCGCCAGTGTCAGGATGAGTCCGTGCAAGTCTTCGCGGGTCACACGTTGACCGCGCGTGACTTCTTTCAATTGCTCGTAAGCCCCGCTGACACCGTAGCGGCGCATCACGGTTTGTATCGGTTCGGCCAGCACTTCCCAGGCGTTGTTCAAGTCAGCTTGCAGCGCAGCGGTGTTGAGCTCCAATTTGTTCAAGCCTTGCAACAGCGACTGGTGTGCCAGCACCGCATAGCCCAGCGCCACGCCCATGTTGCGCAACACGGTGCTGTCGGTCAAGTCGCGTTGCCAGCGGCTGACGGGCAATTTGTCGCTCAGGTGGCGCAGCAAAGCATTGGACAAACCCAAGTTGCCTTCGGCGTTTTCAAAATCGATGGGATTGACTTTGTGCGGCATGGTGGAGGAGCCGATTTCACCGGCTTTCAATCGCTGCTTGAAATAACCCAGCGACACATAGCCCCAGATGTCCCGCGACAAATCGATGAGTATGGTGTTGGCGCGTGCGGTGGCGTCGAACAACTCGGCCATGTAGTCATGCGGCTCGATTTGTATGCTGTAAGGCTGGAAAGACAAACCCAAGCCGAGTGCGCCGCAAGCTGAAGCGGGCGCGTCGCTGGTTTCAATCACTTGGCGTGCAAACGCTTCCCAGTCAAAGTCGGCGCGCGCCGACACATGGGCATTGAAGTTGCCGACCGCACCGTTCATTTTGGCCAGCAGCGGCACTTGCGCCATGCGCGATATCGCGGTTTCCAGGCGGACCAGTACGTTGGCCATTTCTTTGCCGACCGTGGTCGGGCTGGCGGTCTGGCCGTGGGTGCGGCTGAGCATGGCGTCGTTGGCGTAGCGGTGCGCCATCTCGCGCAATTTGTTCGCCACCTTGTGCAGACCGGGCAGCAGCACTTGCGAGCGCGCTGCCTTGAGTTGCAGCGCATGGCTGGTGTTGTTGATGTCTTCGCTGGTGCAGGCGAAATGTATGAACTCCAGCGTGGCGGCGAGTTCGGTTTTCAATGCATCAGACAATCCGGCTTGCTGGCATTGCGCCTTGAGCCAATACTCCACCGCCTTCACATCATGGTTGGTGGTTTTTTCAATCTCTTTGATGGCCAGAGCATCGGTCGCTGAAAAATCAGCCACGAGTTGGCGCAGAAACACGCGCGCGTCCGGGGAGTAGGGCTTGAACTCGGGCATGCCGCTGTCAGACAAGGCCAGCAGCCAGGTCACTTCCACTTGCACGCGTCTGTGCATGAAACCTTGCTCGCTCATCAAGGGACGCAGCGTTGCGAGTTTGGCCGCGTAGCGGCCATCGAGCGGAGACAAGGCGGAGATAGTGTGATCGGTCATTGCCCGATTTTAGGGCCAGTGACACAGGCGACAGATCAAACAATTAGTAACGATAAAATAAAGCGAGAACAACAAATCAGACTTCATATGAAATTGATAGGCGCTGTGACCAGCCCGTATGTGCGCAAAGTTCGCATTGTGATGGCCGAAAAAAAACTGGAATACCAGTTCGAGCTCGAAGATGTATGGGCGCCCGATTCGACCATTGTTGAATTCAACCCCTTAGGCAAAGTGCCGTGTTTGTTGATGGAAGCCGGCGAAGCCTTGTATGACTCGCGCGTCATTGTGGAATACCTGGACACCTTGTCACCTGTCGGTAAGCTGATCCCGCCGGGCGGTCGCGAGCGCACCGAAGTCAAAGTCTGGGAAGCACTGGCCGATGGTTTGCTGGACGCTGCGATTGCAGCCAGAATGGAAGCGCACTGGGCCGGGCGCACTGAAGCGCAACGCAGTCAAGTATGGATAGACCGGCAACTCGGCAAAGTGCACGACAGCCTGGCCGCCATGTCGCGCGCCTTGGGTGAAAACACCATGTGTTGCGGCATTCATTTATCGCTGGCAGATATCGCTGTCGGTTGCGCGCTGGCTTATTTGGATTTCCGTTATCCGCATATCGCCTGGCGCAGCGACTTCCCGAATCTGCAGCGTTTGCAGGACAAGCTGATGCAACGCAGCAGCTTTATTGAAACGGTTCCTGTCTAGTTTGTAGCGTTCTTACCGGATCAAGGCAGTCAAACAAGCTCAGCTGTTGACGCGTTTTTTCAACCAGCGCATCAAGCCGCCAACCAGCGGCAGTTTTTCATACAGCTCTTCGGCCGGGTCCCAATAGTCGCGGTGTGATTGGACGCGCCATTCGCCTTGGGCAGTGAGTGCGAATACCAGGTGCGAGCCGCCGTGTATGCATTGCTCTACATCGGATTGCATGGTTTTGAAGCGAAATAAAAAATCCCAGACCAGAAAACACTGGTTGCCTTGCACCAACCGGGATGTCACCACAAAACGGGGTTGGACCAAGCTGTCAAACATGTGCTGAAAAATCGCTTGAATCTCAGACAGGCCTTGTACGTTTTTGAAAGGATCTTTGAAACGCGCATCGTCGGCGTACCAGTCGCCCATGCGGGCAATGTCATGCGCTTGCAGATGTTCAAACCCTTGCACCAGTTCGTCTACCAAAGTCGCAGGAATCTCGGGGATGCTGTCCATGTTTACAAGCCTGTGAATTTGCGCACCAGCGGGAAATACCAGCGGTAAGGCAGTATGCGCAGCAAGCGCATCACCCGGGTAAAGCGCTTAGGGAAATGTATGTCAAACAAACCATCTCGCCAGCCTTGCAACATGGCCTGCGCGGCCTGCGCCGGTGAAATGAGTGCAGGCATGTGGAAATTGTTTTGCTCGGTCAAGGGCGTGGCCACAAAGCCCGGGTGCACCACGCTCACACTTATGCCCCGGTCTTTCAAGTCCAGGTAAAGAATTTCAGCGAGATGGGTGAGCGCGGCTTTGGTCGGGCCGTAGGCCAGGCTGTTGGGCAGACCTCTGTAACCCGCCACGCTGGACACCAGACTGAGGTGGCCGCGGCCTTGGGCCAGCAGCGCGGGCAAGACAGCATCCAGCAGCAGCAGCGCACCGGTGTAATTCACGTTCAAATGCGTTTGCATGCTGCCCAGATCAAAAGCGGTCGCTGTTTCAGCGTGGTAAAAACCGGCGCAATAAATGATCACATCCAAACCGTGTTGAGCTTGTAATGAATCGGCGGCTTGCTTGAGCGCGTTGGCATCCGTCACATCCAAAGCCATGGCCACAGAGCCGGGGTGCTGAGCGGTAAATTCATGCAATAAGTCAGCCTGGCGCGCCGACACGCAGACTCGCGCACCCGCTGAATGCAGCGCCTGTGCGCAGGCCAAACCGATACCGCTGGAGGCACCGACCAGCCAGACGCTGCGACCGTGCCAGTCGGCGATGGGCGGGTTGAACGGGGAGAAAAACGCCATGGTTTTTTAAGCGCGCTTGGTGAAAGACAAAGTGACTTCACCCAGAAAAATACCGAACTTAGACATTGAAGCTTTGTTCAGCATGACTTGCTCGTTCATCAAATACATCCAGTCGTCAAACTGCACCTGCCATACCTGATCGTTGACCGGCAAGGCCATGGTGTAACGCCAGTTGAACGCATTGCCGCGCGTGTGGCCTTCTGCGCTGCCTATGACGTCGCCGGCCTGGCCGCTGAAGCGCCCGTCGCCCAGGTGAGTGAGTGTCCAGATGCGTTTTTGGGTGGTGCCGTCGCTGTAAACAAAGTCTTCATCGAGCACGCCTTGCTCGCCGTTCCAGATGCAATGCATGACCACGGTAAAGCGCTTGACCACCTTGCCGGAGCGGTCGGTGAATATGCCCCAAGCGTCGACGACGCCGTTGAAATAGCGGCGCAAGTCCAGCGCTGGTTGCTCGCTGGCGTAATCGTTGACCGAGGGTCCGGCGCAACCGCCGGCGGCTAGCGCAGCAGAAGCGGTGGCTAAAAGCATTGTGCGTCTTTGCATCTTTACTCCATGGGTTGCGTTTGCGCGGCGGACCTGAATAAGACCCAGCCCGCCAACAGTTTCAATATACATGGCAGCAAGGCGTAAGCCCAGCTGAGTGCCAACAAAGCAGGCGCATCGCGCGCGCCGACGGCATATCCCAACCATTGCAGCAAGGGCAGGCTCAGACCGGCGGCCAGCGCCAGGTTGAGCTTGGTTGCCACTTGCCACCAGCCGAAAAAAGCGCCGCTGCGCGCCGAGTCGGTTTCTGTGTGTTGCAACAAGCCATTGAGCAAAGCGCCGGGCGCGATCAAATCCACGCCCAAGGCAAGTCCGGACAGCAAACACACCACGGTGTAAGCCAGTTCGTCACCCGCGCCCAGGCCCAGTGTCCAGATAAAAACGGCAACCGCCAGCAGCATGCCGGCTAACCAGCTGCGGCGCAAACCGTACCGCGATATGCAAAACAGCCACAAGGGCATAGACACAGCCGCCGCCAGAAAATACGCACCCAGAAACTGGCTTTGCAAGCTCTGCGGCAGTTGCAACCTGTCTTCGACGAAGAACAGCATCAAGGTCGCCGGTATGGCCGAGGCTATGCCGTTCAACATGAAGACCAGCAGCAAGCGGCGAAATCCGGCGTTGCGCCATGGTTGAACCATGCTTTGCCGCAACGGTAAAGCAGCGGTGTCATGCAATGCCACAGGCCGTGGCGCATACCACCAGGCCCACAGCGACAGACCCAGCAGCACGGCAAAACCGCTGACCAGCGCTTCCATGCCCCACCAGCCCGGCACCAGCGAGGCCAGTATCACGCCGACCAGTCCCAGACCTTCGCGCCAGCCGACCAGCCGACTTCTCATCTGCGCGTCCCCGCTCAGGCGTGCGCCCCAGGTTTGCAGCGCGATGTTTAAAAAGCTGTAAGAAAGATAGCTGACCACCAGCGCCGCCAGCACCAGCAGCAGCAAAGTTTCGATGGTGATGCTGTTACCCGTCAGCCAATGCGGGAAAAACAGCAGCAGAAAACCGGTGGCCAGTGTCACCGCCACCAGCCAACTGCGCCGCAACAAAGTAACGCCACCGGCTTGCAGCAAGCGATCCACCACGAGGCCGAGCAAGGGATCGAGCAGCGCGTCCAGCAGGCGCGCGATCAGCAACAAAGCACCGATCAAGCCAATGGACACACCGAACTGCGTGGCAAAGTAATGCGGCCAGATCACGTACAAAGGCAAGGCCACAAACGCCAGCGGCAAGGCAGGCAAGCCAAGCATGGCCAGCGCCCGGCTACCGCTTGGGTTCATGCGGGTTTGTGCAAAGTGAATTGCACCACGTCGGTGTTGTGTTCCAGAAAAGCAGCTTCGCAATAGCACAGGTAAAACAGCCAGGTGCGCTCAAAGCGGCGGTCAAACCCCAGCTCTGGCATTCGGGCGTTAGCTTGCACAAAAGACTCGCGCCAGCGTTTTAAGGTTTCCGCGTAATCCAGTCCGAAGGCGAATTGATCAACCACCTGCAAACCGGCGGCGCGGGCCTGGGCGACGAAGGTTTGCTTGCTTGGCAGAAAACCGCCCGGGAAAATGTATTGTTGAATGAAGTCGGTGCCCAGCGCATAGCGCTCGAACAGTGCGTCGTCAATGACTATGCTTTGAATACAAGCGCGGCCGCCGGGCTTGAGCAGTCTGGCGATGGTCTGGAAATAGGTGGGCCAGTATTCGCGTCCTACCGCTTCAATCATTTCAATGGAACAGATGGCGTCATACGGGCCGTCGCTGGTGTCGCGGTAATCCTGTAAGCGCAAATCAGCAGCAATGGCCCGGGCGTGCAGGCGTTCGGTGGCGTAAGCCAGCTGTGATGGACTGAGCGTGATGCCTGTCATCTGTGCGCCGAATTCGCGTGCGCCGATCTCGGCCAAACCGCCCCAGCCGCAGCCGATTTCCAGCACCCGCACGCCCGCTCCCGGCTCAACGCCGGCCATGCGCAGGGCGCGGCGCACTTTGGCGTGTTGCGCGGCTTGCAAGTCCTGTTGGCGGTTGCCGTCAAACCAAGCCGAGGAATACGTCATGCTGTCGTCCAGCCATAAACCGTAAAACGCATTGCCCAGGTCGTAATGCGCGTGTATGTTTTTGCTACTGTTCTTTTTGGTGTTGCGTCGCATCCAGTGGCGCAGCTGGTAGGCCAGGCGGCCCCACCAGGTGCCGAAAATCATGTCGTCCATGGGGCGGCGGTTGACCACCAGCAATTGCATCAAGGCGGTCAAGTCGGGCGTGTCCCAGTCACCGGCGATATAGCTTTCTGCAAAGCCTATGTCGCCCGAGCGCAAGGCAGCGCCGAACACCTGCCAGTTGTGTAATTCAATAGCCGCTTGCGGCCCGTGCTCGTTGCCGAAGCGAATTGCGCGACCGTCGGGCAAGGTCATGTGCAAACTGCCGCTGCTGATGGACTGCAACATGCCCAGCGCGCGTCTGGCGGCAACGGGCACGGCTTTGCCCAGATCGGGCAAAGTGAATTCGGGTGTTTGATAGGTTGGCATGGTGGTTGAGGGAAAAATCAATGGCCACCACGGGTGGCGAACTGTTCTGGGGGAGAGGGTTTGGTGACCAGCGGCACGCGCTTGAGCCACAGTTGCAGCGCCTGCCAGTGAATGCGCACTATCACACCTATGCTGTGCATGGGGTGCGACCACAAAGCGCGGCGCAAACCGGCTGCGCTGAGTGTGTGCAAGCGGCCGCTGACGCTGGTGCTGATCAACGGGCCGTCTGCATCGCTGTGGTCTATGCGCACCACGCTGCGCTGGCCTTGTGCGTCAGCGGTGCGCATAAAGCGAAACGCATAATTGCCACGCACTTCACAAAATGGCGATACATAAAACACTTTGTCAGCCGGCATGCTGACCCCGTAACGCGGCGACGGCAGCACATAGCAATGGCGCTCACCAAACGTATTGTTGACCTCGGCGACGATGGCGGCCAGCGAATCGTCGGCCCGGTGGCAATACCAGAAGCTGACCGGCTTGAACACATAACCCAGTACGCGCGCATAAGTGTGCAGCCAGACCTCGCCGACGGCATCGTCTATGCCTTGGGCAAGCAGCAACTCATCCAGCCAGGCCAAGGCACCGCCTTGTGCCGGTGCGCGCCCGTCACCATGGTCTGCATCGTGAAAAGAAATCAAGCCGCGCCGGTTGACGGCCAGAGCGCTGCCGCCCTGGCGCGCCATGCTGCGCATGGGCAGCAGCAAAAACCAGGTGCGGTAGGCGAACGCATGCAGACGCGGGCGCTGGCGCGTGTGGCGGACTTCGCCGGTGCCTATCAGCGGCTGGTGGTTGACGGGCGTGTTCATGCCGGTTCTTCCGCCATCAGTTTCTGCAAAATCCCTTGAGCCGCCGCGCGCCCGGCTTTGAAACCGTCTTCATGAAAACCGTAACCCGTCCAGGCGCCGGCAAACCAGGTGTGTTGACGGCCTTGCAAGCTGCCGAGCCGGCGTTGCGCCTGAATGGCAGCCAGGTCAAACACGGGGTGTGAATACTCAAATCGCCCGAGCACATGTTCTGGGGCAATCGGGCGGTCTGGATTCAACGAGACGAACACATCTTGCGTGAACGGCAGCGGTTGCAGTTTGTTCAACCAGTAATGCAGACAGACGTGTGCGTTTTCGCAGGTATTTGTCGTGCGCTGGTAGTTCCAGGCGGCCCAGGCCAGGCGTTGACGCGGCATCACCGAAGCGTCGGTGTGCAACACCGCCAGGTTGTCCTGAAAGCCGATGTCAGACAACACAGTGTGTTCCTCGGCGCTGGCTTGCGCCAACAGACGCAAGCCCTGGTCAGCATGGGTGGCAATCACCACATGGTCAAATTGTTGCGCGCCCAGCGCTGTGTGTAACACCACGCCTTGCTCGTCGCGTTCTATCGACAGCACGGGGGTGTTCAGGTGTTTGTTTGCGATGCGCGAGGTAATGGCTTGTACGTAATGCTTGGCCCCGCCTTGCACCGTGAACCATTGCGGGCGGTTGTTCACTTGAAAGAGACCGTGGTTATCGCAAAAGCGCACCATGGTGGCCGCAGGAAATTGCAGCATTAGAGCGGTCGGGCAACTCCAGATGCAACCCAGCATGGGCAGCAAATAGTTGTCTTTGAAGGTGACGCCGAAACCGTGAATGTCTAAAAAATCCTGCAAAGGCTGCATCAAGGCGCCATCGTCATAGGACTGAGCCAGTCGGGTACACAGCTGGTTAAAGCGGATGATTTCGCGCAACAGCCACCAGAACTTAGGCCGCAACAAATTGCTGCGCTGGGCAAACACGCTATTCAGATCAGCACCATTCCACTCGAGTGTGCGCCCGCTGTTGCCCCAGGGCGCTTGCACCGAAAAAGACATGTCTGAATGTGCGGTCTGTACGCCGAGTTGCTCAAACAAATCGATCAAGCCGGGGTAGGTGCGTTCGTTATAAACCAGAAAGCCGGTATCAACGCCGTAGCTGACATGGCCGTTTGCCCCCGGCAGGGTGATATCTACCGTATGTGTATGGCCACCAAAATAGTCACCTGCCTCAAACAGACTGATGTCGGCGTGTCCGTGTAAGTGATGGGCTGCAGACAGGCCCGCAATGCCCGAGCCGACAATCGCTACCCGGGCGTTCATGTCAAGGTGTTTTGGCGCTGAGTTGTTTGTCCAGCTCTGCCAGGAATTTGCCGTCCAGCGGATCGGTGGCGCTGTTGTAGCTCTTGACTTGTTTGCCGTCGCGGCTGATCAGGTATTTGTAAAAGTTCCACTTGGGCGCGGTGTCGGTCAACTGGGTGAGTTGCTTGAACAACGGGGAAGCGTCAGCGCCGCGCACCGTGGTTTTGCTGAACATGGGGAATTTCACGCCGTAAGTGTTTTCGCAAAAGTCGGCGATCTTCTGGTTGTTGCCGGGCTCCTGGGAAAAATCGTTGGAGGGGAAACCCAGCACCACCAGACCTTTGTCTTTGTAACGTGCATAAAGTTCTTCCAGGCTTTTGTATTGCGGGGTAAAGCCGCAAAAGCTGGCGGTGTTGACAACCAGTACTACCTGTCCGGCGTATTGACACAGGTTTTGCGGTTTTTCATCCTGCAAGCGGTCTACTGTGTATTGCAACACCGCAGGGCATTTGGCGTCGGGCTTGTTATTTTGTGCGGTGGCGGGCGCCAGCGTACCCAATGACAAACAAAGAACGCAGGCGGAGAATGTGACAAAGCGATTGAGTGAATGTTGGATCATCATGTAGGTAATCATGCGCGAGATTTGAACTATTGTCCACGAAGCTTGGAAAAACCCTTACTTTTGCTTAAACACAGTCTGCCACAAAGCCAGAATGGCTGAGCGCTCAAGCATCAAATCTTGGATTGCACCGCGCCCGGCTTGTTCGTCCAGCCTGGCCTGGTGTTGCATATGGCGCAACTGCCGGTAGGCCGCAGCCGCAGCCTTGCCTGCGCCTGCGGGTAAGAGGCCGATGTCCTCTGCATGCAGCAGCAAGCCTATGTTGCCTATGTTGTCTTGCAAGCCCGGGTGGTTGGCAGCGTGCGCCAGCACCAGAAACTGCACTGCAAACTCGGCGTCAATCATGCCGCCGGGGCTGTGTTTGAAATCAAACAAGTCTGCCGGTACCGGATAGGCTGCGCGCAGCTTGTCGCGCATCGCTACGATTTCTGCCGCCAAGGCAAGTGACGCACGCGGCGCGCACAACACCTGCCGACGTATGTCTTCAAATGCCGGGCGCAGGCCCGGGTCGCCGACGCAAAAACGCGCCCTTGTCATGGCCTGGTGTTCCCACAGCCAAGCGGTGTTGCTGCCGCGCTGGGTCTGGTAGTCGGCAAAGGCTTCGATGCTGCTGACCAGCAGGCCCGAGTTGCCGTTGGGCCGCAGCGCGGTGTCGATTTCGTACATATCGCCTTCGCCGGTTTTGGTGGTCAGCCATTGAATCAGTTTGCGCGCAAACACCGCATACACCTCGGCGGCTTGCGGGTGTTCATCCCGGTAAATGAAGACGATGTCCAAGTCGCTGCCGTAGCCCAGCTCTTTGCCGCCCCATTTGCCGTAGCCGATGATGCCGAAACACGGTGTTTCGCGGTGCCGGTTTTTTAGGCGTTGCCACACCCATTGCGCGGTGATTTGCACCATGGTGTCAGCCAGCGAGCTCAAGTCATCAGCGACCTGCTCCACCGTCAAGCGTCCTTGCACATCGCGCGCCAGCGTCAAAAACAATTCGTTATGGTGGGCGCGGCGCAGCAGATTAAGCAGGCTTTCCTCGTCGTCGCCCGCGTGTGCCTGCAAGGCCGCGTAACGGGTTTGTATATTGCGTTCCAGTTGAACCGCATCAAAGCGTTCTTCCAATACAGCCGGGTCGGCCAGTTCGTCGATCACGCCGGGGTGCTTCATCAAATACGCGGTGGTCCAGCGACCGGTGTCCAGCAGTTTGAGCAATTGCTCGTGCACCTGCGGGCGCTCCAGCAGCAAGGCCAGGTAGGTTTCACGGCGCAGCAGCGGCTCCATCCAGTCGCACCAGCGCAGCGCTGAGGTCTCACTGATGCGGCCCTCGTCCAGCCAGCTTTGCGTGCGTTGCAGCAGCCGCAGCAAACGCTGCCTGGCGTCTTCGCGCAAAGCGCGCACGCGCGGCGAATCCACCCAGCCGCTGACCCGCTGGCGCAGTGCCGGGCGCAAGCTCTCGAGCAAATTGTCCAGATGCCGCGGCAAGGGCAGCGCAGCTGCAGGACTGTCGCTGTTTGGCACAGGACGCAGCAGACGTTCAAACTCCTGCGCCACCATATCGCGCCAATGTTGCAGTGTGGCGCTCAAGGCATGGCGGTCGGTCAGTCCCATGCTGTGGGCTATCCAGTCCGCATCGGCCGCGTCACTCGGTATGACATGGGTTTGTTTGTCGTCCAGGTACTGCACCCGGTGCTCGACGCGACGTAAAAACCCGTAAGCGCTGCCCAAGTCTGCCGCCGTTTGCGCCGGCATCAGCCGCGCCTGCACCAGCGCCGGCAAAGCCTGCAAGGTGGGGCGCATGCGCAACTCGGGAAACTGGCCGCCGCGCACCACTTGCAGCAACTGCACGGTGAATTCGATTTCACGGATACCGCCGCGTCCGAGCTTGACGTCGTCGGCGCGTTCGGGCCGACCGGCACTTTGGCGCAGCGCATGGGCGCGGATCTGGCGGTGTAACTCGCGCAATGCATCGATGACGTTGTAGTCCAGGTAGCGACGAAAGACGAATGGCGTGACGATGTCACGCAAAGCGGGCACCTTGTCCAAGCATTCGGCCGGTGCCACCACCCGCGCTTTCAACCAGGCGAGCCGCTCCCATTCACGGCCCTGAACTTGTAAATAGGTTTCTAATGAGGCCAGCGAGACCACGCTGGCGCCGGATTCGCCGTTGGGGCGCAGTGCCAGGTCCATGCGAAACACCTGGCCGTGCTCGGTGGTGTCGCCGATCAGCTGAAACAGTTGTTTGACCACTTTGTCAAAAAACGTGTGGTTGTCTATGCTGACGCGGCCCGGCCCGTCTGCATCGGTGGCACCGTCTTCGTCATACACATAAACCAGGTCAATGTCGCTGGAGACATTCAACTCGGCGGCGCCGAGCTTGCCCATGCCGACCACCCACAGTTGCGCGACCGCGCCATCGGCACGCCGCGGCAAACCGTGGCGCACGCCAACCCGTGCCACGGCTTCTTTCAGCGCCATATCCAGTGTGAATTCAGCCAGCCAGGTCATAGCTGCGGTGACCACGGACAAAGGCGCTTGTTGCTCACAATCAAGTACCACCAACCGCTCCATGACCAACTGACGCAGCACCCGCAAAGCGTCTGCGACAAGCGGGTAAGTAAGCAGCAATGTGCCGTAACAAGCTTGCAGCATCAGCGGTGAAGGTGCGCCGGGCGGCAAGCTGATCAAGTCTCGGGCATAGCGACGGCGCAGTCTTTGCACCAGCCTTGAGCCGAGCGCACCTTGAAATACCAGGTTTGTCATTTATTTATTTCTCGGCGAAGTCACTTGCGGGTGATAATTTCACTGTTACCTCAACCTTGACTTGAAACCTATTCTGCATGTCTGAACAAGCTACTGCATCAAACGCCGCCGGGACCGGTTGGCGTTGGTATGTCAGCTTGAGCCGTTGGCTGTGGTGGCTGGCCCTCAGTTTCTGGGCTGTGATGATGCTGGCCACCGTGGCCTTGCATTGGTTGATTGTGCCGCGAATCATCGATTGGCAGCCCGAGATTGAAGCCATGGCGTCGCGCGCCTGGGGGGTCAAGGTCAGCATAGGGCGGCTGCAAGCCGAATCTGACGGTTGGGTACCTTCTTTCGTATTGAGCGATTTTGTGTTGCGCGACCAGCAGGACCAAGAGGTCATGCGCCTGCCTGTGGTGCGCGTCAGTTTGTCGCCTGCCTCCTTGTTCAGTTTGACGCTGGATCAGATTGAATTGCAAGGGCCTGAACTCGAGGTGCGGCGCGACGCGCAAGGGCGCTGGCAAGTGGCCGGCATGTGGCTGGGCGATGGCGACAACACTGCCATCATGGATTGGCTGTTGCGCCAGCCGGATATTTCCATCCGCCACGGCCGCTTGCGTTGGGTGGATGATTTGTTGCAGCAACCGGAAGTGGATCTGACGGCTGTTTCTATGCTGTTGCGCAATGGCTTGCGCAGCCACAGCTGGCGTTTGGATGCACAACCGCCTGCCGGTTGGGGCCAGACCATCAGCATCCAAGGGCAATTCAGCCAGGCTTTGCTCAACAGCAATGCCAGCGACATCGCCAGCTGGAAAGGCCGTTTTTATGCCCAGTTACCGCAAATAGATATCAGTCGTATGTCGGTTTACCTCAAGCACGCGAGCTCGGCAGAGTTGCTGTCGGGCCGCGGCTGGTTGCGTGCTTGGGTCGATATTGACCAGGGCGTGTGGAACAACCAGACGTTGGACCTGGGTTTGCAAGATGTCAGGGTCAAACTCGACAGCCGTTTGGACGACATCCATTTGCAACAGATCGCCGGGCGCTTGCATATGCAGTCCTGGCTGGGCGGCCTGGGTCAAGAGGTGCGCACAGAACAATTGCAGGTGACGCCATCAGGTGGCACGGCCTGGAGCAGCGGTAAAACCCGTTTTGCCTGGCGGCATGCCGCCAGTCCGCAAGAGCCCTGGGCCGCGACCGGCGAGTTGCACGTGGACGATTTGCCGCTGGAAGTCATGGCCAGGGTGGCGGCGCGCATGCCCATGGACGAAGGTTTGCGCGCGCATTTGAACCAGGCCAAACCCGCAGGCCAGGTGCACGCTTTGGATTTGCAATGGTTTGATGCCGGTTCGCCCGCCATGCATTACAAAGCCACCGGTCGTTTGCATGGTTTACGCATGGAGTCGTCTGCGCCGCAAAAGACCAGGCCGTCGGCCAACTGGTGGTGGCCGGGTGTACAGGATGCCCAGGTCGATTTCGAATTCAATGAACAGGCCGGCTCGGCACAGCTGAATATTCAGGACGGCAGCGTCACATTGGTGGACTGGCTGGAAGAGCCGCTGGTACCTGTGAAAAAATTCCAGTCCAAGCTGACCTGGGGCAAAACCGGTCAGACATGGCAACTGCAAATGCACGATGCCCAGGCCATCACTGCCGACGGCCAAGGCAGCTTTGATTTGCACTGGCGCGAAGGCGAACAGCCCTTGTCATTCGGACACCTGGACTTGCAACTGCAAGTCCAGCGCTTGCAGGCCGCGAGGCTGCACCGCTATCTGCCGCAAGCCCTGGATGTTCAGGCACGGCGTTATCTGCGTGATGCCTTGACATACGGTTGGTTTGACAAGGCCGTCCTCAATCTCAAGGGGCCGCTGGACCATTTTCCTTTCAGCAAAACCAATGACGGTGTGTTCAACCTACAGGCACCGTTTCAACAGGTCAATATGCAATACGCGCCGGCGATGCCTGGCAATACCGCCGGGCGACGCGACCCGCTCAGCTGGCCGCAGTTGCAACAGGCCAATGGTGAATTGCAAATCAACCAAACCCATTTGCAGCTCAAATCTGCGAGTGCACGCCTGGGCACACAAGGCCAAGTGCAAGTGGGCCGGTTGGAGGTGCTGATCAATGACTTGAACGATATCGTGGTCGATGTCAATGCCCAGTTCAAAGGCAATCTCAGCGATGCCATGCAGGTGATGTTGAACACACCGTTGCGCGACAAACTCGCGCCCTGGATGAACCCCGGCCTGGTCAACGGCAGCTCCGAGCATGAATTGCATTTGCATTTGCCGCTGGCCAATACGGCTGCCCTCAAGCTACAAGGCGCGCTGACTTTGCCCGGCAATGACATACAACTGCAAGCCGGACTGCCGCGCATGGGCAAGGTCAAAGGCGTGATCAATTACACCCAGTCTGGATTAAGCACCAACAATTTACGTTTGCGTGTGTTCGGCGGCGATGCGCGCCTGGACGGCGGCTTGCGCTTTAGCGACAGTGTGACTGAAGGCCCGGCACGCCTGAGCTTGCAAGGCAGCATCAGCGCCGAGGCCTTGCGGCAATCCATTGAACTGCCGTCGCTGACCGGTCTGGCCACCCGCATGGAAGGCAATGCGTCTTATGCGGCCTCTTTGGGTCTGCGCCAGGGTGTGCCGGAAATCACCGTGATCAGCAATCTGCAAGGCATGGCGCTGGATTTCCCCGCGCCCTTGCGCAAGCCGGCCGAGGCGTCCTGGCCTATGCGTTTTGACAGCGTGTTGTTGCCGCCGGCAACGGCCAAAGGTTCGGCCATGCTTGAGCAGGTGCAGCTTAAGCTGGCGCAGGTGTTGTCGGTCAGCTATGTGCGTGACGTCAGCACAGCGACACCGGCGGTGGTGCGCGGGCAGATTCAAGTCGGTCAGTCAGCGGGCTGGAAAGATGCGCCGGACAACACGGTGGTGTTACAGGTCAAGCAGCCGAATCTGAATGCAGATGAGTGGCAGACACTGCTCGCTTCTTTCACAGTAGAAGACAGCGGTTTACGCGCCGACAATGTAGGGCGCTCCGGCTGGAATGCTTATGTGCCGAACAAAATTGACATCAGCAGCCAGGAGCTGGTGTGGTCGGGCCGCACCTATAACCAGCTTCAGGTGAATGCGGACAAGCAAGCCAGGGTCTGGCGCATACAAGCGCGTGCCAATGAATTCCAGGGCTCGGCTGAATACCGTCCGGCCGCCGACGGCAGCGGCGCGCGGGTCAGCGCACATTTGAATTACCTGACTATTCCGCCGGCCGTGCTCGAGGATGTGGAATCCGCCATGTCGGAGTCGCCCAAGGACATGCCGGCGCTGGACCTCATCATTGATAACCTGGAGTTGCGCGGCGTTGCTTTGGGCAAGGCTGAAATCGAGGGTTTTGCACGCACCAGCACCAACGGTTCGCGCGAATGGGTGCTGGGCAAACTCAATCTCACCATGCCCGAGGCCAGCTTGCAAAGCAAGGGCCAGTGGGGCGGGCCGGGCAAGGGCGCGGCCAAGCGTTCGCAGCTTGAATTTGTGCTGCAAATCCAGGACTCGGGTCAGCTGCTGGACCGGCTGGGTTTCAAGGGTGCCATTAAAAACGGCAAGGGCCGCATGGTCGGCCAGGTCGGCTGGCAGGGCTCGCCTTTTTCGCCGGATTACAAAACCATGACCGGCCAGTTCAACGTCAATATGGAGCGCGGACAGTTTTTGAAATCCGACCCGGGTGTTGCCAGACTGCTGGGTGTGTTGAGTTTGCAGTCGCTGCCCAGGCGCTTGATGCTGGACTTCAGTGATTTGTTCAGCGAAGGCTTTATGTTTGACTTTGTGCGAGGCGATGTGCAGATTCAACAAGGCATAGCCAGCACCAACAATTTGCAAATGAAAGGCGTGAGCGCCGCGGTACTGATGGAGGGCAAGGCCGACATCAAGAACGAAACCCAGGACATCAAGGTGGTGATCGTGCCCGAGTTGAATGCCGGCACCGCCTCGCTGGTGTATTCGGCCATCAACCCGCTGGTCGGGCTCAGCACCTTTCTGGCGCAGTTTGTGTTGCGCAAGCCATTGATGAAATCCAGTACCCAGGAGTTGCATGTACAAGGCACCTGGAAAGATCCCAAGGTCAGCAAAGTCGACAGCAGCGACGCCAAGCCGTCCGCCGCCAAACCCTGAGCCAGTCCATGAAAGCCGCTTTATTGCAAATGGTCTCCGGGGTGTCGATGCCGCACAACCTGGACAGCGCCGCTGAGTTGCTGGCGCAAGCGGCGGCCCATGGTGCAGAACTGGCTGTGTTGCCCGAGTATTTTTGTCTGCTGGGACAGCGCGACACCGACAAACTCGACATCGCCGAAACCTTCGGCGACGGACCTATGCAAAACCGTTTGTCACGCATGGCCACGCAAAACGGCATCTGGCTGGCGGCAGGCAGCTTGCCTATCGCCGTGCCCGGCGACCGCAGCCGGGTGCGCAACACTTGCCTGGTGTTCAATCCGGCAGGCGAGTGCGTGGCACGCTACGACAAAATCCATTTGTTCCATTTCGACAATGGTGTCGAGCGCTACGACGAAGCGCGGGTGCAACAGGCCGGAGACACACCGGTGTGTTTCGATTTACCGTCGCGTGACGGTCATACTTGGCGCATCGGTTTGAGTATTTGTTTTGACGTGCGTTTTCCGGCGCTGTACCGGCAACTCGCAGGCATGGGCGCGCATTTGATGCTGGTGCCCAGTGCGTTCACCCACCACACGGGCGCGGCGCATTGGGAAGTGCTGCTGCGCGCGCGTGCCATCGACAGTCTGGTCTGGCTAGGCGCAGCCGCGCAAGGCGGTTTGCATGAGAACGGCCGGCAAACCTGGGGGCATTCCATGTGGGTAGACCCCTGGGGCCAGGTGCTGGCGTGTCAGCCGCAGCAGGCGGGCTGTGTCATGGCGGATTTGGACATGCAGGTATTGCTTGAACGACGTGCCCAGCTGCCCGCTTTGTGTATGACCGCCAAGTGAATCACTCCTCGTCCTTGCGCTCGCCATCGCGTCGCCCGGAGAACATGGTCCACCAGACGATCAACACCAGTATCAGGCCGGCTCCCAGGGCTTCCAGCAAAATCAGCAACATGTGGTTTTTTCTCCGTTCATGCATGACTGTAATCGCTGGCACTGAAAGCGTGCGTGCTTGTCTGCGGTATTCACTGCGTTGGGGAGTGCCTTTGCTGCTGGCCGCTTGTGCGGTCAAAGGGCCGGTCAAGCCTGTCCCGCCAACCGGTCAATCTGCGCCTGTCATACGCTCTCCCGTAGATGCAAGCGGGCGGCCGTTGCCGTCGCAGGAGAGTTCGGCTGCTGAACAAAGAAACAGTCAACTGGTGCCTGTGCCCTGGAGCGAGCTACCGGGCTGGGAGAAAGAATCCATGCCCGAGGTCTGGGCCGTGTTGACTGCGAATTGTGAAAAACCCGGATCGGTGATGGCTGCCTTGTGCCCGCAGATTCGCCGCCTGGCGATAGCCGAACAGGACGAGCAGCGCCAATGGCTGATGCAACAACTCCAACCACATCGGATTGAATCGCTGCAAGCGCAAGCCAACGGATTGCTGACCGCATATTACGAACCGGTGATTGACGCACGCCGTGTGCCAGGCAACGGTTTTTCGGTTCCTTTGTACCGCGTGCCTGCCGGTCTCAAACCCGGTCAGCCCTGGTTCAGCCGGCAAGAAATTGAAACTCAGTCAACAGCACAAGCTGCATTGCACGGCAGAGAAATCGCCTGGGTGGCCGATCCGGTGGACGCCATGGTGTTGCACATACAAGGCTCGGGGCGTTTGCGCATCACCGAGGCAGACGGGCGGGCGTACACGGTGCGCGTGGCCTTTGCTGCTTCCAATGAACAGCCCTACCAGAGCATAGGCCGCTGGCTGCTAGACAAAAATGAAATCAAGGACGCGTCCTGGCCCGGTATCAAAGCCTGGTTGCAGCGCAACCCGCAAAAAGCGCAGGCCTTGTTCTGGGTCAATCCGCGTTATGTGTTTTTCAAGGAAGAGGTCATCACAGATGCCGGCATCGGGCCGCGCGGTGCGCAAGGCTTGCCGCTGACACCGGGGCGCTCGATTGCGGTGGATCCGCTGAGTGTGTCTTACGGCACACCGCTGTGGCTGGTGTCGCCCGGGCCGACGCAGGCATTGCAGCGCCTGGTGGTGGCGCAAGACACGGGCAGTGCCATCCTAGGTGCGGTGCGCGCAGATTTGTACCTGGGTACCGGCGCGGCTGCAGGTGAACTGGCCGGACGCATGAAGCAGCCATTGCGAATGTGGGCCTTGTTGCCCAAAGTTCAGTGATTCATTGAAAGGAAGCAGCATGGGTTTTATCATTGTGCTGGCGACACCGGTTTTTTTGCTGGCCATCGCGTTTGAATGCTGGTGGGGGTGGCGACTGGCGCGCAAGGGTCAGGCGGCGTCACAAACCTACCGCTGGGACGATGCGATCAACAGCATCAGCCTCGGGGTCATCAGTCAGTTGAGCGCGGTGTTCACCCGCTTGTTGCGCATCAGCATTTACACCCTGGTGTTCGAACAAGTGGCGCTGTTTCCTCAGCCCGACTTTTGGAACAGCTGGTATGGCGTGATCATCGCCTTGGTGCTTTACGATTTTTGCTATTACTGGTACCACCGCGCCAGCCACGAAGTGGCCTTGTTCTGGGGCGGTCATGTGGTGCATCACCAGAGCAATCACTACAACCTGTCGACCGCTTTGCGGCAGACCACCTCGGGCGTGGCGGTTGCTTGGATTTTTTACCTGCCCATGGCCATCATTGGCGTCACGCCGTTCATCTTCGGCATCGTCGCGCTCATCGATTTGCTCTACCAGTTCTGGGTGCATACCGAACACGTGGGCAAGCTGGGCTGGTTTGACCGCTGGTTTTGTTCGCCTTCGAATCACAGGGTGCACCATGCCGTCAACGATGCGTATGTAGATAAAAATTACGGCGGCATCTGGGTGGTGTGGGACCGATTGTTCGGCAGCTTCAAGCAAGAAGACGCTCAACAGCCATGTATTTACGGAACGCGTGCGCCGCTCAACAGCTGGGACCCGTTGTGGGCCAACTGGCAGGTTTACAGCGGTTTGTTGCACGACAGCTGGCATGCAGCGCGCTGGCGCGACAAGCTGATGGTGTGGTTGCGTCACCCCGGCTGGCGTCCCGCTGATCTGCAAGCACGTTTTCCTCAAGCTGCATTCGCCATTGATCAACACACGGCGTTCGAACCTGTGCAAAACCGCAGCAGCTTGCAATGGGCGCTTGGCTGGTTTGTGTTGTTGCTGGGCGCAGCCGCTGAAGTCTTGTGGCACATGGACAGCATGCCTTGGGGCGATGCTGCGGTCAGCGTGCTGGCGGTCAGCGCCGGTTTATGGGGCGTGAACGCTTTGCTGCAAAACCGCATCAAGCCCTTGTTGTGCGCTTATGTGCAATTCGCCGCCATGTCGACAGCGGCGGCGGCCTGCGACTGGGTTGATGTTTACAACCTCGCCAAGCCGACCGCCTTGATGTTGCTGATGTTTGTCGCTTGGCTGCCCAACGGGCTTGCTGACAAACCGCAAACCTGGCTGGTGCGCGCACTGGGTTTAAGCTGGGTTGGCGATGTGCTGTTGCTTTACCCGGGTTTGTTTGTGCCGGGGCTGGTGGCGTTTCTTGTCGCGCACTTGTGTTACTTGAAATTGTTAACCATGGACGCAAAGCTGTTGCCAAGTCGATCTGCTTTGTTGCGCTGTTTGCTCGCCGGTGCATTGCTGTACTCGGTGTTATTTCTCAATGGCCTGCCGGTTGAACTGCGAATTCCCGTAGGCTTGTATGTGGCGGTGATCGCGCTGATGGCAGCTCAGGCCTGGGGCCGCCGTATGCAGCTTCAAGACAGCGGCAGCCTGTTGACCGCCGTTGGTGCCACGCTGTTCTTGTTGTCGGACAGCGTGCTGGCTATCGATAAATTTATCAGCCCTTTGCCTTATGAAGGGCTGTGGGTGTTGGCCAGCTACTATGTGGCGCAAGCCTTGATCGTCACAGGCATGTTGAGAAGCTTGCAAGCGCAAGCGGATATGCAAAAAAAACCGGCGCGTCAACTCAGCCAGTTCAGGAAAGCCTGAGCCACAGCGACCGGTTCTTCCATGGTCAGCATGTGACCGGCTTGGGGTATCACAGTCACCCCGGTTTTCGACAGTAACAGATCTGCCATGGCGCGGTGTTGCGCCACGTCGGCCCAAGCGTCGTGCTCGCCGGTCATCACCAGGCAGGGGATGCGGATGTTTGCAAGTACATCGCTGGCGTCTGGTCGGGTCAACAAGGCATGCAGTTGACGTTCAAATACGGTGGCAGATTTGCGCTCGAACATGTCGAGGATGCGATGGATCAACGCCGTGTCTTGCAAACGTGCAGGCGCGACCATGTTGCCCACCCACTGTGCCGCCATGGCGCGCACCCCTTGGGTTTGCGCAAGGTTTAACAAATGCATGCGACCGGCACGCTCTTTTTCGCCTGCTTCACCGGCAGCCAATGACAGGTAGCCAGTGTTCATCAGCGCGATACGGCGAACCCGCTCAGGCGCCAGCCGGTAAACCTCTAGCGCCACACGCCCGCCCATGGAATGCCCGGCCATGTCGAACAGTGGAGGAGCGGTTTTCAATAGGCGCTGCGC
Source organism: Bordetella parapertussis (assembly GCA_945901125.1). GTDB lineage: Bacteria > Pseudomonadota > Gammaproteobacteria > Burkholderiales > Burkholderiaceae_C > Limnohabitans. Next base: position 93,810 of record CAMDKD010000004.1, read on the forward strand.
CATGGCTATGAGAGAGTCGCTGTCGCCGTGGTCGCCGGTGTGGGTCTGCAAGTCTTTGGGTAACAAGGGCAGCAGCGGCGACCACACGCTGTGGTCGCACATCAGGCCGGGAATGAGTAAGAGAGGGGTGGGCATGGGGGTGACTGTAGCTTTGGGTTGGGCGCGGAATGCAATACATTAACGGCATATACTATGGTATATACTATTTGTTGTGTGAAAGGCAATCTATGTCACAAACCGCCAAACTTTTTGCCAATGGCCGCAGTCAGGCCGTGCGCCTTCCAGCCGCATACAGATTCGATGCCCAGGAAGTTTTTATACATAAAGACATGGTCACTGGGGACGTTATTTTATCTAGCCGACCGCTAGATTGGACAGGTTTTGTGGCGGCAGCCCAGGCAGTTGAAGTCCCGGATGATTTTTTGACCCCCTACGAACGCCTGACGGCCGGGCACACTCAAGCGCCAGAGCGCGATCCATTGGATGCTGTGTCTAAGACTATTAGCAACTGAGCTTCGCCATGGCCAATCGTTACATGCTGGACACCAACACGGTGAGTCACATCATCAAACGCCAACCCGATGTCATGGCGAAACTGGTGGAAGTGCCCATGCACAGCGTTTGCATATCCGCGATCACAGCAGGTGAACTGGCTTTTGGACTGGCTAAGCGCCCGCAAGCTATCGCGCTAAAGGCCGCAGTGAAGGAATTTTTGCGTCGAGTAGAAGTTATGCCTTGGGATGACGCGGTTGCACAAACCTATGGCTCACTTAGAGCCCAATTACACATCACGGGAACGTCGTTGGCGCCGCTCGATTTGCAAATTGCGTCGCACGCCTTGCAACTGAAAACTACGCTCGTGAGCGATGACAAGGCATTTACACATGTGAAAAACTTGCAATTAGAAAATTGGCTTTGACCGTCTAAAGTGACATGTAAGAGATGTCAAGCGTAGTCAAGTTTTCAAAGCCAAGGCTTTAAATGCACTCGCCATGAAAATCGGTCATGTCATCACCGATTTTCATGGCGAGGAGCAAATCAACCCAGCTTTTTCAGTAACAGTTCATTCACCTGCGCCGGATTGGCCTTCCCCTTGCTGGCCTTCATGATCGGGCCGACCAAACCGTTCAAGGCTTTGGTGTTGCCGGCTTTGAACTCTTCGACGTTTTTCGGATTGGCGGCCAGCACTTCGTCGATGATGGCTTCCAAGGCGCCGGTGTCGTTCATTTGTTTCAGGCCTTTGGCTTCGATGAGGTCATCAACCATGGAGGGCGCACCATTTGAAGTATCAGGATGCAATTCCAGAGCCCACAATGCATCAAATAGCGCCTTTCCAGAATTGTTGTTGATGGTGTTGTCTGTAATTCTCTCGATCAATTTGGCGAGCTGTGCTGCGGTGACAGGTGACTGCTCAATAGGGATGTCATCCGCATTCATGCGCCGCGACAACTCACCCATGATCCAGTTGCTCGCCAACTTCGCTTGCCCGCAAGCATTGGCCGTTTCTTCAAAATAAGCCGCCATCGCCTTGCTTTGCGTGAGCGTGGTCGCGTCGTATTCGGGCAAACCGTATTGCGTGACAAAACGCTCGGCCATCACGCGCGGCAACTCGGCCATCTCGCTTCGCACGCGTTCCACCCATTCGCGCGAAATCACCAGCGGTGGTAAATCCGGATCGGGGAAATAGCGGTAATCGGCAGCGTCTTCTTTGGTGCGCATGGCGCGGGTCTCGCCGGTGTCCGGGTTAAACAACACCGTCGCTTGTTGAATCGCGTGGCCGTCTTCGATTTGCTCAATCTGCCAGCGCACTTCATAGTCAATCGCTTGTTGCATGAACTTGAAGCTGTTCAAGTTTTTGATTTCACGCCGTGTGCCCAGCGGCGCACCGGGTTTGCGTACCGACACGTTTGCATCGCAACGGAAACTGCCTTCTTGCATATTGCCGTCGCAAATACCAACCCAGGTGACAATTTTGTGAAGCTCTTTGGCGTAGGCCACGGCTTCTTCACTGGAACGCATATCGGGCTCGGTCACGATTTCTAAAAGCGGCGTGCCGGCGCGGTTCAGGTCGATGCCGGATTGGCCTTTTGAAAATTCACCCCCAAAACCACCCTCACCAAAACCCCCTTCACCAAACCCAAGTCCATGCAAAGACTTACCCGCATCCTCCTCCAAATGCGCACGCACCAGTTTCACGGTTTTTTTCTCGTGACCCAAAAAGAACGACACCGCACCGCCTTGCACCACCGGTATTTCAAACTGGCTGATCTGGTAGCCCTTGGGCAGGTCGGGGTAAAAATAAGTTTTGCGTGCAAACACGCTGCGCTCGGCGATATGTGAACCCAGCGCCAGCCCAAGTTCGATGGCGCGCTCGACCGCGCCCTTGTTCATCACCGGCAGCGTGCCGGGCAAGGCCAGGTCCACCGCGCAAGCTTGGGTGTTTGGCTCGGCACCAAAGGCAGTGGATGCGCGGCTGAAAATTTTGCTTTGTGTAGAAAGCTGGGCGTGGGTTTCAAAGCCAATAACGACTTCGTAGCCGTGGACTAAAAGGGAGGTGCTCATTTCACGCCCTCCGGTGTTGCGTCATGGAATGCGGTGACTTGCTGAAAGCGGTGCGCCACGTTCAGCAGTTGCGTTTCTTGCAAATAATTGCCTATGAGTTGCATACCTACAGGCATGCCCATGTCGCCCAAGCCGACGGGGATGCTCATGCAAGGCAAACCCGCCAGCGACGCAGGCAAGGTGAAGATGTCGGCCAAGTAATTGGCAACCGGATCATCAGCTTTGTCGCCCAACTGCCATGCAGTGGTAGGCGCTACAGGCCCAGCAATCACATCGCATTGCGCGAATGCTTTTTGAAAATCTTCTGCAATCATTCGGCGGATTTTTTGCGCTTGCAAATAGTAGGCGTCGTAATAACCGTGCGACAACACATAGCTGCCAATCATGATGCGGCGCTTCACCTCGTCGCCAAAACCTTCGGAGCGGGTACGCTGGTACATGTCTGCTAAGTCGGAAAATTCTTTGGCGCGATGACCGAATTTCACGCCGTCAAAACGGCTTAAGTTGCTGGAGGCTTCGGCGGCGCAGACGATGTAGTAGACAGGGATGCTTAATTGGGCTTGCGGAAGGCTCACTTCCACCAATTCGGCTCCGAGGGATTTGTAGTGCGCGAGCGCTTCTTCAATGCGCATTTGAACTTCTGGGTTTGTGCCATCGCTGCGACGCGCTGGAGCATTGCGATCAAAATCAACTTGCGATCCGCCGCCCAGCCATTCACGCGGGTGACCAATTTTCAAAGGCCCGCCATCTTTCCCTGCTTTTGCCAAAGGCTTATCCCCCGCAGGCATGGTGAGCAATCGCGAAAAATCTTCGTTCGCTACATTTAGGGAAGTGGAGTCTCTGTCCAAATCCGACCCGCACATCGCCGACAACAACAAAGCGCAATCTTCAGCGCTGCGCGCCATCGGCCCGGCTTGGTCCAGGCTGGAAGCAAACGCCACCATGCCGTAGCGTGAGGCGCGGCCATAAGTAGGCTTGATGCCGGTGATGCCGCAAAACGCGGCGGGCTGGCGAATGGAGCCGCCGGTGTCGGTGCCGGTCGCCGCAGGCGCCAAACGTGCTGCCACAGCCGCCGCACTGCCGCCGGACGAGCCGCCAGGGACGTAGTTCTTGATTTGACCTTTTGAGTCTGCAATGAAGTTCCACGGGTTGGTCACCGCACCATAAGCAGAGTTTTCATTGGCCGAGCCCATAGCAAATTCATCGCAATTGAGTTTGCCCAAAGTCACCATGCCTGCTTCGCGCAACTTTGAAACTACCGTGGCGTCAAACGGAGAGCGGTAGTCTTTCAATATTTTTGACCCCGCCGTGGTGGCGAAATCTTTGGTCACAAAGATGTCTTTGTGCGCAATCGGCACGCCTTCCAAGTGGCCTGCCGTGCCATTGGTAATTTTGTCGTCCGAGGCCTGTGCCTGTGCCAGCGTCACTTCGCTGTTGATGTCCAAAAATGCGTTATGCGGATTGCCGCCCATGCGCGCCAGAAAGCGTGTGGCTACTTCCACTGCGCTGAAATCTTTGTTTTGAAGACCCGCCGCCAATTCGGCCACTGTCATGTTGTGTAAATCAGCCATGGCTTACTCGATCACTTTCGGCACCAAAAACAAACCTCGCTCGACCGCAGGCGCACTGCGCTGGTTAGCCTCGCGCTGATTGGTTTCGCTCACCACGTCTTCGCGCAAACGCAGCGTCATACCCAGTGCGTCGGTGTCGCCAATGGCAGCAGTTAAACCTTGCATGGCATCGACCGGATGCGCCATGGGCACCACGTCGGTGGTGTCGACCGCGCGCATTTGCTCGACGATCTCAAAAAAGCCGTTGAGCTGACCGAGCAGGCGATCGGCTGCCGGGGTGTCAAATTGCAGCCGGGACAACTGAGCCAATCGTTGGATATCTTGGGATGACAGGGACATAAGCAGAAACTGAAAAACGGCTTGGAGCGCCTAATGGAGTAAGGGTGATCAGGTATTATCTCGCCTTTACTGGAATTACCCAGAGAGGATTGTGATGTTTGGAGCATTTCGTCGGTATTTCTCCACCGACCTGGCCATTGACCTGGGCACCGCCAATACCCTGATTTACGTACGAGACCGTGGCATTGTGCTGGACGAGCCGTCGGTGGTCTCCATTCGCCACGAAGGCGGGCCGCAAGGCAAGAAAAGTATTCAAGCGGTCGGTCACGAGGCCAAGGCCATGCTGGGAAAAGTGCCGGGCAACATCGAAGCCATACGCCCGATGAAAGACGGCGTCATCGCCGACTTCACCGTCACCGAGCAAATGCTCAAGCAATTTATCAAAATGGTGCACCCTCGTTCGCTGCTCAAACCCAGCCCGCGCATCATCATTTGCGTGCCCTGCGGTTCCACCCAGGTTGAGCGTCGCGCCATACGCGAATCCGCGCTCGGCGCCGGCGCTTCCGAGGTGTATTTGATTGAAGAACCCATGGCGGCGGCCATCGGCGCCGGTCTGCCTGTTAGCGACGCCAGCGGCTCCATGGTGGTCGACCTTGGCGGCGGCACCACCGAAGTCGGCGTTATTTCGCTAGGCGGCATGGTTTACAAAGGCAGTGTGCGTGTCGGCGGCGACAAGTTCGATGAGGCCATCATCAATTACATCCGCCGCAATTACGGCATGTTGATTGGCGAGCCGACGGCAGAAGCTATCAAAAAGCAAATCGGTTCGGCTTTCCCGGGCAGCGAAGTGCGCGAGATGGAAGTCAAAGGCCGCAACCTGTCCGAAGGCGTGCCGCGCTCGTTCACCATTTCCTCGAATGAAATTCTGGAAGCGCTGACCGATCCGTTGAACAACATCGTCTCCGCCGTGAAAAACGCGCTGGAGCAAACCCCGCCCGAGCTCGGCGCTGATATCGCCGAACGCGGCATGATGCTGACCGGCGGCGGCGCTTTGTTGCGCGACCTCGACCGTTTAATGGCCGAGGAAACCGGTTTGCCGGTGCTGGTTGCCGAAGACCCGCTGACCTGTGTGGTGCGCGGTTGCGGCTTGGCGCTGGAACGCATGGAGCGCTTAGGTTCTATTTTTACCAGCGAATAAATGCCGCTCGGCTCGCTGGAACGTTCGCCGCCGCCTTTCTTTAAGCAAGGCACGTCGGCACTGACCAAGCTGGTCATGTTCAGCGCTCTGTCTTTCGGCCTGATGTTTGCCGATCAGCACTACAACATCGTGCAACCGGCCCGCTGGGCCTTGTCCTTGATTGTGTACCCGGTGCAATGGGTGGCATTGCGCCCGCAAGCGCTGTGGGATCACTTTGACGATGTGTTCGAGAGCAAGCAGGATGCTTTGAGTGCGGTTGAGCAGGCCCGTTCTCAACTGCTCAATCAGTCGGTGCGTGCCAGCCAGGTCGAACAACTCATGCTGGAAAACCGGGATCTGCGTCAATTGCTGCAATTGCGCGAGCGCCTAGGTAGCCCGGCCATGGCCGCAGAAGTTTTGTATGAAGCGGCGGATCCCTTCACCCGCAAAATGATTCTGGACAAAGGTGCTTTGCAAGGCGTGCTAACCAGTTCGCCGGTGATGGACGAACAAGGCATTTTGGGACAGGTCACGCGTGTGCATCCGCTGGTCAGCGAAATCACGCTGGTGACTGACCGCGAACATTCGATTCCTGTGCTCAATACACGCACCGGGGCACGCGGTGTGGCTTTTGGTGAATCCGGCGGCGCGCCCTTGCTCGAGCTGCGTTACATGGCCACCAATGCCGACATCGAAGAAGGCGATATGTTGACCACCAGCGGCGTCGACGGTGTCTACCCTCCCGGTATTCCGGTGGCCCGCGTGGTCAAGATCGAGCGTCGTGCCGATTCGGTGTTTGCGCGGATTTTGTGCGAGTCCCTTGCGCGTGTTCAGGGCGCGCGCCATGTGATGGTGCTCGAGCCGGTCAAGCTCACTCAGCCAAGCTTCAAAGACTTACCGCCGCCGCTGCAAGCCCCGGTCAAAGGAGGCAGAGGATGATCATGCCGCGCGGTCAGCAGCTGTTGTTGCCGGTCAGCCCCTTGTTCATGCTATTTACGATGGCCTTTGCCTTGCTGCTGGACATGCTGCAAAGCATGGCCTGGACCGGTAACGCCGCCTGGGCGCCCGATTGGCTGGCGCTGGTGCTGGTTTTTTGGGCGATTCACCAGCCCTTGCGCGTCGGTGTGGGCGTGGCCTTTGTGCTGGGCTTGCTGACCGATGTTCACCAGACTTCGCTGCTCGGCCAGCATGCGCTCACCTATACCGTGCAAGGCTATCTGGCGACCATGATTCACCGCCGCATACTCTGGTTTGATGTCCCGTCTCAGGCCTTGCAGGTGCTGCCCGTGTTCATGGCCGCTCAATTGCTGGAGTTGAGCGTGCGCATTGCCGCCGGCGGTTTGTTCCCCGGCTGGTCGTTCGTCATTCCGCCCGTGCTGCAGGCCTTGATGTGGCCGTTGGTGACATTGATACTGCTGGCCCCGCAGCGGCGCGCCCCGGACCCGGATAAACACCGTCCCTTATGAGTCTGCTGCGTAACGTCGAATACGATCTTCGACGCTTTCGCGCGCGCGTCCTGGTGGCGTCTTTGATGGTGCTGGTGGCCTTCAGCCTGTTGTGCCTGCGGCTGATGTATTTGCAGCTGTGGCGATACCAGGAATTCAGCGCTCAGGCGGAGAGCAACCGCACCGCCATCGTGCCCATCGTGCCCAACCGCGGCGTCATCATGGACCGCAACGGCATTGTGCTGGCCACCAATTACTCTGCGTACACACTGGAAATAACGCCTTCCAAAGTCGTTGAACCGCTGGACGAAGTGATTGAAAAGCTGGCCGAACTCATCGACATTCAAGGGCGGGATAAACGGCGGTTTCGCAAGTTGCGTGAAGAATCTAAAAGTTTTGAATCGGTGCCCATTCGCACCCGCTTGAGCGACGAAGAGGTTGCCCGTTTTGCGGCGCAACGCTACCGCTTTCCCGGCGTGGAAATCCGGGCGCGCTTGTTCCGCAACTACCCGTATAACGAACTCGCCAGCCACTTCATAGGCTATATCGGGCGTATCAATCAATCGGAAAAAGAAAAGCTGGAAGAGCAGGAAAACGTAGGTAATTACCGGGGCACGGATTACATAGGCAAGCTCGGTGTCGAGCAAAGCTATGAGCGTCAGTTGCACGGCCAGACCGGCGTGCATGAAATGGAAACCTCGGCCGGCGGACACGCAGTGCGGCGCTTGCGCAGCAGCCCGGCTACACCTGGCAACACGGTGGTGCTGTCCATAGACATCAAATTGCAGCAACTTGTGGAAGACATGTATGGCGCCAGACGCGGTGCGCTGGTGGCGATCGACCCGAGCAACGGTGAAGTGCTGGCTTTTGTCAGCAAGCCGACTTTCGATCCCAACCTGTTTGTCGAAGGCATTGATGTAGACAACTGGCAAAAGCTCAACGAGTCGCCGGACAAACCTTTGCTCAACCGTGCTTTGCGCGGCACCTACCCGCCCGGGTCTACCTACAAGCCGTTCATGTCGTTAGCAGCGTTGAACACCGGCAAACGCAATGCTTCGCAAATCATTTATGACCCCGGTTTTTTTATGTTTGGCAATCACCGTTTTCGCGACGACAAAGAGAGTGGTCACGGCTCGGTTGATATGTATAAATCGATTGTGCAATCTTGTGACACCTATTACTACATGCTGGCGCGCGACATGGGCGTGGACCTCATTTACGAGCAAATGAAGCTATTGGGCTTTGGTCAATTGACCGGTATTGACATCCAGGGTGAATCGCGCGGCATTTTGCCGTCAACCGAGTGGAAGCAAAATGCTTATAAACGCGCTGAACAGCAACGCTGGTATTCGGGCGAAACCATTTCCCTGGGCATAGGCCAGGGCTATAACAGTTTCACCATGCTGCAACTCGCTCAGGCTGTGGCTACTTTGGCTAACAACGGCATGCGCAACCGCCCGCACCTGGTACGCGAGGTGGTAGACATAGAAACCAAGGAAAAACAAGTGGTAGTCAAAGATCCGCCGCAGTCCTTAGGTTTCAAGCCTGAGGATCTGGAGGTGATCCGCAAAGCCATGATTGGTGTCAATCTGGAAGGTACTTCGGCCGGCAGTTTTGTGGCGGCCGAATACACCAGTGCAGGTAAAACTGGCACGGCCCAGGTGTTCACCATCAAGCAAAATGAAAAATATGTGGCCGGTAAGATTGATGAGCGTTTGCGCGACCATGCCTTGTTCATCGCGTTTGCCCCCGCGGAAGACCCTAGGATCGCTTTGGCCATGGTGGTGGAAAACGCCGGTTTCGGGGCGCAAAGCGCAGCACCTATGGCGCGCCGGGTGTTTGACTATTTGTTGCTGGGCCTGTACCCCTCGCTGGAGGATTTGGATGCGGTGCGCATCGGTCAGGCCACAAGACCGCTGGGCAAGCGCAGACCCGCGGCCAGTGTGCCTTGGCCGCCCAAACCCACGAGTGTGCCGCTCGAGCCTGGGCTGGACGACGAGTCCGAGCGTTAAAACCAGGCGTCTTTGGCGGTTTTCAAAGCCAATGCGGTGACCACCACTATGAACACATAGCGCACAAAACCGCTGCCGTGTCGCATGGCCATGCGTGTGCCCAGCAGACTGCCGGCCACATTCGCCAGCGCCAGCGGAATACCGACCTGCCACCAGACATGGCCTTGGGAAGCCAGCAGTATGACGGCGGCCAGGTTGCTGCACAGGTTCATGACTTTGCTGTGCGCAGACGCTTGTAAGAAATCAAAACCCAGCACACGTACCAGCAGAAATACCAGAAAGCTGCCTGTGCCGGGACCGAAAAAGCCATCGTAAAAACCGATGACGCCGCCGATCAAAGCCATGTATACCGCTTGCCTGCGCGCTGCATAGCGAGGCGCATGCGTGTGGCCGAGTTGTTTGTTCCACAAGGTGTAGAACAGCAGCGCCAGCAACAAAGCGGGCAAAGCCATGCGCAAATACTGAGGCGACAACAGGGTCAGCACATAAGCGCCGCCCCAGGAGCCGCAAAACGCCATCAAACTTGCCAACAGCAGTGCGCGCCAAGCCAGTTGCACCCGCCGGTTGTATTGCCAGGCGGCGAACAGCGTGCCCCAGACCGAGGCCGATTTGTTGGTGCCCAAAAGCGTGGCCGGGTGCAGCGACGGGTAGGTGGCAAACAAGGCCGGCACCAGAATCAATCCGCCGCCGCCCACCACGGCGTCGACAAAGCCGGCCAGCGCCGACATCAGGCTGACCAGCACAATGTCCATCCAAGCATTCTCGCAGTCGAAAAAAAAGCACCGTTGTGCGGTGCTTTTCCGTTGTCGCTATCCACCTTGTGGAGGATGCTTTTTTTGTCTCCTCTGACCCTCTGCAAACAGCGCCCCTGAGGGTTTTGCTGCGAGTGGCTGAACTGTAGGCGAAAGCGGCTGTGGCTTTGCCTAGGAATTACCCGTGGCAAGCGCATGCAGCGCCAGCAATTCTGCGGCGCGCTCGGCAATCATCAACACCGGGCTGTTGGTGTTGCCGCTGGTAATGCTTGGCATCACGGACGCATCGGCGATACGAAGGCCGCGTACCAAGCCGCCGCGCCCGTCGCGCACCCGCAATTCGCTGTCAACCACCGCCTGCGGGTCGTCCATGCGGCCCATGCGCGCAGTGCCTACCGGGTGAAAAATCGTGGTGCCTAGGTCACCGGCCAAACGCGCGAGTTCGTCATCGGTTTGAAACTGCGTGCCCGGCTTCCATTCCTCGGGCTGGTATCGGGCCAGCGCCGGTTGCGCGGCGATGCGACGCGTCACCCGCAAAGAATCGGCCGCGACGCGGCGGTCTTCGTCGGTGGACAAATAACTCGGCGCGATCAGCGGGGCTTGCGTGAAATCCGCGCTTTGAATGTTGACTGTGCCGCGACTGCTTGGGTTCAGGTTGCAGACGCTGGCGGTGAACGCAGGAAAGCTGTGCAGCGGTTCGCCGAATGCATCCAGGCTCAAGGGCTGCACGTGGTATTCGATATTCGGCCAGGGCTGCGACGGATCGCTGCGGGTGAAGGCGCCGAGTTGCGAAGGCGCCATGCTCATGGGGCCGCTGCGGTGCAACAGGTATTCCAAGCCGATAGCGGCTTTGCCCCACCAGTTGTTGGCCATGGTGTTCAAGGTTTTCACGCCTTTGACTTTGAACACCGCGCGGATTTGCAAATGGTCTTGCAGATTGGCACCCACACCCGGCAGATCTGCCAGCGGCGTGATGCCGTGTTGTTGCAGCAGCGCGGCCGGACCTATGCCTGAGAGTTGCAGCAGCTGAGGCGTGCCTATGGCACCGGCGCACAAAACCACAGCTTGACGCGCGACAGCTTGCACACTTTCTTTGCCGTTCCACACTTCAGCGCCGGTGCAAGCGAGGCTGTCATCAGACTGTGTGTCTATGTGCAGTTTGGACACTTGCGCGGCGGTCCACATCTCGAAATTTGGCCGCGCATAACAAGCCGGCCGCAAAAACGCTTTGGCCGTGTTCCAGCGCCAACCGCTTTTCTGGTTCACTTCGAAATAGCTGACGCCTTCGTTAGAACCCCGGTTGAAGTCGTCGGTGGCGGGAATACCGGCTTGCACCGCGGCTTGCGCGAACGCGTCCAGCACGTCCCAGCGCAAGCGCTGTTTTTCGATACGCCATTCGCCGCCTGCGTTGCGGTGACGCAAGGTTTGGTGGTACACGCTTTGGCCTTGTTGCACCACTTCAGACGGCGTGCCTTTGGCACCGTGCAAAGCATTCGCGCCGAGGTAATGGTCTTCGTGCATTTTGAAATACGGCAGGCTGTGTTCCCAGCTCCAACGCGCGTCGCCGGTGATGGCCGCCCAATGGTCGTAGTCGCGCGACTGCCCACGCATGTAAATCATGCCGTTGATGCTGGAGCAGCCGCCAAGCACCTTGCCACGCGGGTAGCGCAAGCGGCGACCGTTCAGTCCTTCAGCAGGTTCAGTTTGGTACAGCCAGTCGGTGCGCGGGTTGCCTATGCAATACAAATAGCCGACCGGGATATGCACCCAGTGGTAATCGTCTTTGCGACCGGCTTCGATCAGCAACACCCGCTTGGACGCGTCTGCACTCAAACGGTTGGCCAGCAGGCAACCGGCGGTGCCGGCACCAATGATGATGTAGTCGAAGGTGGTGTCGTTCATGTCATTTGGACGTCGGCATCACAAACTCCGCGCCTTTAGGCGTGCTCTCCGGCCAGCGTTGCATGATGGATTTTTGCTTGGTGTAAAAACGCACGCCTTCTTCGCCGTAGGCATGCATGTCGCCGAACAAGGAGCGCTTCCAGCCGCCGAATCCGTGCCAGGCCATGGGTACGGGAATCGGCACGTTGATGCCGACCATGCCCACTTGTATGCGGCGTGAAAACTCGCGTGCCACGTTACCGTCGCGGGTGAAGCAAGACACACCGTTGCCGAACTCGTGGTCGTTGATGATTTGCACGGCTGTCGCAAAGTCGGGCACGCGCACACAGGCCAGCACCGGGCCGAAAATTTCTTCTTTGTAAATACGCATGTCGGTGGTCACGTGGTCAAACAGTGAGCCGCCCATCCAAAAACCCTGTTCGCAACCAGCACCGGCTTGAGCGCCTGTGAAGCCGCGCCCGTCAACCAGCAACTTCGCGCCTTCTTCCACGCCCAACGCGATGTAACCGCTGATGCGCTCGTGGGCAAGTTGCGTGACGATGGGGCCCATTTCGGCTGCCAGGTTTTCGCCGTTCAGCACTTTCAAAGCTTTGGTGCGCTCAATGAGCTTGGGCATGATTTTGTCGGCCACATCGCCGACCAACACCGCCACGCTGATCGCCATGCAGCGTTCACCGGCCGAGCCGTAGGCCGCGCCTATCAATGCGTCCAATGACTGGTCCAGGTCAGCGTCGGGCATGACCACCATGTGGTTTTTCGCGCCGCCCAGGGCTTGCACGCGCTTACCGCGGTGTGCGCCGGTTTCATAAATGTAATTGGCAATCGGTGTCGAGCCGACAAAGCTCACGGCTTTGACATCCGGGTGTTCCAGCAAAGCATCGACGGCTTCTTTGTCGCCTTGCACCACGTTGAACACGCCGTCGGGCAAACCTGCTTGTTTGAGCAAATCGGCCATCATCAAAGACGGCGTCGGGTCGGTCGGGCTGGGTTTGAGGATGAATGTGTTGCCCGCAGCAATGGCCACCGGGAACATCCACATGGGCACCATGACAGGGAAGTTGAACGGTGTGATGCCGGCCACCACGCCCAGCGGTTGGCGCAGCGTCCAGTTGTCTATGCCTGTCGCGACCTGTTCGGTGTAATCGCCCTTGAGTAACTGTGGAATGCCGGTAGCGAATTCAACGATGTCTATGCCGCGCGCGACTTCGCCTTGGGCGTCGGTGAACACCTTGCCGTGCTCGGCGGTGATGGCGTGCGCCAGCGCGTCTTTGTGCTGGTGCAAGAGCTCCAGAAATTTGAACATGACGCGGGCGCGGCGCAAGGGCGGCGCGTCTGCCCAGGCAGGGAACGCGGCCTGGGCAGCGGCGACAGCTGTGTTCACATCTTGCTTATCGGCCAATGCCACGTTGCCGGTCACTTTGCCGGTGGCGGGGTTTGTCACCGGTTGTGAGCGCTGGCCTTGTCCGGCGACAGGCGAGCCGTTGATGTGGTGACCGATGCGGGTTGTGCTCATGGCGTTGTCTCGTTCTTGAAACACCCATTATCTGTGCAGTGTGGCTAGGCACGTTTCATGAAGTGAGGGGTTCACGCCACGCCGGGTGTGCCTTTGAGTGAAGTGCTCACGCTACGCCGGTTCGGTCGCCGCTCACTGCCGCTGCGCGCCAATGTTCGCGTCGGCCCGCCCGCCATGTCATTTGTCCACTCGACGTATTTCTCCGACAGCATTTCTGCGGTTCGATACAGAAAGCCAGTACGACAACGAAACATGACTTAAGCCAAAACTATCACTTCAGGCCGAATCGGAGGGGGCGTTTTTTTCCAGCGAAAGCGCAGAAAAAAATCGCACCGGATGGTTCGGTTAAAGCGTGCCTTCATTGATGAATGCAGAAATGCCAACCAAGTCCGGATGGTCGGCCAAAGCGTGTCTTAACCGCGCCGCCCAAACATACCCCATCCCTCCATGTGCAACACCTTGTCGCCATGCTGGTTGAACATTTCCCACAGATTGCGGGTCATGCCTATGTCCGGTCGTTTGCCCATGGGCTTGTTTTCCAGCACCGTCGTGCGCAAGCTCAGCGTGTCGCCCGGGAACACCGGCTTGGTCCATTTGATGCCTTCCAGCCCGGGGGAACCCATGCTCGAGGTGTGGCACAAAAAATTTGTCACCATCAAGCGCATGGCCATGGCGCAGGTATGCCAGCCGCTGGCGCACAAGCCGCCGAACACCGAGGCTTTGGCCGCCTCTTCATCCAGGTGAAACGGCTGCGGATCGAACTGTGTCGCAAAAGCAATGATCTCTTCTCGCGTCGGTGTGATGCTGCCCAACTCCCTGACCTGACCGACTTGCATGTCTTCCCAAAAAATAGTGACCTCGCTCATACCCGTCCGCCGGCCACATTCAAAGTGGTGCCGGTCACATAAGACGCGGCATCGCCGAGCAGCCAGACGATGCCCTGGGCTACTTCTTCAGCTGTGCCCGGGCGTTGCATAGGTACCTGGTTGGCGAGTTGGTGGGCGCGGTCGGGCTGGCCGCCGCTGGCGTGTATGTCGGTCAGTATCAATCCGGGGCGCACGCCGTTCACGCGTATGCCTTCGGTGGCCACTTCCTTGGACAGGCCCATGGTAAAGGTGTCTATGGCAGCTTTGCTGGCGGCGTAATCCACGTACTGGTTGGGTGAACCCAGCAAAGCGGCGGCGCTGCTCAGGTTGACGATGCTGCCGCCCGCGCCGCCGTGGCGCGTGCTCATGCGCTTGACCGCTTGCGCCGCGCAGGCAAAACTGCCGAGCACATTGATGCGCATCATGCGCTCTAGCCGCGCCCAGGACATGTCCTCGACCCGCGCCGCTACATCGACCACGCCGGCGTTGTTGATGAAGCCGGTGATGCGGCCCATGGCGTCGTCGACTTCATTGAACAAACGCAGAATGTCGGCCTCTATGCCAATATCGGCCTGAAACGCCTGCGCCCGCCCGCCCATGGCCTGTATCTGCGCCACCACATCGGCTGCCGCTTTGGCGTCTTGCGTGTAATTGACGGCGACGGCCCAGCCTTGCTTAGCGGCGAGCAAAGCGCAGGCCGCGCCTATGCCGCGGCTGCCGCCGGTGATCAAAACCAAGGGGGTGGGGGTAGATGCGTTCACGTGAGCTCCGTTCAGTGGGTAGGTGGGTGCGAAATAGTAGGATGCGGCTTGCGGACAAGCTGGCACGGCTTGTCTAAAAAGATAACACGATTGAAAGCGCTTATGCCATTGACCATTGATTACTTTCTCGCCCCGCAAAGCCCGTGGACGTATTTCGGGCATGCCAGGCTGACCGCCATGGCAGCAGCTGTCGGCGCCACGGTGCGCATCAAGCCCATGGACCTGGGCGGGCAGGTGTTTCCAGTGACCGGCGGCTTGCCGGTTGGTCAGCGTTCATCGCAGCGCCAGGCTTACCGGCTGGTCGAACTGCGCCGCTTCGCCGACCATTTGAAATTGCCGCTGAACCTGCACCCCAAATTTTTTCCGGTGCCCGGGGACGACGCATCCCGCCTCATCATTGCGGTCGATCAACACGATGGCGCAGATGCAGCCATGCGTTTGTGCGGCGCGCTGTTGTCGGCGGTCTGGGCGGATGAGCGAAACATCGCAGACCACGCAGTGCTGGCCGAGTTGTTGCAAGAGCAGCACTTGGATGCCTCGCGTTTAGAGCAGAGCAAACAAGCGGGTGCTCAATCGGCTTACCAGGCGTACACCGACGAGGCCTTGAAACTCGGCGTGTTCGGCGCGCCGACTTTCGTGGTGGACGGCGAATTGTTCTGGGGCCAGGACCGCTTGGAATTTTTACAACGCCGCTTGCAAGCCGGCTAACAAAGAGGTGCTTGATGGGACATGCGATTGAATTGAAAGCCGCCGACGGTTTTGCTTTCGAGGCCTATGTGGCCCAACCGAAAAAACCGCCGCGCGCCGCCATTGTGGTGTTGCAGGAAATCTTCGGCGTGAATGCGCATATCCGTGCCGTGGCCGACGGCTTCGCTCTTGCGGGTTTTCTGGCCATTGCACCGGCCACGTTTTCGCGGGTGCAAAAACATGTCAATCTGGGCTACAGCGCAGACGATGTGGCCACGGGACGTGAACTCAAAGGTCGCGCCGAGGCCTTGCCCGCCCCCGGCGTGATGGCCGATGTGCAAGCGGCCATCACGCATGCGTCGCTGGCGGTCAAGGGCAAAGTCGGCGTGGTCGGTTATTGCTGGGGCGGCTTGCTGACCTGGCGCGCCGCCACGCAATTGAGCGGCGTCACGGCCGCGGTTTGCTATTACGGCGGCGGCATGACGCTGGCGCCTGCGCTGAGTGCCAAACCGCTGTGTCCGGTGCTGACGCATTTCGGCACCCACGACCCGCTGATTCCTGTCGATTCGGTAGAGGCGTTCCGCTCAGCGCAGCCGCAAGTCGAGGTGCAGGTGTACGACGCCGACCATGGCTTTAACTGCGACCACCGCAGCAGCTATAACGCGGCCGCTGCCGAACTGGCACTGGAAAAAACCCTGGGTTTTTTCATCGATCACTTAAAGGTGTAGTCGCAGCCCGAACCCAAGGCGGGTTGTCAAGCTCAACCCGCTGGGCGACGTCAGGTCTGGCGCAATTTTTCCGCCGCCTGAATGGCGAAATACGTCAATATGCCGTCGGCCCCGGCGCGTTTGAATGCCAGCAAGCTTTCCATCATCACGCCGTCATGATCCAGCCAGCCGTTTTGCGCAGCGGCTTTGAGCATGGCGTATTCGCCGGAGACTTGGTAGACAAAGGTGGGCATGCTGAACTCGTCCTTGACCCGGCGCACGATGTCCAGGTAAGGCATGCCGGGTTTGACCATCACCATGTCAGCGCCCTCGGCAATGTCCATGGCTACTTCGCGCAAAGCCTCGTCTGAGTTGCCAGCATCCATCTGGTAGACCTTTTTGTCGCTCTTGCCCAGGTTGGCGGCCGAGCCTACCGCGTCACGAAACGGTCCGTAAAACGAACTCGCGTATTTGGCGCTGTAGGCCATGATGCGGGTATGTATGTGGCCGTGTGCTTCCAGTGCTTGGCGGATAGCGGCTATGCGTCCGTCCATCATGTCGCTGGGCGCGACGATGTCGACACCGGCATCCGCTTGCGTCAAGGCTTGCTGCACCAACACTTCGACCGTCGGGTCGTTCATGATGTAGCCGGTGTCATCCAGCAAACCGTCCTGGCCGTGGCTGGTGAACGGATCGAGCGCCACATCGGTCATCACGCCCAAATTGGGGAAATGTTGTTTCAAACTTTTCACGACGCGCGGCACCAGGCCTTTGGCGTTGGTGGCTTCGCGCCCGTCCGGGGTTTTCAGAGACGGGTCAATCACCGGGAACAAGGCCATCACCGGAATCCCCAGCTTGACGCATTGTTCGGCCACCGGCAGCAGCAAGTCCAGACTGAGCCGCTCGACGCCGGGCATGGAAGCGACGGCTTCTCGTTTTTTCTCACCGTCAAGCACAAACACGGGGTAAATCAGGTCGTTCACGCTCAAGGCGTTTTCGCGCACCAGGCGGCGGGTGAAGTCATCGCGGCGCAGCCGACGCAGGCGGGTATGGGGGAATTGGGTAGGAATGGTCATGGCGAAATTGTGCCGCATTGGCTGAAACCACTTTTGGGGTGAAACCCCAGCCGACGACAGGTCGCTAAAAGGGGGTGCTTAAGCACCGCGGGCTTGCCACTAAACTCCAGCTATGTTGTGGGTCAAAGCCTTTCATATTATTTTTGTCGCCAGCTGGTTTGCCGGCTTGTTTTACCTGCCGCGCATTTTTGTCAATTTGGCCATGGTGCCGCCGGATTCCTCGGCCGAGCGCGAGCGCCTGCTGCTGATGGCGCGCAAGCTTATGCGCTTCATGACCTTGTTGATGTGGCCGGCGCTGGTGCTGGGCCTCGGCCTGTGGCTGGGTTACGGCATAGGCGGGTTGCCGCCATCAAACTGGATGACGCTCAAGCTGGCGGCGGTGGTTCTGGCCATCGGTTACCACCACTTATGCGCCAGACATTTGCGCTTTTTCGAATCCGGTGCAGCCACTCACTCTCATATCTGGTATCGCTGGTTCAACGAAGCGCCCGTGCTGCTGCTGGTGGCGGCGGTGGTGCTGGTGGTGGTCAAACCTTTTTGATGTCCTATGACGGCTAAGCGTCGTACCACGGCCTGGACGCTGTCCTGGCTTTGCGTGCTGGTGATTGTGTACGCCAGTTTGTACCCGTTTGAAGATTGGCGCAACCAGGAGATCGCTCCCTGGTCGTTTGTGACCGCACCCTGGCCCAAGTACAACACCTGGTTTGATCTCAACAGCAATCTGCTGGGCTATGCGCCGCTGGGCTTTTGGCTGTGTCTGGCAGGCATGCGCAGCAGCTATTCGCGCGCCCGGGCCTGGCTGCTGGCTGCTGCAGGATCCTGTGTCTTGTCTTTCGGCATGGAGTGCATGCAGACTTTTTTGCCCGTGCGTATGCCGTCGCAACTGGATTGGCTGCTCAACACCTTAGGCGGCATGACCGGTGCGGCGGCGGCAGTTGCCTTAGAGAGGCGCGGCTGGTTGTACCGCTGGTCGCAGTTCCGCCGCGAATGGTTGACGCATGATGCCAAAGGCAGTCTGGTGCTGCTGGCCTTGTGGCCGGTGGCGCTCTTGTTTCCGGTGACCGTGCCCTTGGGTCTGGGCCATGTGGTGGACTTGTTGCGCCGGTTTTTGCTGGAATGGTTTCCTGATTTTGAGACCCGTTTTTCAACGGCTCTGGAGTGGCTGGCGCAGCCGATGACGCCTTATTTTGAAATGGCTTGCGTTGCTTTGGGGCTGCTGGTGCCTGGCTTGCTGGCCATGGCTTTGTGCCGGCGTTCGGGGCAGCGCATTTCTGTTTTAGTGGCTGTGACATTGCTGGCGGTGCTGGGCAATGCCTTGTCTGCCACCTTGACTTATGGCCCTGAACACGCTTGGTATTGGCTGACGCCGCAGTCGGGCAGCGGCCTGGCCTTGGGTTTGTGTTTGCTGGTGTTGATGGTTAAGAGGTCTGAGCGTCGATTAACTCAAACACTGTTTCTGCTTCAATTGTCATTGCTGTTACTGCTCAACCTGTCGCCGGTCAGCACCTACTACGAACAAACCATGCAAACTTGGGAGCAAGGTCGGTTCATCCGGTTTCACGGGTTGACGCCTTGGCTGAACTGGTTATGGCCCTGGGCCTTATTGTTTTGGGCGGCGTGGCGCTTGCGCCATAAAGATTTGCATACACACCGGCTCTAAAATTCGCTCATGACATCCAAAAGTTATTACCAACACCATGTGTTCTTCTGCCTCAACCAGCGCGATGCCGGTGAGGCCTGTTGCTCAGACCATCAGGCTCAAACCGCCTGGAAACATTGCAAAACCCGGGTCAAGCAACTCGGCCTCAACGGCGAAGACGGCGTGCGTGTCAACCAGGCGGGTTGCTTAGACCGGTGTGCAGGCGGGCCCGTGCTGGTGGTGTATCCCGAGGCGGTCTGGTATACCTATGTGGACACCAATGACATAGATGAAATCATTGAATCACATCTGCAAAACGGCCAGGTCGTTGAGCGTTTGCTCATACCGGACAACGTAGGCCGCTGACAGCATGCCGGCTTTAGATCTCAAGCTCAGCGGCCGTCTCGCAGAAGCGGTGCTGGACAAAGCCGAAGGTGTGTCGCTAGGCCTGGCGGTGGTCGCTCATCCTCACCCGCTGTTTGGCGGCACCATGGACAACAAAGTGGTGCAAACGCTTGCCCGCGCTTGTGTAGCGTCCGGCTGGGATTGCTTACGTTTCAATTTCCGTGGCGTAGGCAGCAGCGAAGGCGTTTATGACGAAGGGCAGGGCGAAACCGCAGATTTGCTGGCTTTGGTCGCGCAACTCGCGCCTGATTCGCCGCTGGTCTTGGCCGGTTTTTCATTCGGTGCGTTTGTCGCTTGTCAGGCGGTTCAGTCTTTGTGGCCGACAGGCAGATTGCAAAAAATCATATTGGTGGGCACGGCGGTCAGCCATTTCCCTGCCAGCCCCTTGCCACTTGAGGCGCACGCGCACAGCCTGGTGATACACGGCGAGAGCGATGACACCGTGGCCTTGTCCGCGGTCATGGACTGGTCGCGCCCGCAGCAACTGCCGGTCACGGTCTTTCCCGGCACCGGTCATTTCTTTCATGGACAATTGCCCTTGTTGAAATCCTTGGCAATGCGCCACCTGAGGGCTTGAAACCCTTTCACTGCTACCTGCTACCCATGAAAAATACGTTTTTATTTGCCACCCTCAGCCTGTTTCTTGCGGCCTTGTCTCACGCCCAAGCGCCCCAGCCTCCGGAAATCGCTGCACGCGCTTATTTGCTGGTGGACCTCAGCGCCTCGCAAGTGCTGGCGCAAAAAGAGGCCGACACACCGGTGGAGCCGGCGTCGCTGACCAAGTTGATGACGGCTTATCTGGTGTTTGATGCCTTGCGCCAGAAAAAAATCAGCTTGCAACAAACTTTTTCTGTCAGCCCCAGGGCCTGGAAAATGGAAGGCTCACGCATGTTCATTGACCCCAAGATGCAGGTTCCGGTGGAAGACTTGATCAAGGGCATGATTGTCCAATCAGGCAACGATGCCACTATGGCGCTGGCCGAAGGCGTGGGCGGCACCAGCGAGCATTTTGTCGAAATGATGAATGCCCAGGCCAAAGCGCTTGGTATGAACAATACCTTTTATAAAAACCCTGAAGGGCTTACCGAAAGCGGCCACACCACCACGGCTCGTGACCTGGCCACACTGTCTACCCGTTTGATGAGGGATTTTCCGGCTTATGTCGGTTACTACGCCATCAAAAAATACCGTTATCCAGGCACGCCTGCGGCCAACGACAGCAACCGCAATTTGCTGTTGTTCAGGGATCCGACGGTGGACGGCCTGAAAACCGGCCATACGGAGGCCGCAGGGTTTTGTCTGGTGGCCACCGCCCAGCGGGACTTCCCGAATTTGCAAGGGCGTCGCTTGCTCGCCATTGTTCTCGGGGCGGCCAGCGAAAACGCCCGCGCTGAAGAGGCGCAAAAATTGTTGAACTGGGGCTATACCGCATACGATGGCATCAAATTGTTTGAGGCTGGACAAGCCGTGGTGACGCCTGCGGTGTTCAAGGGCCGCCAGCCGCAGGTGGGCTTGGGCAGAGACCAGGCCATTGTGGTGGCAGTACCACAGGGTCAGGCCGGCAACATCAAAACCATGGTGACCCGCCCGGACCCCTTGCTGGCCCCGTTGCAAAAGAACCAGCCGGTGGCCACCCTCAAAGTGCTGCTGAACCAGGCCCCGCTGGTTGAAATCCCTTTGCTGGCTTTGTCGACGGTGGAAGAGGCCGGCTTCCTCGGGCGCACCTGGGACACGCTGACCCTGTGGCTTAAATAATGCTTTGGTATTTGTTTGCTGTAGGGTTTCAATAAATCAGCCGGTTTCTATGGCTTACTGCTATACTGTCAGGCTTTTCGGAAATTTCCGGATCAATTCCTTTTCAAAGTTCAAACGTTGAAGGACGTTTTCAATGCCAACCATTAACCAACTGGTGCGTCACGGACGCGAGGTCGAAAAGACCAAGTCCAAGAGCCCTGCGATGCAAAACTCGCCCCAGCGCCGTGGCGTTTGCACACGTGTTTACACCACCACACCTAAAAAACCAAACTCTGCGTTGCGTAAGGTGGCCAAGGTCCGTTTGACCAATGGCTTTGAGGTGATTTCTTATATCGGCGGCGAAGGCCACAACCTGCAAGAGCACTCTGTGGTGCTGGTGCGCGGCGGTCGTGTCAAGGATTTGCCCGGTGTGCGTTACCACATCGTGCGCGGTTCACTCGATTTGCAAGGCGTGAAAGACCGCAAGCAGTCACGTTCCAAATACGGCGCTAAGCGCCCCAAGAAAGCCTGATTTTTTTCAGGTGGTTGGGTTTGCCCCGGCAAGGGCGGGCCTGACCAAGACCTCATAGCGCGGACGCGGTGTCTGCGCGGGTCAAGTAAGTGAGAGCCTGCATGGTTCTCGGGTTTGCGCCCGGCGCAACCAACTGAAGCAACAAAGGAAGCAACATGCCACGTCGTCGCGAAGTCCCCAAACGGGAAATACTGCCTGATCCTAAATACGGCAACATCGAACTCTCCAAATTCATGAACGTGGTGATGGAAAGCGGCAAAAAAGCTGTCGCCGAGCGCATCATCTACGGCGCACTCGAGCAAATCCAGTCCAAATCCGGCAAAGACCCGGTCGAGTTGTTCAGCAACGCCATCAATAACGTCAAGCCCATGGTCGAGGTGAAATCCCGCCGCGTCGGTGGTGCCAATTACCAGGTGCCGGTTGAAGTGCGCCCTGTGCGTCGCCTGGCCTTGTCCATGCGCTGGATCAAGGAAGCCGCCCGCAAGCGTGGCGAAAAATCCATGGCATTGCGCCTGGCCAACGAATTGCTGGAAGCCGCTGAAGGTCGCGGCGGTGCCATGAAAAAGCGTGACGAAGTTCACCGCATGGCTGAAGCCAACAAAGCGTTTTCACACTTCCGCTTCTGATCGAAGCAGCAGTTTGCAGGTGCCGGGTTCGCGTGCTCGTTGCATGCGAAGAGCGGTACACCCGGCCCGCAACTGCGCTATCTGTTGTCACAAACGACGCAGACAATTTCCTGTTTTTAATCTGAATCCCCAAGAGGTTGACCATGGCACGCAAGACTCCTATCGAGCGCTATCGCAATATCGGCATTTCTGCGCACATCGATGCGGGCAAAACCACCACCACCGAGCGTATTCTTTTTTATACCGGTGTGAACCACAAAATCGGTGAAGTGCATGATGGCGCGGCCACCATGGACTGGATGGAGCAGGAGCAAGAGCGCGGCATCACCATCACGTCTGCGGCCACCACCTGTTTCTGGAAGGGCATGGATGCCTCTTTCCCTGAGCACCGCATCAACATCATTGACACGCCCGGACACGTGGACTTCACGATTGAAGTCGAGCGCTCTATGCGTGTGCTCGACGGCGCCTGCATGGTGTATTGCGCGGTCGGCGGCGTACAGCCTCAGTCTGAAACCGTTTGGCGTCAGGCCAACAAATACAAAGTGCCGCGCCTGGCCTTTGTCAACAAAATGGACCGCACCGGCGCCAACTTCTTCAAGGTCTATGACCAGATGAAATTGCGGCTCAAGGCCAACCCCGTGCCTATCGTCATTCCTATCGGCGCCGAAGAAAACTTCACCGGCGTGGTCGATTTGCGCAAGATGAAAGCCATCATCTGGGACGAAGCGTCTCAAGGCATGAAATTTCGTTTTGAAGAGATTCCGGCTGATTTGGTGGCAGAAGCCAAAAAATGGCGTGAAAACATGATGGAAGCTGCTGCTGAAGCCTCCGAAGAGCTGATGAACAAATACCTGGAAGAAGGCGATTTGACAGAAGCTGAAATCACCCATGGTTTGCGCGTTCGCACCATCGCCAGTGAAATTCAGCCCATGATGTGCGGCACCGCCTTTAAAAACAAAGGTGTTCAGCGCATGTTGGATGCCGTCATCGAACTCATGCCGTCACCCATCGACATCCCGCCAGTTAAAGGTATGGATGACGACGAAAAAGAAGTGCACCGCGAAGCCGACGACAAAGAAAAATTCTCTTCATTGGCCTTTAAGTTGATGACCGACCCGTTTGTCGGCCAACTCACTTTCGTGCGTGTGTATTCAGGCGTACTGAAAAAAGGCGACACGGTTTACAACCCAATCAAGGGCAAAAAAGAACGTATCGGCCGTATCGTTCAAATGCACGCCAACAACCGTGAAGAGGTTGATGAAATTTGCGCCGGCGACATCGCCGCTTGTGTCGGTTTGAAAGATGTGACCACCGGTGAAACACTGTGTGATCCATCAGCCGTTGTCATGCTCGAGCGCATGATTTTCCCCGAGCCCGTGATTACCCAGGCCGTCGAGCCCAAAACCAAGGCCGACCAGGAAAAAATGGGCATTGCTTTGCAGCGTCTGGCACAGGAAGACCCGTCTTTCCGCGTCAAGACCGACGAAGAATCCGGCCAGACCTTGATCGCCGGTATGGGTGAGTTGCACCTTGAAATCATTGTGGACCGCATGAAGCGCGAATTCGGCGTGGAAGCCAACGTCGGCAAGCCGCAGGTGGCTTACCGCGAAACGATTCGCAAAACCATTGAAGACAGCGAAGGCAAATTTGTTCGTCAGTCAGGTGGTAAAGGCCAGTACGGTCACGTGGTGTTCAAGATTGAACCTAACGAGGCTGGCAAAGGTTTTGAGTTTGTTGACGCGATCAAAGGCGGTGTGGTGCCGCGCGAATACATTCCTGCGGTTGAAAAAGGCGTGATTGAAGCCTTGACCGCTGGTGTGCTCGCCGGTTATCCGGTGGTCGATGTCAAAGTGACATTGCACTTCGGCTCTTACCACGACGTTGACTCTTCTGAGATGGCTTTCAAAATGGCCGCGATCTTCGGCTTCAAAGAAGGCTGCCGCAAGGCCAGCCCTGTGATTCTGGAGCCGATGATGGCCGTGGAAGTTGAAACGCCTGAAGACTACGCTGGTAACGTGATGGGCGATTTGTCCTCACGTCGCGGCATGGTGCAGGGCATGGACGACATGGTCGGCGGCGGCAAGGCCATCAAGGCCGAAGTGCCTTTGTCCGAGATGTTTGGTTACTCGACCACCCTGCGTTCAATGTCGCAAGGTCGCGCCACCTACACCATGGAATTCAAGCACTACACCGAAGCCCCGCGCAACGTCGCTGAAGCGATTGTTGCTGCAAGGGCAAAGTAAATACTTGGGGACAGATCAAACCGCTTGCGGTTTGCTCTGTCCCCTCTAATCAAACATGGGGACATGTTGGCCGCTTGCGGTTTGCTCTGTCCCCTCTGATCAAACATGGGGACATGTTGGCCGCTTGCGGTTTGCTCTGTCCCCTCTGATTTCAAGTGTCTGCGACGATGCGCCGTCCTGTTACCCGTGCGGGACGAACCAGCAGCATCGTGCAGACGTAAAACCTGTACACGGGCCTGTTCTTTGGAGAAAAGACAATGGCAAAAGGCAAATTTGAGCGGACAAAACCGCACGTCAACGTGGGCACCATCGGCCACGTGGACCATGGCAAGACGACGCTGACGGCGGCGATCACGACGATTTTGTCGGCGAAGTTTGGCGGCGAAGCCAAGGCTTACGACCAAA